>NZ_JBFTRX010000001.1:0-715547 GCF_056399725.1 Achromobacter sp. 01N37
TCAAACGGCGCAATGCGAAAGATCTCGGCCGGTATGAAGAACCTGGAAGCCCCGGCTGCGCAATTGCTGAAAGGCCTGGAACTAAGCGCGGCGCACGCGCAGGAGTTCGCCAAGAATGGGCTGACGAGTCTGAAGCGATTGTCGGTCGGATCGGGTTATGGCGCGCTATCGCTGGTCAGCTTGTATTTCCTGCATGACAGCGTGCGAACCAGCCTGGAGGCAGCGCGGGAGACGGTTGGGGCAAGGCACCCTGAAGCGATGGCCGCGTTGTATGGGGCGGGGGTGGGGTTGCTGGGTGCGGGTGTGGAGGCGGGTGGGTTGACGTTAAGAATTGGCGCGGAGAGCGTACAGCCGTTCATGCGACGGGTGGCGGCGGTAGAAGGTGGGGCCGTGGCCAGGGCGATTGGGATGGGGAAGACGCTGATCAAGGCGGGGGGAGTGATAGCGGCGTTGGGAGGGGTGGCGGATGGGGTGGGGAGTTTTGCGGCGGTGATCAGAGCGAAAGAGGCAGGCGATGCGAAGGCCAAAAATGCATACATTTTTGGCGGAGCGCTTGCTATTGGAGGCGCAGGCTTCGGAGCATACGGAGCCGCCACTTCAGGTGCACTTTTCGGGCCTTTAGGAATAGGGATAGTTTTGGCGTTGGCTGCGTTCTTCACGACATCGCTAGCGAAACGCCATGAGTCAGATGCGATGGAAAATTGGGCTAGGCGTTGCTACTTTGGAATCAACATATTGGATAGGCGTTGGGCCGCTCCCGAGCAAATGGACTCTGCTATATCTGCCCTGAATGCGGCTGTGCTGGGTATGGATGCCTCGCTAGGATTCCACAGTGCGAAGCGGCCTATGGATGTCGATGCGCTAATGACGACGGACATCCATGTGATTAAAGAGACGGGGGGGTTCGAATCAGGGAACGAGCTTGGCTATCGAATTTTCCTACCTGGTTTTGATTCAGTTCGATCTTGCTTTGAGTTATCGCTTTCCGTTGAGCGCTTTGGGGTAGCAAAAGGGGGGCGGCGTACGCCAGTCATCACTTCTTCCGTGCTGGACTCTGTGCATCACAACAGCGCGCGCGCGGCACTGAGGTTGGGTGAGGCTCAAAGCACGGATCCACAAAGCATGATTCTGCCCAGCAATGAAAGCCCTGTTCTCAGTCGCAGGTATTGGCTTGAACCCATGCACGCCATCAAGGTCGCCACGCTGGAAATTTCCTACTGGCCAGACAGAGACGATGCGGCGGGTTACGCACGTCTATGCATTTCTGAGGATGCGTAATGCGAGAGGCAAAACTTAAGCCGCCTTGCGCGGGATGGAAACGGGATCTGCCGGGTCCTAACTGCACCATTGAATCCACGCCCTCTTTGCGGGTTGACGCTCCTAACTATGTCGATGAGTATTACTTGGAACTATCAAGGCGTTCGTCGAGTATTCGCGGACTCATTATTTTCTTTATCCCATTTGCTGTTTTTTATCTATTGGGGATGGTGTTCATAGAGGTGAAGGCCGAAGTGTCGGGAGATTACCTAGGCGCAGACTCGACTTCTTCCGTAGGCACGGTTTTCATTTCGGCAGTATTTCTGACTTGGTTTTCTTTTCATATGTACCGTCTGGACGTCTCCCCCCCACGCGACCTCCCCATCCGCTTCAACCGCGCCCGCCGCCGCATCTACGTCTACGGCTTCCACATGGTCTGGTGGAACCCCTTCACTCGCTGGTACGTCACCACCGCCAGCTACCCCTGGGACGATGTCCGCGCAGAAGTCTGGGAACAATGGGGCGCCACCTCTGGCGGCGGTTTGATGATCAAGTGGGGCGTATCGATTGCCATCGTCAAACCCCACACCAACGACGTCATCGAACGATTTCACCTCAGCACCTACAACCACGACCTGGACAACCTCTGGGCCTACGTCTGCACCTACATGCAGCAAGGCCCGCAAGCCTTGCCGCCGTGCGACATCGAACCGCGCGATGCGAACGATGTGCCGGCGTACAACCTGGCGTTGCGGTGGGCGCCTCGGGTGGAGTGGCCGGAAGAGATGGATTTGGAGTCGCGATCTAGCGGAGATTCGGGAGTGTTGGAGGGCAGGGGCTAAGGATGGTGATGAGAACAATCTCTATTCTGCCTGACAGGGATGGCCTTAGTGGCTACGCTCGCATCAGCATGACGAAGGAAGCGTAATGGTTCGGTCGAAGCTCAATCCGCGCTGCGCTGGCTGGCAACGCGATTTGCCAGGGCCGAATGAACCACCGGACACTGCAGCAACGCTGCGGGAGGACGCGCCCAATCATGTCGATGACATATACATGGAACTATCCCGCCGTTCGTCTACAACTCGCGGAATTTTGATTCTATTTGTGCCGCTGAGCGTCTTTTTTTTGGTCTGGCAGATAGTTATCTTTCTTCAATTTGACTGGTATTTCTACGGCGGCGCTATGGGCGTTCTTGAGGAGGTGGTGGTCCTTGCATTTTGTGGTGCCGGTTATTTATACCTGGCCGCATTTCTATACCGTACAGACGTCTCCCCACCCCGCGACCTCCCCATCCGCTTCAACCGCGGCCGCCGCCGCATCTACGTCTACGGCTTCCACATGGTCTGGTGGAACCCCTTCACCCGCTGGTACGTCACCACCGCCAGCTACCCCTGGGACGACGTGCGCGCAGAAGTCTGGGAACAATGGGGCGCTACCTCTGGCGGCGGCTTGATGATCAAGTGGGGCGTATCCATCGCCATCGTCAAACCCAACACCAATGACGTCATCGAACGCTTCCACCTCAGCACCTACAACCACGATCTGGACAACCTCTGGGCTTACGTCTGCACCTATATGCAGCAAGGCCCGCAAGCCTTGCCGCCTTGCGAAATCGAACCGCGGGACGCGAATGACGTGCCGGCGTACAACCTGGCGTTGCGCTGGGCGCCTCGGGTGGAGTGGCCTGAAGCGATGGATTTGGAGTCGCGATCTAGCGGAGATTCACGAGCGTTGGAGGGCGGGGGGCAAGGATGGTGATGAGAGCAGCCACTATTGCGCCTGCCGATGACGGCGTTAACAGCTGCGCCCGCATCGACATGACGAAAGAATCGCAATGACCAGATCAAAACTCAATCCGCCCTGTGCGGGGTGGCGACGCGATTTGTCGGGGCCTGATGACCCACCAGAGGTCATGCCGAGCCTGCGCGAGGATGCGGCCAATCATGTCGATGACATATACATGGAGTTGTCTCGACGATCTTCGAGCATACGTGGTCTTCTTATTTTTGCTATTCCGTATACGGCTTACACGGCAATTTTCGGAGCACCCGAGATCGTCTTCGGGCTGCTGGCAGGAGGCGACGAAGGGTTCACCTCTACTGCCCTTTGTCTGGTGTTCATGGCCCTGTTCACGACGGCGCTTTTCGCGTGGCTGAGTGTGCTTCTCTATCGAATTGAAGTCACCCAGCCCCGCGACCTCCCCATCCGCTTCAACCGCGCCCGTCGCCGCATCTACGGCTTCCACATGGTCTGGTGGAATCCCTTCACCCGCTGGTATGTCACCACCGCCAGCTACCCCTGGGACGACGTGCGCGCCGAAGTCTGGGAGCAATGGGGCGCTACCTCTGGCGGCGGTTTGATGATCAAGTGGGGCGTCTCGATCGCCATCGTCAAACCCAACACCAATGACGTCATCGAACGCTTCCACCTCAGCACCTACAACCACGATCTTGACAACCTCTGGGCCTACGTCTGCACCTACATGCAACAAGGCCCGCAAGCTTTGTCGCCTTGCGACATCGAATCGCGCGATGCGAACGATGTGCCGGCGTACAACCTGGCGTTGCGCTGGGCGCCTCGGGTGGAGTGGCCAGAAGCGATGGATAAGGAATCGCGCAGCGCGCCGTGAATTCCTGCATCGTCCAGGGACGCGGCAAGCTGCGTGGACGTGCCATGTGCCACGTGCCACGTGCCATGTGCCATGTGCGATGTGCGATGTGCGGTGCGTCGTGTGCCGTTAGCCGCGCGCCGCTGGCCCCGCGCCCTTCGCCATCCGCCTGTCGCCCCGCCCCTTACTTCACAATCCGCGCATTCAGGCTGTTGTCCGCCAACGCCTGCGCCTGTGCTTTCGACATGCCCAGGTGTTCATACAGCGCGTGGAAGTTCTCGTTGACGTAGCCGCCGAAGTACGCGGGGTCGTCGGAGTTGACGGTGACTTTCACGCCGGCGTCCAGCAACGACAGAATGTTGTGGTCGCGCATGTGTTCGAACACGCGCAAACGGGTGTTGGATAGCGGGCAGACGGTCAGGGGGATTTGTTCGTCGATCAGGCGCGCGATCAGGTTCGGGTCTTCGGCGGCGCGTACGCCGTGGTCGATGCGCAGCACCTTCAGCAAGTCCAGTGCTTCCCAGATGTATTCGGGCGGGCCTTCCTCGCCCGCGTGGGCCACGGCGGGAAGACCTTCGGCGCGGGCGCGGTCGAACACGCGTTGGAACAGGCGCGGGGGGAAGCCTTTTTCGCTGCTGTCCAGGCCGACGGCGATGAAGGCGTCGCGAAAGGGCAGGGCTTCTTCCAGCGTGCGCATGGCCTGTTCTTCTGGCAGGTGGCGCAGGAAGCTCAGGATCAGGCCGCTTGTCACGCCGAGTTTCTCGCGGCCGTCTTTCAGCGCCTGGCTGATGCCGTTCAACACCACGGCGAAGGGTACGCCGCGGTCGGTGTGCGTCTGGGGATCGAAGAAGGGTTCGGTGTGCACGACGTTCTGCTCGTGGCACTTCAGCAGATATGCCCAGGTCAGGTCGTAGAAATCCTGTTCGGTGCGCAGCACGTCCGCACCCCGGTAATAGAGGTCCAGGAATTCCTGAAGGTTGCCGTAGTTGTACGCGCCGCGCAGGGCGTCGATGTCTGGCCACGGCAGCGCCACGCCGTTACGTTGCGCCAGCTGGAACAAGAGCTCGGGTTCCAGCGAGCCTTCCAGGTGCAGGTGCAGTTCCGCCTTGGGCAGTGCGTTGAGCCAGTCGTACATGGGTGCTCCGATCAAAAGAGGTAAAGCAAGTGCTTTGGCCGCTCAGGCGGCCAGGGCGATGTGATCTGCCTGGATGGCAAGCTGCATTTGCGCCGCAAAGGCGCGTGCTTGGCGGGTGCTGGGACGGTCGCGGCGCCAAATGGCGGCTAGCGGCGATTTCCGGAGGGCGGGGCGGGCCGGCAGCATGAACAGTTCTCCGCGCGCTTGCAGAACGGCGGCGACGCTGCCCGGCAGCATCCACAAGGTTTGCCCGTCCAGCAGCATTTCGCGGCCAAATTCCAGAGACAGGGCGCCGATCATATCCGGAATTCGCAGGCCGGCCTGGCGCAGTGACATTTCCAGCTCGCCGCGGATGCGGCTTCCCGGCAGTGCGGTGATCCAGGGGTAGGCGATGTAGTCGGCCAGGGAGGTGTCGGGCACGCCCGCCAGCGGATGGTGGGTGGCGCAGCCCAGCACCACCGAATCTTCCAGCAAGGTGGTTGATCGATAGATCTGCGGGTTGACGGTGGATGAGAACCGGCTGATCAGTACGTCCACGCCGCCCGCGTCCAGGTCTTCGATGAGCCTTTCGTGCGTGCCGATCTCGATGGTGAGGGTGATGCGGGGGTAGGCTTGGCGGAACGCGCGGGCGGCTTCGGCCACGGGCCAGCCGGCGAACATCGAAAAGCATCCCACGGTCAGGCTGCCTTCGTCGCCGCGCGATACCGCGGCCAGATCGATCTCGGCCTTGCGGAAGTCGGTCAGCAGCAGGCGGGCGTGCCGGCACATGGCCTCGCCTAGCGGCGTACAGGTGGTGCCTTTGGCGGTGCGTTCGAACAGGCGCGCGCCGACCAGTTCTTCAATTTCCGCGATGGCGCGCGACAGCCCTGATTGCGTGCTGTGCAGTTGCGCCGCCGCCTTGGACAAATTGCCCAGCTCGGAAACGGTCAGCACGATTTCCAGGTGCCGGATGCGGAGTTTGCCTCGGAACGGTGTCATGGCGCGGATCGGTGAGGATGTGCCGATTATTCTCTCCCGCCGGACGCTTGGCAACGGCGGGGCGGGATTCAGATATAGTTCGTCGCCGGGCAAACCGTGGGTGTCGCCATGCGAACCAAGGGATAACGCGGGGGCCGGAAAGGGAGACAGTCAGCCATGAATTCAACGATATCCAGCAAGTGGCCGCGGCGTGCGCTGCGGTTGGCCGGGGCGGGCGTGTTAGTGACGGCCTTAAGTGCTTGCGGCGTGTCGCGCGTGGACGAGGTGTCTGTCAAATGGCCGTCGTTCAAGAGCGGAACACCGGTGGTGTTGCCGTCGGACCCGGCGCAATGCCCGGACCTTGCGGGCACGTACCGGGCGCAAGGCGAATTCCGTTCGGGCGACCGCGAGACCACCGCCCTGAACGACCTGCGCAACTTCTTTTTATATACGCTGGATCTGCCGGGCATGCGCGATACGCTTCTGCCTGAATGGCGCTCGACACCCGAGGCCACCGTGGCCTTGTCCGGCGTGGATGGCGGATGGCGCGTATTGGCGCAGGACGGGCAGGGCGCGCGTTCGACCGCACTATTGCCGATGCTGAACGGCGCGCAGGACCCCGCCGCCTTGTCTGGCGATGCCAACGCCAATCGGCCCGACGGCGTCCGGCGCCATACCGGTTGCACGCAAGGCCGCTTGTGGGTCAGCGTGCGCAACGACTGGCGCCAGTACGAGTCCATGGGCGTGATGCGGCACGTGGCAATATTCCGTCCGGACGCAGGCGGCCTGCTGGTGACCGTGCAGCGGGAATCCGACAGCATCGGTATGCTGCCCTGGTATTCCAACGATGGCAGCGTGTTCCAGTATTGGTTTGCACGGATCGCGCCCTGACGCGGCGGTTCCGGCATTTTTATGCGGCGTCTGCGGCGCGTCACGCTCTGACGATATTGGGCTATTGGTCCATTTGGCCATTACCCCATTACGCAATTTCCCCATCACGCGATTGCCCCATTACGTAATTCCCTCATTACCCCATTGCTTCAATGACTCGTAAAAATCTGATCCTTTCGTTGTTGTCTCTGCTGGTTTTCATCGTGCTGGTCGCACTCTTCTGGCGTGATCAATTTGCGCATACGCCGCCGTCCCTGCGTTCCCTGGTCGGTGACCAGATCGAAGGCGATATGCAGATCTATGGGGAGTCGCCGCGACAGGACGCGCTGGCCCAGCGGGCGTTGCTGGCCGACGCACAGCGAGGCAACCCGGCCGCGCAGTTCATGCAGGGCATGATGCTGGAGCCGGTCGACATCAAGGAAGCGATGCGCTGGTATGAGGCCGCTGCCGCGCAGGGCGACGAAGGCGCGATCGCCCGCTTGCAGGCGCTGCGTGCGCAGCCCTCGGCCCGATAGGTCACGGCGTTGACCTTACCTGCCCCGTCCGCCCAGGCCGCCACCGCCGACCCGCGCGCGCGCTTTGTGTCGGGGCCGCTGGGGCCGCACGTCTTTGAAATGATCATGACCGGCTGGGCCAGCATGCTCGCCGTGTTTGCGGTGGAGTTTCTGTCGCTGCTGTATCTGGGCACCTTGAAGGACGAAGCGGTGCTGGGCGCGGTGGGGTTCGGGTCGATGACGCAGTTCACGATTACGTCGATATGTATTGGCGTGACGGTGGGCGGCGCTGCGCTGGTCTCGCGGGCCTTGGGCGCGGGGGACTTGACGCGGGCGCGCACGCTGGCCGGCGCGTCGCTGGTGTTGATGACGGGGGCGGCGCTCGCGGCCGGGGCGATCTTTCTGGCGGCGATCGGGCCGTTCACCGCCGCCATCGGGCTGGCGCAGGATGTGCGCGAACACCTGCTGTCCTACGTCCTGATCACCACGCCATTCGCGATGGTGATGGGCGTGGGCATGATGCTGTCGAACCTGTTGCGTGCGTCAGGGCGCGGGCGTCAATCCATGTGGGTGCTGCTGGCGGGTACGGCGACGGTGGCGGTGCTGGACCCGATCGTCATCTTTGTGCTGGATGGCGGCATGGTGGGGATCGCCTGGGCCAGTGGCGTAGGGCGGTTGGCAACCGTGGCGCTGGGCGCCTGGCTGGTGTTTGGCAAGCATCGTCTGGTGGTCTGGCCGGCTCGGCGCGCGCTCCGGGCCGACTTGGCGGCCATCGGCAAGATTGCACTGCCTGCTGCGCTGACCACCTTGGCGACACCGGCGGCGGTCATCTTCACGGTGTCGACCTATGCCAGCTTCGGGCCAAGCGTGATGGCGGGCGCCACGGTGGTCGACCGCGTGCTGCAACTGGCGTATTCGTTGTTCTTCGTGCTGCCCGGCGCGATTGGCCCCATTCTTGGGCAGAACCTGGGTGCGGGCCAATGGGACCGCGTGAAACAGACTGTCAGCATCACGACGCGTTGGGCATTGCTCTACGGTTTTGCCGCAGCCGCCGTGCTGGCAGTGCTGGCGCCTTGGGTGCCCGACTGGTTTCAGGTCACCGGGCCGGGGCGCGACCTGATCCTCTTCTTCTGCCGTTACGGCAGTTTTGCGTGGGCGGTGAATAGCCTGTTCTTCGTGTCGATTGCTGTCTTCAACAACCTGGGATACGCCACGTATTCCACTGTGATCGGCTGGCTGCGCTCCACGGTGGGAACCTTGCCGTTTGTCTGGCTGGGCGCGCATTACGGCGGCCCCGAAGGCGTGATGCTGGGCCAGACACTCGGCTTCGCGCTGTTCAGCGTGATCGCGATGGTCTACTGCCTGCGCGTGCTGCGCGCGCCGCCGGTTGTGCTGGGCGGGCGGCAAACCGTCTGATAGGGCGGCGCGGTGGTCCCGTGGCGGGCAATCCCACAGCGGGCTATTCAGCGTTGGACGGTTTCATGGTGGACGGCCTCTCAGATGGCCGCCCCGAGGATGGCTCCGCCACGGATGGCCGCCCGCCGATGGCCGCCCGCGGATGGCCGCCCCACGGATGGCCGCCCCACGGTTCGATTTCGGCGGCTGGTCGCGGTACGATCCGGGCTGACTTCGATTTTTCAGGAATACCATGCGTCAGCGTTCTTCAGGCTTTCGAATCGAACCCCTGTCCCGCGTGCTGTTGGCCGCCGCCCTGATGGCGGCAGGTGCCAGCGCCGCACACGCGCAATCGCCGTCGTCCGCGACGGGTTCGCGGGTGCAGACACCCGCACCGGCGCAGCCCGCATTGACGCCCAAGCGCAGCTTCGACGATGTCGTCAAAGCGCAAGAATCGGCAGCCACGCCGGCGTCGGCCCCCGCAAGCGCTCCGGCTGAGGCTCCCGCCGCAACGGCGACGCCGGCTGCCGCAGCACCGGCTGCCGCAGCACCCGCAGCCCCCGCCGCCACTGCTTCGCCCGCCGCGCCTACCGTCATCATCCCGACCGAGCTCGATACCAAGGCTTGCATCGACAAGCTGCGCAAGGGCGCGACCGCCAACGGGTTGACCGTGGCGGATTGGGACAAGTACACCGCCCGCGCCAAGCTGCTGCCTACGACAGTCGCGTCCGCCAAGGGTCAGCCCGAAGGGCGCGAAAGCTGGTGGGACTACATCGCCAAGACCGTCGATGACGAACGGGTCAACGATGGCCGCGCGGTGATGAAGAAGGTGGGGCCGCAGCTGGATGCGATCGGTCAGCAGTATCAAGTCGACCCCGCCACGCTCGTGGCCATCTTCGGCATCGAAACCAACTACGGCCGGCAGATTGGCAAGACCGATGTCTTGAACGCCTGGCTGACGCGCGCCTGCACCGAGAACAAGACGCTGTGGGAAAAGAACGCCTACGCGTCCGTCCGCCTGCTGCGCGACGGCACCGTGCCCGCCGATAGCTTCGTGGGTTCGTGGAGCGGCGCGTTCGGAATGACGCAGTTCATCCCGACGTCCTTCTATGAATTGGCCGCCGATGGTGATGGCGATGGCCGTATCGATCTCTACAACTCCTTGCCCGACGCCCTGGCGTCCACGGCCAACCACCTGCGCAAGCGCCGCGCCAAGTGGACGCATGGCTTGCCGGCAGTGGTGGAAGTGCGCGTGCCGGCCGAACTGGCCGCTGCGATTCCGCCCGAACCCGACGCGGAATACGTGGGCTCGCAAGACCGCCGCACCATCGCGCAATGGGCGCAGGCGGGCCTGAAGCAGGGCGATGGTTCGGTGTTGAAGTTGCCGTCAGGCAACGATGAACAGGCCTATCTGTTCGCACCCACCGGTTCCAAGGGCCCAGTGTTTCTGGCGACGGTGAACTTCGACGCCATCCTGCATTACAACCAGTCGCGCCGCTACGGCCTGGCCGTGTCGCTGCTGCTGAACCGCTTGCAGGGCCGCCCGGGCATCATCGCGGCGTGGCCAACTGACGACCCCGGCCTGTCCCGCGCCGAGATCAAGCAGTTGCAGGAAGAGCTGTACGGCCGTGGCTACGACGTGGGCGAGGCGGACGGCATTCCCGGCGCCAAGACCCGCGACGCCGTGCGCGCCGAACAGGAACGCCGCAACCTGCCGCAAGATGGCCGCGTCGGCAAGCGCATCCTGGATGCCCTGAAGGCCGACAAGCCTGACGCGTTGCGCGCGCGTCCGTCCAAGTAAGAGCACACGCGCGGTATCTGCCAGAAAGGCGGATGCCGCGCGCGGCCTGGCGCCGCTATGATGGAGTGTTTCCCTCTATGTCTCATTCGTCATGCCGCACGCTGTCTTTCCTGACATTTTCCTGACACCCCGGTTGCGTGCCCAGCGCATGCGGCAGGGGCATCTGCCTTTCATCACGAAAATGCACGCCGACGCCGACCTGATGGCGACGATGGGCGGCACGCGTGATGCCGCAGCCAGCCGGCTGTATGTGGCGCAAAACGTCTCGCATTGGGTGGAGTACGGCTACGGCATGTATGTGCTGGACGACCGGCGCACGGGTGCGATGGCCGGCCGTGCTGGCCTGAAGTACACCGTGTCCGACGAGCAGGGGGCAATTGAGCTGGCGTACGCGTTTCAGCCTGATTGCTGGGGCCAGGGCTATGCCGGCGAGATCTCGGCGGCGCTGATTGCGCTGGGGTTCAAACTGCTGCCGGTGGATGTGTTGTCGGCAGTGGCAATTCGGTCCAACACGGCTTCGCGCCGCGTGATGGAGAAGACCGGGCTGCGCTATGTAGGTGAAAGCGCGGCTGGGGGAAGTGCGGCAGGCGGAAGTGCGGCAGGCGGAAGTGCGGCCGACGAGGACAGCGTCAAAGTCCGCTACGAAATCCGCCGCGCCGAATGGCGGCAACTTCAGGGGCAGGCGGGCGATGAATTGCTTGCGCAGCAGCGTTAACATTCGGGCATGAGTACGACGACCCTTCCCGATGACGACCCGCAGCCCGTTCCCCCTGAACGTCCCGCACCCGAAGAATGCTGCAACAGCGGCTGCATTCCTTGTGTTTACGACATGTATGACGAGGCAATGGAAAATTATCGCCAGGCGCTGAAAGCCTGGCGGAGCCGGCACGAAGTGACCGGCTCGTCAGGCGGGTAAGCGCATAACCGCCAGACCGCCAAACTGCTTAATCGCCAAACCGCTTAATCGCTTAGTCGCTTAGTCGCCTAACCGCCAAACCGCTTAATCGCCAAACGCAGCGACTACCCCGCCAGCGTCATATGAATGATCGGGAACGGCCGCCCCGCGTCGTCGTGGGCGGACCGGCCCACGTCCACGAACCCGTAGTGCTTGTAAAACCCATGCGCCTGCGGGTTTTGTTCATTCACGTCCACCTGTAAGGTGCCGTGCAGCGAACGCGCGAAGTTCAGCAGTCGGCGGCCTGCGCCTTTGCCGCGCTTGTTTGCGTCCACGAACAGCATTTCGACCTTGTTGCCCGTCAGGCCCATGAAGCCGGCGACTTCGCCGGTATCGTCCTCACAGACCCACACGCGCACTGACGGCAGGTAAGTGTTGAGCACCTGCGGGTACATGGCCTGGATTTCTTTTTCCGTCAGGAAAGAATGCGTGGCGCGCACCGAGCGGAGCCAGATGTCCGCCAGGGCCAGATCGTCGCCGTGATTGCGTTCTCGGATATTCATTTTCTTGTTGATGCTTACAGCCCTGAACGGTACAGCTCGGTAGCCGCCAGGACGGTTTCCATTTGCACAGTATGCGCGAAAACGAAGCGGTCGCCGTAGACCGTTTCATCTGGAAATTCCGAAATCAGCGCCAGCGGCAGCTCTTCGCGATCGCTCTCCGTGATCTGCACCGGGATGCCGTTCATCACGTCGAAACCGCTTTCCAGCGCGTGCGCATGAAACAGTTCCAGCTGGCGTGCGTTGAACTCCACCAGCCCCGGCACGTTACGGGCCAGCCGCGCGGTGACGCCTTCGATCAGGCGGCGCGCGCGTTCGCCCCAGCCCGGGTGATGGCGCAGCACCAGGAAGAAGCCCTTCGGCACCGTCCACAGTTCGAAATTGCGGGGCAGGTAGCCCGACAGCGGACGCGTCCATTCATGCGCGGGGTAGCCGTGCAGGTTGATGTGCAACTGCGCGCCGCTGATCGCCTGCGCCTGATGGCGGCCATCGCGTTCAAAGTACGGGGCGTGTTCGCGGTATGCGATATCGTCGCCCAGCGCGCTGTAGCGCGAGGCGTGCAGCATGTGGCGCGGATGGTGTTCGCGCAGCCGGTTGAACAGCGCGTAGCCGTCGGGGTTTTCGGCGGCGATCAGCGCGAAGTGCGCATTGCCGCTTGCCGCCAGCGCTTGCGCCGCGCGCAACGCGCCGACCACACCGGACGTCTCGTTGGCGTGTTGCGCACCCGAAATGAAGACGGCCGGGCCCGGGCCGCGCACATAGGTGCCCAGCACGGGGCGGCCCTGGCGCGACACGGCCTGGAAGTCGTCTCCGCCAAACGCCGCCATACAGCCGGCGATCTGCGCGGCCGACAGGGGTTCGCGGCGCGCCGAGAGCGGCGCATCCGGCAGCACCGGCGTCACGGACGCAACGGCATCGAACGGCTCCAGCGACATCTGCACGCGTGCCGCACCATCGTGGCGGCGGATGTCGGGAATGATCTGGCCGGGCTGCAAGCCACGGTCACCGGACGGGCGGCCGGAATGCTGCTGGAAGTGTTCCAGCAACGAAAAATAGATATCTTCGTGCAGCGCTTCAAACGTGCTGACGATTTCTTCGTCCACCGGCAAGGCGAAGTCCATGCCGGGCAGGTCGACGCGAATTTCCAGGCGGTCGAAATAGGGCTCGTGCGCGCCCCAGGGGTGGTTGCGCACCGTGTCGACGATGCTGCGGAATACCTGCTGGTACTCAGTGGTCTGGGCGGCGTCGGTCTGGATGGCGCCGTCGGCGTCGCGCACCCGCAGCCAGCCGGTGGGCGACAGTTCGGGCTTGCCGTCCTGCGCGTGGCCCACGGCGTTGGGGGCGAAGACGCGCGTGTCGACGCGGCGGCCGTCGGCGTAGGTCAGCGTGACGTCGTAGTGCAGGTCGGACGCGCCGGCTTGCATCGTGACGCGCACGCCTTCCATCAGCGCCACCAGCGGGTAGGCTTCCAGCGTGAAGCGCTTGGCCTGCGCGTGTTCGTGCAGCGGGTAGCGCACCAGGGCGGACACGAGCCCGTCGCGGTCGGCTTCTTCCAGAAAGAAGTGCACCAGCGGTTTGTACGCGCTGCGAAAACGCGCGGTGACACCCGCCTGAGCCAGCCGGGCTTCTGCCGCGCGGCGGGCTTCCACCCCTTCAAACAGCCAGCCTTCCACCACCGCGCCGCGCCACGCCGGCGCCATGTAGGCGTGCGTCCAGGCGTCCAGCGTGCGGTCGAATGTTTTTTCAAGCAAAGACATGCTTCATGTTCCTTCGAGTTCTTGCGTATCCGATGTATCCGATGCACAGACAAATGCCCCTTGCGGGGCATCTGATCTTTTACACCTTTCCGGTCGGGTCCAGACGGTCTCGCAACCAGTCACCCAGCAGATTCAGGCCCAGCACGGTCAGCATGATCGCCAGACCCGGGAAGACGCTGACCCACCATGCCGTCTGCATATACGTGCGGCCATCGGCCAGCATGCCGCCCCAGCTGGGAATCATCGGGTCCACGCCCAGGCCCAGGAATGTCAGGCTGCTTTCCAGCAGGATGTTGTTGGCCACGTTCAGCGTCATCAGAATCACCAGCGGGCCCAGCAGGTTGGGCACGATGTGGTGGCGGATCATGGCGAGATCGCGCACGCCAAAGGCGCGGGCAGCCAGCACGAACTCGCGTTCACGCAGCGCCAGCACTTGGGCGCGGACCAGACGCGCATACTGCACCCACTGCGACACGATCATGAAGAAGATCACGTTGAACAGTCCGCCGCCCAGGATGGCGATGAACGTGATGGCCACCAGGATGAACGGCAGCGCCAGTTGCACGTCGGCAAAGCGCATGACGATCATGTCCCAGAAGCCGCGGTAGTAGCCGGCAATAAGGCCCATGACGATGCCCAGCAGCGCGCCGCCAATCACGGACGCAAAGCCCACCATCAGCGAGATCTTGCCGCCCACGATCACGCGGGCCAGCACGTCGCGGCCCAGCGGGTCGGTGCCAAAGGGATGGGCGGACGACGTAAACGGCGCCATCAGGCGGGCCGCCAGGTCCATGGATTCGCCGCCATCGGGGAAAATCCACCCCGAGGTCAGCACGAGCAGGATCATGATGCCGGTCAGCACCGCGCCCAGCACGAATTCCAGTGAACGGTAGCGGCTGCGCGGCTTGACGGGCTTGGGGGCGGCGGCGGTAGGAGTGGTTGTCTGCATAAGGCTTACCGCGTGCGGATACGGGGGTCGACGATGCCGTAGGCGATGTCGACGATCAGGTTGACCAGGACGATGACGGTTGCCAGCACGGTGACCGTGCCTTGCAGAACCGGGTAGTCGCGGCCGGAAATGGCGTCAAACGCCAGCGTGCCCAGGCCGGGCCAGTTGAAGACCATTTCAATCACGACGATGCCGCCGATCAGGCCGCCAAATTGCAGGCCCAGATACGTGATGAGCGGAATCGCGCAATTGCGCAGCGCATGCTTGTACAGCACCACGCGTTCCTTCAGACCCTTGCTGCGCGCCACCATGATGTATTGCGCCGACAGCGTTTCCAGCATGGTCGTGCGCACCAGACGGATGTTGGTGGCGCTAAGAATGATGGCCATCGTCAGGGACGGCAGCACCAGGCTGGCCGGGCCGCTCCAGCCTGAAGGCGGCAGCAGCGGGAACGTGATCGACAACAGCAGCACCAGCATCAGCGCCAGCCAGAAGTTGGGGAACGACAGCCCCACCAGCGACAGGATGCGGATGGCCTGGTCGGTGGACTTGCCGCGCTTGATGGCCGCCTGGATGCCCAGCGGCAGCGAGATCAGGATGGACACGATCAGCGACGTGAAGGCCAGCATCAGCGTGGCGGGCAGGGCGTCGCCGATCAGCTTGGCGACAGACGTGCCGCCCATGAAGCTGCGGCCGAAATCGCCGTGCAACAGGCCCTGCATGTACGACAGGTATTGCTCGTGGAACGGGCGGTTCAGGCCCAGCGCCTGGCGGATGTTGGCCAGGTCTTGTTCGGTGACGCTGCCCGAACCCTGGCTGAGCATCAGCGCGGGGTCGCCGGTCAGGCGTACGGCATAAGAGACAAGCAGTGTCACGGCGACAATCACGAAGACGGCCTGCAACACGCGTTTAATGAGAAATCCGGTCATGAGGCGCCGCCCCGGTTTGCACCCGGGCGGATCAGTAATGTTAATGCTGCAAGTGCCCCGCTAGCGGGATGCCGCGGAGCCGGCTTTGCCGGTCCGCAGGCATGCCCCCTTGAGGGGGAAGCGCGGTAGCGCTTCGGGGGGATTTACTCCACGCTGGTTTCAAGGAAACGGAAGCGGATGTCGCCCGGAACTTCCAGATTCTTCACGCGCTTGTTCACGCCCACGATCGTGTTCAGGCTGTACAGCGGCAGTTCCAGCGCCTGGTCGGCGACGTACGCGGCGATTTCCTGCAGCATGGCTTCGCGCTTCTTCACGTCATAGACGGTGCGTTGCGCTTCCAGCATGCCGTTGAGCTTGGCGTCGTTGTCATACGGGTTCCACTTCTGGCCCGTGTGATACATCAGGTACGCGGTGTTGTCGTAGTCATACGTCCAGCCGCCCCATTGGTTCTGCCACATCTCGCCCGTCTTGCCACCCGGGATGATGTCGTTCAGCAGCACGCCGGTTTCATACGGCTTGATGGTGGCGCGCACGCCCACGGCTTGCAGGTAGCCCGACACGGCTTGGGCGACTTCACGGAAGTTGGAATCGCTGCCGCGCACGTCGATCTGCACGGTGGCGCCCGGCTTCACGCCGGCCGAGGCCAGCAGCTTCTTGGCTTCGGCGGGGTTGAAGGGCAGGGGCTTTTGCTCGGGGTTGTAGCCGAACGATTGCGGGCCCTGGAAGCTGGCGATGACTTTGGCCTGGCCCAGCAGCAGCTGCTTGACGATGGCTTCGCGGTCAACGGCCATGATCAGTGCGCGGCGCACGTCACGGTTCTGCGTGATGCCGCCCGTGGTCTTGTAGCGCAGCGCGAAAGCGACGGGGCCGCCGGTCGAGATGACGTCGGCGTTGCCGGACTTCTTCACGGTGTCGATCAGGCCCAGCGGGATCAGCGTGGCCACGTCGATGCGGCCGGCTTGCAGCTCGGCGACTTGCGTGCCGGGTTCGCTGATGAAGCGGTAGACCACCTTGTCCAGCTTGGGCTTGCCGCCCCAGTACTCGTCGTTGCGGGCCAGCGTTACGTTGACCTTGGGCTGGTAGCTTTCAAACTTGAACGGGCCGGTGCCGACCGGGTTCGTGTTGAAGAAGTCTTCGCCCTTTTCCTTGATGTACTTCGGCGGCACGATCATGGCGCCGTAGCCGGCCAGCTTGGTCAACAGAACCGGGTCGGGCTGCTTCAGGATGAAGTCCACGGTGTATTCGTCCACGACCTTGATCTCGCCGATGGAGTCGTAGTTGGACTTTTGCGGGCCCTTGGCGCCTTCGGCGCCCAGCAGGCGTTCGAACGTGAACTTCACCGCTTCCGCGTTGAAGGGTTCGCCATTGTGGAACTTGACGCCTTCGCGCAGCTTGAAGCGCAGGCGCTTGTTCTCGTCCAGGTATTCCCAGCTGGTGGCCAGGCCCGGTTGCAGCTTCAGGTCGGCGCCGCGCATCGTCAGGCCGTCATACAGGTTGCCGCCCACGGAACCCCAGAAAGTCACGAAGGTGTCGATGGGGTCCCAGCTGCCCGGGTCCTGGTTGATGGCCACGCTGAGCGTGCCAGCGGCATGCGCGGTCGAGAAGACGGCGGGCAGCGCGCCGCCCAGCGCCAGGGTCAGGGCGGTGGCGGTGAAGGTGGTGCGTAGGAATTGCATGTTCGCTCCAGGGACGGGAACTCGGATCACACCGAGGAAAAGAGGGTTGTCTTCAAGCCGCGCGGGCCACTTGATGGCCGGGCGCGAATTCGATCAAGGGAATGATGGCCGGCTCGTCGCCCACGCGGCGCACCGGGCTGGGGATTTCGCCTTCGATCAGCGACGTATCAATATGGCGGCCGGGTTCGGCCACCGGCACGGCGGCCAGCAGCTTGCGGGTATAGGCATGCTGCGGCGATTCGAAGATCTGCCGGCGCGTGCCCAGCTCCACGATCTGGCCCAGGTACAGCACCGCCACGCGATGGCTGACTTTCTCCACCACCGCCATGTCGTGCGTGATGAACAGGTACGACAGGCCGCGGTCTTTTTGCAGATCCATCAGCAGGTTCAGAATTTGCGCCTGAATGGACACGTCCAGCGCCGACACGGATTCGTCGGCAATGATCAGCTTGGGGTTGCTGGCAAGCGCGCGCGCGATGCACACGCGCTGGCGTTGGCCACCCGAGAATTCATGCGGGTAACGCTTGGCGTGCTCGGGCTTCAAGCCCACTTGCTCCAGCAGTTCGCCCACGCGGCGGGCGATGGCGTCTTCGCCACTTAACAGCCCGTGCGTGCGGATGGGTTCGGCAATGCTGAAGGCCACCGTCTTGCGCGGGTCGAGCGACGCGTACGGGTCCTGGAAGATGTACTGGATTTCCTGGCGCAGGCGCTGGCGGCCTGCGGCGTCCATCGAGAAAATATCCTGGCCGTTGTAGCGCACGGCGCCTGAGGTCGGCGCGACGAGCTGCTGCAAGGTCTTGCCGATGGTGGACTTGCCGCTGCCCGATTCGCCCACCAGCGCCAGCGTTTCGCCGGGGTAGACGTCAAAGCTGACTTCTTCCACGGCGTGCACGCGGTGCGTGACGCGGCCAAACAGGTTGTGGCCCACGTCAAAGCGGGTGGTCAGCTTGTCTACGCGCAGCACCGGTTCGTCGTAGCGCGCGGTGTCTTGCTCGCGGGTTTCGCCCACTTCGCGCAGCGTGTCGCCGTCCAGCACGGTTTGCGGCGTGCGCAGCGGCAGGTCGCGGCCGGTCAGGCTGCCCAGACGCGGCACGGCGGCCAGCAGCGCGCGCGTGTACGGATGCTTGGGCGCGTTGAAGATCTCATCAACGGTGCCTTGCTCGACCTTCTTGCCGCGCAGCATCACGACCACATCGTCGGCCATCTCGGCCACCACGCCCATGTCGTGCGTGATGAAGATGACGGCGGTGCCCAGGTCGCGCTGCAATTCGCGGATGGTGTTCAGAATCTGCGCCTGGATGGTGACGTCCAGCGCGGTGGTGGGTTCGTCGGCAATCAGCAGGCGCGGCTGGCACGACAGCGCCATCGCAATCATCACGCGCTGGCGCATGCCGCCGGACAGTTGGTGCGGGTAGCGGTCCAGCAGTTGTTCGGCGTCGGGCAGGCGCACCTTGTCGAGCAGCTTGCGCGCCGATTCGCGCGCGGCGGAACGCGACAGCTGCTGGTGCAGCATGATGGCTTCGATGATCTGGTCACCGATCGTGAACACCGGGTTCAGCGACGTCATCGGCTCCTGGAAGATCATCGCGATGTCGTTGCCGCGGATGGCGCGCATCTGCTCGTCGCTGGCTTTGGTCAGATCGGTTTCACGGCCGTCGTCGCCGCGAAACAGGATCTGGCCCGTGGAGATGCGGCCGCTGGAGTAATCCGTCAGCCGCATGATCGCCATGGACGTCACGGATTTGCCCGAACCGGACTCGCCGACGATGGCCAGCGTTTTGCCCGGCCGGACATCGAAATCCAGGTTGTCGACGGCGCGGAACACACCGTTGTCGGTATTGAAATCAACCGAGACGCCGCGCACGGACAGCAGCGGGGCGGAGGAGGCGGGGGTGGTGCTAGACAACGTGGATTCTCACAGCGAGGTGGCGGCGCGGGCTGCCTGGTCGTACAGGCCCGAGAGCGCGCGCAGGGTGTTGGCCAACTGGTGGCTGGCGTCGTCCGCCGCGGGCGAGTCGATGAACGATTTGACGAGGCATTGCTCGCGCACTTCGGCGTAACGCTGAATGGCGGCGGCGCCGGCATCGGTGGTGGTGTAGATGACTTCCTTGCCCGTCTTGGCGCTTTGCACCACGCCCAGCCGCTCCAGTTTCTTCAGCGAATAGTTCACCAGGTGGGTGTCTTCAACATTCAGCGTGAAGCAGATGTCGGCCAGCTTCTTGCCGCGCCCGCGATGGAACACGTGGTTCAGCACCAGGATGTCCAGCGAGGTCAGATCGGGCAAACCGGCGCACGCCATGCAACGCACCATCCAGCGATTGAAGGCGTGGGACGCGATGATCAAGCCGAACTCCACCTCGGACAACTGCGGGGCGGAGGTGGCCAGATGGGCTGAGGAAACTATGGCGTCCCGAAGGGAAACAGACATGGGCAAGACGGACCAGGGACGGATCGATGACAAAATGTTGGCGAATTATTGACGATTTGTTGGTATGGCGGCATTCGGGATAACCCCAGGAAATATAGGATCGTCTTCGAACAGCGTCCATTTGCCGTCCTGCTCCCATCGCAATTGGTGCGTGGGCGCCAGCGCCGCCAGGAACTGAGTGTCATGCGACACCACGATCAGCGCGCCGGGATATTCCGCCAGCGCTTCCTCCAAGGCCTGCGTGGCGGCCAGGTCCAAATGGTTCGTGGGTTCGTCCAGCAGCAGCAACTGGGCGGGGTGTTGTCTCCATAGCGCGCAGGCCAAGGCGGCCTTGATGCGTTCGCCACCGCTTAGCGTGGCGGCAGGCGCATCAACGAGCGCCGGGCCCAGCCCCAGCAAGGCCAGCCGGCTGCGCAGTTCGCCTTCTGGCAGCGGCGCATGCAATACGTTCAGCGTTTGCAATAACGACTGTGTGGCGGGCAAGCCGGAGGCTCGCTGGTCCAGCAGGGCGGTCGACACGCGCACGTCGCACGTGCCGCGCAGGGGTTTCAGGTCCCCCGCCAGCATCGACAGCAGCGTGCTCTTGCCGCAGCCGTTCGGACCAAAGATGGCGAGCCGGAACGGGCCGCTCAGGCTTAGCGTCAAGGGCTGCGCGTGCAGCGGATAGGGCGGCGTGGCGTCTTCCAGGTGCAAGACCCGCCGTCCGCGAGGCACGGCCGTGTCGGGCAGCGCCAGCGCAACGCCCGGGGTGGCGGCGACGCGCTTGGCGGCTTGCGTGACTGCGTCGTCCAGCGCGGCGGCGGTTTCCTGGCGCCGCAGCCGGTCACGGCCCGCATGGCCTTCGGCGCTGGCTTTCTTCATGCCAAGCAGGATGGCCGCCTGATTGGTATCGCGGGCGTTTCGCGCATTGCGGGCGCTGCGCTGCTGTTGCGCGTCGTGCTGGGCCCGTAGTGCGCGCCGCCCCGCCGCGCGTTCGTTGCGGGCATGCGCCAGCGCGGCCTCGGCGGCAGACTGCTGCATGTCGCGCTGCACACGCCAGACACGGTAGTTACCGGCATGCCCGGACAGCGCGCCGCGGTCCAGTTCGACAATGGCGGACATGGCGTCCAGCAGGCGGCGGTCATGGCTGACGACGATCAAGCCGCCGCGCCATGCGTGGATTTTCTCCATCAGCCAATCGCGCGCGCGGGCGTCCAGATGATTGGTGGGTTCGTCCAACAGCAGCCCGTCCGCGTGTTGCAAGAGTGCGCCCGCCAGCGCCACCCGGGTCAGCTCGCCGCCGCTGGCTGCGTGGGCAGGGTGTTCCGGCGCCCAGCCGGGCAGACCCGCGTCGGTCAGCATCCGCGCCCAGTCTTGGCGGATCAGCCAATGGCCTTCGGCCAGATCGAAATCCGCGCTGTGGGTGCTGCCGGCTTCAATGCGCGACAGCGCACGCAGAATCGTGCCGATGCCCGCTACGTCGGCCATCGTGGCGTCTGGGGCCGGCATTTGAATTTGGGGAAGATAGGCGATTTGCCCGTGGCGCACGACGCTGCCCGATTGCGCGGGCAAGCCCCCTTGCAGCACGCGTAACAGCACGGACTTGCCCGCGCCGTTGTGGCCGATCAAGCCATGCCGCGTGGGCGCGAAGTCATGGCTGACGTCATCCAGCAAGACGCGGCCATCGGGCAGCGCGAAGCTGACGTGCCGCAAGCTGATGAAGGAAGGCGCGGAAGACGGCGTGGAACGTGCGGAAGACGGCGTGGAATGCGCCGCGTTCGGCGGGGTGGGTGCGTAAGAAGACTGGGCCATGGATAGCTCTCCGGGTCGGCAAGACGCTTTGCGCGCAATGCGGCAAAGGGCGACAGGGGGGAGGGCTTAAAGAATCATGGCCGGGGGGGTCTCCAGGAGGGCAGTCGTTAGTGTGGGCGGTCGTTAGGGGGGCGGTCGTGAGTGTGGGCAGTCGTGAGTGTGGGCACTCGTAAAGGTGGGCAGTCTCACGCTTGCGCAGTTTGAACGCGTGGGCAGTTCGAACCCGCCTGCCCGGGAAAGTTCCCCAGCTACCGGCTCGTTCAGTCTTCCAGCATCCGAAGATCCGGCGGCCGGTTTTCAATAATGGCCTCCATGCTAAAGAACCCGGTCACGGTCGACAACTCAAAATCCGTAATCAGCCTTTGATAGAAGCGGTCATAGCCCGCCATGCCCCGGCAGACGACCTTGATCAGGTAATCCCAGTCGCCGCCGATGCGATAGAACTCCGTCACTTCAGGCAGGCGTTCAACGTGCTGGCGGAACCCGTCGGCCCAGGCCTTGGCGTGGTGGCTGGTTCGGATCATCACGAACACCGTCAAGTCCAGGCCCAGCGCCACCAGACTGACCTCGGCGCGCGTGCCACGAATGATGCCGACCGCGTTCAAACGCTGAAGCCGGCGCCAGCAGGCGTTCTGCGACAAGCCCACCCGATCCGCCAGCTCGCGTTGCGACAGCGCGCCGTCTTTTTGCAGGCAACTAATGATGCTTAGATCAAGCTTGTCTATTTTTTCAAGTTTGTCGTTCATATGATCTGTTTTGGCCGATTTTAAGCAAAAAAATGGTGATGTTTCAACTTGGCATCCATCGTATGATATTTCGCATCACATCGCACATTGCGCGTTCCCCCGCGCCTGACATCGCGAACCTTCACCGCGCACCGCTCCGGATACCCCATCTCATGACTACGCACCACGCAACGGCTCCCGTATTGACCGGGCCGTTGCAGCAGTTTCAAGACAGCCTCAACATCGGCGATATCGCCGCCGCCCTGGCCGATGGCCTGATCGGCAAGGACGCGATGATGGACGGCCCCTTTGGCGCCAAGCCGCTGGTCTACGCCGACTATGTGGCGTCAGGCCGCGCGCTGATGCAGGTTGAGCGCTTTGTGCTGGAACATGTGCTGCCGTACTACGCGAACTCGCACACCGAAGCTTCCTATTGCGGCGGCTTCATCACGCGCTTGCGCCGCGAGGCGCGCTCGGCCGTTGCCCAATGCTGCGGCGCCAGTGAAGAACACGCGGTGATTTTCGCGGGCTCGGGCGCCACGGCCGGCATCAACCGCCTGGTGCATCTGTTTGGCGTAGACGCCGCAGTGCGGGCGGGCAGAAAGGTCCGCGTCATCATCGGCCCGTACGAACACCACTCCAATATCCTGCCCTGGCGCGAATGCGGCGCCGAGATCATCGAATTGGCGGAAAGCCCCGAAGGCGGGCCGGACCTGGCCGAACTGGCCACGGCGTTGGCCGTCTCGGACGACACGCTGGTTGTTTGCGCGCTGTCGGCCGCTTCCAACGTGACGGGCATCGTCGCCGACGTGCCCGCCATCACGCGGATGGTGAAGCAATCGGGCGCGAAGATGCTGTGGGACTACGCGGGCGGCGCGCCCTACCTGCCCATCCGCATGTCGCCCGCCAGCGATGCGCAGATCGACGCCATCGTGTTCTCGCCGCACAAGTTCATCGGCGGCCCCGGCGCGTCTGGCGTGCTGATCGTGCGGCGCGATGCCGTGGTGACGGCAACGCCCACCTGGCCGGGCGGCGGCACCGTGAAGTTCGTGTCACCCACTGGCCACGATTACAGCGGCAGCCTGGAATCCCGCGAAGAGGCGGGCACGCCGAATGTGGTGGGCGATATCCGCGCGGCGCTGGTGTTGCTGGTGAAGCACGCGCTGGGCGCGGACGTCATGCAGCAGCGCAACGCGCACTTCGTGCAGCAGGCGCTTGCCGCCTGGAAAGACAACGAACACCTGGAATTGCTGGGGTCCTTGACCGCCGCTCGCCTGCCGATCTTCTCGTTCCGCGTGCGCAACGGCAAGGGCGGCTATGTACATCAGCAGCTGGTGACGCGCATGCTGAGCGACCGTTTCGGCATTCAGGCTCGTGGCGGCTGCGCGTGCGCGGGGCCGTACGTGCATCGTCTGTTGGACATTGACGCTGAGCAGTCGCAGCAGATGCGTCAGGCCATTCTGGATGGCCGCGAAATCGAAAAGCCCGGCTTTGTCCGCTTGAATTTCAGCGTGCTGCTGTCGGACGCCAAAGCGGCATTCATTCTGGAGTCGGTGCTGGCGCTGGCCTCGGATGCGACGGAATTCGAAAGCCTTTATGGATTCGACCCCAGCCGCGCCATCTTCAAGCCGCTGAGCGCCCGCCTGGAAGTCGCGGCCTGAGTCGGATCAGTCCTGCATTTGCTTGCCGCACGTGCGTATCCAGGCGGCTTTCAGATCGGTAAGTTCGTCTGACGCCTGGGTCAGCCTGCGCACAACGCGATCTGAAAACGTCACGCCCTTGCGGCGGCACGCTTCGAAGTCATCGCTAAGCGCGAAGCGGGCGTCCAGCAAGTCCAGCCGGCCTTGGCAGAGTTCGCGGTTCAGTTGCAAATCGTTGGCGGCTTCGCGCGTGCGCTGCACGTCTTGCGCACGCTTGATGCTGGCCAGGCCGTCATCAATGCGGGCGGCGCAGTCGTCGGCGGCGTGCGTGGGCGCTGCGGAAAACGCGGCGAGGGCGGCGATGATCAGAAGGCCGGCCAGGGGCCGGCGGGGCGTTGCTGCCATGCGTAAAACCTTGGTGTCGCGGTAAGAATGCTCTGCATCATAACTGCTGCGAAATGGCGTCGCGTCATGTTGCGCCGCGCGGCTGACACTGCATGGAAAACCAGTATGGCAAAACGCGGCAACGCGTCTACCATCGCTGACAGGTCAATGATTCATATCGGTTGACCGAGAGATCCCACGAAGAGATCCCGCCAAGGGAGCCCACTAAGAGATCCAACCCAGAGATCCAACCCAGAGATCCAACTCGCAAGGGATTGGACGCGCATCCGGCTGAAGTTCTGTTTTATCAACACGTTACGTTGGAGATGAAAGAGAATGGCGAACACGCTCATCGAAGTCGATCTGGAACAATCCCCTTACGAGAACCCGAAGATCCACAACCGTTGGCATCCCGACATCCCCATGGCCGTCTGGGTGAAGCCGGGCGACGATTTCGTGCTGGAAACCTATGACTGGACCGGCGGCGCAATCAAGAATGACGACAGCGCCGACGACGTGCGCGACGTGGATTTATCGACCGTGCACTTTTTGTCTGGCCCCGTCGGCGTCGAAGGCGCTGAGCCCGGTGACTTGCTGGTGGTAGACCTGTTGGATATCGGCGCCAAGCCCGACAGCCTGTGGGGCTTCAACGGCTTTTTCAGCCGCAACAATGGCGGCGGCTTCCTTACTGAACATTTTCCGCATGCGCAGAAGTCCATCTGGGATTTCCACGGCATGTTCACGTCTTCGCGTCACATTCCCGGTGTGAACTTCGCGGGCCTGATTCATCCCGGCCTGATTGGCTGCCTGCCCGACAAGAAGTTGCTGGACACCTGGAACCGGCGCGAACAGGCGCTGATCGACACCAACCCTAATCGTGTTCCGCCGCTGGCGAATCCGCCTGCGCCCAAGACGGCGCACATGGGGGCGCTGCAAGGCGCCGAGCGTGACAAGGCGGCGGGTGAAGGCGCACGCACGGTGCCGCCGCGCGAACACGGCGGCAACTGCGACATCAAAGACTTGTCGCGCGGCGCCCGCGTGTTCTTTCCGGTGTACGTCAAGGGCGGCGGCCTGTCGGTGGGCGACCTGCACTTCTCGCAAGGCGATGGCGAGATCACTTTTTGCGGCGCCATCGAAATGGCGGGGTGGGTGCACATGCGCGTGTCGCTCATCAAGGGCGGCATGGAAAAGTACGCCATCAAAAACCCCATCTTCAAGCCCAGCCCGATCACGCCCGCCTATAAGGATTACCTGATCTTCGAAGGCATTTCGGTGGACGAAGAGGGCAAGCAGCACTACCTGGACGTGAACGTGGCCTACCGGCAAGCCTGCCTGAACGCCATCGAATACCTGAAGAAGTTCGGCTATTCGGGTGCGCAGGCGTATTCGCTGCTGGGGTGCGCGCCGGTGCAGGGGCATATCAGCGGGGTGGTCGATATTCCGAACTCGTGCGCCACGCTCTGGCTGCCCACTGAAATCTTCGACTTCGATATCCAGCCCTCGGCGTCGGGGCCCATCAAGCACATCAAGGGCGGGGTGGACATGCCGCTGTCGCGCGACCGCTAGGAGACTCACGATGCCCATGTACGACTACGCTTGCGGCGGCTGCGGCGAATTTGCCGCGTTGCGTCCGCTGGCGCAATGGCGCGACCCGGCCGCCTGCCCGCAATGCGGGGAAATGTCTGGCCGCATCATCGGCGGGGCGCCTGCCATCTCGGCGCTGTCGTCCGCCGTGAACAGGGCGCGCGCCGTCAACGAGCGCAGCGCGAACGAGCCACGCAGCTCGCGCGCCGGCCACGGCATGAATTGCGGATGTTGTTCGGGCGGACGCGCATCCGGCAAGACGCGCACCACCGCCGACGGCGCAAAGTCATTCGCGGGCGCCAGGCCCTGGATGATCAGCCACTAGCCTTGCGGCCAGGCAATCGCTGGCCAGCCCGCAGCGGCGCGTACCGGCTTGTTGCCGGGCGCGCCGTTTTTCGTTCTGGTGATGGACTCGCGCGCGGCGGCCTGCGGGGCGTCTTTGTGCTTCGGCTGACTGTTGGAGCGTTCAGGCCGACGCCGCGCTTACCAGCGGCGCAAGTTTGTGCTTCGGCTGATTCTTGGAGCGTTCAGGCCGATGCCGCACTTTCCAGCGGCGCCACCGCCGCGCCCTGGATCTTGTGGCGCGCCAGCGCGTCCGCCACGAAGCCTGATTTCTTCATGGCTTCCACATACGCGGCCAGATACGCGCTGGCCTTGTCGCCACGGCTCTTGGGCACACCCATGGCCTGGCGGATCAGCATGAAATGGCCGTCCAGCAAACGCAGGCCGCCCAGGCGCTGCGCGTCGGCTTCCAGCTGCTGCTTCACGCCGGCGGCCACTTCCATGTTTTCCTGCATGAACGTGTCTACGACAGCGGGCGAGGTCGGGGCGCGGAAGATCTCGGCATGCTTGAGTTCGCGCGTCAGGTAAAGGTCATAGGCGCTGCCTTTGCCGACCACGACGCGCTGGCCCTGGGTGTCGACCTGATCCATGGCGGTGATCGGCGAACCTTGACGCACCAGATACGCGCCTTCGATCACCACATAGGGCGCGGTGAAGGCGATCTGCTCGCCGCGCAACGGGTCGATGGCGAAGAAGCCCACGTCCGCCTGTTCGGCGGCCACCGCGTTGACGGATTCGCCCGCGGACTTGAACACCACGAGTTCCAATGTCACGTCCAGGCGCCGCGCAAGCTCCGTAGCCAGGTCCACCGACACGCCGCAGGGCTTGCCAGTGGCAGGGTCGGTGTTAGCCAGGATGGGGTTGCCCAGGTTGATGGACGCGCGCAGCGCGCCGGTGGGGGCGAAGGCGGAGAGCAGCTCGTGGTCGGTCTTCATGGCTTCCTTGGGGGTGGGCCGCACGCCAGGGCGCGGGCGATTGCAGAAGAATAGCCGGAAGCGTGGGCGTTGCGCGATGGCCGCGTTGCTATTGCGCGCGGCGCAGCACGTAGTGCGGGGCGAGCGGGCCAGTGGGCCGGGTGCCATCGCGATACAACATCGTGACCTGGTTCTCACCCACGAAGTAGCGCTGGCTGTCGCCCGCGGCGTCCAGGCGGATCGTGCTGCCATCCGACTCCCAGCTGAACGTGCCGGTCACGATTTCCGGCTGCGGCTCGCGGTCCAGATATTGGGTCTGGCGTTCGTAGCGGTCATCCTTGAACAAGGTCAACCGGGTCTTGATGCCCGGGCAGTCCGCGCAAGGCAGCGTGCCGTCATAGCTGCCCGGCCAGTCCAGCGCGTTGCGCGCCGTGTGATTGTCCACCGGCGTATCGCGGGCATTCGGACTTTTTGGCGGGGCGCAGCCGGCAAGCAAGGCAAGACTCAGGGTGCAGGTCAGGGTGGTTTTCATCATGGCGAGCTCCTGTGGGTAGACGCGTTCACGATACGGACAGCAACGGGGCGATGCTGAAACGGGATGTAAAGCGGAATTGCGCTACGCTTGGCGTCTTTTCTGCCAGACTGGCGCTTGCCCGCGAGCCATCATGACGAAAGCAAAAGGCGAACGCCGCAACATCGTCACCCGGCCTTTCGGAATGCCCCGACCCTATGGACCCTGAACTGTTGAATTTGCTGGTGACCCGCGACATGCCTTTTGGCAAGTACAAGGGGCGCCTGATCGCCGACCTGCCCGGCCCGTATCTGGCCTGGTTCGCGCGCAAGGGGTTTCCGCCCGGAGAACTGGGCCGCTTGCTGGCCTTGATGCATGAGCTGGACCACAACGGCTTGTCGTCGCTGCTGGCGCCGTTGCGAAAATCCCGGCCCGCTTCGCCGCGCGGGTAGGACGGCTTGGGTATCGCCGGCAATACGTGGCTGGCAACACGGGGCCGGCAGTATGTGGCCGGCAGCATGTGGCTGGCAATACGGGGCGGGCAATACGTGGCGGGCAATGCATCGCCGGCAATGCGTGGCCGGCCCATGCTGCTCCGAAACGTAGGGAAACAACTCTAGGGGGCGCCGCCGCATTTTGGCCAGTGCCCGGCGCTACGATAGGCCGGCGCGCCAGGGCGGACCCTTGCATCTCCGTCTCCGCGCGCTTGTTCATTGAAGAGAGGTTGCCATGAAGAAACGCCACATCACTGCCTTCCTGTTTGCCGCGTTGTGCGCCGCTGGCGCCGCGCAGGCCCAGTACGCCCCGGCCGCCCCGGGGGCGCAGGAAATGCAGTTTCCCAGTATGCCGTCCAAGGATGGCAGCCAATCGCCGCCGTCGACCTTGCGCATGACCGTCACGCCTGAACAGGCCCCGCCCGCGGTGATCCGGGACTCGGCGGAGAGCCAGGCGCAGTATGTGCGCTGCCGCGAGGTGTCAGACCGCGCAGCGGTGTCGAACGCGCAGATGCAGGCGGGCGTGGCGCAATGCCTGAAAGAACTGGAACAGCGCCGCCAGCAACAACAGTAGCAGCGCCGCTAGCATTAACGGTAGCAGCGCCGCCAGCAATAACCGTAGCAGCGCTGCTAGCAATAACGGTAGCCGCGCCGCTAGCAATAACCGTAGCAGCGCCGCTAGCAATAACCGTAGCAGCGCCGCCAGCAATAACCGTCGCGCCGCCGGCGATAACCAGCAGCGCCACCTGGGATATCCGGCGGTGCGACAGCAGAAATCCCGCGGCGTGGCGAGCCATCGCCCGCGGTTTGATTGCGATTACCGCGCCGCCATTTTGATTTCTCTTTCGGCCTGCCCCGCATCGGCCTTGGGGGGAGACTTCATCGGCCCCTTGGGCGGCGCCGCGCGCGTGCCCGCGTTGGTGCCGGTGACGGGCGCCGGCTTTTGGGTGCCGCGCGGCGTGATCTTTGGCACGGCCGGCACGGGCGGCGCGGCCGGCGTGGCCACGGAAGCCTCGGCCAGCAACGTGCGCGGCAGCGCGAAGCCGTCGAAGCTCGCCTGCGTGAACGGGTTGTTGGATTTTTCAGCGGTGATCCGGTAGCGCATGGCGCCGTCATTGGCCGAGAAACTCAAATCAACGCTGTTGGCCGTCGCGCTTTCCAGCCGCGCCTGACTCAACAGGCGGAACATCGACCACGACCCCCGGTACGCCAGACCGCTGCTGGTTCCCGTCGCGCCAACCAGCGTGATGCGGCTTTCGGTGGAATCGCCCAAGTTGTTGGGCCAGATCAGGCCGACGCTGTTGCTTGCGCCGTGGCTATAGGCGATCAGTTGGCCTTCGACGCTTAGCACGCTGCTGCGCCGGCTGGCGGTCAGCCCCAGCGGCGTGATGCTGAACTGCACACCCAGCGCGCCGCGGCTGTTGAAGAAGGCGTCGCGGATACGGTCGGCGGCTTCCAGCTGCGTCAGCACATCCATACGCACCAGGTAGCCACCGCGCCGTTCCGAATACAGCGCCTCAAGGTTCTCGTCAAAGAACAGCTTCAGATATTGCTCCTTGAACTGCGTCAGCCGGCCCTGCGGTCCGAACAGCGCAGTGAAATCTTCCAATGACGCATCAACGCGGCTGCCCGGGTTGAACGGATAGCGGCTGGCCAGGCGCTCGTGGTAGTAGCGGTACACGTCGGTTTCCCAGCGCCGCTCCAGCTCCTTCAAGGCTTCGATCAACAGCACCTGCGACGACTCGTCGGCCAGTTTCTTGACCTGCCGGTTCAGGGGCTCGGGAAGCCCCGCCGCCACGCGTTGCAGGTTGGCGATGGGGTCGGCGCCCTTCAGCGCGAAGCGGTCCAGCACCACTGCCAGCGCCGCCTTGCCCGGTTCGGGGCTGTCGTGCACACGCTTCATGGTTTCGTGCACGCGCGCCACGGCGGCCATGCTCTCGTCCAGGTAGGAAGGCTTGTCGCCTTTGGCCACCAATAGTTCGGATAGCGGCGCAAAGGGGCGCGCGATAGCCGCCACCTGCGGCACATTGGCGCCTGCTGACGCGGTCGCGGATGCGGACGCAGATGCTGACATCGACGCCGCAGCACCCGCCGCCACGCCCGGGCTCTTGTCGGCGGTATCGCCTGCGGTGGCGACAGCAGGCAGTGGCGGATTCAGCACGGTGTTGTCGCGCACGGTTTCCACCAGCCGGCGCAAGGGCGCCGCGGGGCTCGTCACGCTGCCCAGCACATCCACCGCCTGGCCCAGATCGTCAAAGTCCACCACTTCCAGATGGTTCAAGCTGCGCTGCCATGTGTTGATGTAATCGCTGCTGTAAAGCGCGCGCACGCGTTCGGCCAACACCTGTTTGTCGGCTTCCGAATAATCAATGCGCTGGCGTTCGCCCAGCGTCCAGCGGTCGATCAGGGCCAGGTCGGTGAAGTCTTTGCCGTGCGCCGCGAAGTAGCTGTGATAGCCCGTGGCCGTCAGCAGCGGGTCTATGCGTGTGGCGGGATCGGTTTGGGCGTCCTGGGGCGCGGCCGCCTTGTACACGATGTCGAAGGCGGGGCCCACTTCATTGCGCAAGTCCAGCGGCGTGTGCAGAATTTTTCCCGCCTGTTCGCGCATCGTCATGTAGACGCGCTGCGGCATCGGGATTTGACGCAGGCGCTGCTGCACTTCCTCGACCCGTGCGCGATGCTGCGGCAAGACCGCATCCGCGTATGTCAAGGCGTAGTCCAGATGGCGGCGCAAGCCGTTTTGCACCGCGCCTTCGCCGGGGAACGCGGCTTGCCACTGCTGCGTCATCCAGTCTTCCACGATGGGTGAACGGCGGTTGTGGCGATCTTCGATCATGCGGTAGACGCGCAGCGCCGCCAACTGCTGATTGCTGCCCGAGGGCGCACTGTTGATGGCGTTCATGACACCGCTGGCCAGCTCGGGCAGAAAGCGCTTGGACAGCAGCTGCAGATAGGCCTCGTCAACCTTGGGGCCGATCTTGCGGCCTTGGTACAAACCCAGCTCGGATACCAGCGGCCACGCCTGACGGTAGTCTCCCACCACGGCGACCGCGCTGCGGATCTGATCCAGCGGCTCGAGCAGATTGCGTCCCGTCGGGTCGCTGCTGCCGTCGATTTTGTGCGTGCTGAATTCGCGGCTCTTGTCCAGCACCGACATCGCCATTTGCCGGTTGACGCCGTGGTAGTGATACCAGCCGCCCGCCAGCAGCAGGCTGCCCAAGGCCGCGACGCCAAAGCCAACCATCAGCGTGCGGCGCTTGTCGGCCATCACCTTCAGGTTGTCGCCGGCCAAGCCGGCCTCGGGGTAGATGATGCGCTGGAACACTTGCTGCGCGAAGTACACCGCCGAGCGGCCGCTGGGCTTCACGTTGGTGGCGGGGGGCGTCAGGCTGTAGGACGCCGCCGCCGCGCTGATGAACGCGTCGCACAACAGGCCTTGCTGATACACCGACGAAAAATACACGCCACGCGGCAAGGCGGGCGTGATGTAGCGATCGCTGCCCAGCACGTCTTCCAGGAAGCCCAGCAGCACCGGCCGCATGCCCGCGAGCTGCCGGACCAGCGAGAACAGCGCTTCGCGGGCTTCCATGTTGGCTGCCTCGGCCATGGCGTCGAAGATCTGTTCGTTCAGATGCTGGATGAAGCCGTCATAGCGTCCGGCCAGCTCATCAAGCCAGGCATCGTAGTCATGGACGGAATCCAGCGTGAAGGTAAAGCCGAAAATGTCTTCGCGCACGTTGCGCGGCAGCCGCGCGAAGAAGGGCTCGAAGCCATTGAGCAGATCGAATTTGCTCAGCACCACGTACAGCGGCGGGCGCGTCCCCAAATGGCGGCTCAGTTCGGACAAGCGTGTGCGCAGCAGAATCGCCAACGCCTTGCGGTCGCTGGCTTTCTGGTTCAGCAGCGTCACCAGATCCACCATCAACACCACGCCATTGAGCGGGCGGCGGCTGCGGTTGCGGCTCAGCCAATCGACCAGCCCAACCCACAGGCGCGCGTGCGCGCCGATAGGCAGCGCCACCCGCGAGGTGGCACGGGCGGGAGCGGCGTCAGCGGTGGAGTCTGGCGGCGAGCTGCGGACCGGATCGGGCGTGGCCGCCGAGCTTGGGCCGGGGTCAGGCCCGGCTGCGGTTTGGGCCAGGGGCTCCGGTGCAGACGCGGCTTCGATCTGGCTGATCAGTTCGCCCGGCGGGTCGATCAGCACGGCCTCGTCGCCCATCCACCAGTCGATGTCGTACGCCAGGTCCGGGTCGGTAAACGCGCGCCTGGCGCCAGCCTTGACCTCGTTGCTGAGCGAGAAGCTTTGGCTGGAGCGGTTGATGAAGCTCGTCTTACCGGTATTTTCCTGGCCCAGCACCAAGTACCACGGCAGTTGGTACAACGCGTTGCGCCCCTTCAAGTTGCTGCGCAACACATGCAGGCTTTGGTCCAGCGCGCGGTCCTGCGCCTGCACAAAGCGCAGCACCGGATCTTCTTCGCGCTGCTCGGCCGCGCCGCGTTCGGCTTCCAGGCGGCGGTTGCGGCGGCGAAGCGTCCAGACCCAGGCCAGCACCGGCAGCATCAGAACGACGAGCGTGCACAGGACGCGCATGGACAGATCCGCCAAGGGCTGGTGATTGCGCCACGTCCAGTGCGGACCCAGCCACCAGATGCCGATCAGCACGAAAGTGATCGCCAATGCGGCCAGCACGGGCATCGCGCTCTTGAAATGGCTCGCTACCGGCAGACCGTAGCGCTTGAGGTAAGACCACACATTCTTCATCGGGAGACTCCTTCCTTAGCTCTTGCGGTCCGCCTCGGCGGGCGGACGCGCGGGCAGGTATTTGTTCAACTGTTCGGACAACTCAGGCTCCCATTCGTGGGCGGGCAGCGTGTGCAGCGTGATGCCGACGTTCGTATATAGGGTGTCTGCCAGCCACGACAGGCCGCGCGCGGCCAGCAGGTCGGCCGCGATGACGGCCGCATACGAGCGCTGGCGCGGCGATTCCGAATGGCCCTGCATGTCTTGCAAGCGGCGCAGCACGGTTTCCACGCCTTCGGTGTCCAACTGCGCGACAAGCTCTTCGCGCAACGCACCGAATTCCTGCAAGGGGCCGCTTGCCGCGCCTTCGGCGTCCGCACCGCTCAGCCACGCCAGCGTCTCGCTGTCCACAAAGGGGCGGCCGTCGTTGAAGCTCAGATCGACCAGCGACGGAATGCGGCGTACGAAGCGTTCCGTGGCCAGACGGATCGCCGTTGCCACGTCTTTCATTTCCAGCCGCGCGGCCATACCTGCCGCCAGAAAGCTGCCGCGTATCCAATAGGGCGAGGCGACGACGCTTTTCTCTACGCGCTGCAACAACGCGGGGTTGACGGCATTGCCCGCCAACGCCTCGCTGTAGCCGTCCGCGATGTCGGCCGGCACCGCCATGAGTTCCGTGCGCATGCCATGGCGCGTGGGCGGTGCGGCATGCAGATGCGCCCAAAGCGCGAAGCGGCGCAGCTGGTAGCCGGTGGGGTCGTACGCATCCTGCTGGTTGACGAAGTCGGCCACCCCCAGCAGCGACCGCCGGTTCTCGCGTTCGTCACCCGGCTTCAAGCGGGTGTTGTCCGTGTTGAAGAACGCTTCGGTGATGGCCTGCCCGCCTTGTTGGCCAGCACTTCGGGCGGGCGCGGGGCTTTCCGGAAACCGGGTTTGTTCGACGCGGCGCGAGAAGTGCGCCTCGAGCCCGGTCAGTTGCGCTTGATCCAGTTGGGCGGCAACGGCGCAGGCTTGCAGGCGGTCAAGCGCTTGTTGCGCCCGGGTGTGATCCGCCTTGCTGAAACCGGTGGCGGACAAGGCGTCCAACGCGCTGCGCAGACGCTCCGCCTGCACGGCCACCAGCCGGCGCTTGCCCAGATAGCCGGTGGGGCCGGGCTTGGGGTGCCCGGTCTCCCAATAGTGTTCGACCATGCCCGCCAATACATCCGCGGCCTCGGCCCAGCGTGGCCAGGAGGGGGCCTTCAGGCGCGCGGATATCAAATGGCCAGCGATGCGGAAGTGCTTGCATTGCGTGCTCAGGTATTGGCGCGACGCTTCATCCACGTACAGCCAGTCCAGCCGCTCTTCCTGCAAGCCGCCCAGCTTGATCATTTCGTGGTCGATCGCCTGAAAAGTTTCGTCTTCGGGATCAAAGTGGCCCGCCGGATGGCGCGCGTCCAACGGGGCCAGCAACGCGTCGAGTGCAAGAGGGGCGTAGTCCGTCACCAGTGACATGCCTCGCGCTGGCGGGACAGCAGGGCCTGCAAGCCGGTGGCGTTGAACGTCAGGCCATTCAGCGGGGCGTAGTCGCTTTCCACCCGCAACTGCGCGCCCGCCACGAAGGGGCGCAACTGTTCAATGGCCACCAGGCCCCGGCCCGCATCCACGACGTTGCCTTCATCCAGTACGCGCCATCGCCGGGCGGCGGACAGCGGGCGTTCATCGATGTGAAGACGGATGCTGATTTGATTGCGTTCGAACGGCTGCTCGGCCACCAGTTGCAGGCGCGAGATGTTGGACAGGCAACTGATCGCCAGATACGTGGGTGGGCCGGCGGCTTGCGCGGGCGCGGAGATCATCACCCGGTGTTGTCCCGCGTGCTCGTCTTGCGTGTGAGACAGCAGAAAGGCGGTGTCGCCGGCTTGCCGGGCGGCTTCGTTCATGCGGACAAGATCGGACGCCAGGGTGGGCGCCGGCAAAAAGGGCGGCGGCTGCTCGGCGGCGACGGGCGGTGCGATGTCGAGGGCGGGCGCCGGCTCATCTGGCAGCAGGCTCGCCGGACCCATCGGCGCGGGGTCGATTGACACGGTGCGCGCGGGGCGCTCAACCGGGCGGGGTGGCGTGCCCGCCAGCGCGTCAAAGCAGGCCAGCCGTTCAATGGCCGAGATGATCTGCGTGCAGGCGGCGGCGTCGGGGCCGGACACGGACACCGCGTGGCTGGCCAACGGCGCCAGCAACAACAGGGGCAGAAGGGTGAAACGCTTCATAAGGGGTGGTCCTCCCGGTCCAGATTCCAGGCCTGGCAGCGGCGTGCCAGCGTGCGTTTGGGGATACCCAGGCTCTGCGCGGCGCGGCTGCGAGACCCATTGACTTGGCGCAGCCGGGCTTTGATCACCAGGCTTTGGAACGTGTCCAGCGCCTGGGGCAGGTTGTCGGTATGCAGCAGCCCTTGCAGCATCGCGCTGCCCGGGTCGGCAAGCGGCGGGGCGTCCAGGTCCGGTTGCGACAAGTCCAGCATGCCGGCACTGATGCGTTGCCCGGGGGGCGTGCGTTCTGCCGCCACCAGCACCACGCTGCGCAACTGGCGCACGTTGCCGGGCAAGGGCTGCGCCGCCAACATCGCCAGCGCGTCTGGCGTGATGCCCGCAACGCGCGACTGGCGTTCACGGTTGTGCTGCAACACTGTATGAAAGGCCAGCGCGGGAATGTCCTCGGGGCGGTCGCGCAGCGCGGGCAACGCCAGCGTCAGTTGCCGGATGCGGAAATACAGGTCTTCGCGGAAATGCCCATCGCGCACCCGTTGGGGCAGCGGCTGATGGGTCGCGCAGATCAGGCGGAAGTCGGAACTCAGTTCACGCGTGGCGCCCAATGGCCGATACTTCTTTTCGTTCAACAGACGCAGCAGGGTGCCTTGCAGCGCCAAGGGCATGTCGCCGATTTCGTCCAGGAACAGCGTGCCGCCATCGGCTTCGGCAACCAGCCCGGACCTGGCCTGCAAGGCGCCCGTAAAGGCGCCGCGCACATTGCCGAACAGCTCCGCTTCAATCAGCTCCTTTGGGATGGCGGCGCAATTGACGGGCACGAACTTGCCTCGGCGCGGCGAGGCTTGATGAATCAGCCACGCGGCATGGTCTTTGCCCGTGCCGGTTTCGCCGGTCAGCAGGACGGCCAGCGCGGAATCCGCAAAGCGCAGCATGTCTTCGCGCATACGCCGGGCCGCGGGGCTGACGCCGATGAACTCGGCCGCCAGCAGGCGCGCAGCGCGCATCCGGCTTTGTTCGACGGCCGGCTCTGCGTGCTGGCTGCGTTGGTAGCGCGCATCATCGGCCACGTTGGCCTGCCGATGCAGACGCGCGTAAAGGGATTCGTGGGCCGCAAGCAGCGCGCGCCAGAGGGAATCATCGCGCCACGCCAACAGCACCGCGGGCGGCCCGGCCAGCGCCAGTACGGTCAAGGGCTGGCGGCGCTCGTCGCGCAGCGGAATCGCCAGCAACCCGAATTGCGCACCCAGTTCATCGCGCAGCCGTTCATACCCCGTGCCCACATCGACCAGCCCGGACATCTGATCGATCAGACAAGACTTTGCACTGGTCATGGTGTAGACGAGGGGGTCGTCAAGCGCGTCCATGCTGATGTCGGGAAGGGGATTGGCCGCCGACCCCGCCTGCACAAGCGGAAACAGCCGGTCTCCTGTGGCGTCTCGGGCGTACAGGCATGCGCCGGCCATGCCCGGCACGTTCAGGCACGCGTCGAGGAACACGCGTGACAGCGCGTCCACGCGTGAAGCCATGGCCATGTCCCGGGCGATGTCCGCCACGCTTTGCGCATCCATCGCGGACCTTTAATCCAGCGTGGCGGCGAAGCCGCCTTGCGACCATTCCAGCCGGGCGCTGCCAAAGGCGAGCCCGGCGGCCAACTGTTGCAGCACCGCCAGCGAAAGGGGCGGCAAGAGTTCGCCATCGATGGTGGCGTCCAGCAGACGCGCGCCGTTCTCGTGGCGCGCGCAGCGGCCACGCAGTTCATCGCGCGCGCTGGCGCTGAGGTGCAGCGTGGCGTTGTAGCGCGTCGCGAATTGGACGCGCAAACGTTCCAGCCGGCTCTGGATGATCTGGTCCAGCACACTTTCGTCCAGATACCGGTATGGCACTACCTGCATGCGCGCAAGCAGCGCCGGTTTGAAGAATGCGGCCAGCCGGATGCGCAGCGCGTCTTCGGACAAATCGGCCAGATCGCCGTCTTGTTGGTCGAATCCGAGGTTGGAAGTCAAGAAGAACAGGACGTTCTTGCAATCAATCTGGCGCCCTTCGCCGTCAGCCAGTTCGCCCTTGTCGAAGGCCTGGTAGAACAGGCTCATGACTTCCGGGTGGGCCTTCTCGACTTCGTCCAGCAACACCACCGAATAAGGCTGCCGCCGGATTGCCTCCGTCAGCACGCCGCCTTCGCCGTATCCGACATAGCCGGGCGGCGCACCCAGCAGGCGCGACACCGTATGCCGCTCCTGGAATTCGGACATGTTGATCGTGGTCAGGAACTGCCTGCCGCCAAATAGTTCGTCGGCCACCGCCAACGCGGTTTCGGTCTTGCCAACGCCGCTGGGCCCGACGAGCAGGAACGCGCCCAGGGGCGTGCCGGGGCGGCGCAAGTCGGCCATGGCCGTCAGCAGATGCTTGTGCAAGCGATCAATGGCGCCGTCCTGGCCCTTGATACGTTCACCTAGTACGGCAGGCAACCGGGCCAGGCGTTCTATCTGGCCACGATTGAGCGTGGTGGCGGGAATGCCGGTCCAGTCGGAAATGACCTGGGCGATCTGCGTGTGGCCGACATCGGCATGCAACAACGCGCCATCGCGTTGGAGCGCGGTCAGCGCCGCCACCTGTTGGCGCAATTCGTCGGAGGCAGGGTGGCCCGGAGAATCTGGGTCATCGTCATCTAGCGCGCCGCGCAAGCGCAAGATGTCATCGACCAGCGCCTTCTGCTGTTCCCACGCCTGTTGCAGCTGTGTGATGCGGCCGGCAACCGCGGCGGCATCGGCCTCGAGTTCGGCCAGACGGCGCGGCGCGGCGTCGCGGCCGGCGCGAGCATCGCGATGCAACTGCTGGAGCTCGGCTGCGATTTGCAATTGTTCATGTTCCATCGCCGTGAGCCGGCGCGGAGGCTCTGCCAACGCCGTCGCCACGCGGGCGCTGGCGGTGTCCAGCACATCAATGGCCTTGTCTGGTAATTGCCGGCCCGACAGGTAGCGTGCTGACAACGTCACGGCCGCCTGCAAGGCGTCGTCGCCGATGTAGACACGATGCGCCTGTTCGTAAATGCGGCGCAAGCCACGCAAGATGTGAACCGCCTGTTCCTGGCTGGGCTCGTCCAGCTTCACCAGCTGGAATCGTCGCGTCAGGGCCGGGTCTTTCTCGAAGTACTTTTTGTATTCGGTCCAGGTCGTGGCCGCGATGGTGCGCAATTCGCCGCGCGCAAGCGCGGGTTTGAGCAAGTTGGCGGCGTCGCTGCCGCCGGCGGCATTGCCCGCGCCAATCAGCGTATGCGCCTCGTCGATGAACAGGATGATGCGCTGGGCCGATGCCTTGACCTCGTCAAGCACGGCCTTCAGGCGCTTTTCAAATTCGCCCTTGACCGACGCGCCCGCCTGCAACGCGCCCAGGTCCAGCCCCCATAGCGACACATGACGCAAGGGCGCCGGCACACGTTCTTGCACGATGCGCAACGCCAGGCCCTCGACCACGGCGCTCTTGCCGACGCCCGCGTCGCCCACCACGATGGGGTTGTTTTTGCGGCGGCGTGACAGGATGTCGATCATCTGGTCGATCTCGGCATCGCGGCACAGCACGGGATCAATCTTGCCGGCACGCGCCTGTGCGGTGAAGTCGTGCCCATACTTCGCCAGCGCGCTGTCGGACGACACCGATGATGCGTGAATCGCGTCGGCATTGCCTCCTGCGGGTTCACCGGCCGGTGATTCGCAGGAGTGTTGAAACACGCTGCTGAATTCTTTGCGCAAGGCCTCGCGGTTGATGTGTTCGAACAGCGTGATGGCGGAAAGGGGAAGATAGCGCCCCGGATTCAGCAGCGCGGCCAGCGTCAGGCTGCCCCCGCGCAACTGTGTATGGCCGAGCTCCAGCGACGCCAGCAGCCACGCTTCCTGTAGCCACTCGATCAGCAGCGGCGAGAACGTGGGGTATTGGCCCGGCGTTTCACTGCGATAAGGGCTGGCGTTAGCCAGCGCCTGGCGGACCGAATCCGGGTCGAGTTCGGCGTGCTTGATCAGCATGCGCATATCCGACAAGGGCTGGTCGACCAGCTTGAACAGCACGTGCGCCACGGTGATCTCGGCGCAATGCTGGCTGATGCACAGACTGGCGGCTTCTTCCAGGGCCTGGCGGCTGATCGGATTCAAGCGTTCGATCAGGGCGGAGAGGTCAATTCTGATCATGGCGTCACACGCGTTCGAGGAATCCACAACGAGACCACGCCACTCAAATTAATTCCATAGGAGGACTATGAAACCGCGCCCGGAACGCGCTCACCGTGTCAAAGATGTCTCACTTGGCGCACGTGCTCAAGCACATTTAGTAGTCGTCCTATTGCGACTCATCCTTCAGCCCTCTTAGCATCAGCCCACTGGTTCGAGGCCGCCAAAAACGGCTTCCCAAACTCTCCAAAGGAGCTTGTCATGGCGAAGAAATCGGTGTCCGTCGCCCCGCCGGAACGGATCAACATCAAGTACGTGCCCGCCACGGGCGACCAGCAGGCTGAGATCGAGCTTCCCCTGAAATTGCTCATCACGGGCGACTTCAAGGGGCACGGCGAAGAGACGGCGCTGGAGGAGCGGCCGGTGGTGCGCATCGACAAAGACAACTTCGACGATGTCATCGCGGAAGCCGGCATCGCCTTGACGATGCAAGTGCCGTCTCGGCTGGGTGAAGCAGGCCAGGAAGACGACACCTTGAATGTGTCGCTGGACTTCAAACGCATGCGTGATTTTTCGCCGGATGCCATTGCACGGCAGGTGCCGGAATTGAACAAGCTGCTGGAATTGCGTGAAGCGCTTGTCGCGCTGAAAGGCCCCCTGGGCAACGTGCCGGCGTTTCGCAAGCAGCTTCAGACCTTGCTTGCCGACGACAAGGCGCGCACCGCGCTGGCCAAGGAACTGAATCTGGTCCTGGAAAAGCCGGCCGCCTGAGCCTGCCGTTTCGCTGCAACGCCAACCCGAAAAAAAAGGATACGAGCATGAAGGCTCAAGCTGCCGCCAAGTCAGAAGACAACCCGTCGATCGGCCTGTTGGACCAGATCATGGCCCAAACCCGCATCGAACCCAGCCACGAAGGTTATGCCGTTGCCGAACGCGGCGTCGCGGCGTTCATTTCAGAAATACTGAAAACACAGGAACGCGAGCAGCCCGTCAACAAGCAGCTGGTGGACCAGATGATCGCGCAGATCGACCGCAAGCTTGGCTTGCAGATGGACGCCATCTTGCACCAGCCGCCGCTGCAAGCGCTGGAGTCCGCATGGCGCGGGCTGAAGCTGCTGGTAGACCGCACCGACTTCCGCGAGAACATCAAGATCGAAATCCTTCACGTCACGAAGGAAGAGATGCTGGAAGACTTCGAAAGCGCGGGCGACATCACGCGCAGCGGTCTGTACAAGCACGTTTACACCGCGGGCTATGGCCAATTCGGCGGCGAGCCGGTGGCCAGCATCGTCAGCAACTACACGTTCGGCCCGTCGTCGCCCGACATCAAACTGCTGAGCTATGTGGCGTCTGTGGGCGCCATGGCGCATGCGCCGTTCCTGGGCGCGGCGGGCGCCGAGTTCCTGAACATCGACGGCTTTCAAGAACTGCCCAACCTGAAGGAAGTGCGCGACATCTTCGAAGGCCCGCGCTTCACGAAATGGCGCGGCTTGCGCGAGTCCGAAGACGCGCGCTATCTGGGCCTGACGATGCCGCGTTTCCTGCTGCGCCAGCCCTACGATCCACTGGAAAACCCCACCAGCAGTTTCGTATACCGCGAAACCATCGACGGTCAGCACGACAACTACCTGTGGGGCAATACGTCGTACCTGCTTGCCAGCCGCATCACCGACAGCTTCGCCAAGTACCGCTGGTGCCCCAACATCATCGGCCCGCTGTCCGGCGGCGCGGTGGACGATCTGCCGGTCCACCTGTACGAGTCGCTGGGTCAGCTGCAAGCGAAGATCCCCACCGAAGTGCTGGTGTCCGACCGCAAGGAATTCGAGCTGGCCGAAGAAGGTTTCATTGCGCTGACCATGCGCAAAGACAGCGACAACGCTGCGTTCTTCTCGGCGAACTCGGTGCAAAAGCCGAAGCTGTTCCAGAAGACGCCCGAAGGTCAGGCCGCACAGACGAACTTCAAGCTGGGTACGCAATTGCCCTACATGTTCATCGTCAACCGTCTGGCGCACTACATCAAGGTGCTGCAGCGCGAGCAGATCGGCAGCTGGAAGGAACGCCAGGATCTCGAACGCGAATTGAACACGTGGCTCAAGCAGTACATCGCGGATCAGGAAAGCCCGTCGGCGGATGTGCGCAGCCGCCGCCCGTTGCGCGCCGCGCAGGTGCAGGTGCAAGACGTCAGCGGTAACCCCGGCTGGTATCAGGTGTCGCTCGCCGTGCGTCCGCACTTCAAGTACATGGGCGCCAACTTCGAACTGTCGCTGGTCGGCCGTTTGGACAAGGAATAAGGAGGCGCTCCGCATGCCGAGGTCGCGGGGACAGGGCAGTTTGTTCGAACGGCTGGTGCCCGACGCCTTGCCTCGGCGCAGCCGCTCCCGGCAAGAGCTGGCCGCCGAGCGCGTCCTTGCCATCAAGCGGCATCTGGAACGCATCCTCAACAGCCGCCGGGGCTGCTCAATGAGCAGCCCCGGGCTGGGCTTGCAGGACTTCAACGACGCGTCGATGGGCAGCGCCGACTTGCTGTTGCAGGTCAGCCAGGACATCCGGGCCTCGGTCGCGGCTTACGAACCCCGCGTCAAGGTGATGAGCGTGCGATCGCGGCCCGATCCTGCCCAGCCGCTCAGCCTGAACTTCAGGCTGGATTGTCTGGTGCCTATCTTCAATAAGGAAGAGCAGGTGGAGATCGATCTGGTGATTCACCATCAGGACGGCTATACGCGGATCGTTTGATCCCTGTGGGCCACGGAGGCAGGAAAACATGCCGTTGCGAGGAAAATTCCGCGAGGAGATCGACTATCTGCGCAGGCTCGGACGCGAGTTCGCGCGCGACAACCCGCAGCTGTCGCAATTCCTGGGGGACGAGGCTGCCGACCCGGATGTCGAGCGGCTGCTGGAAGGGTTTGCGTTTCTGACGGCCAAGCTGCGCTTGAAGATCGAAGACGACCTGCCCGAACTCACCCATTCGTTATTGCAGCTGCTGTGGCCCAACTACTTACGGCCCTTGCCCAGCGCGACGATCATGCGGTTCGACCCGGTGGAACGCGCCATCACAACGCGTCAAGTCATCCCGAAGGGCACGCGCGTGTTGTCGCGCCCCGTGGACGGCACGCGGTGCCAGTTCCGGATCAGCACGGATGTGGTGATTTATCCGCTGCATATCGTTGACGTCAGCGATGCCCACACGCGCGAGAAATCCATCCTGCGCGTGGATCTTGAACCCATCGCTGGCAACGCCATCGATACGTTTGACTGCGACAAGCTTGATTTCCACCTGAGCGGCGACGACACCACCGCGTTGACGATGTACCTGTGGCTGTCTCGCTATCTGGGCGAAATCCGACTGGAGATCGGCGGCCAAACGCGAACGCTGTCCGCCAGGCAGGTGACGTTTCCCGGGTTCTCGCCCGAAGAGTCCTTGTTGCCATATCCCAAGAACGTGTTCGATGGCTATCGGATTCTTCAGGAATATTTCATCTTCCCGAGGCGGTTTCTGTTTTTCAGCTTGGCTGGCCTGCGCGCGCTATGGCCCGAAGGCACCACGCAGCGCGTGCGCTTCGAATTCCATTTCAACCGGCCCATGCCGGTTGACATCCGGCTGCGCCCAAACGACTTGTCCTTGTATTGCGCGCCCGCCGTCAACCTGTTCGAGCAAGACGCCGAACCCATCAACTTGAACGGACGGGCGGTAGATCAGCGGCTGATGCCGGGCGGGCAAGACCCCGGCGCCTACGAGATCTTCAGTATTGACGATGTCACCGGCTGGCAGCGGGTGGCGGACGGACAGCGCGGGCGCTTTCTGCGCACGTTTCATCCCTTTGAATCCCTGCAACACGAAATCGAACATGCGCAGGGACGCAGCGCGCTGTACTACCGCAGCCGGATCGAGAACGCGATGAGCGAAGAAGGCGTTGTGCACCGGATTGCCTTCATCCGGGGCGACGAAACCGATTACATCGACGAGGATGAAACCGTGTCGTTGGCGCTGACCTGCACCAACCGCGATTTGCCGCTGGCGCTCGGCGTGGGCGACATCTGTGTGCAGACCCAGACGACGCCCACCTTCGCCACCTACACCAACATCACCCGGCCCACCCCGCCTTACCGGCCCGTGCTGGACGGCGCGCTGCAGTGGACGCTGATCTCGAATCTGTCGCTGAACTACCTGTCGTTGCTGTCGACCGAACCCTTGAAGGCCGTGCTGCGCGCCTACGACTTTGCGGCGCTGCATGACATTCAGCACGCGCGCGCCGGCAGCAAGCGCCTGGACGGCATCGGCGATGCCGTGACGCAGCCGGCCGATCTCTTGATGAAGGGCCTGCCCATACGCGGGCTGAAAACGCGTTTGAAGCTCGACCCTGCCGCGTTCCTGTGTGAAGGAGACCTCTACCTGTTCGGCACGGTGCTAAGCCATTTCTTTGCGCTGTACGCAAGCATCAATTCCTTTCACCTGCTGGAAGCCACCAACACCGGCAATAACGAGCACTACGAATGGCCATTGCAGACCGGAAAACAACCGCTGATCTAGCGGACCTTCTGCTGGCCAGTGCGAAGAACTATGACTTCTTCAGGTTGCTTGAGCAACTGCACGGCCTGCACGAAGATGACCTGGAATCCCGGGATACCCACGAGCCCGAGCGTCAGCGTGTCCGCCTGAGCAGCTATGCGGGGCTGGGGTTTCCGGCGTCGGATGTGGCGTTGGCCGAACGCATGCCTGAAGGCGCCCGCAGCCACTATCACGTGCAGGCCACGTTCTTCGGCATGCATGGCCCGGACTCGCCCCTGCCGGGCTACTACCTGGACCGGCTGGCATACGAATACGGCCAAGGCGTCGGCATTCGCCCCGCGTTCCTGGATTTCTTCAACCATCGCCTGCTGACGCTGCTGCATCAAGCCTGGCGCAAATACCGCTACTACGTGCGCTTTCGCCGCGAGGCGCACGATCGCTTCTCGCGTTATGTGTTCGCCATGGTGGGCTTGGGTGACGTTGAGCTGCGCGGCGTGACGCCGATTCCCTGGAGCCGCCTGCTGAGCTACGCGGGCGTGATCGCCAGCCGCAGCCGTTCACCGCAGGTGGTGGCGGGCATCGTGTCGCATTGCTTCGACTTGAAGCAGGTGCAAGTGCGCGAGTTCGAGCTGCGCTACATGCATGTGGCCGAGCCGCAGCGCTTGGGGCTGGGGCGGCGCAATGGTGTCCTGGGCGACAGCTTTGTCATCGGCAGCCGCGTCCGCACCCGCTACAGCAAGTTTTCGATTGTTATTTCCAACCTGGATCAATCGCGTTTCCGGGAGTTCCTGCCTAGCGGCGAGAACTTCGAACGCTTGCGCAAGCTGATCGATTTTCTGCTGCGCGACCCCGCGGCCTATGACCTTGAACTGGGGTTACGGCATGACCAGGTGCCGCCGTTCAATCTGGGGCGCGACACCGGCGCGCATCTGGGCTGGACAAGCTTCGTCCAGCACACGGCGGCGCGCCGGCCGTTCATCGTTCGCATAAAGGCCCGTCTATGAAACCCGAATCGCTTCCGAGCCGGCTGGCGCTTGTGGTCGCCAACCCCGAACACCTGCAACATGGCAGCACGCCCCGGCACGGCTTTGACGCCGCGGGCGGAACCATCGGCGGCGAGGGCGCCGATTGGGCGCTGACCGACCAGGCGGGCCGCATCGAGCGCATCCACTGCGAAATCCGCTATGAAGACGCCGCGTTCTGCATCGTTGACCGCAGCGGGAAAACGCGCGTCAACGATGCCAACGAGCCACTGGGCGCCCTGGTGATGGCGAAGTTGCGGGATGGCGACGTCTTGCACATCGGCCCTTACCGTGTCGCCGTGCATTTGCACGATCCCCATCAAGAGCTGCTGGAGCCGGGGCGGCATCTGGCGCAATACGGGGTTGGCGAATTGTTAAGCAACGCGGCGGACGGCCATGACGGCTTGCCGACTGGCGCCTATGTCTTTGAAACCGAGCACGTGTCGGCCCCCCTGGATGCCACCTACCAGGCCCTGAGCGCGCCGCACGACGCTCGCGCGGACACCGACCCCTTGCGTGCCTTGGACGCGGCCGAGCGCACAAGCGAACTCCCGCCTGTCGTGATGGACCCTTGGGATGTGCGCCGCGGCGCCGCCTTGGCCCCGACCCAGGCTGATCTTGCCTCGACCCGGTTTGAAGCCGTGACCGGAACGCCCCTGCCATTTCCTGGAGATTCCCGTATGCCGAAGTCACATGACCGACCCGATGTCCACAGCGGAACCCACAGCGGAACCCGCACTGGGGCCCCCTATCGATTGCGCAACCGGCAGGCCATGGCGGGAGACCCCACCGACGCTGTGGATGCATTGATGCAAGGCCTGGACGTTCCGTTGGGGCCGCTTGACCCGCAAGCGGGGCAGGCGCTGCTGTTGGAAGCCGGCCAGGCGCTGAATGCGGCCATCAAGGGCATCGCCGGGTTGTATGCGGACCAGGCGGGTTCGGCTGCGCCGCGCAAATTGCTGGGACGCAGCTTGCAGCCCATTGAAGACAACCCGCTGCGCCTGGGCCAAAGCTACGCCGACACCGTGCGGGCAATGTTCGCCGCCAATCGCAGTGTGGTGCACCTGTCTCCCAAAGACGCGGTCGACGAAAGCCTGGCGCAGTTGCGCACGCATCACGACGCGGTCACACAGGCGATCGAAGCAGGTCTGCAAGCGTTGTTACGCGCCTTTGCGCCGTCGGTGCTGATGCAGCGCTTTCGCCGCTACCGCCCTGATCAAGATGCGCCGGCCGCCGACGATTGGGCATGGGGCATGTATACGCACTACTACGACGAGTTGGCGTCAGCACGTCAACGAGGGTTCGAGAAGCTGTTCTGGGAAGTGTTTGAACAAGCCTACGACCGCGCTTTGCGGGTGGAGGCCGAATGAAGCGGATGGTTCCTGCCTTGCTGGCGACAACGCTGCTGGCGGCGTGTGGCACGGTTGCCGATGTGGTGACGAAGACAGGGATGGTGCTGATGGACCCGTCCATCCAGATCGGGCCACCCGACGAACAGCTGTCGCTCATCGGACTCAGCCTGTACGCGGCGGCAGACGTCAATCCCAACCCGGCAAGCATGCCCGATGAAGAACCCGAATCCGCAGCTGCGCTGTCGAACCGGGAAGCGGGGCCTTACGAGGTCAAGCTCAATAGCGGGAATCGCGAAGAGCTGATCGAGCATCTGCGCGGATTGCTGGACGAACTGGAAGAGGGCCGGCCTTCGTTGCATCCGTTGCGGCGGGTGGACACGGGCCCATCGACGATCCAGCGCATGCCGGGTGAAGCCGCCGCAGAACCTGGTGCGGCGGATGCCGTGGCGAAGCTGGACCTGTTGCTGGCGATAGGCGTGTCAGAGCACTTCGTGCCGGGCCGGCAGTTTGGTGCAGGCAAGCAGGTAATCGAACAGGGGTTCTCGGGGGTGCCGCTGCCGCTGGGCGGATTGGCCGCGCCAGGACCGAAAGGCATGGGCGGGTCGGAAAGTCTTGGCGGGCAGGGCGGATTCGGCATGTCCAGCGCGTCCAACGAGTTCAGCGGGGCCGGCGAGTCCGGCGAGGCCGCCGGGCTGGGCTTGGGGCAGTACAGCCGCGCGCACAGCCTCCCAACCATGGAACCCACGCCCGCGCCGCGCGGCGCGCCCACCCCGATTGCGTTCAAGGTGCTTCAACTGAAAGACGATTCCCTGCTGCTGAACGCCGACCCGGACCAGCTGGCCAAGGATTTGAAGAAGGCGCTGGGCAGCACCTATGTGGTTGAAGACGATTACGTGCTGCAACCCGGCCAGTTCAAGTTCATTGACTTCGCCCGGATCGAACCCGCCACCCGCTATGTGGCGATCATCGCCGACTTCCATGATCCGAATGGTGCGGTCTGGAAGCACGCATTCCGGCTGGAGCCCACGGGCCGGCGCTACGCCCTGCTGATGACGCTGCATGGCAACCGCGTGGCCATCACCGATGAAAGCTACCGTCCGCCGCAACCGAGATCCCAACCATGACCTCCCGCAATCCCGTTATCTGGAGTGAAGGGCTGTTCGTCAAGCCCCAGCACTTCCAGCAGCAGACCCGCGCGCTTGAACACCATGCCAACCAACGCATTGCGGGCGTCAGTGAGCATCTCTATGGCTTGAGCGAGCTGGAGCTGAACCAGGAATACCTGAGCTTTGGCAAGATCGCCATCGTGCGCGCGCGCGGCGTCATGCCTGATGGCACGGTGTTCGACATCCCGAACGATCAGCCGCCGCCGACACCACTGGCGGTGACCGATACCTCATCCGTCAACCAGACCGTCTACCTGACCTTGCCGCTGCGCTCGGACGGTGTTCTGGAAGTGCAATGGCCAGACACCTACGCCAATGCGCGCTACGTGACGCGTAGCGAAGAGGTGCGCGACACGCATAGCCACGAAGGCGATTACGTGTCGATGGATCTGGCCGCCCCGAACTTGCAGCTGACGCTCGAGCGTGAAGACCGCAGCGCATTTACCGGCGTGGCGTTGTGCCGGCTGCTGGACCGGCGCCCTGACGGCAGCCTGCTGCTGGACGACGCGTTCTACCCCACGGGCATGTCCATCAATGCGATCCCGCCGCTAAAACGCTACTTGGGGGAAATCGCCGGCCTGATGCGGGAACGCGCGAAGAACATCGCCGAACGCATTGGCTCGCCCGGGCAGGCCGGCGTGGCGGACGTAACGGACTTCAATCTGCTGCTGGCGTTGAACCGGCTGCATCCGTGGTTTCTGCACTTGTCGCGCCTGCGCCATCTGCACCCCGAGCAGCTCTACATCGCGTTTAGCCAGGCCTGCGGCGAACTCGTCACATTCACCGACGAAGGGCGGCTGCCGCAAGAATATCCGGCCTACCGGCACGACGATCCCCGCCAATCGTTCCGCATGCTTGAGGACACCTTGCGGCGCACGCTCAGCACCGTGTTGCAGCCGCGCGCCGTGTCGCTGCCGATCGAACGCCAGCAGTACGGCGTATTGACCGCGGCGGTGCACGACCGCAGCCTGTACGCAGAGGCGGATTTCGTTCTGGCCGTGCGCGCCCGCATGCCGCTTGACCGGTTGCGTCAGCAGTTCATGCAGCAGGCCAAGGTGGCCTCGATGGAAAAGCTGGGCGAGCTCGTCAGCCTGCAACTGCCCGGCATCCCGCTGCAGCCGCTGCCGGTCGCGCCGCGCCACCTGCCGTTCCATGCCGGCTTTACCTATTTCCAGTTCGACCGCAGCCATCCTTCGTGGCAGATGCTTCGGGATACGGCGGGCTTCGGCCTGCATATTGCCGGCGACTACCCCGAGCTGGAGCTGCAGCTGTGGGCCATCAGGAGCCAATGACATGAACACGACCTCTACCGCCGAGCGCGGCGAAGCCGAATTCCTGCGCACGAGCGTAACGGCAGCCGTCCACGACAAAGAACAGATCGGCTTCAACACCATTCAAAACCTGGATACGGACGAAGACCTGGCGTTCCAGCTTCGGGGCCATGGCTACAACCCGTTGGTGGATGCAGCTTTGCCACTCTTCGGCATGGTGATCCGCGTACGCAAGATGACCAACTACGAATCCATCGGCAAGCTGTATTCCACGGTGCGGGACCAGATATCCGCGCTGGACGAAGAAATCCGCCAGCACGGCTATGACAGCGCGACGCAATTGGCGTATCGATATGCGCTGTGTACGTTCATCGATGAAGCCGTGATGGGAACCGCATGGGGGTCCAACTCGATCTGGGCCGAGCGCTCGTTGCTGAGCGTCAACCATAGCGAGACCTGGGGAGGCGAGAAGTTCTTCACGGTGCTGTCGCGCATGATGATGGACCCCGCCCGATACCGCGACGTCCTGGAATTCAAATACCTGTGCCTGTGCCTGGGGTTCAAGGGCAAGTACGGGTTGCAGCACAACCAGAACGATGCGTTGCAGACCATCCTCGTCAAGCTTCACCGCATCTTGCGCGAGCTGCGCGGAGAAACGCCAGAGTCGCTGACCGACGCCGACGCCAACATCGCATCGCGCCGCTATCGGGTGGGGCGCCAATGGCCGTGGTGGACGCCATGGGCCAGCGCGCTGGTCGTGCTCTCGGGGGTGTACGCCGCCTTTGCGCTGAATCTGGGAAGCACGACGGATGTCGTCCTGCACGCGTTGGACGGAATTTTGAAGAATTGAACAATTGGCAGGGTGGGGGACGGGTCATGACAGCCTTGCCCCCTCGAAGCGAGTACACTTGTCCGCCGTTTTGCTTTCAGCCCCAGAATTCTCCATGATTTCCTCCGCATGCGGCGTCGACTTCGGCACCTCCAACTCCACCGTAGGCTGGAGCCGCCCCGACCAGCGCGCGCTCCTCGCCCTGGAAGACGGCAAGACCACCTTGCCGTCGGCCATTTTTTTCCATGACGAAGACGCCGAGGTCAGCTATGGCCGCGCCGCCATTTCCGACTATCTGGCGGGCTACGACGGGCGCTTGATGCGGTCAATGAAAAGCCTGTTGGGCAGTTCGCTGATCGATGGGTCCACGGAAGTGCAAGGGCGTTCGATTCCGTTTCGTGTGCTGTTGACGCGCTTTATCGCCGAATTGAAGCGGCGCGCCGAAACCGCCGCTGGCCGGGATTTCACGCGGGCCGTGCTGGGCCGGCCGGTGTTCTTTGTGGATGACAACACCGCCGCCGACCAGACCGCGCAAGACACGCTGGGCGAAATTGCGCGTAGCGTCGGCTTCACCGATATTGAATTCCAGTTCGAGCCGCTGGCCGCCGCATTTGATTACGAGTCGCAGATTGACCGTGAAGAGCTTGTACTGGTCATCGACATCGGTGGCGGTACGTCGGACTTTTCTTTGATTCGTCTGGGACCGGACCGCGCCGGCAAGGCGGATCGCCGTGAAGACATCCTGGCCTATGGCGGTGTCCACATCGGCGGGGTGGACTTCGACAAGCAACTTAGCCTGGCGCACGTCATGCCCTTGCTGGGTCTGGGCAGCCAACTGCGCAGCGGCAAGGATGTGCCGTCCACGCAGTACGGCAACCTGGCTTGCTGGCACACGATCAACCAGGCTTACACGCGTAAGGCCGCAGAGCATTTTGCGTACATCCGGGCTGAAGCCGGCGACCGCGAGAAGATCGATCTGCTGTTGAATCTGGTCAAGCAGCGCGCCGGCCACTGGGTGGCGGTGCAGGTGGAAGAGGCCAAGATCGCGCTGTCGGAAACGCCGTTGGCACGCATTGATTTGTCGCGCATCGCGCCGGAGTTGGGCGTGGACGTGACGCGTCCGTCGTTTGACGCTTGCGTGGGCCGGCTGATCGAAAAGGTCGAAACCACCGTGGGCGCGCTGCTGCGCGATGCGGGCGTGGCCACGGCCGACGTGGACACGGTGTTCTTCACCGGCGGCTCCAGCCGCGTGCCGCGCCTGCGCGAAACGGTGTCGGCACTGGTGCCGGGCGCGCGCAGCGTGGAAGGGGACCTGTTTGGCAGCATCGGCGCCGGTCTGGCGCTGGACGCCCGCCGCAAGTTCGACTGATCGGCCCAACGCCGAGGGCGGTGGGTGGCGGGTGACGGAGCAAGCAGCATGCGGCAGCAGTTACCCCGCCAGGCAGATGGTAAGCTCCTTGGCTTGGTGCCCGCCGCGCTGCGCCGCGCGTTGTTTACGAATCCGACACGCCCTCATGACCCGCCCATCCGAACCCCATCTTGTTGAAACGCTGGTCACCAGCGAAGCCCCCTACGAGGGCAGTTTCCTGAAGATCCGCCGCGACACGGTCAGCCTGCCCAATGGCAACACGGCTACGCGCGAGTACGTCGTGCATCCCGGCGCGGTCGTGGTGATTCCCTTGCTGGACGATGGCCGGGTGTTGCTGGAGCGCCAGTTCCGCTACCCCATCGGGCGCGTCATGACGGAATTTCCGGCTGGCAAGCTCGACCCGGGCGAAGACCCGCTGGTGTGCGGCAAGCGCGAACTGCTTGAGGAAACCGGCTATACGGCTGATCAATGGGCGCATGCTGGGGCATTGCACCTGGCTATCGCCTACTCGACAGAAATCATCCATATCTTCTTCGCCCGCGGCTTGCGCGCGGGGCCGCGCCAGCTGGACCAGGACGAATTCCTGGATGTGATCAGCGCCGACCCTGCCGAATTGCTGGCGGCTTGCAGCAAGGGCGAGGTCACCGACGCCAAGACCTTGACGTGCGTGCTGTGGATGCAGAACGTGCTGTCGGGCGCCTGGAAGCTGGACTGGCAGGACAACGCGGGCTGACGGCCGTCCGCGTCCACGTTCCGCTTATCTGATTGCGCCATGGCCGCTTTTCCCGTCCTGGTCCAGCCCGCCGGCCTGCGCTTTGACGCGGGTGAAGACACTTCCTTGCTGATGGCCGCGCAAGCGGCGGGCGTGAAGCTGCCGAGCTCATGCCGCAACGGCACCTGCCGGGCCTGCATGTGTTTGCTGCTGGAAGGGGCTGTGGACTATCTGATCGAATGGCCAGGCCTGTCGCGCGACGAAAAAGAAGAGGGCTGGATCTTGCCCTGCGTGGCGCGTGCGGTCTCGGCGCTTGAGATCCAGGCGCCGCTGGCCGCGCCGATCGAACCGGCGGTGACGCCGGCTGATCGGCCGCTGACGGGCGCTCGGCGCTAAGACGGCATCCCGCGCCAAGCGGGCTTCCAGCGCCAAGCAGGCATCCAGCACCAAGGAGGCTTTCCGCATCAAGCACGCATCCCGTATCAAGCGGCGATCTGTCGCCAAGCAGCAATCTTTTGCCATGCCGGCATCCAGCGCCACGGCGCTATCTAGCGCTCCTACGGCAACCGGCCGGCTCCCCTCCAAATGCCTAGCCCCGCCGGTAACAGGCCCGCCGCCATGCCGGCCGCCATGCCTATCACCATGCCCGCGAAGGGCGGCGCGGTCCAAGCAAGCGCCGCCATGGCACCCAGGCGGGCGCCCAGCACCATCCCAATCGCCATGAACACAGCGCAGAGCAACCGCCGGCCAGCTGCTGGCGCATGCCGGCGCGGCCAGGGCGCCAGCGCGGCCAGCACCATCGCCGCGCTGCTGGCGGGCATGAGGGTGGCGTGCCGCCATGCCATGTCCCACAGGCTTCCGGGCGCGCCGCACTCACTGGCGAGCAGCGCCGCGGGCGTCTGGCGGGTGTCAAGCCACAGGCCTAGCGCCATGGCCGCCAGACAGGCCAGCCACAGCGCCGTCATCGCGCGCGCCGGGCTATGCGCAGGCGTGGCAGGAGGCGGGCTTGGCGTCGTCGTACCGGTCATGGTGGCGCACCCAGTCGCCCAGGTTGAAGTGCGGGCCGTTTTCGTTGCGTCCCAGCGGCGCGAAGTCCAGATAGTTGTACGCGCCAACCAGCCGTTCCACGCCGCGCTCGAAGGCGGAATAGGTGTGGAAGATTTCGCCATCGGGGTCACGGAAAAACGCGCTGGCGCCTGAGCGTTCTTCGACACTGCCGTCGGCAAGCGGCACCGACGCGTGCATGTCGAAATTGAAGTCGCAGCCCTCGGAAGACAGCCAGTCAAACCGCCAGCCCATGCGCCGCTTGAAGGCGTCCAGCTTGGCGACTGGCGCGCGCGATACGGCTACGACGGACACATCGTGAGGGCGCAGATGCGTGATGGCGCTGTCCAGGTGGTCGGCCAGAAACGAGCAGCCCACGCAGCCTTCTTCCCAGTCCGGGCCATACATGAAGTGGTAGATGATCAGTTGGCTGTTGCCGCCAAACAGGTCGGCCAGGCCGAGCGGCCCGTGCGCGTTTTGAAATTGATACGCCTTGTTCACCAGAACCCAAGGCAGGTCAAGGCGTTCACGGGCCAGCGCGTCCTGGCTGCGGGTCAGCGCTTTCTCACGGCTGAGCAGGGTCTCGCGGGCGGCCTCCCATTGGGGGCGGGATACGACGGCGTGTTGGGTCTGCATGGTGCGGCTCCTTCTTGGATCGGGCCAATGCGGCCCGTGAACGGTAAGCGGCAAGCGGTGCGTAGAAAGTGCAGTCAGACTGCGCTTAAGTGAAGTCAGACTGCGCTTGCCAGATGGTCCGCCAGCCGGTCCATGGCGCCCGCCCAGCCGGTTTCATGGCCGTCACGGGTGGCTTGATCGACAAACGGGGTTTGCAGGAAGGCGAGGTTGGTGCCGCCCTGCGCAGGGGTCAATTCAAGGGTGATCAACGAGGCTTCGTCGGGGGTGTCGCGCCAGGCCCAGGTGAACACCAAGCGGCGCTGGGGCTCGACTTCGCGGTACACGCCGCTGGCGTAATGGGCCTGGCCGTCGTCGGTGACAAAGCCCACCTGGTAGGCGCCGCCCACCCGCACATCGGTTTCCGCCAGCAGCACGCGCTGGGTGCCGGCGGGGCCGAACCAGCGCATCAGCGCTTGCGGGTCCGTCCAGGCGCGCCAGACGCGTTCGGCGGACGCGGTGAAGCGGCGGGTGAGCCGGAGCTCAAGGGGGGCGTTGCCAGAGGTGCCGTTGGGGCTGGGGGGGTGGCTGGGGATGTCTTCGGGGCGTTGGGTGGCCATGGATGGATCTCCTCGTCGTGATACAGGTATCGGGCCAGTGAATCCAGTTGGCCATTCCAGAACTTCTCGTAGCGCGCCAGCCAGGTGGATGCGGCCTGCATGGGTTCGGGCGACAGCGTGCAACTGACGACCCGGCCGTCCTTGGCGCGGGAAATCAGCCCGGCGTCTTCCAGCACCCGCAAGTGCTTCAGGAAGGCGGGCAGGGACATGGCGTGAGGCCGGGCCAGGTCGCTGACCGATGCCGTGCCTTGTTCCAGATCGGCCAGTACCCGCCGCCGGGTGGCGTCGGCCAGGGCGGAAAAGATGCTGTCCAGCGTGTCGTCGTTTAAGTTAACCATAAGGTTAAGTATTGATCCGAAAAACTGCCGGCGTCAAGCCGGCAGCATTGGGAATTTCCCGAAGGGCTCAGTCGTGCCGGTGCATGGCCGACTGATGTTTGGTGTCGCGCATTGTTGTGTAGACCAGCAGAGACACAAAGATCACGCCGGCCAGGTAGTAGTAGAACCATTCTTCATGCCCTTGCTGCTTGAAGAACAGCGCGATGGCCGGGGCCGTGCCGCCGAAGATGGACACGGTCACGGCGTAAGGCACGGCCACGCCTGTTGCGCGGATGTTCGTGGGGAACAGTTCGGCCTTCACCACCGCGTTGATGGACGTGTAGCCCGCCGTGAACACCCACGCGCCGCAGATCAGCAGGAAGGCGATGAACGGCGAACGCGTATGCGACAAGGTCATCAGGATGGGCACGGTCAGCAGCGCGCCCGCCACGCCGAAGAAGATCAGGAGCGGCTTGCGGCCGACCTTGTCCGACAGCGCGCCATACAGCGGTTGCAGAATCAGCGCGAAGATGAGCGAGGCCGCGATGATGTAGGTGGTGGTGATGTCGGAAAAGCCCGACGTCTGGCGCACGAAGGTCTGCATGTACGTCGTGAACGTGTAGAAGGCCGCGGTGCCGCCCGCGGTCAGCCCGACGACGATGGCCACTTCACGCGGATACTTCATCAGGCCGCGCAGCGAACTCGTTTTAGGCTTGGTCTTCTGGGCTTCCTTGTACGAGTCGGTCTCGGGCATGTCGCGCCGCATCAGCGCGGTCACAATCGCCAGCATGGCGCCGATCACGAAGGGAATGCGCCAGCCCCATTCGACCAGTTGTTCGTGGGTCAGGAACACGTTCTGCAAGAGCAGCAGTACCAGGATCGCGCAGAGCTGTCCGCCGATCAGCGTCACGTACTGAAAGCTGGAATAAAAGCCGCGATGCTCGGGGTCGGCGATCTCGGTCAGGTAGGTGGCGCTGGCGCCGTACTCGCCGCCCAGGCTCAAGCCTTCGATCACGCGGGCCAGCGCCAGCAGCGCGGGCGCGGCGAAACCGATGCTGGCGTAGGTGGGCGTGACGGCGATGATCAGCGAGCCCACGCACATCATCACCACCGACACCATCAGCGATATTCGGCGCCCGTGCCGGTCGGCAATATGGCCGAACAGCCACCCGCCCAGCGGACGCACGATGAAGCCGGCCGCAAACAGCGTGGCGGCATTCAGTTGCTGGACGACGGGATCGTGCGACGGGAAAAAGGCGGGGGCGAAGTACAGGGCGAAGGCGGTGTAGGCGTAGAAGTCGTACCACTCAACCAGGTTGCCCATGGAGCCGACGAAGATGGCCTTGATGCGGCGCTTTGCGTCGGGCATGTCGAGATACGTTTGCGTCATAGCGGCTCTCGGGAGGAACTCGTTGACGTAGCTTGCGCCTGCCCGGCGCGAAATGCAGCACCGGTAAATAGTTGTTATTCAGGAAAATGTCAGGCTTAGCGGCCGCGCGGCTTGATGATGTCGCACGCGGCGGCGCGGTCGCCTGTTTGCGCGCCGCTGCCCAACAGCGCTTGTGCGCCGCAGACCGAGCCGAACATGCGCGCGTTGTCGTGCCCCACGCCGCCCACTTCGAAGCTGCTGCGATGCAGCGTGACGGGCTTGGGGCCACGGGCGGCCAGCACGTATTCGTATTGCAGGTAGCCCGTGCCGCGAGCCAGCCGCGTGGCGCCTTGCGCTTCGGCGCCGCAGGTCTTGTCCAGCAGCCGGTGTTCGGGGTTGTTGTCGGCGCCGCCCAGCAGATAGATGACGTCGCGCGCGGCGTACCGGACAAAGAGCCGGGTGTCGTCGGTGTCGCGCGCATTGGGAGACGCAGACCCCGACACATACGCCGACACATACGCGGGCAGCTTGTCCGTGCCGTATTTGTACTGGTTGTAGGTGGGGCAGATACCGCGTTCGTAGGGCGCGTAGCCCTTGCCATCGGCGCGCGGCCGTTCGTTGGTCAGGTACAGGTAGGACGAGGGGTTGGCGATGACGTAGCGCAGGGCCAGGCCATCGCGCCGCAGCGGGCCGTCGACGTTGTTCAGCACGGCGTAGCGCTGCACCAATTGGCCGCCGGCCGAGTGCCCGGCCAGCACGATGCTGGCCAGCGTGGGCAGGCGCTTGCGGTCGTTCAGGCTGCGCAGCAGGTCGTCCAGCACCTGGAACGACGAGACGGGCGCGGGCCGGCCGCTGGCCTGCACGCTTTCATCGCCGTCTTCCCAGCTGGACTTGCGCCACGCGGCCATGCCGCCAAACCCTGAATCAATGGAGCCGGAGAAGCGCGGCGCCAGAATCAGCGTGTCGCGCGCCCGGTCGGGGTTGTGCGTCAGCAGCTCGGCGGCGGTTTCGTAATAGCGGTCGGCATCGCGTTTGACGCCGTGGATGATGACGATGACCTGCTTGATGTCGCGCAGGTCGTCTTTCGTCAGATTGCGATTGGCGTAGACCGGAATTTTGTACTTGTGGCCGGGTTTGCCCAGCTCTACGGTTTGCCAGCGCAAGGGCGCGGCGCGCTTGGGCGCGGGCACGGCCTCGTCGTAATCGTAGGGGTCAGGCAGCGGCGTCTGCGCATGCGCGGCCCAAGGGGCGAGCACGGCAATCAAGGCCAGCGCCGCACCCAGCCGGCGCCCGGACGCTCGGCGCGCTGCGGCGTGTGTAGCGTGGGAGCGGTGGGAGACGGAAGAGGCAGGTGCGCGGCGCATGGCGCGGCGGGTAATCAGCAGCCCTCGTGACCCAGCAGCTGCTTGAGCGCGGGCAGGTCCAGGATGCGGACTTCGCGCTGGTTGATCTTGATCAGGCCCTCACGTGCGAAACGCGAGAACAATCGGCTGACGGTTTCCAAGGTCAGGCCCAGGAAGTTGCCGATTTCTTCGCGGCTCATGCGCAGCACGAACTCGGTCGACGAGTAGCCCAGCGAGGCATAACGTTGCGACAGGTTCAAGAGGAAAGCGGCCAGGCGCTGTTCAGAGCGCATCGAGCCCAGCGACGCCAGCATCTGATGCGAACGCGTGATTTCGCGGCTCATCAGACGGCGGAATTGCTGTTGCAGCGACGGCAGGTGCGTCGCGACGCGATCAACTTCGGTCAAGCGGATGACGCAGACTTCGGAGTCTTCCAGCGCCACGGCGGCGGACACGTGCTTGCTGTCCAGCATGCCGTCCATGCCGACGATTTCGCCGGGCAGGTGAAAACCGGTGATTTGAATCTGGCCGGTGGCGTCTTCGAGCTGAGTCTTGATGCTGCCGAAACGCACGCCATAAACGGCGTCCAGCGGTTGATCCAGCGAATACAGCGTTTTGCCCTTTTCCAGGCGCACACGCTCTTTCACCAGCTCGTCCAGCTTTTCCACTTCGGCGGCAGCCATGCCCACGGGAACACACACGTGGCCCAACATGCAGGTGGAACAGTGGGCGGCATCAGGGGCAACGGGAACCCGTTTTTGCATACGATGACCTCTAGAGTGCCCGTCGCGCCGCAAAGGGCAGGGACGGGTGTAAAAGCGTGAAGACAAATTCCATTGTAGTCGGTTGTTACTACGCCCGTCTTACGGGGCGTCTCCACCGGTTCGGCTGCGGCGGTGCGCGATCCAGTCGTCGCCCGCGATATCGATGGCTGCGGCCCGCAGCGCCGGGTCGATCGGGTAGTACTGGCAGGCGATGTCATGGACGCCGTCGGCGGGCGTATCCAGGCGCGCGGTGACGTCGCGGCGCACAAAACAGCAGGGCTGGCCGGGCACATATTCTTCGATCTCGTCCATCAAGGCGATCAGGCCGGGATCGACCCGGTAGACGTCGCCGCGCACCCGCCGCCCATTGGCCACCGGGATCAGCCCGGGCCAGTCGCCGAAGTCGACCAGCACGCCCGGCACGGAGGCCGCGCCGACCCATTCGGCGGCGGGCAGCCCGCGCTGGGCGGCGGCTTTGGCCAGGTCATTGATTTCGCCGGCGCGTAGGGTGCCGTAGACAAAAACGTATATGCTCATAGGTCGGTTTATTGATCCATGTCCGGATGGATGTCTGGATCTGCGTCTGAATGCACGTCTGAATGCATGTCGAAGCAAACCCGTGTGCGGCAGGTGTTGAAATTCTCTCATCCGACCGCATATTCAGGATATCGAGCCAGCCGGCACGTATCGGTCAGGCTCCCCAACAAGCCAAACGACCATTATGCGATTCGACAAACTGACTACCAAGTTCCAGCAAGCCCTGGCCGACGCCCAAAGTCTGGCCGCCCGCAACGACCACCCCTACATCGAGCCCGTACACGTGCTGTCGGCGCTGTTGTCCGATGCGGACAGCGGAGCAAGCAGCCTGCTGGCGCGCGCCGGTGTGGCGGTGAACCGCCTGCAACCCGCCTTGGAAAGCGCCTTGAAGTCGCTGCCCCAGGTGCAAGGCGACGACAACGTCCAGGTCGGCCGTGACCTGAACGCGGTGCTCACGCGCACCGACAAGGAAGCCGCGCGCCGGGGCGACACCTATATCGCCAGCGAATTGTTCCTGCTGGCGCTGGCCGACGACAAGGGCGAAGCCGGCCGCATCCTGCGTGATGCCGGCCTGCAAAAGAAGGCCCTGGAGTCCGCGATCGACGCCGTGCGCGGCGGCGAAAACGTCTCGGGCGCCGAAGGCGAATCCAACCGCGAAGCCCTGTCCAAGTACACGATGGACCTGACCGAGCGCGCCCGCCAAGGCAAGCTCGACCCGGTGATCGGCCGCGACGACGAAATTCGCCGCACCATCCAGATCCTGCAACGCCGCACGAAGAACAACCCGGTCCTGATCGGTGAACCCGGCGTGGGCAAGACCGCCATCGTCGAAGGCCTGGCGCAGCGCATCGTCAACGACGAAGTGCCCGAGAGCCTGCGCGGCAAGCGCGTGCTGTCGCTGGACCTGGCTGCGCTGTTGGCCGGCGCCAAGTTCCGCGGTGAATTCGAAGAGCGCCTGAAGGCCGTGCTGAAAGAGCTGGGCCAGGACGACGGCAGCAACATCGTCTTCATCGACGAGCTGCACACCATGGTGGGCGCGGGCAAGGCCGAAGGCGCGATGGACGCCGGCAACATGCTCAAGCCGGCGCTGGCGCGCGGCGAGCTGCATTGCATTGGCGCCACCACGCTGGATGAATACCGCAAGTACATCGAAAAGGATGCGGCGCTGGAGCGGCGCTTCCAGAAGGTGCTGGTCGACGAACCCGATGTGGAATCCACCATCGCGATCCTGCGCGGTTTGCAGGAACGCTATGAAATCCACCACGGGGTTGAAATCACCGACCCGGCAATCGTGGCCGCGGCCGAGCTCTCGCACCGCTACATCACCGACCGCTTCCTGCCCGATAAGGCCATCGACCTGATCGACGAAGCCGGTGCGCGCATCCGCATGGAAATCGATTCCAAGCCCGAGGTGATGGACAAGCTTGACCGTCGCATCATCCAGTTGAAGATCGAGCGCGAAGCCGTCAAGAAGGAAACCGACGACGCGTCCAAGCGCCGCCTGGGCGTCATTGAAGACGAACTGGAAAAGCTGCAACGCGAATACAACGACTTCGAAGAAATCTGGAAGGCCGAAAAGGCCGCCGTGCAAGGCACGCAGGCCATCAAGGAAGAGATCGACAGCGTGCGCGCCGAAATGGCGGAGTTGCAGCGCAAGGGTCAATTCGACAAGCTGGCTGAACTGCAATACGGCAAGCTGCCGGACTTGGAATCGCGCCTGAAGGCCGCCGAAGTGGGCGCTGCGCAGGCCGCTGAAAACGCCGAGGGCGACGAAAGCCGTCCGCGTCTGCTGCGCACCAAAGTCGGCGCCGAAGAAATTGCCGAAGTCGTGTCGCGCGCCACCGGCATTCCCGTGTCGAAGATGATGCAGGGCGAACGCGAAAAACTGCTGCACATGGAAGAGTTCCTGCACAAGCGCGTGGTGGGCCAGGACGAGGCCGTGCGGCTGGTGTCCGACGCCATCCGGCGTTCGCGTGCGGGTCTTGCCGACCCGGCGCGGCCTTACGGTTCGTTCCTGTTCCTGGGCCCCACCGGCGTGGGCAAGACCGAACTTACGCGGGCGCTGGCCGAGTTCATGTTCGACTCCGAAGAGCACCTGATCCGCATCGACATGAGCGAGTTCATGGAGAAGCACTCGGTGGCGCGGCTGATTGGCGCGCCGCCGGGATACGTGGGCTACGAAGAGGGCGGCTACCTGACCGAAGCCGTGCGCCGCAAGCCGTATAGCGTGGTGCTGCTGGACGAGGTCGAAAAGGCCCATCCGGACGTGTTCAACGTGCTGCTGCAAGTGCTGGACGACGGCCGTCTGACCGATGGCCAGGGCCGCACGGTGGACTTCCGCAACACGGTGATCGTGATGACGTCGAACCTGGGTTCGCATCACATCCAGAGCCTGGCCGGCCAACCGTATGACGTGGTGAAGGAAGTGGTGTGGGGCGAGTTGAAGCAGACGCTGCGGCCCGAATTCCTGAACCGTATCGACGAAGTGGTCGTGTTCCACGGACTGGAAGCGCAGCACATCGAGTCCATCGCCCGCATCCAGTTGCGCCGCCTTGGCGCGCGGTTGGAAAAGCAGGAGATGCGCCTGGAAGTGACCGAGGCCGCCTTGGCGGAACTGGCCCGCTCCGGTTTCGATCCGGTGTTTGGCGCGCGCCCCTTGAAGCGCGCGATCCAGCAACAGATCGAGAACCCGGTGGCGCGCCTGATCCTGGAAGGCAAGTTCGGGCCGCGCGATGTGGTGCCGGTCGATTGGCAAGACGGGGAATTCATCTTCACCCGCACCTTGCAGTAAGTGCTGCAAACGAAAAAGCCCAGCGCAATGTGTGCGCTGGGCTTTTTTTTGCCTGCGACGGGATTCACATCCAGTCTGCTTCCACCAGCGTTACTGCGCGACCGTCACGAACACCGGGTTCGAGTAGAACCACAGGTCGTTGTAGTTGCGCGCGTTGATGGCGTTGAAGCGGGCGGCGTTATCTGCCAGGTCCACCTTGGCGTCGGGCAACGGTTCGCCCGCTGCCGTTTCGCCCGCCACGTCCACGCCCAGGTTCGTGCCGCGCAAGCGCAGGTACTGGCTCTTGTCCGCCGTCACCGTCGTCTTGATGACGTTGTAGCCTTCGGCGTCCACCGTCCAGTCGGCGCGCGTGAAGCGAGCCAGCACGCGGGTCGTGGGGTTGGTGTCGGCGTCGTAACCCGCGGTGCCGGCGGCGGCGCGCGTGCCCACGTCGCCCACAATCAGGTCCACGTGGTTGACGGTGGGTTTCACGTAGGTCGGGTTGCCGCTTTCGATCGGGTATTCGTAGTGGTTGCTGTCGGGGCTGCGAAAGCGGATGGTGACTTCCACTTTCTCGCCCTTGGCGGCTTGCAGTTCGCCGCCCATGTGCACAGCGCCCGCCGCGCCCTTGGCCTGGAAGTCCAGCGCGTCGATCAAGTCGCCGAACACACCGAACACGCGGCCGCTCTTCAAGCCCGCGACCACGGCCGCCATGTCGTTGCCGTCTTTCCAGACGTGCGTCTTGGCGTATTCGCCGGGCGCGTAGCCAGAGCTGTACAGGCCCGATGCGGTGCGGAAGTGGAAGTCGGAATCAGCCACCGTCCAAATGCGCCGGCCTTCGCCCAACAGCGCGTCCCACGTGCCGCCCAAGTGCGCGACCAGATAGTCCACGCCGCCATACGTGCGGTTGGGCAGGAAGGCGTTGGTGTAGGCCGTGGCGTAGCCGCCGCGGTCCGGCTCCATCTGGTTGCCCACCATGCCTTCAATGGCGAAGAAGACGGACGGCGCCAGGTCGTTCATCTCGCGCAGTTGCGCGACCGTGTACTTGCCGGCATAGCGCGACGGGTGATTCAGCAGCATGTAGCTGTCGGGGTGCTTGTCGCGCAGCCACTTCAGCGCGGCCAGCGAATCGGCATGCGTGGTGAACGCGCGGGTTTCGCCCGACAAGCGCGACACCAGCAGCGGGTCGAACAGCACGGGGTCGCGGTTGGTGAACAGGTATTCGAATTCGGCCACCGCTTGCAGCGACTTGGCCGACATCGGGTCGTTTGTGCCAATGCCGATGTTCACGTGGTCATGCGTGGGCATGTCCCATTCGAACGACGAAAAGATGATCTTGCCGACATAGCGGCCTGCGGCCTGCGCGCTTTTGATGAAAGGCACTTCGTACTGCGCCATGCCGCTGGAAAACGGAATGGAGCCGCCTGCCAGCGCGGTGCCGGTATGGTCACGGCCAGACAGGCGCAAGTGGTTCGAAATGGCGGCCCAGTCCAGCTTGTAGCGGTCAAAGGCCTGGTCCAGCGCGCTTTCCAGGCTGACTTGCGCGTCGTCCGATTGATACGTGTGCACATGCAGGTCGCCCGCGCTCCAGGCGCCGGTTTCAACCGGCGGCTTCGGCTCAACGGGCGGCGCGGGTTCGGTGACGGCCGGCGGGGTAGGCGCTGTCACGGTTTCGTCATCGTCATCACTGCCGCCGCACGCGCTCAACAGGGTGACGCAAGCCAGCGACAAGGGCATGATGGCCCGCCGCAAGCGGGATACTTCGAACTGCATGGACACACTCCAACGTTTGGCGGCATGCGAAAGGCATGGCCGCAAAACGCGGAACTATGCAGGCGGCGGGTGACGCGGCCATGACAGCCGCGCGTGAGGCGTGAGGCGCGAGGCGCCAGGGCGAGGGCGAGGCGCGAGGGCGAGGCGCGAGGGCGAGGCGCGAGGGCGAGGCGCGAGGGCGAGGGCCGCGGCCGGGTACGGGCAGTACGGGGGATTGCGCGGCTACGGCTTCGCTGCGTTCGCGTCTGCCAGCGCCTGGTTGATGATGGCGTTGGCCGTCCAGCGCACCACGTCCGTCACCGCGGGCAGGTCCAGATTCCAGATGTCCTTCAACACCAGAAACACCTCCGTGCCGTACACCAGCGACAACGCTTGCGCCACGCGCGCCTGCTCGGCCGCCGACAGCTCTGCCGCCAACGGCGCGATGGCGCGCTTCAGGATGTCGACACGGTGGCCGCGCACCAATCGCGGTTCGGCGGTGGACTTGCCCGCAGAGGCTTCGGCGTGCTGCTGCAAAGACACCATGATGGCGGCGCGCAGCGGCGCTTCGTGCGATGCCAGCCGGGGGTAAGCAAAGCGCAGCAGCTCATCGACCCGCGTCGCGGCATCCGGCGCGGTGGAGTCCCACGCCAGGATGGGGCCCAGGCTCTCGTCCACCACGGCGGCGATCAGCGCGCTTTGGCTGGGAAAGTAGCGGTACGCGGTGGCGCGCGATACCTGGGCGTGTTCGGCCAGTTCCGCGACTGATGGCGTAATGCCTTGAGCCATCAACTGCTGCGCGGCGTCCAGCAGCGTCTTGCGCATGCGGGCGCGTGGCCCGTGCGGCGGTTCGCCGCTGGCCGCGGCCTGCCGGCTGGCGGGTGCGATCAGGCGGGCAGCCGCGCCCGATCCGGCGGCGGGTTTGGCAGGGGCTAAGGTTTGACGTGAGACAGGTGTCTCAGTATGATTCTTTCGTCTCATTTCTTGATTCTACAGGCCTAGCGGCCTCACATATCGAGGCGCGCACCGAGTGTAGCCGCCCGCGGAGGAGCCATGACGCATTCGAATCGGCGGGTCTTTGTTGCCGCCACCTACGACACCAAGGGCCACGAAGCCGAGTACGTCGTGAATCTGCTCAAGCGCGACGGGCTGGATGTGGTGTCGGTAGACGTGTCCACCTCGGGCGCCGCCAGCGCGGCGCAGGTGCAGGCGCAAGAGGTGGCGCGCAGCCATCCCGATGGCGTTGACGCCGTCTTCACCGGCGACCGTGGCACCGCAATCGCCGCCATGGCGCTGGCCTTTGAACGCTATGCGGCCGGCCATGACGGCATTGGCGCCATGCTGGGCCTGGGCGGCTCGGGCGGCACCGCGCTGATCACCCCCGCGATGCGAGCCATGCCCATCGGCACGCCCAAACTGATGGTGTCGACGATGGCCTCGGGCAATGTCGCGCCGTATGTCGGGCCCTCTGATATCGCCATGATGTATTCCGTGACCGACGTGGCCGGTCTTAACCGCATTTCACGCCGCGTGCTGGCCAATGCCGCAGGCGCCGTCGCAGGCGCGTTCCGGATGGCGGATAGCATTGCGGCCGAAGACGACAGCCGGCCTGCCGTTGGCATCACCATGTTCGGTGTGACGACCGCCTGCGTGCAGCAGGTAACGCCTTTGCTGGAAACGCGCTACGACTGCCTGGTGTTTCACGCCACGGGCACGGGCGGGCAGTCGATGGAAAAGCTGCTGGACAGCCATCTGCTGGGCGGCGTGCTGGACCTGACCACAACGGAAGTGTGCGACTTCCTGTTCGGCGGCGTCTTGGCCTGCACCGAAGACCGCTTCGGCGCGGTGGCGCGCACGGGCGCGCCTTATGTTGGATCTTGCGGCGCGCTGGACATGGTGAATTTTGGCGGCATGGAGACCATTCCCGAACGCTATCAAGGCCGCCAGTTTTATCCGCACAATCCGCAGGTGACGCTGATGCGCACCACGGTCGAGGAAAACACGCGGCAGGGCGAATGGATCGCCGCGAAGCTGAATCAATGCAACGGGCCGGTGCGCTTTTTGGTTCCCGAAGGGGGCGTTTCGGCGCTGGACGCGCCGGGCCAGGCGTTCTGGAACCCCGAGGCCGATGCCGCCTTGTTCGCCGCGCTGGAAGCGCATCTGGTGCAGACGCCCAACCGCCGCCTGGTGCGCGTGCCGTGCCACATCAACGACCCGCTGTTCGCCAAGACGGCGGTCGATCACTTTCTTGACATTGCTACACACTAAGGATTGCCGTCATGCCGCGTTTTGACCGTAACGAGCTGCTGGACAAGTTTCGCGCCATGGTGCGCGCGCGCACGCCCATCGTGGGCGGCGGCGCAGGCACGGGGCTGTCAGCCAAGTGCGAAGAAGCGGGCGGCATCGACCTGATCGTGATCTATAACTCGGGCCGCTACCGCATGGCCGGCCGGGGCTCGCTGGCCGGCTTGCTGGCCTACGGCAACGCCAACGAGATCGTGGTCGACATGGGCCGCGAAGTGCTGCCGGTGGTGAAGCAGACGCCGGTGCTGGCCGGCGTGAACGGCACCGACCCGTTCTGCGATTTCGATGTGTTCCTGGACGACCTGAAGCGCCAGGGGTTTTCCGGCGTGCAGAACTTTCCCACCGTTGGCTTGATTGACGGCACCTTCCGCGCCAATCTGGAAGAGACCGGCATGGGCTATGCGCTGGAAGTCGACATGATCCGTCTGGCGCACAAGAAGGGCATGCTGACCACGCCCTACGTGTTCAACGAGGACGATGCGGTGGCCATGGCGAAAGCGGGCGCCGACATCATCGTCGCGCACATGGGCCTGACCACCGGCGGTTCCATCGGCGCCGAAACGTCGCAGACGCTGGACGGCTGCGTCGCCGCCATCGACCGCATCGCCGAAGCCGCGCTGGCCGTGCGCCCGGACATCATCGTGCTGTGCCATGGCGGCCCCATCGCCACGCCTGACGACGCCGCGCACGTGCTGCGCGCCTGCAAGCATTGCCACGGTTTCTATGGCGCCAGCTCCATGGAGCGCCTGCCCACCGAACAAGCGCTGACCGCTGCCACGCGCGAGTTCAAAAACCTGACCTTCTAAGAGGCGTTCCCATGCCGCACACCGTACACGTCAGTGCCATCATCCACGCGCCGCTGGACAAGGTTTGGCCCTTGTTCCGTGACTTCAACGGCCTGGCCGGGTGGCATCCGGGCATCGCGCAAAGCCGGCTGGAAGCCGACGGCCGCCACGACGCGGTGGGCAGTGTGCGATATCTGGCGCTCAAGCCCTCGGGCTTTGTGCGCGAGCAGTTGCTGATGCTGGACGACCCCGGCACGGCGCTGCGCTATTCCATCATCGAGACCAGCTTGCCGATGCGCGACTACATCGCCGGCGTGTCGCTGCGCCCCGTCACCGAAAGCGGCCATACGCTGGTGGAATGGTGGGCGGACTTCCGCGTGGAAGGCGCCGAGCTGGCCGACGTGGCCAAGGCCGTGGGCCAGGGCGTTTTCGCGGCGGGGCTGGCGGCGCTGGATGAGAAGGTGCGCGCTGGGTCAGTGCAGGGTTGATCGCGAATTGAGCTGCGGCCCGTTCCGCCTGGCGATCGCCGCTACGCTGCCCGAGCCTTCCTGTTCGCCGCTATGCCGCCAACGTCTTTCTGTTCGCCGCTACGCCGCTAACGTCTTTCTGTTCGCAGCTACACCGCCAACGTTTTTCTGTTCGCCGGCACGCGCTTGCAGCCGGCGGGCAGCACGGCGCCCCGCAGATAGTCATGAATGGCGCGGATCAGCGCTTGCGCGGCGGGGCTTAGCGGATATTCCTTGTGCCGGATGATGCACACCGTGCGCACGACGGTGGGCCGCGCCAGCAAGGCGTACGCCAGGCCGGGTTCCAGTACGCGTTCCGCGGCCAGCGCGGGCAGTAGCGCCACGCCCAGGCCCGCCTTCACCAGCGCCGCTTGCGACGTTGTGCTGGACGCTTCGTAGAAGGGTGCGCCAGCCTCGATCGGCAAGTCGGCGCGGGCGCGCAGCAGCGCCATGATGCCGGTTTCGTCCACCACGCCCACCAGCTTGCGTTGCGCCAGATCCGACCAGCGCATGGTGCCGTCGCGGCCCGGGCGCAGGCTCGCGTCATCGGCGCGGTACAGCACACCGAAGCGGTCTTCCAGCAAGGGATCAAAGCGCAGGCCGGGGGCGTCGGCCCAGCGGCTGGTCAGCCCGAAGTCCACCTCGCGCGCGGCCACTTTGCGCTGGATGCGGCCGGAGTTGTCGTCGCTTAAGTACAGGCGCACGGCCGGGTACTGCGCCGCAAACGCCGCCGCCGCCGGAGCGATGATTTCCGTAATGGCCGATGGCGCCGCCGCCAGGCCCACGCGCCCGCGCTCCAACGCCCCAAAGCGCACCACGTCTTCGATCACGCCATCAAAATCCGCCAGCAACCGCATCACGCGGGGCAAAAATTCTTCGCCCGCCGCCGTCAGCAACACGCGCCGGCTGGTGCGCGCAAAGAGCTGGGTGGCGAGCGCGTCTTCCAGTTGGCGCACCAGGCTCGTCACCGACGACTGCGTTTGGAACAGGCGCTTGGCCGCATGCGTGAAACTGGATTCCTGGGCCACCGCGACAAACGCAGTCAAGTGCTTCAGGGTGACGTGCTTGGGCAGACGATTCATTTCAAACCACGATAGATGGATCAATAAAAACAATTTTTCCAGATTGATCACGCCGACGATACTAGGGGCTTCATCCAGGCAGGGCGATCATGCAACAGGAAAAATTCGATCTGATCATTGAAGGCGGCTGGGTTATTGACGGCTTGGGCGGAGCACGCCAGCGCGCCGATGTGGCGGTAGCGGGCGAGCGCATTGCGGCCATCGGTGACTTGTCCCATGCCGCCGCCACGCGCCGGCTGGACGCGCGCGGCAAGATCGTGGCGCCGGGCTTCATTGATTCGCATGGCCACGATGACCTGATGTTCGTGGAAAAACCCGGTCTGGAATGGAAGACCAGCCAGGGGATTACGTCGGTGGTGGTGGGCAACTGTGGCGTCAGCGGCGCGCCCGCGCCCTTGCCCGGCAACACCGCAGCGGCGCTTGCGCTGCTGGGCGAGACGCCCTTGTTCGCCGACATGCACGCCTATTTCGACACGCTGCGCACGCAGCAACCGATGATCAACGTTGCGGCGCTGGTCGGCCACGCCAATCTGCGTCTGGCCGCCATGCGCGACCCGGCGGCCGCACCCACGCCTGACGAGCAACGCGCCATGGAGCGCATGCTGGCCGATGCGTTGGCGGCAGGCGCGGTGGGCTTCAGCACGGGTCTCGCGTATCAGCCTGGTGGTGCGGCCGAGCAAGCGGAACTGGACGGCTTGGCACGCGTGGCCGCCGCAGAAGGCGCGCTGCACACGAGCCACATCCGCAACGAGGGCGATGACGTCGAAGCGGCGGTAGACGAAGTGCTGTCCGTAGGCCGCAACACCGGCTGCGCGACCGTGCTGTCGCACCACAAATGCATGATGCCGCGCAACTGGGGCAAGAGCTGCGCCACGCTGGCCAACATCGACCGCGCGCGCGCCGAAGGCGTGGACGTGGCGCTGGACATCTACCCGTACCCGGGCAGCTCCACCATCCTGATCCCGGAACGCGCCGACAGCATTGATGACATCCGCATTACGTGGTCGGTGCCGCATCCCGAATGCAGCGGGGAATCGCTTGCCGACATCGCGGCGCGCTGGGGGTGCGGCAAACAGGAAGCGGCAGAACGGCTTTGCCCCGCGGGCGCCATCTACTTTGCGATGGACGACGCCGAAGTTCAGCGCATCTTCCAGCATGACTGCTGCATGGTGGGTTCAGACGGCCTGCCCAACGACGCGCATCCGCATCCCCGTTTGTGGGGCAGCTTCACGCGCGTGCTGGGCCGCTACGTGCGCGAGGCCGAACTGCTGACGCTTGAAGCCGCCGTCGCCAAGATGACGGCCTTGCCCGCGCGTGTGTTCGGGCTGGCGGGCCGCGGCCAACTGACCCCGGGCGCGTGGGCGGACGTGGTGGTGTTCGACGCGGACACCGTGCTGGATTGCGCCACGTGGGAATCGCCCACGCTGCCCTCGGTGGGCGTTGAACACGTGCTGGTGAATGGGCAGCCGGTGTTTCCCGCCGTGGAAGGCATGGCGCGGCCGGGCAAGATTTTGCGGCGCGAGGCCGCGGCAGGGTGATCGCGCGCCAACGTGCGCACCGTCATCACGCCAATAAACAATCAATAACAACCCAATAACAACCCCAATAACAACCCCCCCTATCCCGTAGGAGACAACCCCATCATGATGCGCAAAACCTGTGCCGCTGTGTTGCTCGCGGCCGTGCTGCCCGCCGCCCACGCCGCTTTTCCCGACCACCCCATCACGCTGATCGTGCCGTTCCCGGCGGGCGGCCCCACTGATATCGTCGGCCGTTTGGCGGCGGCGAAGGCGGGCGAGATCCTGGGCCAGCAGATCGTGGTGGAGAACCGCACCGGCGCGTCTGGCACCATCGGCATGGCCGCCACCGCGCGCGCCAAGCCTGACGGCTACACCGTGGGCCTGGCCACGGTCAGCACGCACGGCACCGCGCCGCACCTGTTTCCCAACCTGGCGTATGACCCGGTCAAGGACTTCACCCCGATCAGCAACCTGGTCACCAGCCCCAACATCCTGAGCGTGAATCCGAAATACCCCGCGCAGACGCTGGCCGACTTCGTCACGCATGTGCGCGCCAATCCCAACAAGGACGGCTACGCCAACGCGGGCGCAGGCGGCGTGAACGATCTGGGCATGATCTGGTTTCTGCAACTCATCGGCGGCAAGATGAACAGCATTTCGTACCGGGGCTCGGCGCCCGCGCTGACCGATACGGTGGGCGGCGTGGTGCCGGTGATCTTCGACAACTTCCCGTCGTCGTTGCCGTACCTGAAGAGCCAGCATCTGCGCGCCTTGGCCATCACCGGCACCGAGCGCAACCCGCGCCTGCCGGACGTGCCGACGTTTGCGGAGCAGGGCTACAAAGATTACGACGTCACCGCTTGGTACGGCGTCGTCGGCCCGGCCGGCATGCCGGACGACGTGCGCGACAAGCTGGCGAAGGCATTCGCGCAAGCCGTGCGCGACCCGGCCACGGCGGCCAAGATGGAAGAGACGGGCGCGTTTCCGCTGGGCAATACGCCGACGGAATTTGGCGATCAGATCCGCACGGAACGCGACCGCTGGAAGACGGTGATCGACCGCGCGCAGATCAAGCTGCAATAAGGAAGCGGGGGCGGCATCCGCGCCGGACGAAACGGCTGTAAACCCCGCGTCGGTACTGACGGCTTCAGACGGCATTTGCTAGTACACGCCGCGTCGGTACTGGCGGCTTCAGACGGCGTTGCTAGTACACGCCGCGCCGGTGCTGCCAGCTTCAGACGGCGTTGCTAGTACACGTCGCGCCGGTACCGGCCGTCGTGCTGCAAGGCTTGCAGGCGGTCGTCGCCCAGGATGTCTTGCAGCGCGGCGTCCACGCCGCCCGCCATGCCTTGCAGGCTGCCGCACACATAGATGGCGGCGCCGTCTTCTACCCAGTCCCGCAGCGTGCCGGCTTGCTCGCGCAGCAGGTGCTGCACGTAGCGGCGCTGGGGCTGGTCACGGGAATAGACGGTGTCCACGCGCGCCAGCGTACCGTCGATACGCCAGGCCGTGATCTCGTCTCCGCAGAACGCGTCGTGCGCCGCGTTGCGTTCGCCAAACACCAGCCAGTTGCGGTGATGGCCCCGCGCGCGCCGCGCCTTGATCAGCGCGCGCAGGCCCGCCAGCCCTGTGCCGTTGCCGATCAGAATCAACGGCCGGTCATCAATCGGCGCATGGAAATTACGGTTGGTGCGCACGCGCAGGTCGATCTCGTCGCCCACTCGCGCAATGTGAGTCAGCCAGCCGCTGCCTACGCCCAGCCCGCCATCGGCGCTGCGCATCTGGCGCACCAGCAGTTGAATCGAGCCATCTTCAGGCACCGACGCAATGGAGTATTCGCGGTGCGCCAGCAGCGCGCCACCACGTTCCTGCCGGGGGCCGATTTCAGCGATATCGCCCGCGAGCCAGTGCGGCGTTTGCCCGGCGGGCGGCGTCAACGTCAGCAGATAGCACGGGCCGCCTTGGCTGTCCGGGTTCAGCAGCTTGCGCCCGGTGAGCCGCCAGGTTTCATAGACGGGCGCTTGCCAGTCGGGCAGGTCGCTGCGGCCGGCCAGCAAGCCCAGGTGATGCTGCCAGTGGCGCAGCGCGGCAGGGTCGCCATTGTCCACTTCGACCAAGTCGAACAAGGGGGTGGCGCCTTGCTCATGCAGCCAGTCGTTGAGCCGATGGCCGAAGCCGCAGAACTGCGCGTATTCGCTGTCGCCCAATGCCAGCACGGCGTATTGTGCGCCTGAGAGGGCGGGGGCGGTTGCGTCTGTCGCGGTGGTTGCGGCAGTGGCTGCGGCAGTGGTTGCTGTAGTGGTTGCATTCCTCGCTGCGGCTGTGACTGCGGCTGCAGGCGGGGAAGAAGCTCGGGGCTGCATCTGGCCCGCGAACGCAGCGGCGGCATCGGGCGGGTCGCCTTCGCCGTACGTGCTGGCCACGAACAGCATGCGCCGGTAGCCAGACAGCCGCGCCACATCCAATTGGTCCAGGGCCGCCACGCGCACGCTTAATCCGCCTGCGCGCAGCGACTCTGCGGTCTGCGCGGCGAGCGATTCGGCATAGCCCGTTTGCGTGGCGTAAGCGACAAGCATGGTGTCGTCGGGTGCCGGGGCATTCAAGGCGGCTAGCGCCTGCGCCTGTTGGGCGTCGTGCTGACGGGCGCGCCGCCACGCCCACAGGCAGAGCAGCAACCACACGCCCACCACGCACGCCGCTGCAATCAATCGGGTCAGGCTCATAAGTTCAGCGGGGCAGCGCCAGCGCCTGAAAGGCCGGGGTGGCGATGACGCGGTAAGCGTCGGCATCTGCATCGCGCAGGATGAACAACGCGGCCAGATCGTGACGGCGGGCGTAGGCCAGGCCGTCCGTTTCGCCCAGCACTGTCAGCACCGTGGCCAAGGCGTCGGCCTGCATGCACACCGGGTGCAGCACGGAGACGGACGCGACGTTGTTGCGCACGGGCTGGCCGGTGCGCGGATCAATGGTGTGGGCGTAGCGCGCGTCGCCGCTGCCCGTGTGGCGGCGGTAGTCGCCCGATGTGGCGATGCTGCGGTTTTCCAGCGGCAAGGCCAGCGCGTGGTCATCGCTGGCGTCGGGCACTTCTATCGCCACGCGCCAGGGCTGCCCATCGGGCCGCAGGCCGCGCGCACGCAGTTCGCCGCCCACTTCCACCAGGTATTGCGAGATACCCAACGCATCCAGCGCCATCGCGGCGCGGTCCACGCCGTAGCCCTTGGCGATGGAAGACAGGTCGATATACGCGCCGCCCGGTTGCCACGCGGCTTGAGCGGCGGCGTCCAGCGTCACGCGCTGCCAGCCGCAACGGGTGCGGGCGGCGTCGATCGCAGCAGAAGAGGGCGGTTCGAATGCGCGTTGGTGCGGACCAAAGCCCCAGGCGTTCACAAGCGGCCCCACGGTGGGGTCGTAAGCGCCGCCGCTGTCTTCCGCCAGCGCCAGCGCGTGGCGCAGCACATGGAAGAAGCCGTCGGGCAAGGCCTGCCAGCCGGGCGCTGCTTGATTGAAACGCGTGATGTCCGAGTCCGCTTCCCACGTGCTCATCTGCGCCACCACCTCGTCCAGCGCGGCCTGGATGGCGCGCCGCGCGGCGTCGCTGCCGCAGCCGGCGGGCAACTCCATGCGCGCGGACCAAGTCGTGCCCATGGTCGCGCCCGCCAGCGCGGCAAGCTCGGGCAGCGGCGCGGGCATGGCGCCGTAAGCCACGCGGACGACGGGACCCGCCGCGCCGCGTGGCGCGTAGGAAGGGGGCGTGGACACGCGTGTCCGCTTAGGGTTGCAGCACTTCGACGGTGCCGGCGTACGACAGGCGGCGCTTCTTCGCTTGCGGCACGGTGACCTTCGCGTCTTCCAGACCGGCTTCAATCCAGTACAGGCCCGGCTGCGCCCACTTCACTGCGAACTTGCCGTCCTTGTCGGTCTTCAGCTTGATTTCGCCGACCTTGTCGCGATAGCGGCTGCCGCCCGGCACGACGTTCACTTCCAGTTCAGCGGCGGGCTTGCCGTCAATCAACATCTGGAACGTGGCTTCTTCGCCCGTGAACAGGTCGTTGGGATGCGTGACCGGCGCAAGCTCCAGGCCACGGCCCACCGGCTTGACGGGCGTGGGCTTGCCCGCCGTCACGAACGTTTCGACGCGGCCCAGGCTTTGCGACACTTCCAGCTCTTGCGCGTTGGCCGGCACGGCTTGCGCCATGCCTTCCACCTTGCCGAAGTAGCGCTTGTTCTTGCCGTCTTCTTTCCAGCGTGCGAACACGCCGTCGTTGACGACCGCCACGCGGTAGGTGCCGCTTTGCTTTAACTGCAAATCAAACGTGCTGCGCAGCTTGCCGCGGTTCAGGTTTTCGGCTTCGGCGGCGCTGCCATCGGGCGCGACGACGGCCAAGCCGTCCAGGCGCAGCGGCGCGTGGTTGAAGTAGAACTTGTCGTTGCCAACAGCGGCATCGACGGTGATCCAGCTGTCGGTGCCCGACAGCACGGTGGACGACGGCACCATCCACACGTCATGCGCGTGGGCGGCGAAGGGCAGGCACAGCGCCAGGGCGGCGGCCAGTTTGGCGGCGGATTTCATGGTTGCGCTCCTTGAAGGCGTGTAGGGGGGCATCAGGGTTTGAGGTCGAGCGCGATCGCGCCCAATTCGTGTTCGCCGCGCACCGTCAGTTGCTCGGCCTTTTGCGGCGGCCACTGGAAGGGGATGCGCAGCAGCTCGCGGCCGCCGACTTCGCGGGCGGCTTCAACCACCACGGCGTACTGGCCGGGCTTGAGCGCGGCCAAGGGCTTGGACGCCGCATCAAAGCTCAGGGCATGCTTGCCCACGGGCTTGGTCGCGCCGCTGACGCCGTCCACCGGAAACTGCTGGTTGCGGCCGCTGCGGCGCCACCATTGGCGCATGTCTTTCAGCCATTCGGTGCCTTCGTTGTTCTTCTTGGCCACGTCGTACCAAACGGCCAGATCGGTGGCGACGCTTTGGTCGGGGTTCTCGATCCAGATCGCCACATACGGGCGGTGGTACTCGGCCACGTCCAGGCGCGGCACCTCGATGGATACGCTGATGTCGGCCGCGTTGGCCGTTCGGGCGATGGCGCCGGCCAATACGGCCGACAACAACAGTTTGCGCATGGAATTCTCCAGGGGCGGATCGATGGAATCAGTGGATGAAGAGCAGGGCCAGAACCACGGGGATCACGACGCCCAGCCCCACCATGGGCCAGGTCGCGCTGCGGTTACCGGCGTGCATCTTGAGCAGCACCAGTCCGGTCAGCGAAAAGACCAGACAGGCGACGGCGAAAATATCAAGGAACCAGCTCCACGCCAGGCCGGTGTTGCGGCCCTTGTGCAGATCATTCAGGTACGACACCCAACCGCGGTCGGTGCGTTCGTATTCGACTTCGCCACTGGCCCGGTCGATGGACAGCCAGGCGTCGCCACCGGCGCGCGGCAACGACAAATACACCTCGTCGGCGGACCATTCAGCGGTTTTGTTGGCGGTGGCGGCATCCAGCGTGTCGTCCAGCCATTGGGCAACGGGGGCGGGCAGCGGCGCCTTTTTTTGCCCGGCGGGGGCGGTCAACTGCTTCAACACGGGCTCGGGCAACTGCGCCTGGCGGGTGGCGACCACCGCCTTCGATTCAATGTGCGACGCGTTGTTCAGCGTGAGGCCGGTGATGGCGAACAACAGCATTCCCAGCAGGCACAGGGCCGAGCTGATCCAGTGCCATTGATGCAGCGTTTTGAGCCAGTAGGCGCGACGCCGGGGAGTAGGTTGACTGTCCATGCGGGATTCGGTTTGAAGCGGCGGATTCTAACATTTAATGAGAATTACTCTTATAAAAGACCGCATTAACGCGCCGGCAAAGCGAAGAAGAAGATTTCAATCCATTTCTAAGCACGCCGTCAGGTGTAAGACGCCGCCCGGCGATAAGATAGGCCACTTATTTTTTGCTTGGGTCCGGCGTAGTTTCTGCGTCGTTCCTGCATCGTTCTTGCCGAGTCCCTGGTATATCCACACGCCCATGTCCGTCTACCAAACCCTGATTCCCCTGAATTTTCTGGCCGTGGGCCTGGGCGCCGTCTTGGGCGCGTGGGCGCGCTGGCTGGTCAGCCTGTGGTTGAACGTGGAGTCGTGGCCTTGGGGCACGTTCGCGGTCAATCTGGCGGGCGGGTATCTGGTGGGGCTGGTGCTGGCGCTGGTGGCCGGGCATCCGGAATGGCCCGCATGGGTGCGGCTGGGCGTCATCACCGGGTTCATGGGCGGTTTGACCACGTTCTCAACCTTCTCGGCCGAAACGGTCGCCATGCTGGAACGCGGCGCGTATGGCACCGCGCTGAGCTATGCGGGGTTGAGCCTGATCGGGTCGTTGGCGCTGACGGCGGCGGGTCTGGCTACCGCGCACTTGCTGCGCTGAGCCGGCGGCGGACGGGCGTCCGCCGCACGGGTCCAGGTAGCGATACGTTCAGCTGGCGTGTGGGTTCAGCACGCGGGCGGCTTGCAGGCCGCTGCGCACCGCGCCTTCCAACACGCCGGGGTAGCCGGTGTCGGTCCAGTCGCCGGCCAGGGCCAACGTCGGCCACGGCGTGGTGTTCAGTGGACGGGTCAGGCCCGGCACCGCGGCGAAGGTGGCGCGTTTTTCAATCAGCAATTCCGCTGCCGATACCTCAGGCATGGCCGGCAGGCGCGCGGGATGGCGCGCTGCCTGTTCCGCCACCTGGTCGATCAGCGCTTCGATCACCTGCTGGCGATTGCGTTCGGCGATGCTGGTGGCGGCGCTGGCCACCACCGCCAGTTCGCCCGAATTGGCGTCACCCGCCAATTGCGCGCGGTCGAATAGCCATTGGCCGACGTGGCCGCGGGCGGCTTCTTCACGCAGCATCATCATGGGTTCGGGCAGCCGCCACGGTTCGGCCAGCCGCAGGTTCAGGGTGGCGATGGGCAGGTAGTCGAACGCTTTCAGGGCTTCTAGCAAGCCGGTCGCGCCGGCCTCGCGCAAGGGGGCGTCCAGCAGGCGCGCGGCGTAGGTGGGCGGCACGGCCAGCACGGCGGCGTCAAAGCGTTCCTGGTTGACGACGATGCCGTCATCCGACGGATGCAACTGGCGCACGGTGCTGCCGTAGCGCATCGTGACCTGGCGCGCGGCGGCGTCGGGCCACAGCGCGGACAGGTCGGTGCAGGGCAGCAGCAGGTCGCTGTCTTCACGCACGCCGGCCAGGCTGTCGCGCAGCACGCGGGCAAACAACGTGGCGCTGGCTGTGGCCGTGGGCGTGTTCAGCGCGGCCAGGCACAGCGGTTCCCAGATTTGCCGGATCAGCACGTCGGATTGCGCGTGATAGTGCAGCAATTGCAGCACGGTCCAGTCGCGCGGCGGCGACCACGACATGGCTTTCAAGCCGCGCATCAGCCGCAGCGAGGCAAAGCGGTCGGACCACGACAAGCCGCGCGCGCGCAGGATGGCAATCGCCATGTGCAGCGGGGCGGGCAGGCGGGGGGCAGACAGATGGAAGCGGCCGTCCAGGCTGGCCAGCCGCAACGGGCGGCGCATCAGCAGCGCGTCGGGGTTGCGGCCCACGCGGCGCATCAGCGCCAGCGTTTGCCGATAGGCGCCCGACAACAGATGCTGGCCGTTGTCCAGCGGGGCTTCAAAGGCTTCGTGGAAGACGCGGCGGGCGCGGCCGCCAGGCGTGTGGCCGGCTTCGAATACGGTGACTTTGGCGCCGGCTTCACGCAGGGCCACGCTGGCCGCCAAGCCAGCCCAGCCCGCGCCGATTACCGCCGCCTTCACCGCGCCAACCGGCGGACCAGTCCGCGTCCGCCGCCCACCCAGGTTTTCCAGGCCAGCCACAGTTTGCGCAGCGGCGTGAGCGAGATGCGCTGATGCAGCACCTGCCAGTTGTCGCGCTCGATCTCGTCAAGCAGCGCGTAATAGATCGCGGCCATCATCAGCCCAGGGCGTTGCGACCGGCGGTCAACTTCGGGCAGATTGCTCATGGCCTCGCGGTACAGCTCACGGGCGCGGTCGGCCTGGAACTTCATCAGCGCGCTGAAACGGTCCGAGTATTCGCCGTTCAGAATGTCCGAGGCCTTGACCTCGAACTGCTGCATGTCGTTCACCGGAATGTAGATGCGGCCGCGGCGCGCATCGTCGCCAACGTCACGGATGATGTTGGTCATCTGGAACGCCAAGCCCAGCTTTTCGGCGTAGACCAGCGTCTTGGGATCGCTGTAGCCGAACACGCCGGCCGAGAGCTCGCCCACCACGCCAGCGGCGTGCCAGCAGTATTTGCGCAGGCCAGGCCAGTCCAGATAGCGGGTCTGGTCCAGATCCATTTCCATGCCATCAACCACAGCCAGCAGGCGCTCGCGGGTGATCGAACAGCTTTCCAGATGCGGCTGCAACGCGCGCGTCACGGGGTGATCGGGCTTGCCGTCGAACATCTGGTCGACCTGCGTGCGCCACCACGCCAGCTTGATGCGCGCCAGCGACGGGTCGGTGCATTCGTCCACCACGTCGTCCACTTCGCGGCAGTAGGCGTACAGCGCCGTGATCGCGCGGCGGCGTTCGGGGGGCAGGAACAGGAATGAGTAGTAGAAGCTGGAACCGCTTTTCGCGGCCTTTTCCTGGCAGTATTCGTCAGGGGTCATAGATAGGCAGGGCCTGTTACTTGATAGAGCGCCACAGCATGATGGCCCAGTCTTTGGCGCCCAATTCGGGGCGATTCATGAATACATCGTAGCTGCTTGCCTCGATACGCTCCAGCACGCGCAGCCCGCCTTGCACCACCAGGCGCAGCTCCAGGCCGATGCGGCCCGGCAGGCGGCGCGCCAGCGGAGCGCCGAAGTGTAGCAGCGCTCGCGTGCGTTCGACCTGGAAGGCCATCAACTCGCGCCACGCGGGCGTCAGGCGGCAGGCGGCCAGGTCGTCATCGGTGACGCCGTGGCGGCGCAGGTCTTCCTGCGGCAGGTAGACGCGATGCTTGTGCCAGTCCACCCGCACGTCCTGCCAGAAGTTCACCTGTTGCAGCCCCGTGCAGATGGCGTCGCTTTCGGCGATGTCCTGCGGGCTGGTGGCATTGAACAGATGCAGCATCAGGCGGCCGACCGGGTTGGCCGAGCGCGTGCAATAGTCGGCAAGCGACGCGTAGTCTTCGTAGCGTTTGACGGTGATGTCCTGCTCAAAGGCGGACAACAGGTCGTAGAACGGCGTGATGGGCAACTGGTGCTGGGCGATGGTCTTGGCCAGCGGCGTGAAGACGTCCGACAACGGCGGCAGGCCGGGCGGGGGCACCGTGCCGGGCTCCGCGCCAATGCGGTGCAGCTCGGTGCGGTAGGCGGCCAGCTGCGCCAGGCGTTCGGCGTCAGATGCGCTGCCTTCGTCGGCGATATCGTCCGCCGAGCGGGCGAACCGGTAGATATCGGTCACGGCGCCGCGAAGCCTGCGCGGCAGCAGCAGCGAGGCGACGGGAAAGTTTTCGTAGTGATCGATGGACATGGATAGCAGTGCAGATCGGGTCCGGTGGACCGTGTTCGACGCATTTTAGAGTAGTCGCTTTTTTGGGCGGGGCGCTATCCCCGTCAGGGCGTCCCGGCGAGGGCGTCGATCAGTTAGACTTAAGCGCCACAGGATCTCACACCATGCCGCGCCCCATATCAGCCACTGTTTCCGTCTCCGCGCTTGCGCACAATCTTGCCACCGTGCGCCACCATCTTGAACAAACCGCCGCCGCCGCGTCCGGCCTGCCGCCCTCCATCTGGGCGGTCATCAAGGCCAACGCGTATGGACACGGCATTGAGCAAGCGGTCACGGGGTTCTCCAAGGCGCAAGGCCTGGCGATGCTGGATCTGGACGAAGCCGTGCGCTGCCGCGAAGCCGGTTGGGGCGGCCCCATTCTGCTGCTGGAAGGGTTCTTCAAGCCGTCCGACCTGGATCTGGTCGACCGCTACCATCTCAGCACCACCGTACACAACCGCGAACAGCTGGACATGCTGGCGCGCGCGCGTTTCACCCGCCGCGTGGACGTCATGCTGAAGCTGAACAGCGGCATGAACCGCCTGGGCTTCAGCCCCGCCGCCTATCCCGCCGCCCATGAACGCGCAATGCTGCTGCAACAGCAGGGCACGCTGGGTTCGGTGGGCAAGATGACGCACTTTGCCTGCGCGGACGGCCCCCAGGGCGTGACCGAGCAACTGGCCGTGTTTAATTCGGTGACGCATAAGATGCCGGGCGCAATCAGCGTCTGCAACTCGGCCGCCACCTTGCGCTTTGCCGACATCGCGGTCAGCACTCCGGCGCAAACCCATTGGGTGCGCCCGGGCATCTGCCTGTACGGCGCGTCGCCGTTCGCGGATGCTGAAGCCACGTCGTTCGGCCTGAAGCCGGCCATGACGCTCAGCTCCGAGATCATCGCGGTGCAAGAGCTGAAGGCGGGCGATTCGGTGGGCTACGGCGCCATCTTCCGCGCCGAACGCCCCATGCGCGTGGGCATCGTCGCCTGCGGCTACGCCGACGGCTACCCGCGGCACGCCACCACCGGCACGCCGGTTGTCGTGGCCGGCATCCGCACCCAGCTCTTGGGCCGCGTATCCATGGACATGCTGATCGTTGACCTGGACCCGATTCCCGCCGCGGGCGTCGGCGCGCCCGTCGTGCTGTTCGGCGAAGACGGCCCGTCGGTGGACGAAGTGGCCATGGCCGCCGGCACCATCGGCTACGAGCTGCTGTGCGCACTGGCGCCCCGCGTACCCGTCACCCGCGACGCCTGAACGCGCTGATTTCGCCGCCTGCCGTCCCGGGCGGCAGGGTGTCCGCCGGGCAAGATTTGCTACGCAATTTACAAGACAGCCATCTCAGGATGGTGTCTACTGGGAACACCGGGCGCCCAAGCGCCCGTTTTTGACCAAGCAAACAGACTACGAGGTTTCGATCCATGAAGGACAAATGCGTGCTCATTACGGGTGCCACCAAGGGCATAGGCTGGGCGCTGACGCAGCGGCTGTCCGACATGGGTTGTCATGTGGTGGGCATCGCGCGCAACACGACGGATGTCGATTTCCCCGGTTATCTGTACGCCTGTGACCTGGCCGACGCTGGCCGCACCGAAGAAGTGCTGCGCGAAATCCGCGAGAAATTCCCCGTCGACGCCGTCGTCAACAACGTCGGCATCGCGTCGCCGCAACCGCTGGGTGAAATTGATCTGGCCACGCTGTACAACGTGCTGGACTTGAACGTGCGCGTGGCGGTGCAAGTCACGCAGGCCTTCATTGAATCCATGAAAGTGCGCCGCGCCGGCCGCATCGTCAACGTCGTCAGCCGCGCCATTTATGGCGGCCTGGATCGCACCGCGTATTCCGCCGCCAAGAACGCGCTGGTCGGTTGCACCCGCACCTGGGCGCTGGAGCTGGCCGAGTATGGCGTCACCGCCAATGCGGTGGCTCCCGGCCCGATCGAAACCGAAATGTTCCGCGCCACGCGCCCGGCTGGCAGCGAAGGCGAAAAGCGCGCGCTGGCTTCCGTGCCCATGAAGCGCCTGGGCACGCCGGCCGAAGTGGCCGCCGCCATCGCCTTCCTGCTGTCCGATGACGCGGGCTTCATTACCGGCCAGGTGCTGGGCGTGGATGGCGGGGGCAGCCTGGGCGGTCGTTCCTGATTGCGTTCCGTCGGCCCAAGAGAAAAGCGCACCACAGGGTGCGCTTTTTTTTATTCGTGAATACCGCGGTCAGTACGGACCCTTGCCCGCTGCCACCGGCTTCACATCCTTGAATTGCGCCGCCAGGTTTTCGGCGGCGCGCGCCAGCAGAATGGCGTCCACGCCCACGGCCACAAAGGTGGCGCCCAATTCCAGATAGTGCTTGGCTTGCGCCACGCCGCCGTGCAGGATGCCCGCGGCCTTGCCCGAGCGCACGATGCGGGTGATGGCGTCGTCGATGGTCTTCAAGACCTCGGGGTGGTCAGGCTGCCCCAGGTAGCCCATGCCCGCCGACAGGTCGGCCGGGCCGATGAAGGCGCCGTCCACCCCTTCCACGGCCAGGATCTCATCCAGCGCGGCGAGGCCGGCCGGCGTTTCGATTTGCACCAGCACGCACATCTGGTCGTTCGCGCGCTCCAGGTAATTCGGGATGCGGTTCCAACGCGATGAACGCGCCAGCGCGCTGCCCACGCCACGAATGCCAGCGGGCGGATAGCGCACGGCGGCCACCGCCGCGCGCGCTTCGTCGGCGGACTGAATCATCGGCACCAGCAAGGTCTGCGCGCCGGTGTCCAGAATCTGCTTGATCTGTACCGGGTCGTTCCAGGCGGGGCGCACGACGGCGGCTACGGGGTAAGCGGCCACCGATTGCAGTTGCGACAGCGTCGTCTGCAAGGTGTTGGGAGCGTGTTCGCCGTCAATCAGCAGCCAGTCAAAGCCGGCGCCGGCGACGATCTCGGAGGTGTAGGCGCTGGCCAGCCCGGCCCACAGGCCGATCTGGGGTTGGCGGTCGCGCAAGGCTTGCTTGAAGGTGTTGGTCAGGATGTCCATGGACGGCATGCCGTGTTAGATGAAATGACAGTTGACGGAACCCAGCACGCCGTAGTCGACATTGAAGGTGTCGCCGGGCCGGGCTGCGATCGGGCGCGTGAACGAACCCGACAAAATGATCTCCCCGGCTTCCAGCGCCACGTCGTGGGCGGCCAGCTTGTTAGCCAGCCATACTACGCCATTGGCCGGGTGATTCAAGACGCCCGCGGCCACGCCGGTTTCCTCGATGACGGCGTTGCGCGACAAGATGGCGCCCACCCAACGCAAGTCCAGCTCGCCGATCTTCACGGGCCGACCGCCCATCACCACGCCCGCGTTCGCGGCGTTGTCGGCGATGGTGTCGAACACCTTGCGCGGGCGCTGCGTGGCGGGGTCGATGCCGTGTGAGCGCGCGTCGATGATCTCAAGCGCCGGGATCACGTAATCCACCGCGTCATACACCTGGAACAACGTCACGTTCGGGCCTTGCAGCCGCTTGCCCAGCACAAACGCCAGCTCGACTTCCAGGCGCGGCAAGATGAACCGGCTTGCGGGAATGTCGCTGCCATCGGCAAAGAACATATCGTCCAGCAGCATGCCGAAATCGGGTTCGTTGATTTGCGATGCCTGCTGCATGGCGCGCGACGTCAGCCCGATCTTGTGCCCGCGCTTCTCGCGGCCTTCCGCCAGCTTGATGTCCATCCACGCGCGCTGAATGGCGTACGCGTCGGCGATGGTGATGTCCGGGTGTTCCAGTGAAATCTGGCCGATCTGCTGCCGGCTGCGTTCGGCGTCGTGCAGGCGCGCGGCAAGGTTGCGCACCGTTTGGGTGTCTAGCATGGGGTGTCCTGTAGAGGGCTCACGAGGGGTAGGGAACAAGCGTGTTGACCAGCCGGCCGATGCCTTCGATTTCAGTGACAACTTCGTCACCCGGCGCCACATTGACGATGCCGTCGGGCGTGCCGGTCAGGATCAGGTCGCCCGCGGAAAGCGTCATGAAGCTGCTGAAGTATTCGATCAGGGCGGGTACGTCGAACACCATGTCGCGCGTATTGCCGCGTTGGGTTTCGACGCCGTTGACGGTGGTGCGCAGATTCAGGTTCATGGGGTCTGGCACGTCGTCGCGGTCGACCAGCCAAGGGCCCAGTGGCGTGCAGGTGTCGCGGCTTTTCACGCGCAGGTTGGGGCGATACCAGTTTTCCAGGTAGTCGCGCAGCGCGTAATCGTTGGCCACCGTGTAGCCCGCCACGTAGTCGTAGGCTTGCTCGCGCGAGACGCCTCGCGCCGTTTTGCCGATCACGACAGCCAGCTCGCATTCATAGTGCATGAAGGCGACGTCGGCCGGGCGCAGCGTTTGCGCGCGGTGCCCGACGAAGGTGTTGGCCGCCTTCAGAAAGCCCAAGGGTTCGTCGGGCGCCTTGAAGGCCAGTTCGCGGGCGTGGTCCGCGTAGTTGATGGCCAGCGTGAACGTCGTGCGCGGTTCGATGGGCGGCAGCCACGTCACGGCGTCTTCGGCCAGGACGCGGCCGTCGGCCAGGCGGACGTGGCCGGGCTGCGCTTCGGTGGCGGCGTGGATAGCGCCTTCATAGGCGATGCGTGCGTGTTTCATGGATTCGTCCTTAAACCGTGGCGGCGGCCAACGAGTTGCCCAACGTGCCAACCTGCGCGATGCGGATGTCGTAGCGCTGTCCGGCGCGCAGGCGCGGCGCGTCGTGCGGCGTGCCAACCAGCAGCATGTCGCCCGCCTCAAAGCTCATGAACTGCGTCACGTCGGCGATCAGGCGGGCAACGGGGCGGACCAGGTCGGCGGTGCTGGCGCGCTGCGCGACCACGCCATCCACCCACACCTCGATGTCGAGCGCGTCGGGGTTGGCAATGGCAGAGGCGGGCGCCAAATCACGGCCGATAGGGCAGAAGCCGTCGCGGCATTGCTGTTTGAGGGCGGGGCGGAAGTAGCTCGCGTGCGGCACAGACAAATCGGCCACTACGCGATACCCCGCCACCACGTCCAGCGCTTCCGACTCGCTCACCCGTGTTGCGCGGCGTGCGAATACCACGCCCAAGGTGGCGCCCACTTGCACTTCAGTGATGTCCGCCGGCAGCGTGATGACGTCGCCGTCTTGCGCATAGGTGTTTGCGGGTTTGATGTAGAGCACGGGCGCCTTGGGCGCGGCCTTGTAGGGCGGGGCGTCCACGGCGCTGCCCAAAGCGGCCAACACTTGCCGCGTGTTCAGCGCCGCACCCACCACGCTGCGCGGCGGCGCGGCGAGCGCGGCACTTGTCTGGGCGGCTCTGGCCGCCAGATAGTCGCGGTAGTTGTTCAGCTTGTAGTTCAGCACGGGGTCTGCCTCTTCGATCTGCATCGAAATCCCCAAGGGGCGCGCGGCCATCTGCGGCGCCAGCACCGTGGTCAGCGCCTGGAAAACGCGTTCACCCAGCGCGGCCTTCTGGGCGTCGTTGCGGCCATGTCCGATGCGCAGCACCACATGGACGAACGCATTGTCTGGGTGGCCATCGACGATCAGGCAATCATTCACCCGCAAGGCGCGGGTGCGGGCGCCGGCCAACGGAAACAGGCTGCCGTCACCCACGGCGGCAGCCTGTACGGTGCGCATCAGCGCACCGGTATCCAGGGCCAGATTGCCCGAGTACTCAATCCAGATATGGGGCATGGGGTCTCCCGCACAATATTGTTAGCATGTTAATTATCATAATGAAATCCGGTGTGAGCGGCAACGGGGCTGCAACGGGGCTGCAACGGGGCTGCAACGGGGGCTGCAACGGGGGCTGCAACGGGGGCTGCAACGGGGCTGCAACGGGGGCGGCAACCGAGGAGCAACCGTGCCGCAACGCCAAATGCGAGCAACCCCGCTTGCCCTCCGCTAGTGGTTTTCAGACGTTGACAGCCTGCCTTTCGCCGGCATAATGTTAACGTGTTAATTAAAAAGTGGCGGCCATCACCGCCGAGCACGGGACGAGGAGCCGCGATGAGCATCAAGCACTGGATCAATGGGGAGCAGGTCGACAGCCAAGACCGCTTCATTACCTACAACCCGGCCACGGGCGACGCCATCGACGAAGTGGCGTCGGGCGGCCAGGCCGAAATTGACGCCGCCGTGTCCGCCGCGGCGGCCGCCTTTCCAAAATGGGCCAACACGCCCGCCAAGGAACGCGCCCGGCTGATGCGCCGCCTGGGCGAACTGATCGACCAGAACGTGCCCATGCTGGCCGAACTTGAAACGCAGGACACCGGCCTGCCGATCTCGCAAACCCGCAAGCAGCTGATTCCGCGCGCCTCCGAGAATTTCAATTTCTTCGCCGAGGTCTGCACGCGCATGAACGGGCATACCTATCCCGTCGATGACCAGATGCTGAACTACACGCTGTACCAGCCGGTGGGCGTGTGCGCGCTGGTGTCGCCGTGGAACGTGCCTTTCATGACGGCCACGTGGAAAACCGCGCCGTGCCTTGCGCTGGGCAACACGGCAGTGCTGAAGATGTCTGAACTCTCGCCACTGACAGCAGATCAGCTGGGCCGCCTGGCCCTAGAAGCCGGCATCCCCGCCGGCGTGCTGAACGTGGTGCAGGGCATGGGCGCAACGGCGGGCGACGCGTTGGTGCGCCACCCCGGCGTGCGCGCCATCTCGTTTACCGGAGGCACCGTCACCGGTAAAAAAATCATGGCCAGCGCCGGCGGCATCAAGAAGTTCTCGATGGAACTGGGCGGCAAGTCGCCCGTGCTGATCTTTGATGATGCCGATGTCGAGCGCGCGCTGGACGCCGCGTTGTTCACCATCTTTTCGTTGAATGGTGAACGCTGCACGGCGGGCTCGCGCATCTTCGTGCAAGAAACCATCTACGCCGACTTCGTGCGCAAATTCGCCGCGCGCGCCGAACGGCTGGCGGTGGGTGACCCGATGAATGACGCCACGCATGTGGGCGCGATGATCACGCGCCAGCATTGGGAAAAGGTAACGGGCTACATCCAGCTGGCCGAGCAAGAGGGCGCGCGCATCTTGGCCGGTGGCGCAGGCAAGCCGGCCGGGCTGCCGGCGCATTTATCGGGCGGCAACTTCGTGCGCCCGACCGTGCTGGCCGACGTCGACAACCGCATGCGTTGCGCGCAGGAAGAAATCTTCGGCCCCGTTGCCTGCCTGATCCCGTTCAAGGACGAGGCCGAAGGCTTGGCGCTGGCCAATGATGTCAAATACGGCCTGGCGTCCTACATCTGGACAAGCGACATCGGCCGCGCCCACCGCCTGGCGCGCGGCATCGAGGCCGGCATGGTGTTCATCAATAGCCAGAACGTGCGCGACCTGCGCCAGCCGTTTGGCGGCACCAAGGAATCCGGCACGGGGCGCGAAGGCGGCGAATACAGCTACGAGGTCTTCGCCGAAATCAAAAACGTCTGCGTGTCGATGGGCAGCCACCACATACCGAAATGGGGCGTTTGAGCCCCTGCACCAAGGAGACAACCATCATGGGCAAGCTTGCGCTGGCAGCGAAAGTGACGCACGTGCCGTCGATGTATCTGTCGGAACTTCCCGGCAAGCACCACGGCTGCCGCGAGGCCGCCATCCAGGGCCACCGCGAAATTGGCCAGCGTTGCCGCGATATGGATGTGGATACGATTGTGGTGCTGGACGTGCACTGGCTGGTGAACGCGGGCTATCACGTGAACGCCAATGCGCGCTTTGCGGGCCGCTACACCAGCAACGAACTGCCGCACTTCATCAAGGACATGGACTACGTCTACGGCGGCAACCCTGAACTGGGCCGCCGCATCGCCGAATGCGCCAACGCGGCGGGCGTGGGCACGCGCACGCACGAGATCGACAGCCTGGAACTGGAATACGGCACGCTGGTTCCCATGCGCTACATGAACGGCGACGGCCGTTTCAATGTGGTGTCGGTGGCGGCATGGTGCGCCTGGCATGGTCTGGATGAAAGCCGGCGCTTCGGCGCCGCCTTGCGTCAGGCGATCGAAGCCAGCGATAACCGCGTCGCCGTGCTGGCCAGCGGTTCGTTGTCACATCGGTTCAACGACAACAACAGCCCAGAAGCCGCCATGCACCAGATCAGCCGCGAGTTCCATCGTCAGGTGGATCTGCGGGTGGTCGATCTGTGGCGCCAGGGGGATTGGAAGACGTTCTGCGCCATGCTGCCGGAGTACGCCGAGCTGTGCGTGGGCGAGGGCGGCATGCACGACACGGCGATGCTGCTGGGCTTGCTGGGGTGGGACGCTTACGACAAGCCGGTGGAGATCGTCACCGATTACTTCACCAGCTCCGGCACGGGGCAGATCAACGCGATCTTCCCGGTGCCCGACTGAGTTTCAGCCTTCGTCGGCATCGCGCGATGCCGGCGTATTCTGCTTGATCAGGTCGACCATGGTGTCGACGTCGCGGTACAGGCGGTCAAGCAATTCCTTGCCGATCTTGGCTTCGATCTCTTGGTACTTCGCATCCACGTGCGGACGCATCCGGTCGATCAGCTTGTTGCTCTTGGGGGTCAGCGAGATTTCCTGGCGGCGCTGGTCGGCGCTCGAGCGCACACGCTTGATCAGGCCTTGTTCTTCCATGCCGGCCAGCATGCGGGTCAGGCTGGGGCTAAGGATCTGACAGCTGCGCGCGATCTGGTTCGGTTCCATCGAGCCGACTTCGCTCAAGGTGCGCAACACCCGCCATTGTTGTTCGGTGACGCCGGCCGCGTGCAATACGGGTCGGAAATGCGCCATCAGGGTTTCGCGTGCGTAGAGCAGCAGGTGGGGAAGATTGCGGTGGTGGAAGCTCGGACTCATGGCGGCTATGTTAGCAAGAAGCCACCCGTTTTCTGATCACTGTTTCTTGATCCTGAACGGCTTGCGGCGGGGATGCAACACGGCCCCCGGCGCCGCCGTAATGGGCGGGGCCGGGGGCCGGATCAAGGACGTAAGGTCAGGACGGAAGGTCAGGCCGTGAGTTCGGGCTGTGAGCTCAGGCCGGGTTTTGCTGGGCCAGTTCCTGAAGGTCGTCAGGCAAGGTCAGGTCGGGCGCGCCTTGCTGCAATTCGCGCAGCGCTTGCACGGCGTCGTCCTGCTGGTCGTTCTGCATCAGCGACCGGATGTGAGCCACGCGAGCCTCGATATCTTCTTCGCTGAACGCGACGACGTCGGTGGCCGTCGCCTCGGCGGGCTGTGCCGTACCGGCGGCAGCGGCTTCCGGGGCCGGAGCCACTTGAGCCGCCTGGCTCTGGATGGGCTCGGCCGTTGACTCCGACGCCGATGCGGAAACAGAAACGCGCTGGGTGACGGCGGGCGCCGCGGATTTTCCGGCCAGCGCATCGGTCAGGGCGACGGGGGGCGGCGAACGTTCGGCGCTGGTGCCAACTTCATGCGGGGCGACAAGCTGCGCGTTCAGCTCGGGGGCGTCGGCGCTTTCGCGCATGTCCGTCCAGGCGAACAGGCCCGCCACCATCGCGGCGCATGCCGCTGCAGCCCAGCCGGGGTGCCAGCTGTGGCCAGGGTGCCAGGCTCGGCGCACCGCGGCGTCAAGTTCGGGACTGCTCCCGGGTCTGGGCTTACGGTACAGGGCGCGCAGATCCCGTTCATCGTCTTCATCGAAAGGGGGGCGATAGGTAATGCTCATGCGCGTACTCCTCGCGCATACGCCCGGTGGGAGGACGTATTCGCGTTTGACCTTTGCTGGGCGCCGCGCCGGTGGTCCGGCGATCTCGTCGGGGCTGGGGTCTTGTTCCGGTTTATGCGGCTTGTGAGAAGCAGGCCGCGCTGCATCCGTCGATTATGCGCGATTTGCGGGATTCCGGCAGGGAATTTCTTCTATTTGCATGATGTAACTTTGGCCCGTCCCTAATACTGAAAGCAGAATGACAGACTCGTGCCCCGCAGCACGTCAATGTGGCCGTTCAATGCGCATTTTGGTCCCGGTTCTGCGCCCCGGGACGCGAGGGTTGCCAGTACACTTTCGCGCATGGCCAAATCCCGAACCGTATATGTGTGCGCCGACTGTGGCGGCACGACCCCGAAGTGGCAGGGCAAATGCCCGCATTGCAACGCCTGGAACACGCTGGAAGAAACGGTGGAGTCGTCGTCGCCCGCCGCGTCCGCCCACCGCTATGCCCCGCTGGCCTCGGCCAGCCCGGTGCGCAGCCTGTCCGAAATCGAAGCCCGCGAAACGCCGCGCCAGCCTACCGGCCTGGACGAATTTGACCGCGTGCTGGGCGGCGGTCTGGTGGCCGGCGCCGTGGTGCTGATTGGGGGTGACCCCGGCATCGGCAAATCCACGCTGCTGCTGCAAGCGCTGGCTTCGCTGTCCGAGACCACGCCCGTGCTGTACGTGACGGGCGAAGAGTCCGCCGAGCAGGTCGCCTTGCGCGCCCGCCGCCTTGACTTGCAGACCGGCAACGTCAATCTGCTGGCCGAGATCCGGCTGGAAGCCATTCAGGCTGCCGTGTCCGAGCAGAAGCCGACCGTTGCCGTTATCGATTCCATTCAAACCCTGTACAGCGGTGAACTCAGCGCCGCGCCGGGCTCCGTGTCGCAGGTGCGCGAGTGCGCCGCGCAGTTGACGCGGCTGGCCAAGCAGACGGGCATCGCCATCGTCATGATCGGCCACGTCACCAAAGACGGCGCGCTGGCGGGTCCGCGCGTGCTCGAACACATCGTGGACACGGTGCTGTATTTCGAAGGCGATACGCATTCGTCGTTCCGCCTGGTGCGCGCCTTCAAGAACCGTTTTGGTGCAGTGAATGAACTCGGCGTCTTCGCCATGACCGACCGCGGTCTGCGTGGCGTGGCCAACCCGTCCGCGCTGTTCTTGTCGCAACACGAACAGCAGGTGGCCGGTTCCTGCGTGATGGCCACACAGGAAGGCACGCGCCCGCTGCTGGTTGAAATCCAGGCATTGGTCGATAGCTCGCACGCGCCCAACCCGCGCCGGCTGACGGTTGGGCTGGAAGGCAACCGGCTGGCGATGCTGCTGGCCGTGCTGCACCGGCACGCGGGCGTCACCACGTTCGACCAGGACGTGTTCGTCAACGCCGTGGGCGGCGTGCGCATCACGGAGCCCGCGGCCGACTTGCCGGTGCTGCTGGCCATCATGTCGTCGTTGCGCGACAAGCCCTTGCCGCGTGGCCTGATTGCATTCGGTGAAGTGGGGCTGGCAGGCGAGATCCGGCCCGCGCCGCGTGGCCAGGAACGTTTGCGCGAAGCCGCCAAGCTGGGCTTTTCGATTGCGCTCATCCCCAAGGCCAACGCGCCGCGCCAGCCTATCGAGGGTCTGGAGATCTGGGCGGTGGACCGCCTGGACGCCGCGCTGGACAAGCTGCGCTGATCGGGAGCATGTTGTGAGTCTGTTAGTGATCGCCGCGTGCCTGGCCGCGGGTGGCCTGATTGGTTTCATGGGCGGCGTGCTGGGCATCGGGGGCGGTCTTATCGCCATTCCCGCGCTGGTGCTGTTGATGGGCATGTCGCAACAACTGGCGCAAGGCACCGCGCTGATCATGGTGTTGCCCGCCATCACGATGGCGGTGCGCAAGTACAACCAGCAGACCCGCATCGACAAGCGCGTGGCCGCCGCAGGTGCGGCGGGCGCCGTGCTGTTCACCTGGGTGGGCGCGCGTTTGGCGCTGGGTATCGACTCCAGTGTCTTGCGCCGAAGCTTCGCCGTGTTCCTGTTCTTCATCGCCTTGTTCTATGTGTGGCAGACGTGGCGCGCGGGCCGCGTTGCCGCCGGCAAGCAGAAACACAAAGAGAAAGCGGCAACGCAAACGCAAAAGCCAACGCGTGCAGCGCCTGCTTTCACGCCCCGTCGTGCGAGCGTCTTGGGCATGTTGTGCGGCACCTTGGGCGGCTTCTTCGGGGTGGGCGGCGCAGTGCTGGCGGTGCCCATCATCACGTCCGTCTTCCGGCTGCCGCAGACCACGGCGCAGGCGCTCGCGTTGAGCATGGTGATTCCGGGTTCCACGATTGCGCTCATCACCTACGGATGGGCGGGTCAGGCGAACTGGATGGTGGGCCTGCCCATGGCGATTGGCAGCTTGCTGTTCGTGCCGGTTGGCGTGCGCTTGGCGTACAAGCTGCCTGAACGCAAGCTGAGAGCCAGCTTCGCGCTGATGCTGTTTGCCACCGTGGCGTTGCTGGCGTTTGAAAGCTGAGCGCGGCGCTGTATTAACACCCCCTGTATTAGCAAACGTTAGCGTCCGAAAGTTTGTGGTTCCGCGTTGAACCTTCCGCGTGCCGGCTCTTCAAACGGAGTACGGGGTAAGCGGCGATGTTGCCGCCCCGTGTCGGATAGGCTTTTAGCCTTGCACATTCAGGAGTTCATGAAATGACGACTCACTCCCGTATCGCTGCGTTCTTATCCACCTCGGCCTTGTGCCTCGGTCTTGCTGCTGCGCCTTCTGCGTTCGCGGCCGGCGCCGATGCCACGACCAAGGCGGGTGATACCAAGACCCACGCGCAGCACAAGCATCACAAGTCTGACAAAACGTCCGCCAAACCGGCGGCCGCGAAATCAGGCACTGCATCAAAGATGGACCATTCCGGCGCCACGACGCCGGCCAAGTAGCAAGCGGCTGAAAAGCCTTAAGTAGTTCCTTTGCAGGAAGACTGCCGATCCCGCGGGGCCGGAAAGTCGAAAGCCTCTCGGTATGGGCACCGAGAGGCTTTTTCGTTTTTGCAGCAGGTGTTTTTTATTCGACCGGCGTAATCACACGGCCCGTATCGAAGTGGGCCTGCAAGTTATCCAGCATCAGGTTTTCCATGCCCAGGCGCGTTTCCAGCGTGGCGCTGCCGATGTGCGGCAGCACGACAGCGTTGTCGCTTTTCTTCAGCGCGTCGGGCACTTTGGGTTCGTGTTCGAACACGTCCAGCGCTGCGCAACCGAGCTTGCCGGATTCCAGCGCCGCCACCAGCGCCGCTTCATCAATGACCGGGCCGCGCGCGATGTTGACGATGATGCCGGTTGGGCCCAACGCTTCCAGCACGGGCTGATTCACCAGATGGCGCGTGCTCGGGCCGCCCACAGTGGCGACCACCAGGAAGTCGGCCCACTTGGCCAGATCCACCAGCGACGCTTCGTAGCCGTACGCGATGTCGTCGCGCTTTCTGCGGTTGTGATAACGCACGTCCATGTCGAAACCCGTGCCACGCTTGGCAATGGCTTCACCGATGCGGCCCAGGCCCACAATGCCCAGTTTCTTGCCGCTGACGCGCTGGCCCAGCGGGATGCTGCCATGCACCTGGCCCCATTGGTCAGCGCGCACAAAGCGTTCGCCCTGGCCCATGCGGCGGGCGCCGGCAATCAGCAGGCCCCAGGCCAGGTCCGCCACGCAATCCGTCAGCACGTCAGGCGTGTTGCTGACCTGTACGCCCCGTTTCTTGGCGGCTTCCACGTCGATGGTTTCGTAGCCCACGCCCCAGCTGCAAATGGCTTTGAGGTCGGGCAGGGCGTTGATGAGTTCCGCGTCGGCGCCGAAGTTGGCCGACGTGACAACCGCGGTGATGCCCTTGCCGTGTTCGGCCAGCGCCGCCTTGCGATCGGGAAACTTCCACAGTTCCACGACGTCATAGCGGTCTGCCAGGCTCTTGTTGGCGGTGGGGGAGCCGGCCAGCGAGCCGACCTGGATGATGCGTTGCTTGGTGGTCATGTTGTCGTACGGGTGGGTGGCGAAAACGGTCATGCTACTTGATTCGGCCTGGGATCAGGCACCGGGGATGCCCGCAGGCATCCCCATGAGCTTATGCCGCGGCTTTAGCCACGGCTCATTCCAGCTGGATGTTGGCTTTCTGAATGACGTCCTTCCAGCGCTTGACCTCGCCTTGCTGGAATTGCGTGAACTGCTGCGGCGTGTTGGCCACCACTTCAAAGCCCAAACCTTGCAGCGTTTGCTCGGTCTTCGGGTCGCGCAGCGCGGTTTGCAACGCCTTGGACAATTGCTCCACGACGGCCGGCGGCGTGCCCTTGGGCACGGCGAAGCCTTGCCACGAATACACCACCATGTCCTTGATGCCCGCTTCCTCCAGGGTCGGCACGTCGGGCAGATCCGGTGCGCGCGCATCGCCCGTAATGGCCAACGCTTTCAGCTTGCCGGCCTTGATGTGGTTCTGTACCGCACCCAGGTTTTGGAACGACACGTTGACCTGCCCGCCGATCAGGTCGGCAATGGCCGCGCCGCCGCCCTTGTAGGGCACGTCGACACCCGTGCTGTCCGTGCGCTGGCGAAACAGCACGGCGGACAGGTGGTCGGACGAACCCGTACCAGACGACGCGTACGACACGCTGCCCGGATTCTTCTTCGCGTACGCAACCAGCTCGGCCACGGTGGCGGCAGGGAAGGTGGGGGCGGCGACCAGCACGTTCGGGTTGCGCACCGCTTGCGTCAGATACGCAAAATCCTTGCTGGGGTTGTAAGACAGGTTCTTGTACAGCGCTTCGTTGATGGCGAAGGTGCCAATCGACCCGACCATCATCGTGTAGCCGTCAGGCGTGCTGCGAGCCAGCGCCTGCGCGCCAATGGCGCTGTTGGCGCCCGGCTTGTTTTCAACCACGAAGGTCTGGCCCAGGATCTTCGACAGCGCGGGCGTGACCGAACGCGCCGTGATGTCGGACGAGCCGCCGGGCACGAACGGCACGATCATCGTGACGGGCTTGTCGGGGTAGCCGGCCGCTTGTGCAGCCGGCCCGCCAAGTAGAACGGCGCTCGCCGCGGCGGCGGCGCAGATCAGTTTATTCATGGTGTCTCCTGGTTCGCGTGGTGATGAAAAACCCGGCGCTCACGCGTTGCGGCCGGGCCTGAATCGGGGGGCTGAATGTGGACCTGAATCTGAGTCTGAATGTGGAGCGTGATTCGCGTGGGGTCAGTCGACTTTTGCGCCGGAGGTCTTCACCACTTCCGCCCACTTGACGGTTTCCTGCGCCATGAATTGCTTGAACTGCGTGGGCGTATTGCCGGATGGCGTGGCGCCTTGCGCCTGCAACTGCGCGCGCACGGGTTCCTGTTGCAAGGCGGCCGCCACATCGCGCTGAATTTTTTCAACAATGGCGGGCGGCGTGCCGGCAGGCGCCAGCAAACCGAACCAGCTGGATGCCTCATACCCCTTCACGCCCGCTTCGGCCATCGTCGGCACATCGGGCAGCGCGGGCGAGCGCGCGGCGGTGGTAACCGCCAGCGGCCGCAGCTTGCCGCCCTTGATGTAGCCCATGGACGAGGGCAGGTTGTCGAAGATCAGGTCGGCGGACCCGCCCATCACATCGGTCAGCGCGGGGCTGCTGCCCTTGTACGGCACATGCGTCATGCGCGTGCCCGTCATGCTCTGGAACAGTTCGCCCGACAGGTGCGTGGACGTGCCGTTGCCGGTGGACGCCATGTTGACGCTGCCCGGGTTGGCCTTCAGATACTTGATCAGATCGGCCACGGTGCGGATGCCGTGCTTGTCGGCGAACTTGGGGTTCAGTTCCAGAATGTTCGGCACGGGAATGACGAGCGTGACCGGCACGAAGTCCTTGACCGGGTCGTAAGGCAGCTTGCTGTAGACCGATTGGTTGATGGCATGCGTGCTGACGGTGCCCATCAGCAGCGTGTAGCCGTCAGCGGTGGCGCGCGCCGCCTCGGCCGTGCCGACGTTGCCGCCCGCGCCAGCCTTGTTGTCCACCACCACCGGCTTGATCCAGCTCTTGCCCAGCTCAGCCGCCACGACGCGCGCGGCGATGTCTGCGGTGCCGCCCGCGGGGAAGGGCACGATGATCTTGACGTCGCGTTCGGGATAGTCGGCGTGGGCTTGGGCTGCGGGCAGCAGCAGCGCCGTCGCCATCAAACAGACGGCAGTGATCAGCCGGCATCGCACGATGGGGGCTTGCATGATGGGTTGTCTCCTCGGTGTGCGCGTGGCCGCGCATCGTTTGTGGGGATGTTGCGCGCCCCTGGCATCGCCCGAGGCGTGTTGCAGCGGGGCGCTAATCGCGCCCCGCATTGTTGATGCCTTTCCTCTTGTCAAACAAATATAGGTATTGAGAATTTGCTTGTCAACCAAGTATACTTTTTTCCCATCACTCATCTGACAAGTGCAACCGCCAGGAGCCCCGTTCATGAAAACTACCCCGGTCACCGCCCAGGACCTGCAACGTTCGGTCATCGCCGTGCCGCCGCTTGCCCGCCACGACGATCTGTCCTTGAACGAAGCCGCCAACAAGGCGCTGCTGGGGCATCTGGAGGCCGGCGGCGTGCGCAACGTGATGTACGGCGGCAACGCCAATTTCTACAACGTGGGCGTGAGCGAATACGCGCGCATCGTGGACATGCTGGCAGGCCTGGCGGGATCGGACACGTGGATACTGCCGTCGGTTGGCCCCGACTACGGCAAGATGATGGACCAGGCCGCCATCCTGCGGTCGCGCGCGTTTCCCACCGCCATGCTGCTGCCGATGGCGTTCCCGTACACCGATGACGGTCTCGCCGAAGGCGTGCGCCGCTTCACCGATGCGTTGGGCAAGCCGGCCGTGGTCTACATCAAGTCAGCCGACTACCTGGCGCCGGAAACCGCCGCGCGCCTGATCGAAGAAGGCCGCATCGCCGCGTTCAAGTACGCCGTGGTGCGCGACAACCCGGCAAAAGATGCGTACTTGTCGTCGTTGCTGGAATCCGTGGATTCGCGCTGGATCGTCAGTGGCATCGGCGAGCGTCCGGCCATCGTCCACTACCGCGACTTCGGTTTGAAAAGCTTCACGTCGGGCTCCGTGTGCGTTGCGCCACGCGGTTCGATGCGCCTGCTGCACCTGCTTGGCGAAGGCCGTTACGACGAAGCCGAAGCCGTGCGCGAACACTATCTGGGCCTGGAAGATTGCCGCGATGGCATCAGCCCCATCCGCGTGCTGCATGACGCCGTCACGCTGTCGGGCGTGGCGGACATGGGCCCGATGCTGCCGTTGTTGACGGGCATCTCGGCGGCTGAACGAGAACGCGTGGCGCCGGTCGCGCGTGCGTTGGCGGCGTGGGACAAGGAAGCCGTGGCGGCCTGAGCGTGAACGGGTTCGCTGCATGCCGCTCATTGCATCGCCTGTTGGCGGTACGATGAGCGCTGTTCGCGTCAAGGCGAGCAGGCCCTAAGCATTCAGGAGGTTTCGTGGCCCGATCCAAAGCATCTTCTTCGTCCGAGCCGCAGACGCCCGTCGAGTCCGACGCGTCAGCTTCCCAACCGCTTGAACGCGGGCATCGGGTGCGGCTGGCGGATCAGGTCTACGGACAGATCTTTGAACAGATCGTCTCGGGCGGCCTGAACGTGGGCGACAAGCTGCCATCCGAAAACGAAATATCGGAACGCTTCGGCGTGTCGCGTCCGGTCGTGCGCGAAGCATTGCTGCGTTTGCGTGCAGATGGCTTGATCACCGCGCATCAAGGCTTGGGCACGTTTGTCAGCCATCAGCCCGCGCCGCGTCTGAAAACCTTCAACGATGTGCAAAACGTCAGCGCGTATCTGCGCGCGCAAGAGGTTCGCGTGGCGTTGGAGGGCGACGCCGCGCGTCTGGCGGCGTTGCGCCGCACGGACGAACAACTGAAGAAGATCGCCGATGCGCATGCGGCTTTTGCCGACAGCCTGACGCACGGCCAGGTGTCGCCCGAAGCGGACCTGGCTTTTCATGCCAGCATCGCAGAGGCCAGCGGCAACGACTTCTATCTGGGGGTGCTGGAAAGCATCCACGAATCCATCAACGGTTTCATGCGGCTGACGTTGAGCCTGACGCGCACCGGCTCGCGCCAACGCGCCCAGCGCGTCGTGGATGAACACGCCACCATCCTGGACGCCATCCGCGAACAGGACAGCGAGCGCGCCCGCGTGGCCATGCAATTTCATCTGGGGCAGGCGCGCCATCGGCTGGTGGACCGCGAACGGGACTAGGCGCGCGCAACCCCTTCCCGCCGCCGCGCCCGGCATCGCACTACCCATAACGAACGGAGACGACTCAGTGCAAGGCAACGTAGCAACAGGAACGGACGTGCAGGTGGAGCAGGTTCGCGAGCAGATTTTGCAGGTGCTGCAAGCGTGGGGCATGGATGAAGATCTGGCGCACACCACGGCGGGTCTGATGGCGCAAACGGATTTGCTGGGCATCGATTCGCACGGCATTTCGATGCTGCCTTCGTACGAAGAAAAATGGCGCGCGGGGTCGCTGCGGCTGGATGCGCGCGCGAAGATCGTGCGCGACAGCGGCGCCAGTGCGTTGATCGACGGCATGGGCGGGCTGGGTTATCCGGTGGCTGCGCAAGCCATGCACTTGGCCGTGGACAAGGCCCTGGAACACGGGGTGGGGGCGGTGTCGGTCTGCAACTCGCATCACTTCGGCGCCGCCGGCGTGTACGCACGCATCGCGGTTGAGCGCGGCGTGGTCGGGCTGGTCACCAGCAGCGCCAACGGCGTCATCATGGTGCCCACGCGCGGCGCCATGCCCATGCTGGGCACTAACCCCATCGCCTTCGGCGCGCCCGCGGCTCACAACGAACCCTTTGTGCTGGACATGGCAACCACCACCGTCGCCGCCAACAAGGTCAAGGTCTACGACTTTCTGGGTAAGCCGCTGCCCCCGGGCTGGGCGGTGGACGGGCAGGGCGGGGCCGTCACCGACGCCGACGCCGCCATGCAGTTCATCTTCAAACGGCCCGAAGGCGGCTTGACGCCGTTGGGCGGCACGCCCGCAATGAGCAGCCACAAAGGCTACGGCCTGGCGATGATGGCGCAGATTCTAGGCGGCACGTTAAGCGGCAGCGCGTTCGCCGCACGCCGCGCGCCCACGCGTCAGCCGGGTGAACCCGATGACGTCGGGCATTTCTTCCTGGCCTTGAATCCCGATGCGTTCCGTGCAGCCGGGTCGTTTGAGTCCGACATGGATGACTTGATCGATTCCATGCACGACACCCCGCCCGCGAATCCCGACGAACCCGTGCTGGTGGCGGGCGAACCCGAAGCGGCTGAGCGTGCGCGCCGGCTGCGCGCGGGCATCCCCATTTCCGCGGCCTTGGCCGAGCGTTTGCGCGGCATCTGCGAACGCGCGGGCACGCCTTACCTGCTGGACGACAAGTAGGCGGGCGCAGGCCTTTGCATAGCCGTGTTTTTGCAAGACAACAGCAGACCCGGACACCGGGCGCCATACTTAGAAAAACCACGAGGAGACAACCATGCAACAACACAAACCTTTGGCGCGCAGACGCCTTGCCATCCTGACCGCCGCGCTGGCCGCCACGACGATCGGCGTGCTGGCGATGGCGCCGAACGCCGCCCGCGCGCAAGCGGCCACATGGCCCGCCAAACCCGTGAAGCTGATCGTGCCGTTCCCCGCGGGCGGCAGCACGGATTCCGTGGGCCGCTTGCTGGCCGCCGAATTGTCCAAAGAGCTGGGCCAGAGCGTCATCGTCGAGAACAAGGGCGGGGCAAACGGCAACATCGGCTCGGACGTGGTGGCCAAGGCGGAACCCGACGGCTACACCTTGCTGCTGTCTGGCGTCGGGTCTAACGCCATCAGCTACGCGGTCTACCAGAACATGCCGTACCGCAACAGCGACTTCGCGCACATCTCGCTCTTGGCAACCGGCCCCAACGTGCTGGTGGCCAACATGGAGTTCCCGGGCAAGACCATCGAAGACTTCATCAAGCTCTCGCGCGAGAACCCGGGCAAGTACACGTTCGCCAGTTCGGGCAGCGGCTCGTCGGGCCATCTGGCAATGGAGATGTTGAAGCAGGACGCCAAGATTGATCTGGTGCATGTGCCATACAAAGGCGGCGCTGCGGCAATTACCGACATGATCGGCGGCCGCGTGTCGGTGATGTTCCTGAATCAAGATACGCTGCTGCCGCAGGTCACGTCCGGCAAGCTGCGCGCCTTGGCCGTGGCAAGCGCCAAGCGCAACCCGGCCTATCCCGACACGCCGACAGTCGCGGAGTCCGGCTACCCCGGCTTCTCGGCGGAATCGTGGTTTGGATTGTCGGCCCCTGCGAAGACGCCGCCTGCGGTCATCCAGCGTCTGAATCAGGCCACGGTGAAGGCGCTGGCGTCACCCGACATCCGCAAGAAGCTTGAAAGCGTGGGCTTCGTGGTGGTGGCGGACGACCCGAAATCGTTCTCGGCGTTTGTCGATAACGAAATCACAAAGTGGGGCAAGGCCGCGAAAGCGTCCGGCGCCCGCATGGATTAAGGGCATGCCCTAGTGCTTGCCCGCTGTACCGCCGGGCTTCGGCCCGGCATGATTCCTGTATTCCCGTATTCCTTTTTCTGCAAACACGAAGGCGGCAATGAACTCACCCTTACCCAATCGCTTCCGGCAACGCATCCTGGCCCGCGAGCGCCTGATCGGATTCTGGATGTGCATGTCCAGCCACATTACGGCCGAGCTCGTCGGGCTGGCGGACTTCGACTGGTTGCTGCTGGATGGCGAGCATTCCCCCAATGAAGTGCCGATGTTCCTGCAACAGTTGCAAGCCTTGCAGGGCAGCGCCAGCGCGGCGGTGGGCCGGCCGTCGTGGAACGACCCGGTGCAGATCAAGCGCCTTTTGGACATCGGCTTCTATAACCTGCTGATTCCGTTCATTGAATCCGAGGCCGATGCGCGCCTGGCGGTGGCTGCCACGCGCTATCCGCCGCAAGGTATACGCGGCGTGGCGGGCGCGCAGCGCAGCAACCGTTACGGCACCGTGCCGGATTATTTGCAGACCATCAACGACAACATCTGCGTGCTGCTGCAGATTGAAAGCCGCCCGGGCATTGATGCGGTGGATGAGATCGCGTCGGTGGAAGGCGTGGATGGCGTGTTCATCGGGCCGTCGGACTTGGCCGCGGCCTTGGGCCACATCGGCAATCCGGGCCACCCCGAAGTGCAAGAGGCCATCCGCCATCTGCATGCGCGCGTGTCGGCGCAAGGCAAGGCGGTTGGCATCCTGGCGCCGGTGCATGCGGACGCGCGCCGCTACCTGGACATGGGCATGCACTTCGTGGCGGTGGGCACTGACCTGGGCGTCTTCAAACAAGCCACCTTCGCGCTGCGCGACGCGTTTCCGACCTGATCGCATCAACGTCCCAGCGATGCGCATAAAAAAGCCCCGCCGTGTGTTGATCGGCGGGGCTTTGTTGTTCAGGCTTGCGGCGTCTTTCTGCGGCGTCGTTATCTATGGGCCGGTTCTATTGCTTCGTGCTATCGCAGCGTCCGGCCGCTTAGTCTTCCAGCGCCAGCAAATCGCGAATGGTCTGGCGGCGGCGGATCAGCCGGGCGCTGCCCTCGTTCAGCAACACTTCCGGCGCCAGCGGCCGGCTGTTGTAGTTCGAAGACATCGACGAACCGTAGGCGCCCGCGTTGTGAAAGACCATGTAGTCGCCAATGCGCGGCTGCGGCAGAAGCTGGTCGGACATGACGCCGCCTTCTTCTTGCGTGAACACGTCGCCCGATTCGCATAGCGGGCCGGCGACGGCGATGCGCGTTTCGGCCACGCCTTGCGGCGCGGAGCCGTCGGGCGCGTGCACCGAGATGCGGTGGAAGCTGCCGTACATGGCGGGGCGCATCAGGTCATTGAAGCCCGCGTCCACCAGCGCGAAGTCGCGCTCGGGGCGGCGGTTGATGGCATGCACTTCCGACACCAGCACGCCGGCTTCGGCAACCAGGAAGCGGCCCGGTTCGATCTCAAGGCGAATGTCGTGGCCCAGGAATTGTTCGATGCGCTTGCGGGCGGCATCCCACTGTTCAAAGTAGTGGTCGCAGTCGATGCGCGGCTCGCCGTCGCGATAGGGGATGGACAGCCCGCCGCCCGCCGAGATGGCTTCGATGTCGTGATCCAGCGAACGCACCACGTCCACCATGGCGTCGCAGACGCTGGACAGGTGGCCGTAGTCCACGCCCGAGCCGATGTGCATGTGCACGCCCACCAGCTTCAGGCCGTGGCGGCGCACGATGGACACGGCTTCGGCCACGTCATCGATCCAGATGCCGTGCTTGCTTTGCGGGCCGCCAGTGTTGGTCTTGTTGCTGTGACCGTGGCCAAAGCCGGGGTTGATGCGCAGCCACACGCGATGGCCGCGCGATGCCTGGCCCACGCGGTCCAGCATGTCCAGTGAGCCGGCGTTGACCGTGATGCCGTGCTTGAGCACGGTGGCCAGCGTGGCGTGGTCGATCAGGTCGGCCGTGAAGACCATGCCTTCAGGCTCGCCCTTGGGGTCGAAGCCGGCCGCCAGGCTGCGTTCGATCTCGCCCAGCGACACCGCGTCCACCACGGCGCCTTCCTCGCGCATCAAGCGCAGGATGTGCAGGTTGGAGCAGGCTTTCTGCGCAAAGCGGATGGTGTCGAAGCGGCGCAGTTGCGCGATGCGTTCGCGGATGACGGCGGCGTCATAAACCCACAGCGGCGTGCCGTGTTCGGTGGCGAGTTGGGTGAGTTGGCGCGGATCGAATGCCATGTCGTGCGGACCTTGAAGGGGAAGGGAAACCAGGCGGCATGATGCCGGTTTCAGGGCATCCAGTAAAATGCTTATATGTTGAAGATCCATTCATTCCTGATATGGGGTGGTCCATGCTGACGCATCGGCATATCGAAGTGTTCCGCGCGGTGATGATTGCGGGCAGCGTGACGCGGGCGGCCGAGCTGCTCAGCACGTCGCAGCCCACCGTCAGCCGCGAACTGGCGCGCATGGAGCAGGGCATCGGCTTTGCGCTGTTCGAGCGCGTGCACGGGCGGCTGCGGCCCACCATGCCGGCGCTGGCGCTGTATGACGAGATCCGCCAGTCCTATGCGGGGCTTGAGCGCGTGGCGTCGGCGGCGGCGCGGCTGCGCGAATTCCGTGGCGGGCAGCTCTCGGTGATTGCCTTGCCCGCGTTTTCGCATTCCATCCTGCCTGACGCATTCCGGCGCTTTCATGGCCAGCATCCGGGCGTGAGCCTGTCGGTTGAGACGCAGGAGTCGCCGTTTCTTGAAGAGTGGCTGACGGCGCAGCGCTATGACCTGGGTCTGACCGAACACGATGCGGCGCCTGCTGGCACGCGGGTGCAGCTGCTTTTGCAGGTGGATGAGGTGTGCGTGTTGCCCGATGGCCATCCGCTACTGGAAAAGGCCGAGATCGATCTGGCTGATTTCGAAGGCCACGCCTTTGTCAGCCTGTCATCCAGCGACCCCTACCGCATTCAGATTGACGAAGCTTTTGCGGAAGCAGGGGTGCTGCGGCGCTCGATCGTGGAAACGCCGACTGCGGTATCCGTGTGTACGTTCGTGCGCCAGGGGCTGGGGGTTGCCATCGTCAACCCGCTGACCGCCTTGGATTTCGTGGGCCGCGGCTTGCATATCCGGCCGCTGCGGCGCGCGTTCCCGTTTCGCGTCAACGTGGTGTTCCCGGAACACCGTCCGGCCAACCCGCTGGTGGATACGTTCATGGCGTCGCTGATCGAGGCCGCTGACGCCATCAAGGCGCGGCTGGGGGCGTAGAAGGGCCTAGCAGGTTGGAGCAGGCAACAAAAAAGGATGCCCTAGGGCATCCTTCTTCATTTGCCGTATTCATGACGCCCCAAAAAAGCTGGGGCGGCAGAATCTTAGGCCAGCGCCTTGATAGCGGCAGCCAGGCGGCTCTTGTGGCGAGCAGCCTTGTTCTTGTGGATGATGTTCTTGTCAGCCACGCGATCGATCACGCTCGAGGCCTTCTGGAACACGTCGCCAGCCGCAGCCTTGTCGCCAGCGGCGATGGATTGGCGAACGCGCTTGATGGCGGTGCGCAGCATCGAGCGCAGGCTGGAATTGTGCTTGTTGCGCTCAACGGATTGGCGAGCGCGCTTGCGGGCTTGGGCGGTATTGGCCATGTTGCTATATAAGTTGAATTCGGCAAAGTCGAACATTGTAGCAAGTCCCTATGGGATTGCAAGCTTTTAATGTTTGATCTGTCGATGGAGCGCCCGTCAACCGGGCGGGGGGCGCAGGGGGGAAAGCGTTCCTGGGCTGGAGAGTCCTAGCTAGAGAACCCTTTCGGATGATCCTCTGTAAAGCCTAGAACCACAGCCTTGAGGAAAACCCGCGGCGCCTACTGGATAAAAACACGGTACTGAGTATACAACGAAGCGGGCCGCAGAAACACAGGCCCGGGACTGAGCGTTGTCAGGTCGCGACGCTGATCGACACGAACCACGGCGTGAAACGGCGTACTTGGATGGGCATCATGTCTTGCAGCGTGTCGAGCGCGGCGTTGGTGTCGTCCAGCGGGAAATGGCCGGAAACGGGCAAACCGCCCGCTGCCATCGATACGCGCAGCGTCCCGGTGCGATACGGGCGCAGCGCGGCAATCACTTCCGCCAGCGGCCGGCCCCGGGCGTCCACCCAGCCCGATTCCCAGGCAGCTTCAGCCATCAGTTCCGCGCGCGGGGTGTCCATGCGGGAAATGTCGAACCGGGCGCCGGTGCCCGCGCGCACGGTACCGTGAGCGCCCGCCATGGTCTCGACTTCGACTTCATGCTCATGCACCACGACAACCGTGCGCTGGGCCTGTTGGCGGACCATATAACGGGTGCCGAGCGCACGCACGGTGCCTTCAGCGGTTTGCACCAGGAACGGGCGGCGCGCATCGGGCGCCACCGAAACCGTCACCGCGCCATCCAGCAGGCGGACCTGGCGGTAGGCGGGGGTGAAATCCAGGTTGACGCGGCTGCGCGCATCCAGCAGCAACTGGCTGCCGTCTGACAGCATATAGCGGCGGCGTTCGCCGGTAGCGGTGGCGGCATCAGCCGCCACGTTGTTCAGCGGGTAGAAGGCGTTGCCGACATAGGCGGCGCAGGCGCCGGTACTGGCGAGCGCAAGCGCGCCGGTCAGAAAGCGGCGGCGGGGCGGCACGATGGCCGGGGGCGGCGGGATCAGCGACGATGCGGTTTGCGAGGCAGTACTGGTGTATCCCGCTGCGGGATATGCGTCACCAAGCCGGCCAAATGTCGACCCTGCGAGGGTGCCTGTCAGTTGTTGCCAGGCATTCTCATGAACGGGGTCAGCCGCACGCCACGCCAGGAAGTCGTTGTAGTCCTGCGCTGTCGCTTTACCTGAGCGCAGCAGTAGCAACCAATTGATCACCTGGTCCGCCATGGGTTGTCCTTGGGCGTACTTCACTTCTTCTCCCTGGCGGCGGCGCCGACAGGAATCCTTTCGATGGCAATTTGTAAATAATAAAGGTTTTTTACCAAAGATTACCGGGTGGTTGTCAATTCTTGACGAATCTAATGCAAAAAGCCGGCAGGTAGCCGGCTTTTTGGGGGAAATGTTGCCCTGAGGGTGGAAATCAGCGGCTTGGACGTCGTCCAAAGTCCTTAAGACGGAAGCCAAAGAGTAACAACATTCCGAAGTAGACCACGCCGCTGGCGGCCAATACGCCTGCTAGCCAGGCCGCGCGCAGGCCTGCATGGGCCTGCAATCCGAGCCAGTCGATACGGCCATCCGCGTACCAAAGCAGGGCGGCCAATGCGGCCAGCGCAGGCAGCAAACGCAGCGCAAACACCGTCCAGCCGGGCCCGGGCTGATACACGCCACGGCGGCGCAGGCCAATCAAGAGCGCCAGCGCGTTCAGGCAGGCGCCCAGCCCGATGGCCAGGGCCAGGCCGGCGTGCGCCATGAAGGGCACCAGAATCAGGTTCATCACCTGCGTCAAAATCAGCACGCCGATGGCGATTTTCACGGGCGTGCGGATGTCTTGCTTGGCGTAGAAGCCCGGCGCCAGGATCTTCACCGCCAACAGGCCGATCAGCCCTGCGGAATAGGAAATCACGGCAAGGCGGGTTTGCAGCACATCCTGGGCGGCAAAGGCGCCGTAGTGGAACAGCGTGGCGACCAAGCCATCTGACAGCAGCGCCATGCCCACTGCGGCGGGCAGGCCCAGCAACAGCACCAGACGCAGGCCCCAGTCCAGCAGCGCGCTATAGCCGCCGTGGTCGTCGCGGGCGTGGGCCGCCGACAGGCTGGGCAGCAGCACGGTGCCCAGCGCCACGCCCAGCAAGGCCGTCGGAAACTCCATCAGCCGGTCGGCGAAAGACAGCCAGGTCACGCTACCCGGGGTGAGCCAGGTGGCGATATTGGTGTTGATCAGCAGCGAAATCTGCGCCACGGACACCCCAAGCGTGGCGGGCGCCATCTGCTTGAGGATGCGCTGCACGGTGGGGTCGGCCCAGGCTTGGCGAAATCGCAGCGAAAAGCGTGGCGTCAGCCCCAGGCGGGCCAGCGCCACCCATTGCACGGCCAGCTGCGCCAAGCCGCCGATCATGACGCCGATGGCCAGTGCGTAGACGGGTACGTCCATGCGCGGGGCCAGCCAGATGCAGGCGGCAATCATCGACAGGTTCAGCAGCACCGGCGTGAACGCCGGCACGGCAAAGCGCCGCCAGGTGTTCAGCACGCCCGAGGCGAAGGCAATCAGCGACATGCAGAAGATGTACGGGAACATCATCCGCGTCATCCAGACGGCGGCCCCGAATTCCGTATCGCGGGCCGCCCCGCGCAGGCCGCTGGCCATGGCGGATACGACCCAGGGTGCGGCGACGATGCCGATCAGCGTGATCAGCATCAGGGTGGCCGTCAGCAGCAGGGCCACACGGTCCAGCAAGATGCGGACTTCTTCTTCCGACCGCTTGTTGCGCGCGGCGCCAAGAATCGGCACGAACGCCTGGGCGAACGCGCCCTCGGCGAACAGGCGGCGCAGCAAGTTGGGGATACGGAACGCGACCCAGAAGGCGTCGGTGATGGGGCCGGCGCCAAAGGCGCGGGCAACCAGGATGTCGCGGATCAGGCCGGAAATGCGGGACAGCAACGTGAAGCTGCTGACAGTGGCCGCCGAACGAAACAGGCTCATGGATGGGACTACGTAAAAAGTGCGGGCCGGCCCGAGACGGACTACGAGAAAAAGGCGGTCAAACAAAAAAAGGCAGGCCCACGTCGTGGGCCTGCCTTTGTACTACATCACTTCGGCGGCATGCGGATGGCGCCGTCCAGACGAATCGTTTCGCCATTCAGCATATCGTTCGTGACGATGCTGTAGACCAGCTTGGCGTAGTCTTCCGGCCGGCCCAAACGGGCGGGGAAGGGGATGCTGGCGGCCAGCGAATCCTGCACTTCCTGCGGCATGCCGAAAATCATCGGCGTGCCGAAGATGCCCGGGGCGATGGTCATGCAGCGGATGCCCGTCTTGGCCAGATCGCGGGCGATCGGCAGGGTCATGCCGGCGACACCGGCCTTCGACGCGGCATAAGCCGCCTGGCCGATCTGGCCGTCGAAGGCGGCAACCGATGCCGTATTGATCATCACGCCGCGTTCGCCGGTGGGCTCGGGCGTGTTGGCGCTCATGGCTTCAGCGGCCAGACGCATCATGTTGAAGCTGCCGATCAGGTTGATCGACACGACCTTCTGGAACAGGTCCAGCGGGTGCGCGCCGTTCTTGCCCACGATCTTGGCGGCGGGCGCGACGCCCGCGCAGTTCACCAGGCCGAACAGCGAGCCCAGTTCCAGGGCAGCGGCAACGGCGCTCTTGCCGTCGGCTTCCTGCGTCACGTCGCAATGCACGTAGCGCTGGCCCAGTTCCTTGGCCAAGGCCTGGCCGGGCTCGTCCTGCACGTCGGCGATGACGACCTTGGCGCCATTTTCCACCAGCATGCGCACGGTGCCTGCACCCAGGCCGGACGCGCCGCCCGTAACGATGAATACCTTGTTCGCGATTTCCATGTCTCTACCACCAGATCAGTTCAAGGGAAGTTGTGCGGCGCGGCAGGCGCCGAATGCGACAAGGCCTTCGGGCCGGTGCCGGAGCGCAATGCGTCCAGCCGGCGCCGAAGGCCTTTGGCCATCAAGGCGCCAATCAGCTCTTGACGGCTTCGAACAGGCGCGACTTGATTTCGTCGACAGCGCCCACGCCCGAAATCTTGCGGTACTTGGGGGCTTCGGCGGCGCTTTGCTGCGCCCAGGTCGAGTAGTAATCGACCAGCGGACGGGTTTGTTCGCGGTACACGGACAGGCGATGGCGCACCGTTTCTTCGCGATCATCGTCGCGCTGGATCAGGTCTTCGCCGGTGACGTCGTCCTTGCCTTCAACCTTGGGCGGGTTGAAGCGGACGTGGTAGCTGCGGCCGCTGGGCTGGTGCACGCGGCGGCCGCTCATGCGTTCGATGATGTCTTCTTCGGGAACTTCAATTTCCACCACGTAGTCCAGCTTGACGCCAGCGCTCTTGAGCGCATTGGCTTGCGGGATGGTGCGGGGGAAACCGTCGAACAGGTAGCCGCTGGCGCAGTCAGGCTGCTTCAGGCGGTCTTGAACCAGGCCGATGATGATCTCGTCGGAAACCAGACCGCCGGCATCCATGACCTTTTTGGCTTCAATACCCAGCGGCGTGCCTGCCTTCACCGCGGCTCGCAGCATGTCGCCGGTGGAGATTTGAGGAATGCCGAAGTGTTGGGTGAGAAACGCGGCCTGGGTGCCTTTGCCGGCGCCGGGGGGTCCGAGCAAGATAAGACGCATGAGTGCTCCTGATGGGGTTTATTTTTTGTGATCCGGGGGATTATGCCGCAACGCAGCAGCCAATGCGGGGCTGCGCCATGCGAAATAACCCTTACATCTGTTTGCTGTAGATCAGCCGGACGCGTTCCAGATCCGCCGGGGTATCTACCCCTGCTGCGGGAGGGCTGGACGCCCGGTGTACGACGATTTGATGGCCATGTTCCATGGCGCGCAGTTGTTCCAGCGACTCGAACCGTTCCAGCACGCCTTGCGGCAGGGTCGGGAAGCGGCGCAGGAATGACACGCGGTAGGCATACAGCCCGATGTGATGCCAGGCGGGCAGGCCGTCGGCCAGCACGCGTTCGCCCGAAGCCAGCGCGTCGCGGGCCCAGGGGATGGGGGCGCGCGAGAAATACAGCGCGCGGTCGTCGGTGGCGCAGACGAGCTTTACGACATTCGGGTTGAACAGCGCCTCGGCGTCGGCCAGCGGGCAGGCGCAGGTGGCGATATCGGCCTCGGGGCAAGCCTGGAGCTTGGCCGCGACGGCGTCGATGAGTTCGGGTTCGATCAGCGGTTCGTCGCCCTGCACGTTCACCACGATGGCGTCATCGGGCAAGCCCAGCTGGTCCACCGCTTCCGCCAGCCGGTCGGTGCCGGTGGGGTGGTCACTGCGCGTCATCAGGGCGGTCAGGCCATGGGCTTGCACGGCCGCCTGGACGCGGACGTCGTCGGTCGCGATGAACAATTGCGACGCTTCCGACAGGGCGGCGCGCTCGGCGGTGCGCACGACCATCGGCTTGCCGGCGATGTCGGCAAGCGGTTTGTCGGGCAGGCGGGTCGAGGCGGTACGCGCCGGGATCAGGGCGATGAAGCTCACGGTAGCGGCGTGTCAGTGGGCAGCGGGGGCGTCGTCCAGCGCGCGCGCTTCGGACTCAAGCATGACGGGGATGCCGTCGCGCAGCGGGAAGGCCAGGCGGTCGGCGCGGCAAACCAGTTCGGCTTGCTGGCGGTCGTGTTCGAGGCGGCCCTTGCACAAGGGGCAGACGAGGATGTCGAGAAGTCGGGATTCCATGACCGCGATTCTAAAACAGTTTAGGTAGCGGATGGACCGGCACGTCCTGGGAGAAGTCCGATTTTTGCGGGTCTGCAAACGCCGTCCTTACTCGTTTGGTTAATTAATGTCATGAATTGAATCGGCATTTTCAAAATTCGGGACGCATCCCCGCTATGATCCGCCGCGTTTCTACGCAAAGGGAAAGTAGCGAGATGGATTCCAACACCCTCAAACTGGGGTTGATGCTGATCATTCTGGTGTGGTCACTGATCAGCTGGATTACGTACATGATGCGGCGCAGCGATAACAAGGGGGCGCTGCGCGAACTCAAACATGAAGGTCAGGCGTTGCGGACGTTGTCGGCGCAAGAAGCCGCCATGGTGCAGCCGTTCCTGGTGTCGCCCGCGAATCCCAAGAAGACGGCCAGCCTGGTCAATGACAGCGTTTTCCCGCTCAAGGGGGCGTTCGTGCGGCACGGTCTTGAGACTGGCCAGGGCGGGTCCACCATGCATGACACCCTGGGTGGCGTGGACGTGGTGCTGCCCTATGACGCCCGCGACTTCCTGCGCGAAGACAATGTGGCCGAAGTCGTGATGACCGAGAAATTCGCCATCGTCGTCGCCTTGAACGGCGAGTTCGACCTTGCCGGCGGGCGCGAGCGCGAACAGCGCCGCCAGAAGCAGGACCAGCAATGGGCCAGCGGAAAAATCGGGGCGTTGCAGGATGTGGCGCCTTTGGACACGCCTGAGCCGCAGGCCGAGCTGCACACAGATCGCCCCACCGGCACGCCGGCAGGCAAGGCTTCCGAGCATGACCTTGCCGAGGCCGTGCGCGTGGACATTCTGAACCAGCGCGACGAAACGCCCGCCGAAATCGCCGAGCGCCAACGGCCGGGTATCGCGTTCTGGATTGCCATGGTGTGGCTGTTGGCTTTTATCGGCTTGGCGATAACGGCGGCGGATGTCGGCGTGGCGTTCGCGGGCGCCGCGGCTGCGTTGGCGGTGCTGGCCCTGTGGCTGACCTGGCGCCGCCGCCAGCCCGATGCGCCGCAGAAAGTGAATCGGGCGCGCGGCGAGCTCAATGTCATCGTGCTGACCAACCCTGAAAACTCGCAGGCCGTGTCAACGCAGCTTTTCCTGGGCGACAAGTTGCCCATCAAGCTGCCCGACCATTGGCGCAGCACGATGACTTTGCCCGACGACGGCCGCATCGACGTCGACATGCGGGTGCAGGATTACTCCGTCGTGCGCATGGACAGCAACTACTCGCTGGACGAAGAGCAGCGCCTGTTTCCGCGCGTATTCTGGGGCAGGCACGCCACGCTGACGCTCGTGGGCCTGTTGGCGGGCGGGGCGTTGTTGCTGACTGCAGACAATTTGAACGGCGACGCCGCACTCACCAGCGCCTGGGTACGCGGCGCGCAACCGCAGCAGTTTGATTCGGCCGCCGCGTTGGCCAAGGATCTGCCGGCGGTCGGCACGGTCGTGTCGCTGCGGGGAAGCGCGCGTTGCGAATTGCAGTCTGACGAAGCCGTGAACCGGGTGGCGTTCGATTGCAGCCAACTGCGCTGGGAGGGCAGCCCGCCCACACTCGCCCCGCTGGCCGTCGACGAGCCACTGCTGCGGCTGTACACCGGTGCGTTCCTGAAAACCAAGCCCAACCCGATGATGGATATGTTGATCCGCAGCCAGGCGCTGGGGCAATCACGCAATGACCCGATGGCGCTCTACAGCGCGCGATCGGTCACGGCGGCGAACGTGATCGGGTTGACCAAGACGGTGCAGGGCATCGAGGCGGCGTGTGAATCGGCATCGGGCGACGCGATCTCCGCGTGCGACGCGCTGAAGCATGAATTTGTGGAAAACATCATGCTGGCCAGGGAAGAGCCGGAATCCTGGCTGGAACTGCTGAAGCTTGCGGAAGCGGGCACGTTCACCGCCAAGGGCCGTAACGACGAAGGCGTGATGCTGTCCCCTTCGATCAAGGCGGTGCAGAGCCGCGCGCGAGCCAGTGCGGAACCCGCAGTCAGGGCAGCGTTGGACCGGGCGTCCGGACTGGCGATGGCATCGCAACGGGGCGGGGTGGTGCTGCAAGTGTTGCCTGGCCCGCATGCTGCGTTGCCCGATCTCAAGCACAGCGGCATGAACGACCCGCTGGCTGCGTGGGAACAGCAAAAGCGCATGTTTTCGCCGGAAGGCGCCATGCCGTTCTCGGTTAACGGCCTGGTTGTGCACGTGGGCAGCGACGCGTCCGGCGCGTCAGAAATCACCATCGACGCCACGCGCAGCCTGGACAACCCGTGGCCGTCTGCCGCACGCATGGCGTGGCTGCTGCTTGCCGCATTGCTGGTGCTGGTGCATGCGCCGTTAGCCGTGATGCGCAAGCGCGCCGCGTCCATGCGCGAGACAGCCCTGCTGGAATACGCACAACGCCGCAGCGCCGCGAAATCCGCGTTCTTTTAACGCTGGACGCGGGCGGGCTGGCGCATAGCCTGCGCCAGCCAATCAAACAAACCCGGGTCTGAAAACGCGGCCGCGACCGGCACTTCCCACAAACGCGCGTCGTGCAAGGCGGCGCACTTGATGGCGTCCTTCGACGTGACCAGGATGGTGTCGGCTGCCAGCGTACCGAAGGGGGACTCGGCGTAAGCGTGGTGGTCGGGCAGGGACAGGGTCGTGTCCAACGTGATGCCTGCTGCACGCAGCGTCGTGAAGAAGCGTTCCGGGTTGCCAATGCCGGCGGCCGCCGCGATGCGGGGCTGCCCGGCATAAGCAGACAAGGGGCGCGTGGCGCCCGTTTCGATCTGACGCGTATCGCCCGGTTCCAGCCACATTCGCACCTGGCGGGGCCGGCCATTGCCGGTGTTGGCCGGCCGGCCGTCCGCCGTGCCAATGTTCGTCACCACCACATCCACATCCTGCAAACGGCTGGCGGGTTCGCGCAAGGGGCCGGCGGGCAACAAACGCCCGTTGCCCACGCCGCGCGCGTCCTGCACCACGATTTCAATGTCCCGGGCCAGCGCCAGATGTTGCAGGCCGTCGTCAGAGACGATGACATCGACCTCGGGGTGGGCCTTCAACAAGGCCTGCGCCGCCAGTGCGCGCTTGGGGTGTACGGAAATGGGGGCGCCCGAGGCGCGGGCGATCAATGCGGGTTCATCACCAAAACGGGCCGCTTCCAGCGCGCCGGCCCCCACGCGCGCGTCGGGGCCGATCTTTACGCCGTACCCCCGGCTGACGACGCCCGGCGTATAGCCACGTGCGCGCAGGCCTTCAACGGTGGCGATGACCATGGGCGTCTTGCCCGTGCCGCCGACGTAGACGTTGCCCACCACCACCACCGGCACGGGGGCGCGGTAGCTGGGTTTGGCGCCGCTGAGATAAGCGGCGCGCTTGCGCGCCACTGCCCACGCGGTCAAGGCGGACAGCGGCAGCAGCAAGGTCGACAGCCAGCCGCCATGCTGCCACTGGCGGGCCAGCAGCGAAGGGGACGAACGCGGATTGCTCACCGGGTGGTCTGGGCGGCGAAGTTGACGCGGCCGATGCCCGCCAGGCGGGCGGCTTCCATGATGTTGATCACGGATTGATGGGTGGCTTGGGCGTCGGCATTGATGACCACCAGCGCATCGGGCTTGCCGGCGGCGGCCTGACGCAGCGCGTCGGCGATTTCGGGCGGCGTGGACACGTCGATGAGCGTGCCGTTCAACGCATACCGCCCATCCTGGCTGACGGCCACTTCCAATGCGGGCGGGGTGTCTTGCTCGGACGAGGCTTGCGGCAGCGTCACTTTCAGCTGCGTGAAGCGTGCGAACGACGTGGTGGCCGCCAGGAAGATCAGGATGACCAGCAAAACGTCGATGAGCGGAATCAGGTTGATGTCCAGCTCGTCGCGATCACCCCGTGAGCCGCGGAAATTCATGAACGCCCCTCGCGGGCCGCAGAATGCGACGACACGGCGCGCACCAGGCGCGACGCGGATTGCTCCATGGCGCTTAGATAACCGTCGACGCGGCTGCGCAGGTAACGGTGCGCGATCATGGCGGGAATGGCGATCAGGATGCCAAAGCCGGTGTTGTACAGCGCCATCGAGATCCCGCGGGCCAATTGCGCCGGGTCGCCGCCGCCAGGGGTGTAAGAGCCAAAGATTTCGATCATGCCGACGACGGTGCCGAACAGGCCCATCAGCGGCGCCACCACGGCAATTGTGCCGATGGCGGGGATGTAGCGGCTAAGGTCGTGCGCAACGGCGCGGCCCGTGTCTTCGACCACGTTGCGCAGTTCTTCGCGGGGCAGATGACGGTGACGCATCACCTCAGCCAGCACGCGGCCCAGCGGGGAATTGCGTTCCAGCCGGTTGATGGATTCCGGGGTGTCCTGATGATTGCGCAGCATGTCGGCGACCTGTTCATTCAGGCCACGCGGCAGGATCAGGCTGCGGCGCAGCGACAGGAAGCGCTCGAAGATCAGCGCCAGACCCAGCACGGAGGTGGCCAGCAGGGGCCAGATAGGCCAGCCGGCCTCGCGCAGAATGGATAGCAAAGCGTTCAACTCCTGGGGGAATCCGGGCGCGCAGGACGGCGCGTGCAGACGTCTGATCAAGACGAAACTGTAACGGCGCGGCGGGCTTGTGGCAAGGCGGACAAGCGCCGGAATTATCCACAGAAGTTGTGGATAATTCTGTGTAAAACTCTGCCGAAACGCTTGTGGGCACGGGGCTGGCGCTTGTTTGCTTCAATTGAGCGCAACTGAGTTTTTATAAAAATCCTATAAAAATCAGTACCTTGTGCGGAATTTATTGGCTGTCAGGGCCGCCGCTGCAAAAATCTGTGAACGCGGTATCATTGCGGCCCGCTACGTATGCCCTGTGGACAGGTACGCATCGGAAAGCCCCATGACAATTGAATTTGCAGTCACAAACAACGCATTCACGCGGGATATCCTGACAGTTGCCCAGCTAAACCAAGCAGTGGGGCAGTTGTTGGAGCGCAGCATCCCGGCGTTATGGGTGCGCGGAGAGATTTCCAACTTCACGCAGGCGGCATCCGGGCATTGGTACTTCACGCTCAAGGACAGCCGGGCCTCGGTGCGGGCAGTCATGTTCCGAAGCCGCGCCAGTGCAGTGGGTTTCGTGCCGCGCGCTGGCGACCAGGTCGAAATTCGGGCCAGGGTGTCGCTGTACGAGCCCCGGGGCGACTACCAGTTGCAGGCCGACGCCATGCGGCGCGCCGGGCTGGGCAATCTATATGAAGCATTTCTGCGGCTGAAAGAGCAATTGGCCTCTGAAGGCCTGTTCGATCCTGCCCGCAAGCGCGAGCCCGTCCGGCTGCCGCGCGCTATCGGGGTGATTACCTCGCTGCACGCCGCGGCGCTGCGCGATGTGTTGTCGGCGCTGGCCCGGCGTGCGCCCCAGGTGCCCGTCATCATCTATCCGGCCCCGGTTCAGGGGGCGGACGCGGCCGGCAGGCTCGCCGCCCAGGTCCGCCTGGCCAACGAGCGTGCCGAAGTTGACACGCTGCTGCTGGTGCGCGGCGGGGGCAGCATCGAAGACCTGTGGAGCTTTAACGACGAAGATCTGGCGCGTCAGGTCGCGGCCAGCGACATTCCCGTGATCAGTGGCGTCGGCCACGAAACCGACTTCACCATTGTGGATTTCGTGGCGGACGTGCGTGCACCCACGCCCACTGCCGCCGCCGAACTGGCTTGCGTGCCCCGATCAGAATTGATGGGCCGGGTCATGCAATCGGCTCAGACCATGGTGCGAGGCCAGCAACGCCGGCTGGAGCGTGCCGCGCAGCGGCTGGACCGCGCGTCGGGCCAGCTGGTGTCGCCCGCGCAACGGCTTGAGCATCAGCGCGAACGGTTGAATGGCCTGCGCTTCCGGTTGGCGTCTGCGTGGTCGGGTCCGCAAGGCCGGCGCACGGCGCGCGTCAATCTGCTGGCGCAACGTTTGACGCATCGCGTGCCTGATACCGGCCGCGCGGCCGATCGCCTGGCCAGCGCCACGCGCCAGCTCGGTCAGGCGCATGCGCGTCTGCTTGTCCAAGGCCGTAACCGGCTGGCGGCAGCCTCCGCTCAACTGCGTGCGCTGGACCCCGGCAACACCTTGTCGCGCGGTTACGCCATTGCGCGCGACGCCGATGGCCGTATCGTGCGCGACGCGTCTGCCTTGGCGGCGGGCCAAGCGCTGGACCTGAGCTTTGCGCAAGGCGGCGCCCAGGTTGAAGTTCAGCAAACCCGCAAGACGCGCGACCCCGGCTGACACTGTCGTCGGGTTGAACCCGGCCCAGTAATCCGCGACCCACGGGCTGTTCGACCCACTGACTTTTCAATGCACTGACTTTTCAACGCACTGTCTTTTCAACGCACTGTCTTTTCAACGCACTGACTTTACGACGCACTCTAAGGCGACGCGATGCAGCACAAGGCAAGCAAGGCTTGGATAACCGGCGTTCTGGCCGGCGCGGCAATCGCGATGGGGCCCCCGGTATTCGCACAGGCCGAAGCGGCTGCCTCTGAAAGCGTAAAGGTCGACCCGAGCGCCGTGGAATCCAGTAAAGCCCAACAAGTGGCGGACCAGCCTCCAAGCAAACCCTGCGACTGCGAATCGCTTTACCGCGAATACAAAACCGCCGATACGCCGCAAACGCAGGCGCTGTTTGCCGCCGTCCGTGCAAGCGACGCCGACGCGTTCCTTGCCGCGCTGCCTGCGGTGGATCATCCCGGCAACTACGCCCTGGATGGCATTCCGCTGCTGCATGCCTTGCTGATGCCGCCGCGCGCCTTGCGCGCCAAAGACGTGTACTGGAGCATCACGCCGGAAGACGCCGCCAATATCCGCAAGGCGTATCAGGCGATCTTGCCGGCCCGCACCCGCATGCTGGCCGCGCTGCTGGCCACGAAGCCCGCGCTGGATGACGTCACCTACGAATCGCGTCGGCCGCCTCTTCATCTGGCCTTGCTGTATGGCACGCCCGAGATCATGGACAGCCTGCTTGCCGCTGGCGCAAAGCCAAACCAGCGCGGCGATGAAAACCGCACGCCTTTGGATTTCCTGCTGAACCGCGATTTTGAATTTGCCGTGCGCATGACGTATCTGCCGCGCATGGTGGATCGCGCGTCGATGACGCAGATGGTGCTGGCCTTGTTCAAGGCCGGCGCGGCCAAGCCCTTTGCGGATTTCGAACCTGACGTGGCGAACTACCTGGCGTGGGGGCCGATGGTGGAATTGACCGAAGGCGCCGCGCCCTTGAAAGCCTTGGCCGCAACCGGCAGCAAGCCCGCCTATGAAGACGGCCTGACCGCATTGGCGTTGGCGGCCTACCTGGGTAACGCCGGCGCGGTACCCGTGCTGATGGAGTTGGGCCCGCGCCATATTTCCGCAACGAGCTACGGCGAAACCGGCGGGCGCGACGTCTGGCTGGACGCCGCACAAGCCGCGGTGGCAGGTGGCCACCCCGACATTGCCGCGCAATTGCTGCGTAAAGGCATGCCGTTTACGCAGCATGGCCCGCAGACGCGAGGCAGCGCCATGGTGTTCACGAAGTTGGAAATGCAGGCGCGGCCGATCATGAATCTTGCCGCGCGGCAGGGTGACGTGAAGACGCTGCAACGCCTGCTGGAATTGGGTGCAGCCGTGGACGGCGATCCGCTCGATGAGTATGGCAACACGCCGCTGGCCGAAGCCGTCCAGGCCCGCAAGCCTGATGCCGTCAAGCTGCTGCTGGCGGCGGGGGCGGACCCGCGCGTCAAGCGTGACGGCTACGACGTGAAGTCGGCAGTGGATGTCGCCCTTGAGACCGGGGACGCGGCCACGCTGCGGCAGTTCGCCGATGCCGGATTCGATTTGAAGTCGTTGGGGGCGAACGCCATTCGTCGTGCGCTCGAGAACCGCGACACGGCGCTGGCCTTGATGCTGATCGACGCAGGCGCGTCCATCGAACTGCCGCGCGACAGCGCCGGCGACCCCACGCCCCTGTTGATATTGGCCGCCACCTCCGGCCAGGCGCCGGTCGTCGACGCCTTGCTGGCCAAGCGTGTTGACCCGGCTGGCCTGGCGCCCAATGGCGAAAGCGCCTTGTATTGGTTGATTGGCCGGCAGGACACCGCGATGCTGGATCGTCTGCTGCGCGCAGGCGCCAAGCTGGACGACCCGCGCCTGCCGCGCGCGCCCGCGCGGTATGCCTTGTTGAACGCGGCAGTGGCCTCGGGCGACATGGCGCTGGTGCAGCGGGTCAGTCAGGCCACGGGGCAACGCATCGCGGACGCGTGCGTGCCGGAACGCGGCGAGCTCAATCTGTTGGACAAGCCGGGGGTCTTTGCGCAATTGCGGGCGGCGGGCTTTACGGGCGAGCAGGGCGCGTGCGCGCGCGACGCCGCGCCGTTGCCGCAACGCATCGTGTCGCAGTTGCTGCACAGCCGGCAGTTGATCGTGGCGCGGCAGGGTGAAGTCGTGCCCATGCTGCAATGGGTGCAGGCGTCGCACGGGGCATTGGACGCGGTGCTCGACAATGGCCAAACGCCCTTGATCGCCGCCATCGAGCTGGGCCGCGAAGACCTGGCCCACGCGATGTTGAGCGCGGGCGCGCAGCCGGATTTGGCTGACGCGGCGGGCCGCAGCCCGGCTTGGGTGGCGCTGGAAACGGGGCAGCCCCGCATGCTGGCCTTGCTGGCGCGTCACCATGCCCGTTTCGACAATGCGTCTGCGCCGCCGGGGCAAACGTTTTCGTACACGCTGGCGTGCCAGTCTGCGCCCGCGTTCGCAAAGGTCTTGCAAGACGCTGGCGTGTCATTGACTGCCACGTGCGCACCGCCCGCGCCAGCGCCGCGTGGCAGCGCCAAAGCCGCCAGCAAATCCACCGATGCTTCCGGTTTGCCTGGCCACTACTCACTGCGTGGCGTGCGGGAAGTGGGCAGCGAATTGTTGTTGTCGCATGATGGCAGCTTCGACTACATCATGAGCTACGGCGCGGTCGATATCTCGGCGCGCGGCACGTGGCGCAGCGACGGCAAGAAGGTGTTCCTGGACACGCCGCCGATACAACCGGATTCCCCCATCGCGGCGGTGCATGCCGAGTCGGGGGCGGCAAGCGCCGATCCCCTGACTGTGCGCGTGTACTACCGCGACCGTCCCGTCAAAATCGATGTGGCGATGTCGTCAACGGATGCCGACTATGGCGGCGGGCCGCGCTCCTCGGAAGGCGCGGATGGAGTCACGGCGCCGATCGCGCCGGGTACGTTGAAGGCCTTGTCCGTGTTCCTGCCGCTGCCATCGGGGGCGCGCTGGCATCCGGTCGATATCAGCAAGATTGATGCCGGCGCACGCGCCATCCGCATCGATGTCGAGGTGCCTGAATCGGCCGCCGGCACGCCGATGCACAAGACGTTCACGCGGCACAAAGACGGCGCGCTGGTGGAGTCCAGCGCGGGCAGGGAACTGCGATACGAGAAAGAGTAGCGTTTACAAAATCAATGCGCGCCATCGCATAAGCACATGCATCCGTTAACCCCGCACGGGCGCGGGTTTAACAAGGTATCCTCATTAGTTGCCGATACAATTGAACGGCTTGATCGTGCACTCAACAGAAGGAACCAACACATGGCACATACTCTTCCCCCCCTGCCTTACGAACTGGACGCGCTGGCTCCGCACATCTCCAAGGAAACGCTGGAGTTCCACTACGGTAAGCATCACCAGACGTACGTCACGAACCTGAACAACCTGATCCCGGGTACGGAATTCGAAACGCTGTCGCTGGAAGACATCGTGAAGAAGTCCTCGGGTGGCATTTTCAACAACGCCGCTCAAATCTGGAACCACACGTTCTACTGGAACAGCCTGGCCCCCAAGGCCGGCGGCGCACCCTCGGGCAAGCTGGCTGACGCCATCAACGCCAAGTGGGGCAGCTTCGACGCTTTCAAGGAAGCGTTCAACAAGTCGGCAGCCGGCAACTTCGGTTCGGGCTGGACCTGGCTGGTCAAGAAGGCGGATGGTTCGGTTGACATCGTCAACACCAGCAACGCTGCTACCCCGCTGACCACGGCCGACAAGCCGCTGCTCACCTGTGATGTCTGGGAACACGCGTACTACATCGACTACCGCAACGCGCGTCCCAAGTATCTGGAAAACTTCTGGGCCTTGGTGAACTGGGAGTTCGCCGCCAAGAACTTTGCCTGATCGGTAAAGCGGGGCGACGCCGCGGCCCTTGCGTCGCGGCCCCCGACCAAACCCCTTGCGAACCGCAAGGGGTTTTCTTTTTTTCGTTCAGGAAAAATTCAGCTGACAAAAACCTGTCGATTGTCGAATTCATTGCGAAGAAATGACGAAGAAACACCCTTTTCTTTAGGGTTCTCCCTAGGATTTCGTCCCGCTATTGTTGCCATCGGTCTGAGACTGAACCACGGGGCCCAGGACTGCGGCTTGCCCGCCATAAACCGGGGTATCTACAGGGAAGGGAAGCATGTTGCGGTTATTTTCGGGCTTGCGCATTGGGGCGCGCCTGTCGGGCGCGTTTTTGCTTGTGGCGCTGATCGGCGGCGCGATCGGGGCGTTCGGCGTTTGGGGGCTGTCTCGGATCAATGAATTGAATGATCGGCTGTATGACACCGAGCTGCGTGGCATATCGGATCTGAAAGAAGCCAATATCAACCTGATCTACGCGGGCCGCGCCCGCAGCGGCTATCTGGCCGCCACCACCGAGCAGGATCGTCAGGCGTTGAAGAAGCAGTTTGACGATGCGGTAAAGAACATGGTCGTGCTGCGTGAGAAGGCCGCAAAGAACTTCCATGAAGAAGACGGCAAGCGCCTGCTGGCCCAGTTCGTGGAGACCGAGCAGGTCTGGAAGCGTGAGTCTGAAGCGTTCTTCGCGGCAGCGAAATCGCAGTCGATGACGCAAACGGACCCGAAGGTGCTCGAGATCGAAAAGCGCGTCATTGCGTCGTCGCAAAAGCTTGATGACTTGATGACCGACCTGGCCGTGGGCAAGGAAAAGTCCACGGCGCAGTCCGTCGACCAAGCCACGAATCTGTACGACACCGTGCGCTTGATCATGATCGTGCTGGCCGTGATGGGCGTGGCAATTGGCATGCTGCTGGGCTGGCTGGTGACGCGCGGCATCGTGCGTCCGTTGCAGCAAGCGGTATCGGCCGCGCGCCAGGTTGCCGCAGGCGACCTCACGACAGATATCCAGGTCGCCACGCGCGACGAAACGGGCGAGCTGATGAGCGCGCTCAAGGCCATGAACGAAAGCCTGGCCCGCATCGTTGCTGATGTGCGTGACGGCTGTGAGAGCATCGCCTCGGCCTCGTCGCAGATCGCGCAAGGCAACTCCGACTTGTCGCAACGCACGGAAGAGCAGGCGTCGTCGTTGGAAGAAACCGCCGCGTCGATGGAAGAGCTGACGAGCACCGTGCAGCAGAACGCCAACAACGCCAGCGAAGCCGACCGTCTGGTCACGCAGGCGTCCAGTGTTGCCGTGCGTGGCGGTGAGGTGGTTGAAGGCGTCGTGCAGACCATGAGCGCCATTTCCGACAGCTCGCGCCGCATCGCCGATATCACCGGTGTGATCGACGGTATTGCGTTCCAGACCAACATCCTGGCGCTTAACGCTGCCGTAGAAGCCGCGCGTGCGGGCGAGCAGGGCCGTGGCTTTGCTGTGGTGGCAGGCGAAGTGCGCACCTTGGCGCAACGCTCGGCCGTGGCCGCCAAGGAAATCAAGGCCTTGATCGATGAATCGGCCACGCGCGTTGAAGGCGGCACGCGTCAGGTCGATGAAGCCGGACGCACCATGCGGGAAGTGGTCGACAGCGTGCGTCAGGTGGCAATTCTGGTGCGCGAAATTGCCAGCGCGTCGGAAGAGCAATCGTCCGGCATCGGCCAGGTGAACCAGGCCGTGGCGCAGATGGACACCGTGACGCAGCAGAACGCGGCGCTGGTGGAAGAAGCGGCGGCGGCTGCGGCCAGCATGCAAGAGCAGGCCGGCCGACTGGCGCAGGAAGTGCGCCGCTTCAAGGTCGACGCCAGCAGCGGTTCGGCAGGCCATGCACAAGCCCGCCTGGTGCAGGCCGTGCCGGTCGTGACGAGGAAACCGGCGGCATCGACGGCACGCCCGTCGCAAGCGCGCCCCGCGCTGGCCAACGCGTCGGACGACGACTGGTCGACCTTCTAAGCCGGTGGCAGAACGAGCGCGGCGGCGGATTCGCCGTGCTCGTTTTGTCTCGGTTTTTGAGCTGCGGGTCAGGTTGGAATGGTAAGGTTAGCCACTTTCCGCCGTCTGCCAGCAGCCCATGAGCCTGACTGATTCTTTCCGCCGGACCTCTGCCGGCGTCCGCCGCCTGATGCGCCGAAAGGTGCGCCAAATCAATCGTCTGTCACGCAAGAGCCTGCAAATGGCGCTGTTGCTGGGCGGCGCCGGTTTGGTGGCGTTGATGTCGCTGGGCTTTGCGTATCTGGCCGACAAGGCCTTGGACTGGAACCGCGAATGGGTGGGCCACAACGGTTGGCTGGCCTTGATTGTGTTGCCGTTCAGTCTGGCCGCTTTGCGCTGGCTGACGCTGCGCTTCGCGCCCAATGCCGCGGGCAGCGGCATTCCTCAAGTCATTGGCGCGCTGTCACTGCCGCCCGGCCCCAGCCAAAGCAGTCTGGTGTCCCTTCTGCAAACCCTTTGGAAAATTCCCCTGGCGTTCTTCGGCATGCTGGCCGGCGCATCAATCGGCCGCGAAGGCCCATCGGTGCAGGTGGGCGCGGCGCTGATGCTGGCCTGGGGCGACTTCTGGAAGCGGCGCGGCGTGCAACTGCGCGGCTTTCACGCCAACGAACTGATCGCCGCAGGGGCCGCAGGCGGCCTGGCCGCTGCCTTCAACGCGCCGCTTGCCGGCGTCATTTTCGCGATTGAAGAACTGGGCCGTGGCACGGTGCTGCGCTGGCAGCGGCTGGTGCTGATTGGCGTGCTGGCGGCCGGCTTTCTGGTGGTGGCCGTGCAAGGCAACAACCCGTACTTCGGCGTGTTCGGCGGCGCGCCGTTGGCGCACGGCATGGTCATGTGGATTGTCGTGTGCGGTGCGATCAATGGCGCGCTGGGCGGCATTTTCGCGCGCTTGCTGGGCAAGGGCGCAGCCGGGGCAGCGCCCGCCGCGTGGCGCGCCTGGATACGCACGCATCCCATCTGGACGGCGTTCATCATGGGGCTGATTCTGGCCGTGATCGGCCTGTGTACCGCTGGCACCGTGTACGGCACGGGCTACGGCGTGGCGGCCAATCTGCTGTCGGGCCAAGACACCGCGCCGGCGGGTTTCGGCCTGGCCAAACTGGCGGCGACCGTCGCGTCTTATTGGGCAGGCATTCCGGGCGGCATCTTCACGCCCGCGCTGACCACGGGCGCGGGCATCGGCCAGCATATCTGGGAATTGGCGGGCGAGGGCGTGGACCAGCGCGTGCTGGTGCTGGTGTCGATGGCGGCGTTTCTGGCCGCAGCCACGCAAGCGCCGCTGACCGCCAGCGTGGTGGTGATGGAAATGACGGGCAGCCAGCCGATGCTGTTCTGGCTGCTGGTGTGCTCGCTGCTGGCCTCGGGCGTGTCACGCCAGTTCTGCCCGCAACCGTTCTACCATCTGGCGGCAGGGCGCTTCCGCCGGCAAGCCATTGTCGAGGCCGGCCGGGCCGCGAAGGGCGATGCGGGCGCATCGCAAGCGAAGGCGTCAGCGGGCTGATGGGGCGTGGCTAAGCCCGCTGCTCCAGCCGCGCAACGACAGCCACGCACCTTCATTACGCACCGAAGCCGTGCGTGCGCGGTGCACAATCAGGGTGAACACCTACTGGACACTGTCCGTGTGGCGGACATCCTGGTCGTGCACCAATATGGCGCGAAATGCGCTGCGTTAAGATCGTCCGATCCCGTTTTTCTCACTTCACTCCGAGCTTCTCATGACCGTGAATGCCTTTATTTGTGATGCGATCCGCACTCCCTTCGGCCGCTACGGCGGCGCGCTGGCTTCGGTGCGCCCCGACGATCTGGCCGCTGTCGCCATCAAGGCGCTGGTAGCGCGCAACCCCGGCGTGCGATGGGAAGAACTGGATGACGCGATCATGGGTTGCGCGAACCAGGCTGGCGAAGACAACCGCAACGTCGCCCGCATGGCCACGCTGCTGGCCGGTCTGCCGATCGAAGTGCCCGGCGCCACCGTCAACCGCCTGTGCGGTTCGGGCCTGGACGCCATCGGCACCGCCGCCCGCGCCATTCGCGCCGGCGAAGCCGGCCTGATGCTGGCTGGCGGCGTCGAAAGCATGAGCCGTGCGCCGTTCGTCATGGGCAAGGCCGACAGCGCGTTTTCGCGCAACGCCGCCATCTATGACACGACGATCGGCTGGCGCTTCATCAACAAGCTGATGAAGGCGCAGTACGGCGTGGATTCCATGCCGGAAACGGCCGAAAACGTCGCCGACGATTTCAAGATCAGCCGCGAAGACCAGGACTTGTTCGCGCTGGCCAGCCAGCAGAAGACGGCTCGCGCGCAGAAAGAAGGCGTGTTCGATGCCGAGATCGTGCCGGTCTCGATCGCACAAAAGAAGGGCGACGCCATCGTCGTGTCGAAGGACGAGCACCCGCGCGAAACCAGCCTGGAATCGCTGGCCAAGCTGAAGGGCGTGGTTCGTGAAGGCGGTTCCGTCACGGCCGGCAACGCGTCGGGCGTGAACGACGGCGCCGCTGCGCTGCTGCTGGCTGACGAAAAGGCTGCCGCCCGCCACGGCCTGACCCCGCGCGCTCGCGTGGTTGGCATGGCAACCGCTGGCGTTGCGCCGCGCATCATGGGCATCGGCCCGGCGCCCGCCACGCTGAAGGTGCTGGCGCAAACCGGCCTCACGCTGGACCAGATGGACGTCATCGAACTGAACGAAGCGTTTGCCGCACAAGGCCTGGCCGTGATGCGCCAACTGGGCCTGGCCGACAACGATCCGCGTGTGAACCCCAACGGCGGCGCGATCGCCCTGGGTCACCCGCTGGGCGCCTCCGGCGCGCGTCTGGCCACCACCGCGATCAACCAACTGCACCGCACGGGCGGCCGCTACGCACTGTGCACGATGTGCATCGGCGTGGGTCAAGGCATTGCGCTGATCATCGAGCGCGTCTGATCCCTGAAGTGTTGTTTTTTCCGCCGCTTCGTCCGGGGCGGAAATGAAAAGGGAGCCCCGCGGGGCTCCCTTGCTGTATCTGGCGAGGGTGTGGCCGCCTCTGAGCGGGCCGTTCAGGGCAGGCCGTCGATTTTCCGGCCGGCCTTGATGCCATGCTGGTCGAACCAGCCTTGGGCCATTTCCAGGGCGTAGCGCACGGGCTTCTTCGCGCAATGCGGGTCTTCGGTCTGGGGCGCCATGTCATCGATGTTGACGATCGTGCCGTCGTCGGCGATAAAGGCAATCGAGAGCGGCAGCAGGGTGTTGCGCATCCAGAAGCACTGCACGTCGGGCTGCTCGAACACGAACAGCATGCCGTCGTTACCGGGCAGCTCTTTACGGAACATCAGTCCGCTTTGGCGGGTGGCGTCAGTATTGGCGACTTCTGCGCGGATAATATGGATGCCCGCCGACAGTTGCGTGGTGGGCAATTGCGGTTGCGGTCCGGTTTGTGCGTGGGCGCTGGCAGACAGTGCGAATGCGGCGGCGGCCAACGCCGCTGATAACGCTTTCAACCATGCGGGTTTAACGATTGAGGACGCTGTCTTAAACAACGTGCGACTGACAGGGAACAACTCGGCATTCTTCAGCATGGCCTGGCGCAGTAATTAGAAAATAACAAGGCGGGGCTCGAAAGCCCCGCCTGATAATGGTGCAACCTTACCGTTGCACTTTAAGGGTAACTCAGGCAGCCGTGATATTAAGTGCCTGTTTACCTTTGGGCCCCTGGATAATTTCGAAGGCCACTTTCTGGCCTTCTTTCAGGGTTTTAAAACCATTCATCTGGATGGACGAAAAGTGGGCGAACAAATCTTCACCGCCGTCGTCGGGCGTAATGAAGCCAAACCCCTTTGCATCGTTGAACCATTTGACGGTGCCCGTCGATTTGGGATTGTCCCCTTGGACGGCGGTTGCGGTCGGATCAGACATGCGGACTGCCTCATTGAATCGTATGTTGACAGAAGGGCATCGCGGTCTAGACCTCTGTCCCCCCCTCCGGCTTCCTGGCAGATTTTCGATGAATTGAAAACCCCAGAATGCGCTGATAATGCGCCGCTTTTCTTCGTGTCGTCAAGTATGGAAACTACGTATTTCTGCGTGTAATTTTGCGTAAGTTGCGCGTTAGGCGTCCCCAGTTTAAATAGAATAGCCGCCCTATGAGTTCTACCTTGGATACCCAGCATGATTTGGCCGTCGAGAAGGCACCGGCACGCGCCGCGCCGCCTCCGATGTATCAAGTGCTGTTGTTGAACGACGACTACACGCCGATGGAATTCGTCGTGAAAGTCTTGCAGAAATTTTTCAATAAGAACCACGAAGAGGCCACGCGGATCATGCTGCAAGTGCATCACGAAGGGCGTGGAGTATGCGGGGTGTATCCCCGCGACCTCGCGGCGACCCGTATTGCGCAAGTGGGCCAGTATGCGCGGGCGCGTCAGCACCCGCTTCAATGCGTGATGGAACCCGTTTAATACTAAGAATGAAGACGCCGCCAGCGATGGCGGCGTTGTGCTGTCCATGAGTTGAACAGCAGTATCCGCGCACCGGGAAGCGCGCGGATCGCGTTGGTCGGCAGCTCCGCCGCTAAGGAGCGTTGTGGTTGAGTAGGCGGAGGGGTTTGCCGTGAGTGGAAAGATCAGTAAGACCTGGCTGGCGGTTGCCGGCGTTGCGGTATTAGCGGGCGCGATTGGCGCGGGTTGGTGGATGGGCAAGGATCGCCAGGCGGCGAGCCCGGCGCCGGCGCCTGTGTCGGCCCCTGCGGCCAGTACGGCGACTCCGGCGACGCCGGCTGCAGGCGAAGCCAAGCCGGTGCTGCCTGCCAGCGCGACAGTGGGCGCAGCAGATCCTTTTGCGGCATTGACGTGCCAGCCGCGCCAATACAACGATGCGTTGGCGCTATCCGTCACCTTCACGCAGCCGGTTGACGCCAAAGGCAACCTGGACAATTTCCTGCAGGTCACCGACCTGGGTGCGTCTTCGGGCAAGGACGGCGAAAGCAGCGAGTCTGCAACGTCCGACCAGCCCGCCTCGGTAAAGGCAGGCGACTCCGCGCCTAAAGGCAAGATCCTGAAGGGCAACTGGATCGTGGGCGAAAACCCGCGCATGGTGTATTTCCCGTTCATCCAGCCGCAACGCAAGTACGCGATCACGGTCCGCTCCGGTCTGGCCGGCGTGGGCGACAAGGTCGTGCTGGCGGAAACGACCAACTGCGAAGTGAACACGCAGGCCATGCCGCCTTCGTTCTACTTCGCCAGCCGCGGCGTGGTGCTGCCGGCCGGTCAGAACGGCGGTTTGCCCGTGGCGACCGTCAACGTGTCGGAAGTCGACGTGCAGTTCCTGCGCGTGGCGCCTGACCGCGTGCCCGAACTGTTCGAAACCGTGTTGGGCATTGGCCGCAACACGGCCACCGAGTCCGAGGACGACGAGGGCGGCTACAACGAAGATGATGGCTGGCGCTATTCCGACAACCGCAGCCTGAAGGGTTCGGTCAGCAACTGGGATCTGGACCGCCTGAATTCGTTGACGACCAGCGTCTACCAAGGCCGCTTCCTGACGGACGACAAGCCCAACCGCCGCCATGTGACGTTCCTGCCTGTTGAAGGCGTGAAGGAACTGCAAGAGCCCGGCATCTACATCGCGGTGATGAGCCAGCCCGGCCGTTTCCGCTACGAATACCAGGTGACGTATTTCTACGTCAGCGACATCGGTCTGCATGCGCGCCGCTACAGCGACCGCATCGAAGCCTATTCCGTGTCGCTGAAGTCCGGCCAGGCGATCTCTGGCGCCGTGTTCGAACTGGTGGACGGCAGTGGCAAGTCGCTGGCCAAGGCCGCTGCCGACGGGCAGGGCCATGTCCGCTTTGAAGGCAGCTTCACCAATGCGCGCGTCATCCGCGCCTCGCGCGACAAGGAAATGACGGTGCTGGCGCTGGCCGAGCCGGCGTTGGACCTGTCGGAATTCGACACGGGCGGCCATTCCTCGCGCCCGAACAACCTGTTTGTCTACGCCGGCCGTAATCTGTACCGCCCGGGCGAAACGTTCAACGTGTCGGTGCTGCCGCGCGATCTCGACGGCCGCATGCTGACCCCCGCACCGCTCACCGCCACCATCAAGCGCCCCGATGGCCGTGTGGTGCAGACCACGTTGTGGCAGCCGAACAAAGATCTGGTGGGCTATGTTGAGCGCGCCATTGATCTGCCGCTGGATGCGCAAACCGGTACCTGGCTGCTTGAGCTGCGTGTCGACCCCGCGTCGCGCGCGCCGGATGCGTCGTGGAAATTCCAGGTCGAGGAATTCCTGCCCGAACGCATGAAGATGGCGCTGACGTCCGAACAGGAAGTGCTGTCGCCCGACGAAGAATTGACGGTGGATGTGCAGGGCGACTACCTGTACGGCGCACCGGCTGCCGGCAACCGCCTGCTGTCGACCTTCCAGGTCAAGCGCGACCGTTTCGCGCTGGCGCAGCAATGGCCGGGCTTCATCTTTGGCGACGTGGCCGATGATTCCCGCCGCACCTTTGGCGAACTGCCCGAAGCGGCGCTGGACGACAAGGGTTACGCGCAACTGGAAGTGAATCCGAACACGGCCGGCACGCATTCGCCCATGAAGGTGCGCGTGTCCGCCAGCCTGCTGGAATCGGGCGGCCGCCCGGTCGTGCGTTCGATTGAACGCAGCGTCTGGCCCGCCGACAAGCTGATTGCGGTGCGTCCGCAATTCGACAGCGACGTGGCCCGTGAAGGCGCGCCCGCCGGATTCGAAGTGATCCGCGTCAACGCGCAAGGCAAGGTCGAACCGCTGGCCCAGGCCCAGATGCGTCTGTTCCGCGAAGAACGCCAGTACTACTGGCGTTTCGACGACCAGCGCGGCTGGAACAGCGGCTATACCGAAACCGAAGAACTGCTCGATTCGCGCGAGATCGCGCTGAAAGATCGCAGCCAGCTGACCGTGCCGGTCAAGTGGGGCCGCTACCGTCTGGAAATTGCCGACCCGGAAACGGGCGAGACGATGCGTTACCGCTTCTATGCGGGCTGGAATGCGCAGGACGCCGATTCGATGGGCAACCGCCCCGACCGCGTGCAGATGAAGCTTGAAGGCGTGCCGGCCAAGCCGGGCGATACCGTCAAGGTCACGCTGACGCCGCCGCACGACGGCCAGGCGCTGGTCACCGTGGAAGGCGACCGCATGCTGTGGTCCAAGTGGGTGTCCGTGAAAGCGACGGGCACGGAAGTTGAAATTCCCATCGACAAGGACTGGAAGCGTCACGACCTGTACGTGGCCGCCGCCGTGTTCCGCCCGGGTAGCGAAGGCGACCGCGTCACGCCGGCCCGCGCGTTGGGCTTGGCTTTCCTGCCGATCGCCAGCGCCGACCGCAAGCTGGACGTCAAGTTGACTGCGTCGCCCAAGGCGGTGCCCGAAACCAAGACGACTGTGCGCGTCAAGGTGGATGGCGCCCAGGGCAAGCAGGCCACGGTGACGCTGTCTGCCGTGGACGTGGGCATCCTGAACATCAACCAGTACGCCACGCCCAATCCGTTGGATTATTTCTTCGGCAAGCACCGTTACGCGCCCGAGTTGCTGGACATGTACGGCAAGCTGATCGAAAAAATGGACGGCACCAAGGGCAAGCTGAAGTGGGGCGGTGACGCCGCCATGCGCGGCGACAGCAAGAGCCTGCCCAAGAAGGTCAAGCTCGTCGACCTGTTCTCGGGCCCGGTGACGCTGAACGCGCAAGGCGAAGCGGAAATCCCGCTGGACCTGCCTGATTTCAACGGCACGCTGCGCCTGATGGCAGTGGCCTTCACCGCTGACAACTACGGCAGCACCGACACCGAAATGGTGGTGGCGGCGCCGATCGTGGCCGAACTGAACACGCCGCGCTTCATCACCCCGGGCGACCAGGCCGCGATTGCGCTGGACGTATCCAACCTGAGCGGCTCCGATCAGAAGATCACGATCAAGCTGGAAGCGCTGGACCCGCTGGCCATTCCCGATGGCGTGCGCACGTTGACGCTGAAGGACAAGCAACGCACCACCTTGCGCTTTAACGCCACCACGACGGGTTCGTACGGCCTGGGCCTGATCCGCCTGACCGTTGATGGCCAGGGCGCGGGCAAGCCTGTGCACCTGGTGCGCGAATCGGTGCTGCAAGTGCAGCCGGCTTACGCGGGTGAACGTCAGGTGCGCCGTCTGCGCCTGAATCCGGGCGAGACGAACGCGGCGCAAGCGTCGTGGGTGTCTTCGTACTATCCGGATTCGGCGCTGGTCAGCGTGACGGTGTCGAACCGCCCGCCGTTCAACGTCAACCGCCTGGTTGAAGGGCTGCTCGCGTATCCGTACGGATGCACGGAACAGACCATCAGCCGTGCCTTGCCGTGGGTGCTGATCGATGCAGACGTCGCCAAGCAATACGGCCTGAAGCCGCATTCGCAAGCTGAACGCGCGGCGCAGGTCTCGACCGCTATCGCGCGCTTGTCGGGCATGCGCAACGCCGTGGGTTCGTACAACCTCTGGAGCGGCTCGACGTCCCGCGATGTCTGGCTGACGGCCTATGCCGTGGGCTTCCTGCAAGACGCGCGCGACAAGGGCTTTGAAGTGCCCGAAGCCACGCTGGACCGTTCGCGTCAATGGCTGCTGGAGCAAGTGCAGCAGACGTCCAATGGCTTTGGCACGTGGTCGGTGAACCTGCGCCGCAACGTTGAAGCCGGCCGTATCGACGGCAGCGACGCCAACATCCTGCGCGAAGACCATCGCCGTTTCGCCGGTCTTGCGACCGCGGTGCTGGCATTGGCTCGCGACAAGAAAGCGCCGCTTGCTACGGTGCGTCAACTGTTCGACAACTACCAGGAACGGGCGCGTTCGCCGCTGCCGCTGATCCAGCTGGCCGCCGCATTCAAGCTGATGGGCGATGAAGGGCGCATGAAGTCTGCGCTGGATGCCGCCATGACGCGCGAATATGGTTTCCCGCGCCGCGACTACAACGCCTATTACGACGAATGGCTGGGCGACTACGGCAGCAGCGTCCGTGACTATTCGTTGGCCTACGCGCTGGCGAACCAGTACGGCCTGAAGCATGACCGCCTGGAAAACCTGCTGACGCAACTGACGGCGCGACTGGGCAACCGCTCGTACCTGTCGACCCAAGAACGCATGTCGCTGTTGTTGGCCGCACGCGTCATGGGCGGCGACAAGAGCACGCCGTGGTCGGCGGCGCTGCTGGTCAATGGCAATCGCAAGGAGCTCGATGGCGGCAAGAGCGATCAGATGGTGTCTGTGCCGGCTGCTGATCTGGCCAATACGCAGATCATCAACACGGGTGCGCAATCGCTGTTTGTTGAATACGACATCCAGGGCAGCCCGACGGTGGCGCCCAAGCCGCGCAACGACGTGATTCAGTTGAAGCGTGGCTGGTATCGCCCGGACGGCCGTCCGTGGGATGGCGGCAGCCTGCAAACCGGCGACATGCTGGTGGTGTGGGTGCAGGCCAGCGCCAACCAGATCATTCCTGATGCCTTGATCGAGGACCGCGTGCCGGCAGGTTTCGAAGTTGAAAACCTGAACCTGTCGCAAAGCCCCGAGATGCAGGAATGGACGATTGGCGGCCGCCGCGTGGCGGAAGCAATGTCGGATTCCAACATCAAGCATCGCGAGTTCCGCGACGACCGCTACGTGGCCGCCGTGTCGTTGGGCCGTGGCAAGGTGGATGTGTTCTATCTGGTGCGCGTCGTGACGCCGGGCCGCTATGCGGTGCCGTCGACGGTGGCCGAGGATATGTACCGCCCCGAAATCCGCGGCGTGGGTGAGCAGTGGAGCACGGTCGACATCCGCGATCGCGGCGCCAAGCGTCCTTGAACGCCGCCGCTACCTCAACGCCAGGCGCCCAGCGCGTCCGGCGTTGGCGGCGGCGCGGCATCATCGCGGCCAGCGTGTTGTTTGCGCTGGCCGCGTTGTTATTCGTGCTCGACCGCTTGTATCCGCTTCCCCGTATCGACTCGGGCGGCGCGGCCGTGGTCGTCGCTGCCGACGGCACGCCGCTGCGCAACTATCCCAGCCGCGACGGCATCTGGCGTTATCCCGTCAAACCGGACCAGGTTTCCGACCGCTATCTGGAAACCCTGCTGACGTACGAAGACCGCTGGTTCTACTGGCATCCCGGCGTGAACCCGGTGGCCCTTGCGCGCGCTGGCTGGCAATGGGCCACGAACCGCCGCATCGTGTCGGGCGGGTCAACGCTCACCATGCAGGTGGCGCGCCTGATTGACCCTCAACTAGCCGGCAAGCCGTCGCGCTCGATGTCCGCCAAATTGCGGCAAGCGTGGCGCGCGGTGCAGCTGGAAATGCACTACAGCAAGGACGAAATCCTGTCGCTGTACCTGACGCATGCGCCGATGGGCGGCATTGTGGAAGGCGTGGAAATGGGCTCGCGGCTGTGGCTGGGCAAGTCGGCCCGCAACTTGAGCCCGGCCGAAGCCGCGATGCTGACCGCCTTGCCGCAGGCCCCATCCAGACTACGGCCCGACCGTCATCCCGACGCCGCTCAAGCCGCGCGCGACAAGGTGCTGGACCGCATGGCCGAGCTGGGCCGCTGGACGCCGGCGGAAGTGGCCGACGCCAAGATCGAAAACGTGATTGCGCCGCCGCTGCGTGCGCGTTGGCTCGCGCCGCTGGCCGCGCAACGGCTGTTGCAAGAGGCGGGCGGCAAGGCTGCGTCGCGCCGTCCGGGCGAACGCCCGCCGTTGGTGTCGTCCACGCTGGATGCCGACATGCAGGCGTCGGTGGAACAAATGTTGCTGGACCGCGTTGACGGCCTGCCGCCCAAGGTGTCCATGGCCGTGCTGGTCATGGATAACGATACGCTTGAGGTCAAGGCCTACGCCGGATCGGCTGATTTTTCCGACGATACCCGTTATGCGCATGTGGATATGGTGCGTGGCGTGCGCTCGCCGGGTTCTACTCTGAAGCCGTTTCTGTACGCGCAGGCGCTGGACGAGGGGCTGATTCACTCTGAAAGCCTGCTGATCGATGCGCCCATGTCGTTCGGCGGTTACGCGCCCGGTAATTTCCAGGCGGCATTTTCGGGGCCGATCAGTGTGGCGCAGGCGCTGCAGCGGTCGCTGAACGTGCCCGCCGTGGACTTGCTGGACCGTGTTGGTCCCGTCAGTTTTGCGTCGATGATGCTGTCGGGCGGGGTACGGTTACGTTTGCCCGCGGGTGCAGATCCAAATTTGAGCTTGATTTTGGGCGGGGGTGGCACCACATTGGAAGAATTGGTGGGTGCTTATCGGGCCTTGGCCCGGGGCGGCATCTCTGGGAGGCCCCGTCTGCGGGCGGAGCAGCCTCGGATTGAGTCCCGTATGATGAGCCCTGGAGCCGCCTGGATCGTTCGCGATATTCTCGAAGGCGGCGGGCACCCTGACCGGCCGTTTTATCAGTCGGGTAGTCCGGCCCGGCGGCTGGCCTGGAAGACCGGAACCAGCTTCGGATTCCGCGACGCCTGGGCCATTGGGGTGACCGACAGATGGACGATTGGCGTTTGGGTCGGCAGGCCCGATGGAACGCCGAACCCCGGATTTTTTGGGGCGAATGTGGCGGCGCCGCTACTGCAGGATATTGTGGCGGCATTGCCAGAAGGCGCGCAGCAGGTGCGCAGCCGGCCCGAAACGGTGCAGGCAGCGGTCACGTGCTGGCCCTTGGGTTACAGATTGGGCAGCGTGCCCTCGGGGGAATGTCCCGAACAGCGCGCGGCCTGGCTGCTGAATGACACGGCGCCGCCGTCGTTTGCCGGTTATGCCGACGCCACGCAAGGGCCTTTGCGCTTGGGTGGTGTTGCAAATGGATCGGTGCTGCGGCCCGTGCCAGGCAGCAAGCAAGTGGCGCTGGATGTCGATGTGCAAGGCGCCGAAGGCGAAGTATGGTGGATGCTTGATGGGCGTGTGGTGAAACACGGCGCGTCGAGTCATCCGTTTAATTTAGTGCTGGCGCAAGACGGCCGGTATACGCTTACCGTCATGGACACGCAAGGCCGCCACGACAGAGTGGTTTTTGAAATCTCTGGCGTTACGCCATGATCGGCATAGAATATGAATCGTGTATTTGACCGCTTCGATGCAATACGGAGGAAGCGTGATTTCTCAAGAGCTTGAAGTCAGCCTGCATATGGCTTTCGTCGAGGCCCGTTCGGCCCGGCACGAATTTATTACGGTTGAGCATCTGCTGCTGGCATTGCTTGACAACGCTTCGGCAGTCGAGGTTCTGCGCGCATGCGCGGCGAACCTGGACGACTTGCGCCGCAACCTCCGCCAGTTCGTTTCGGAAAACACCCCGGTGATTCCAAGCGGCGCCGAGGTCGACACGCAGCCGACGTTGGGCTTCCAGCGCGTGATTCAACGCGCAATCATGCACGTTTCCGCAGGGGGTACTGGCAAGAAGCCAGTGACCGGCGCAAACGTGCTGGTGGCCATTTTCGGTGAAAAGGACTCGCATGCCGTGTACTACCTGCAACAGCAGGGCGTCACGCGCTTGGACGTCGTCAATTTCCTGTCGCATGGCATTACCAAACAGCCCCAGGTGGAGTCCGCCGCCGTGCAGAAAGAGCAGCAGACCAATGGTGAAGAACAGGGCGAATCGCGTCAGTCGCCGCTGGATCAATATGCCACCGACCTGAATGCCGCCGCACTGGCGGGCCGCATCGATCCCCTGATCGGACGCGAGCACGAAGTCGAGCGCGTCATTCAAGTGTTGTGCCGCCGCCGCAAGAACAACCCGCTGCTGGTGGGTGAAGCGGGCGTGGGCAAGACCGCCATCGCCGAAGGCCTGGCGTGGCGCATCACGCGCGGCGAAGTGCCTGAAATTCTGCAAGCGGCTCAAGTCTTTTCGTTGGACATGGGCGCGCTGCTGGCCGGCACCAAGTACCGCGGTGATTTCGAACAGCGCCTGAAGGGCGTGCTCAAGCAGATCCGCGGTAATCCCGACGCGATCCTGTTCATCGACGAAATCCATACGCTGATCGGCGCCGGTTCGGCCTCGGGCGGCACGCTGGATGCGTCCAATCTGCTGAAGCCGGCGCTGTCTTCCGGCCAGCTCAAGTGCATTGGCGCCACCACCTATACGGAATATCGCGGCGTCTTCGAAAAAGACCACGCGCTGTCGCGCCGGTTCCAGAAGATTGATGTGCCGGAACCCAGCGTCGAGCAAACCGTGCAGATCCTGCGCGGCTTGAAGAGCCGTTTCGAAGAGCATCACAGCGTGCGCTACTCGGCCGCTGCGTTGTCGGCTGCCGCCGAATTGTCGGCCCGCTTCATCAATGACCGTCATCTGCCGGACAAGGCGATTGACGTGATCGACGAAGCCGGCGCCGCACAGCGTCTGCTGCCGCGTTCGCGCCAGAAGAAGGTGATCGGCAAGGTCGACATCGAAAACATCGTGTCCAAGATTGCGCGCATTCCGCCGCAGTCGGTGTCCAACGATGACCGCAGCAAACTGGCCACGCTCGACCGCGACCTGAAAACCGTGGTCTTCGGCCAGGACGGCGCCATCGATGCCTTGTCTGCCGCCATCAAAATGGCGCGCTCGGGGCTGGGCAAGCCGGAAAAGCCGATTGGCGCGTTCCTGCTGTCGGGCCCCACGGGCGTGGGCAAGACCGAAGTGGCTCGCCAACTGGCGTTCACGCTGGGCGTCGAGCTGCTGCGCTTCGACATGTCGGAATACATGGAGCGTCATGCCGTGTCGCGCTTGATCGGCGCGCCGCCGGGATACGTCGGTTTCGACCAGGGCGGTTTGCTGACCGAAGCCATCACCAAGCAGCCGCACTGCGTGCTGCTGCTGGACGAAATCGAAAAAGCGCACCCGGATGTGTTCAACATCCTGCTGCAGGTCATGGACCACGGCACGCTCACCGACAACAACGGCCGCAAGGCAGACTTCCGCAACGTCATCCTCATCATGACGACGAACGCGGGCGCCGAAACCTTGAACCGTCCGTCGATCGGGTTTGCCAATTCGCGGATGCTGGGCGACGAAATGGCGGAAATCCGCCGCATGTTCACGCCTGAGTTCCGCAACCGCCTTGATGCAATCATTCCGTTTGCCGCGTTGGACCGCGAGGTCATTCTGCGCGTGGTGGACAAGTTCCTCATGCAACTCGAAGACCAGTTGCACGAGCGCCGCGTGGAAGCCGTGTTCACCACGAAACTGCGCGAACACCTTGCCAAGGAGGGGTTCGACCCGCTCATGGGCGCGCGTCCCATGCAACGTCTTATCCAAGACACCATCCGCCGCGCCCTGGCCGACGAGCTGCTGTTTGGCAAGCTGGTTGACGGCGGTTCGGTCACGGTGGACCTGGACGATTCGGGCAAGGTGACGTTGGACTTCGACGACAACGGGAAACCGCCGTCATCGGATGCGCCGGATAAGCAGGAAGTCGAACTGATCGATTAATGACCGCGGACCACCAGCCGCTGATCGAGTGCGAACATTGCGCAAGCGTTTATCGCCGACATCAGCTTGAACCTGGAGAGACCGCCAATTGCGCCCGCTGCGGAGCCATACTCTGGCGCTACAGCGGGCTTACTTTGTCCAATTGGCTGGCCCTCGCCCTCACTGCCCTGATCGTGTTCGGGGTGGCTAACGCCTACCCGGTCGCTTCCATGTCTGTACAGGGCATGGTGCAACAGGCGTCCTTGCTGGACGCCATTTCCATTACGTGGCGCCAAGGCCATTGGGTCGTCGCCGTGATGACGGGCCTGGCTGGCTTTGCGTTGCCGCTGCTGCAGCTGACCGTGTTGTTGTGGGTGCTGGGCCCCTTGTCCCAAGGCCGCGAGCCGGTCGGGTTCCGGGGCGCCATGCGCCTGCTGGGCATTCTGCGTCCGTGGTGCATGATTCCGGTGTTTTTGCTGGGCGTGCTGGTGGCGGTGGTGAAGCTGGCCGGCATGGCGGCGGTGTCGCCCGGCATTGGCCTGGGCGCGTTCGGCGCACTGACCATTTTCCTGACGATGCTGGGGCGCCTGTCGCCGCATGTGTTGTGGCGCTATGCCGAAACTGCCGGCGTGGCCCCCGTGCACATCCCCGAGACCGGGCCGGATACGGTGCTGGCCGGCTGCCACGTCTGTGGTCAGGTGCAGGCGCTGCCGCGTGAGGCCGACCCCGAAGAAGAACACCACTGCGTGCGCTGCGAAGCCGTCGTCCACTACCGCAAGCCGGATCATCTGGCACGCACGTGGGCGTTGCTGCTGGCGGCGGTGGTTTTCTACATTCCGGCTAACGTCCTGCCTGTGATGAAGGTCAGTTCCGTGTTGGGCGACAGCGCCCACACCATTCTGGGCGGCGTGGTTGAGCTCTGGCAGATGGGGTCGTGGGACATCGCGCTGATTGTCTTCATTGCCAGCGTGGCCGTGCCGCTGACCAAACTTCTGGCGCTGATCCTGCTGTTGTTGACCGAACAGTGGCGTAGCACGACCAACTTGCGTCCGCGTACCCGCTTGTATCAAATGGTGGAGTTCATTGGCCAGTGGTCGATGCTGGATGTTTTTGTCGTTATATTGCTGGCGGCCCTGGCAGATTTTCAGGGACTGATGGAGATCAGCGCCGGCGCAGGTGCGGCGGCGTTTGGCGTGGTAGTGATTTTGACGATGTTGGCGGCCATGAGCTTCGACTTGCGCCGTAGTTGGGACCTGGAAGGCGAAAGTGAAATCGATGCGCCCGAGGTCGAGGGCGCCAGCCTCTCGCGCCCAGCGGATCGCGCGGCGCCCCTTGCAGGCAAGGAAGTGGGTTAGCAACAACGATGGTTTCCCGCTCAAGAATAAAAAGGAAAGTAGATGTCCGATCAAAAGCCCGAAGCCGGTGAAGAGAAGTTCAAGTCGCCAGCGATCTCGCGCAAGCAGAAGAGCCGGATCTCGTGGATCTGGCTGGTGCCCATCGTGGCCGCGCTGATGGGCTTGTCGCTGGTGGTGCGGACCTGGATGCAGGCCGGCCCGGATATCTCGATCTCGTTCAATACGGCTGAAGGGCTGGAAGTCGGCAAGACCCAGCTGCGCTACAAAGACGTGAACATCGGTACGGTGAAGTCCATTGGCTTCAATGGCGACCGCAGCAAGGTCGTCGTGCAGGCCGAGCTGGCCAAGGACGTGTCGGACCTGGCGCGCGAAGGCACGAATTTCTGGGTCGTGCGGCCGCGTCTGGACGTCAGTGGCGTGTCGGGCCTGGGCACCTTGTTGTCGGGCGCCTACATCGGCGTGGACGCCAGCGAAGGCAAGAATGGTTCCGCCAAAGCCACCAAATTCAGTTTTGAAGGCCTGGAGATTCCGCCTGCGGTCACGCATGACCGCGCAGGCAAGCGCTTCAAGCTGAAGGCATCCGACCTGGGGTCGCTGGACATCGGCTCGCCTGTCTATTTCCGCCGCATCAATGTGGGCCGCGTCATCGGCTATGAGCTCGACAAGACCGGCACCGCCGTGAACGTTGAAGTATTCGTGGATGCGCCCAACGACAAGTTCGTGACCAACGGCACGCGTTTCTGGAACGCCAGCGGCGTGGACTTCAGCGTCAATGCAGACGGGTTGAAGGTGCGTACGCAATCCCTCGTGTCAATGGCGATTGGCGGCGTGGCCTTTGAATCCGTGCAGAGCGCGCGCGACGGCAGTGCGCCCGCGCCTGCGGACGCCAACTTCGACTTGTATTCGACCGAAGCGGCCGCCAAGGCCAACCCCGACGGCGAAGCCTTCCCGATCCGCATGCGCTTTGACCAGTCGATCCGTGGCCTGACGGTGGGGGCGTCAATTGACTTCAGCGGCATTACGTTGGGCAACGTCACGCAGATCACCCTGGACTTTGATCCGGCCACCAAGCGCTTCTACTCGATCGTGGACGCGACCTTGTATCCGGAGCGCCTGGGCCGCGTCTATGACGAAGTGCGCGAACGGGCGACCAAGGATGGCGATGTGGCGGGCACCCGTTTGCTGGGTGTGATGATCAAGCATGGCCTGCGCGCGCAGTTGCGCACGTCCAACCTGCTGACCGGCCAGTTGTATGTGGTGCTGGACAACTTCCCGAACGCCAAGCCGGTGGATTTCCAGCCGTCTGACCCCGCCGTGATCCCGACCATCCCGGGCAACCTGGATCAGTTGCAGCAGCAGGTCAGCAACATCGTCGCCAAGATCGAGAAGATTCCGTTCGACAAGATTGGCGAAGACTTGCGCACCACGCTGGCCAGCACGTCCAAGCTGATGAACCGCCTGGACAAGCAGGTGGCGCCGGAAGCGCAAAGCATGCTGAAGCAGGCCAAGGAATCGATGGCGAACATCAACGCAATGCTGGCGTCCGACGCATCCCTGCCGGTCAACACCGAAAAAGCGATGCAGGAACTCGGCCGCGCGGCTCGTTCGTTGCGCGCCTTGGCTGATTTCCTGCAATCCAACCCCGAAGCCTTGTTGCGCGGCCGTGGCAACGACCCGATTCCCGGTTCAGGCCCTGTCAGGAACTAAAGAACCATGACTCTTACCCACATGCGTCCCGTCCTGTCTTTGCTTGCCTTGTCCGCCGCGTTGGCGGGCTGCGGGTCATCGCCACCCGTGAATTACTACACCTTGCAGGGGCCGGCGGCCCAAACGCCGGCGTCGTCCGCCACTGCGCCCGCCAGCTATCTGATCGAGGTTCAGGGCGTCACCCTCTCTACCCAGGCCGACCAGCCGCAGTTGATGGTGCGCACGGGTGATGGCAGCGTGTCGGCGCTGTATTCCGAGCGCTGGAGCTCGCCGCTGGGCGATGAGCTGCGCGGCGCCTTGTCCGATGCGCTCAAGCGCGAATTGGGGGCGCTGGATGTGCAGGCGGTCAAACCTGGCCCGGGGGCGCCTGTGTGGCGGGTGCAGACGGACGTGCAACGCTTTGATCTCGTGTCCGGGAAAATGGCGCAGCTGGACGCCACCTGGCGCGTGCGGCCCGTCAATGCCAAAGGCACGGGTCTGTTGTGCCGCAGCGTCGTCACGGAAAACGTGACGGAAGCCGGCGTGCCAGCGTTGATCGCCGCGCAGCAGCGGGCGGTCGTCAGCTTGGCGGGGGTGATGGCATCTGCGATCCGGGGTCAAACCCCGGCGGGATCGGCTTCGGTGCAGATGTTGGGCTGCTCCGCGCTCAAGGATTAAGAAACCTGCACGATCTCAATTGGTTAACCAGGGTCTAACCTAGGGTTAACCTTAATACAAACGCGGTTGCAACCTGTCTAGCATACGGTCCTACCCATACTGGGATTCATTCGAATCCAGTATTACCTTTGCCATGCGACAGGAAGCAATCTCTTATGGCCAGCACGACCCTCGGCGTCAAAGTCGATGACGCACTACGCGACCGCCTGAAAGCCGCCGCGAACAAACTCAACTGCACGCCGCATTGGCTGCACAAGCAGGCCATCTTGTCTTATCTGGACAAGATCGAGCGTGGCCATCTGCCCGCCGAAATGTCGCATCTGGGCATGGATACCGGGGCGGACGAAGAGGGCGGCGACGCCCATGCCGCCCCGACGCCGCCGTTCTACGAGTTTGGCCAGGACGTGCAGCCGCAGTCGGTGCTGCGCGCGGCGATCACCGCCGCCTACCGCCGCCCCGAACCTGAATGTGTTCCGCTCTTGCTGGGCCAGGCCCGCATGCCCAACCTGGAAAAGGTCCATGCGATGGCGACGGACCTCGTCAAGAAGCTGCGCGGCAAGCGCAGCGGCGGCGGGGTGGAAGGGCTGATCCAGGAATTTTCCTTGTCGAGCCAGGAAGGCGTGGCGCTGATGTGCCTGGCCGAAGCGCTGCTGCGTATTCCTGACCGCGCCACGCGCGATGCGCTGATCCGCGACAAGGTCGCCCGTGGCGACTGGAAGTCGCACATGGGCGGTTCGCAATCGCTGTTCGTCAACGCCGCCACCTGGGGCCTGATGATCACCGGCAAGCTCGTGGCCGTGAGCAGCGAACAGTCGCTGTCCAAGGCGCTGACGCGCTTGATCGGCAAGGGCGGTGAGCCGCTCGTGCGCAAGGGCGTGAACATGGCCATGCGCATGATGGGCGAACAGTTCGTCTCGGGCCAGACCATCTCTGAAGCGCTGGCGAACAACCGCAAGATGGAAGCGCGCGGTTTCCGCTATTCGTACGACATGCTGGGCGAAGCCGCCACCACGGCCGAAGACGCCGACCGCTATTACGCGTCGTACGAGCAGGCCATTCACGCCATCGGCAAGGCCGCGGCCGGCCGTGGCATCTACGAAGGCCCGGGCATTTCGATCAAGCTGTCGGCGCTGCACCCGCGCTATTCGCGCAGCCAGCGCGAACGCGTCATCGCCGAACTGCTGCCGCGCGTGAAGGCGCTGACGGCATTGGCGCGCAGCTACGACATCGGCCTGAACATCGATGCCGAAGAAGCCGACCGTCTTGAAATCTCGCTCGACCTGCTGGAAGCGCTGTGCTTCGCGCCCGAGCTCGACGGCTGGAACGGTATTGGTTTTGTCATCCAGGCGTATCAGAAGCGTGCGCCGTTCGTGATCGATTACGTGATCGACCTGGCTCGCCGCAGCCGCCACCGCGTGATGGTGCGACTGGTGAAGGGCGCCTATTGGGACAGCGAGATCAAGCGCGCCCAAGTGGACGGCCTGGAAGGCTACCCCGTCTATACCCGCAAGCTGTACACCGATGTGGCCTACCTGGCGTGCGCCCGCAAGCTGCTGGGTGCGCCCGAAGCCGTGTACCCGCAGTTCGCCACGCACAATGCGTACACGCTGGCGGCCATCTATCAATTGGCGGGGCAGAACTACTACCCGGGCCAATACGAATTCCAGTGTCTGCACGGCATGGGCGAACCGCTGTACGACGAAGTGGTCGGCCCGCTGGCCCAAGGCAAGCTGAACCGCCCGTGCCGCATCTACGCACCGGTCGGCACGCATGAAACGCTGCTGGCGTACCTGGTGCGCCGCCTGCTGGAAAACGGCGCCAACACCTCGTTCGTGAACCTGATCGGCGACGACAGCATTCCTGTCGAAACGCTGGTGGCCGATCCGGTGGAAGCGGCCTCGCGCATCGTGCCGCTGGGTGCACCGCACGAAAAGATTGCACTGCCGCGTGAGCTTTACGGCAACGTGCAGCAGGGCGCTCGGGCCAACTCGGCCGGGCTGGACCTGACCAACGAACACCGCTTGGGCTCGTTGTCCGCTGCGCTGCTGGCCAGTGCCGGCACGCCGTGGCGCGCCGGCCCCATGCTGGGCGAAGGCGAACAGGCCTGGGACCCGGCGCGTGCGGTTGAAGTGCGCAACCCCGCCAATCTGCGCGACGTGGTGGGCCACGTGGTGGAAGCGCAATCTGAAGAAGCGGACGCTGCGTTGCGTGCTGCCGCCAACACGGCGCCCATCTGGCAATCGACCCCGGTGGCCGAGCGCGCGCAATGCCTGCGCCGCGCCGCGCAATTGCTGGAAGAGCAGATGCAGACCCTGTTGGGCCTGATCGTGCGCGAAGCCGGCAAATCGCTGCCCAACGCCATCGCCGAAGTGCGCGAAGCCGTGGACTTCCTGCGCTATTACGCCGATCAGGCCGAGCAGGAATTCAGCAACGACACGCACCGCCCGCTGGGCACCGTGCTGTGCATCAGCCCGTGGAACTTCCCGCTGGCCATCTTTACCGGCCAGGTCGCGGCTGCGCTGGCCGCCGGCAATACCGTCGTGGCCAAGCCCGCTGAACAAACCCCGCTGATCGCCGCGCAAGCTGTGGCCATCCTGCGCGCGGCCGGTGTGCCGGACGGCGCGGTGCAACTGCTGCCGGGCCGTGGCGAGACCGTGGGCGCGCAACTGGTGGCCAGCCCCGCCGTGCGCGGCGTGATGTTCACCGGTTCGACCGACGTAGCCCGCATCATCGCGCGCACGCTGGCCGACCGCCTGGATGACGACGGCCACACCATTCCGCTGATCGCTGAAACCGGCGGTCAGAACGCGATGGTGGTGGACTCGTCCGCCTTGTCTGAACAGGTTGTGTTCGACGTGCTGAGCTCGGCCTTTGATTCGGCCGGCCAACGCTGCTCGGCGCTGCGCGTGTTGTGCGTGCAGGAAGACAACGCCGACCACGTGCTGACCATGCTGCGCGGCGCAATGCGCGAACTCAGCGTGGGCAACCCCGACCGCCTGTCGGTCGACGTTGGCCCCGTAATCGACACCGACGCCCGCAATGGCATCCAACGGCACATCGAAACGATGCGCACGGCGGGCCATCGCGTGGATCAAGTGGAACTCAATGGCGAATGCCGCCACGGTACTTTCGTGCCGCCGACCATCATTGAAATCGACCACATCAGCGAACTGACGCGTGAAGTGTTCGGCCCGGTGCTGCACGTGGTGCGCTACAAGCGCGACGAGCTCGACGCCTTGCTGGACGCCATCAACGGCACGGGCTACGGCCTGACCTTCGGCGTGCACACCCGCATCGACGAAACCATTGCGCACGTGACGGGGCAGGTCCATGCCGGCAACGTCTACGTCAACCGCAATATCGTGGGCGCCGTGGTGGGCGTGCAGCCGTTTGGCGGCGAGTGCCTGTCCGGCACCGGCCCCAAGGCCGGTGGCCCGCTGTACATGTACCGATTGCTGGGTACGCGCCCGGCCGGCTTGCCGCCGGCGCTGGACGCTGCTGCGCCGCTGCCGCAACGCATTGCGTTGCCGGGCCCCACGGGTGAAACCAACACGTACATGGTTGAGCCGCGTGGCGCGGTGTACTGCGTGGCCGCCACCGAGGCCGGTGCGCGTGCGCAGTGGTCTGTGGCGCGTCTGACGGGCAACCACGCCTGGTTCGCGGACACGCCTGCGGCGCAAGCGCTGCTGGCCAAGCTGGACGCCGAGCAGCAAGGGCAGGCGGGCATTCTGGCTGATGACGAAGTCGATCAGGCCGATTACCAGGCTGTGCTGTTCGAAGGCGATGGCGACGCGCTGCAAGCGCTGAACCAGCGCATCGCGCAGCGTCCCGGCGCCATCCTGTCGGTGCATGGCTTGACGTCTGACGCCCTGGCGGCGGGTGCCGGTTATGTGCCGGAACGCCTGCTGACTGAGCGCTCCATCAGCGTCAACACGGCCGCCGCAGGGGGCAACGCCAGCCTCATGACCATCGGCTGACGTGACCGTCTGGGAACCCTCTGGGGACTGAGGGTTATCTCCAATATCGGGCAAGGTTGCACTGGAACGAAAATCCGGTCGCACCTTAAGTCTGGATGTCGCAACCCGGCATCCAGACTTTGCAGAAAATGCATACGCGGGACCCGGCCACCGCTGGGCCCGCGGTAGTAGAAAAAACCAAAAGCCTGGCTAAAAGCTCAGGTATAACAAGGCCTTAAGTGCTAGAACAAGTACACGGCCAGTAGTCCGACATCCCGGAGGATTCCCCATGAAGTTCCGCACCACTTTGAAGCTTCTCGCCGCCAGCGTTGCTGCTGTTGGCATGACGGCCGCCGCACAGGCTGCCGATATCAAACTCGGTTTCGCCGCGCCCCTGACCGGTCCGCAATCGCACTACGGCGAAGACATGCAGAACGGCCTGAATCTGGCGCTGGAAGAGGCCAACAAGAAGGGCATCAAGGTTGACGGCCAGCCCGCCAAGTTCGTGCTGGTGTCGCGTGATGATCAAGCCGACCCGCGCGTTGGCGTGCAGGTGGCGCAGCAACTGGTCGACCAGGACGTCGTCGGCATTCTGGGCCACTTCAATTCCGGCACGACCATCCCCGCATCGCGTGTTTACCATGAAGCCGGTCTTCCGCAGATCGCCATGGCCACGTCGCCGGAATACACCAAGCAAGGCTACGAAACCACGTTCCGCATGATGACCAGCGACACCCAGCAGGGCGCCGCGGTGGGCAAGTTCATGGTGCAGAACCTGAAGGCCAAGAAGGTTGCGATCATCGATGACCGCACCGCTTACGGCCAAGGCCTGGCCGATGAAGTCGAAAAGGCCGTGAAGGCCGCCGGTGGCGAAGTGGTCCGCCGCGAATACACCACCGACAAGGCGAACGACTTCACCGCCATCCTGACCAACATCAAGGGCGCGGCGCCCGACGCGATTTTTTACGGCGGCCTGGATGCGCAGTCTGGTCCCATGAAGCGCCAACTGGCCACGCTGGGCCTGAAGGCGCCGCTGGTCTCCGGTGAAATGACCCGCAGCGACACCTTCATCAAGCTGGCGGGCGACGCTGCCGACGGCACCTTTGCCTCGCTGGCCGGCGTGCCGCTGGACAAGATGACCGCAGGCAAGGACTTCGAGCAGCGCTATCAGGCGCGCTTCAAGAAGGCCCCCGGCGTCTATGCACCTTACGCGTATGACGGCGCATGGAACATGATCACGGCCATCGAACAGGCCGGTTCCGCCAAGCCCGAGAAGTACCTGCCCGTGCTGGCCAAGCTTGACCGCAAGGGCGCCACCAGCGAGCACATTTCCTACGACGCCAAGGGCGATCTGAAGGAAATCTCGGTCACCATCTACGAAGTCAAAAACGGCAAGTGGGAGATGGTTGAAACGATGGTCAGCCAGGCCAACTAAGGCCGGTTGAACGCAGGGTGGGCCCGGCGTTGCCGGGGGCCACCCGCTCCGTCCGCCCACGCCGACCGGCGTGGCGGCGCGCGCACCGCACCCGGCCCATGATGGCTCGGGCCGCGTGTCCGGCGCGATTTTTCCAGGCTTATTTCCGCGGCCCCTATGGATATCTTCATTCAACAACTGATTAACGGCGTCACGCTAGGCAGCGTGTACGCCCTGGTCGCCCTTGGCTACACCATGGTGTACGGCATCATCGGGCTGATCAACTTCGCGCATGGCGATGTCGTCATGATTGGCGCAATGGCGGCCACGACGATCGCCATTTCGCTGGTGGGCGGCGACCCTGGCGTGTCCGCCTTCGTGGTGCTGGGCGTAGGCCTGCTGGTGTCCGTGCCGCTGTGCATGGCGGTGGGCTGGACGGCCGAGCGCGTGGCGTACCGGCCACTGCGCCGCGCGCCGCGCCTGGCTGCGCTGATCACGGCAATTGGCGTGTCCATCATTTTGCAGAACGTGGCGATGATGGCCTGGGGCCGCAACTATCTGAACTTTCCGCAGGTGCTGTCGCCGCGCGTGTTCGAGTTTGCTGGCGCCCGCATGAGCACCTTGCAGATCGCCATTGTGGTGATTGCATCGCTGATCATGGGCGGCTTGCTGGCGATTGTGCACAAGACCCGTCTTGGCACGGCCATGCGCGCCACCGCGCAGAACCGCGAGGTAGCGGGCCTGATGGGCGTGAACATCAACACCGTGATTTCGGCGGCGTTCCTGATCGGGTCGGCGCTGGCCGCCGTGGCGGGCATGATGGTCGCCACCTACTACGGCGTGTCGCAATACACGATGGGCTTCATGCTGGGCCTGAAGGCGTTCACGGCCGCCGTGCTGGGCGGCATCGGCAACATGGTGGGCGCAATGGCGGGCGGCTTGCTGCTGGGCATTATTGAATCGCTGGGCGCAGGCTACATCGGCGACATCACCGGCGGCTTCTTGGGCAGCCATTACCAGGACGTGTTTGCGTTCTTCGTGCTGGTACTGGTGCTGATCTTCCGTCCGTCGGGCCTGCTGGGCGAACGCGTGGGAGACCGCGCATGAGCACCTCCTTGAAAAACAGCGGGCTGTCGACCCGCAACCTGATCGGCATTGCGCTGATCGGCATTGTGCTGGCGGTGCTGCCCTTTGTGATCGGCATGGCCGGGCAAAGCTGGGTGCGGATTCTGAACTTTGCGCTGCTGTATGTGATGCTGTCGCTGGGCCTGAACATCGTGGTGGGGTTCGCCGGCCTGCTGGACTTGGGCTACATCGCGTTCTACGCGGTGGGCGCGTATACCTGGGCGCTATTGGCCTCGCCGCATTTTGGGCTGCATCTGCCGTTCTGGGCGATTCTGCCGATTGCGCTAGCGGTGGCGTGCCTGTTCGGCGTCTTGCTGGGCGCACCCACGTTGAAGTTGCGGGGCGACTATTTGGCCATCGTGACTTTAGGCTTTGGGGAAATCATCCGTATTTTCCTGAACAACCTGAACGCGCCCATCAACATCACCAACGGGCCGCAGGGCATCAACCGTATCGACACGTTCAAGGTGGGCGAATTCACCTTCGGGCGAACGGAAACCCTGATGGGCATCCGGTTCACGGGGCCAGAGAAGTACTACTACCTGCTGCTGGCGCTGACGTTGATCATCATCGTCGTGTGCGTGCGCTTGCAGAATTCGCGCATCGGGCGCGCATGGGAAGCGATTCGTGAAGACGAAATCGCGGCCAAGGCCATGGGCATCAACACGCGCAACATCAAGCTGCTGGCGTTTGCGATGGGCGCGTCGTTCGGCGGTGTGGCGGGCGCGTTGTTTGCGTCGATGCAAGGCTTTGTCAGCCCCGAGAGCTTCTCGTTGATGGAGTCGATTTCGATTCTGTGCATGGTGGTGCTGGGCGGCATGGGCCATATCCCTGGCGTGATTTTGGGCGCGTTGATACTGGCCGCCTTGCCGGAGTTTCTGCGCGCGGTGGTGGAACCCGTTCAGCACATGCTGTTTGGCGCCGTCGTGCTGGACCCTGAAGGCATACGCATGCTGCTGTTCGGCTTGGCGATGGTGTGCGTGATGTTGTTCCGCCCGGCGGGCTTGTGGCCATCGGCCGTGCGCAAGCGTGAGCTGGCGACCAAGACCCAAGGGGGTGCGGCATGAGCAAACTGCTGCAAGCGCAAGGGTTGGGCAAACGCTTTGGCGGCCTGCAAGCCTTGTCGGACGTCAGCTTCGATATCGAGCAGGGCGAAATCTACGGACTGATCGGCCCCAACGGCGCGGGCAAGACCACGCTGTTCAACGTGCTGACGGGGCTGTACATCCCGGAAGATGGCAGCTGCACCTTCAACGGCGAATCCATGTCGGGCAAGAAGCCGCATGAAGTCGCTTTTGCGGGGCTGGCGCGCACGTTTCAGAACATCCGCTTGTTCGCCAATTTGTCGGCGATTGAAAACGTGATGATCGGCCGTCACATGCGCACGAAGGCGGGGGTGTTCGGCGCCGTGCTGCGCACGCGCGGCACGCGGGCAGAAGAAGCGGCCATCGAAGCACGGGCGCAAGAACTGCTGGACTACGTCGGCATTGGCCATCGCGCCAATGACGTGGCGCGGTCCTTGCCGTATGGCGATCAGCGCCGCCTGGAGATTGCGCGCGCCTTGGCCACCGACCCGAAGCTGCTGGCGTTGGACGAACCGGCTGCCGGCATGAACGCGTCGGAAACAGTGGTGCTGCGCAAGCTGGTCGAGAAGATCCGCGATGACGGCGTTACCGTGCTGCTGATCGAACACGACATGAAGCTTGTCATGGGCTTGTGCGACCGCGTGCTGGTGCTGGAATACGGCAAGGTGCTGGCCATGGGCAAGCCCGCGCAAGTGCAGCGCGACCCCAAGGTCATTGAAGCGTATCTGGGCGCGGGCGCGGCCCAAGACCCGCTGATTCACAAGGAGAGCCCCGCATCATGACGGCATCCACACCCCTGTTGGAATTGCGCGGTCTGCAAGTGGCGTATGGCGGAATTCGCGCCGTGCGCGGCATTGATCTGCGTGTGGACGAAGGCGAACTCGTTTGCCTGATCGGCGCCAATGGCGCGGGCAAGAGCACGACGTTGCGCGCCATCTGCGGGCTGGTCCCGATGGCGGGCGGCGAAGTGGTCTATGCCGGCCAGTCGATCGGCGGCCAGAAGTCGCACGAGCTTGTGCGCCGCGGGCTGGTCATGGTGCCGGAAGGCCGGGGCATCTTCGGCCAGCTGACCATCGAAGAAAACCTGGCGATGGGCGCGTACATCCGGCGCGATGCCGCGCAAGTGCGCCAGGACACTGACCGCGTGTTCACGTTGTTCCCCCGCTTGGCCGAACGCCGCAAGCAGGCGGCAGGCACCTTGTCGGGCGGCGAACAGCAGATGGTGGCGATGGGCCGCGCGATGATTGCGCGCCCCAAACTGCTGTTGCTGGACGAACCGTCCATGGGCCTGGCGCCGCTGATGGTGGAGAAGGTCTTCGACGTGGTGCGCACCATCGCCAGCGAAGGCGTCACGATCTTGCTGATCGAACAGAACGCGCGCCTGGCGCTGGAAAACAGCCATCACGGTTATGTGATGGAGTCGGGCGAGATCATTCTGTCGGGTCCGGCGCGCGACATGCTGCATGACCCGAAGGTGCGCGCCGCGTATCTGGGCGAAGTCGAGGAAGCGTCGGCATAGCTTAGGTATCGCGGTTCGTCAGCAATAAAAAGCCCGGCATTTTTTCAATGCCGGGCTTTTTAGTTGTCAGAGCTTGTCGTTGTCAGAGCTTGTCGTTGTCAGAGCTTGTCGTTGTCAGAGCTTGTCGTTGTCGGAGCTCGTCGTTGTCAGAGCTTGTCGTTGTAGGAGCTCGTCGTTCTCGGAGCTTGTCGTTGCCGGATCTTGTGGTTGTAGGAGCTTTACGTCGCCGGAGGTTTTCGTAATCCGCGGGCCGGATTCAGGCAGGTTGTGGCGTGACTTGCTTCTTGCCGATCCGCAGCGCGATCACCGCAGCGATCAGACCGGTCGCGCCCGAGATCACAAACGCCATCAGGTAGCTGCCTTGCGCTTCGCGAATGGCGCCCGCCATCCACGCGGCGCTGGCCGCGCCCAACTGGTGGCCCGCAACGATCCAGCCAAACACGATGGCCGCATCGCGTTCGCCGAAGGCTTCGGTCGTCAGGCGCAGCGTGGGCGGCACGGTGGCAATCCAGTCCAGGCCGAAGAAGATGGCGAAGATCGACAGGCTGTAGAACGAGAAGTCGGAATAGGGCAGGTAGATCAGCGACAGGCCGCGCAGCGCGTAATAGACGAAGAGCAGCTTGCGCGGGTCGTAGCGGTCAGTCAGCCAGCCGGATGCCGTGGTGCCGACCAGATCGAATACGCCCATCAGCGCCAGCAATCCGGCTGCTTGCACCTCCAGCATGCCGTGGTCGCCGCAGAGCGCGATCAGGTGCGTGCCGACGAGGCCGTTGGTGGTGAAGCCACAGATGAAAAACGTGGCGAACAGGAACCAGAAGGTCGTCGTCTTCGACGCGCGGGCCAGCGCGCCGAACGTTGCGGCCACCATGCCGGTGCGCGGTGCAGCGGGGGCGGGCGGGGCGTGCGGGTCGCTGCCGTAAGGCACCAGGCCCACGCTGGACGGGCGGTCTGGCACCAGCCACCAGGCCAGCGGCACCAGCGCGGCGGCGGCGGCTGCCACCGTCCAAACGACGCGCGTCCAGTCGCCGGATGAGGCCAGCGTGGCCAGGATGGGCAGGAACACCAGCGTGCCGCTGGCGGTGCTGGCGGTCAGTAGCCCCATCACCAGGCCGCGATGCTTGGTGAACCAGCGGTTCACAATCGTCGCGCCCAACACCGAGGCGACGGCGCCCGAGCTGATGCCCGAAAACACGCCCCAGCTCATGAGCAAATGCCAGGGTTCGGTCATGTAGGCGCTGACAGCGCTGGACGCCGACATCATGATCAGCGCGCTGATCAGCACCCGGCGCAAGCCAAAGCGTTCCATCGCCGCAGCGGCAAACGGGCCAACCAGGCCGTACAGGAAAATGCCGGCGGCAGCGGCAAACGAGATCGAGCTGCGGCTCCAGCCGAAGCTTTCTTCGAGCGGCACCAGCAATACGCTGGGCGTGGAACGCAGCCCCGCCGAGACCAGCAGCGCCAGGAAAATCACGGCGACGACGACAAAAGCGTACTTTTGGCCGGCACGCCGAAACGGGATGGGGAGGTGGGATATACTCATGTTACTGACCGGTACGTATTGGGATTTGCGAATAGTACGTACCGGTCAGTAACATCGTCAAGCGGTATTTGATTCCGCCCCGATTGAAGTTGTCCGTTTGATGCATCACCTTTGAAGGAAACGTCCATGGCCAGTAAACCTTCCACCTCGTCCGGCGCCGCGCCGCAGCCCGCAGCCAAGCCGCTGCTGGCCGCCGACCGCATCCGCAAGACCGCGCGTGAAATGTTCTACCGCGATGGCATCCGCGCCGTGGGCGTCGACGCCATCGTCAACCAGGCCGGCGTGACCAAGCCCAGTCTGTACCGCAGCTTTTCGTCCAAGGACGAGCTGGCGGCCACCTATTTGCGCGATTACGACGCCGAATTCTGGGCGCGCTTTGATGGCGCGTGCGCGGCCCACCCGGGTGACCCGCGCGCGCAATTGCTGGAGTACCTGTCGGGCTTGAGCCAGCGCGCCGTGCAGAACGGCTACCGGGGCTGCGGCCTGACGAATGCGGCCGTCGAGTACCCGGAAGCGGGGCACCCGGCGCGCGCCGTGGCGGTGGAGCACAAGCTGGAGTTGCGCCGCCGCTTGAACGAGATGGCGGCGGGCATGGGGGCGGCTGACCCCGAGGCGCTGGCCGATGGCCTGCTGCTGTTGATCGAAGGCGCTTTCGTGTCGAGCCAGTTATTCGGAGAGGGCGGCCCGGCCGGACGGGTGGCGGACATGGCCGACAAGCTGATCCAGGCGCATCTACCCCGCTGAAAGCCGTATGGCGCTGCACAAGACTAGTGCTTAATGTGGTGCCGCATGCACCGTTATGGTGGTGTTTGTACCCATTGCGCAACGAACAAAATAATGGTTGAAGTTTTTATTGCAACGCAACAAACGCGGATCTAACATGAATTCGTGTTGTTCCACATCGCCTTTCTCAAGGAGAGAATCATGAGCGATACCGCGTTGAAAAATGCCCGTATGTCGGATGCGCTGGAGCGGTCCTTGATCCGCGAGGCCGTCAAAGCGGAAACCCTGTCCGGCCCGTTCAACCGTGGCATGTGGCTGCGTTTGAAAGTGCGCCTGGCCTCGTTTGGCGGCGCCGTCGGCGAAGTCCTGCACGACATGGACGCCGGCCGACAGCAACACCCGGTTGTCTCCGCCCGCCACTAAGCGCAAGCGGTCAGCCAGAAAAAACGCCAGCGATATTGCTGGCGTTTTTTTTGCGTTTTTTGCGTTTTTCCTGGCGCTTAGACCACCATGTCCACCAGCAAGTAGCCATCCAGAATCACGATGCCAACGGTGGCGCTGATGGCGGCCAATGCCCAGGCGCCACGCAGCGCGTACTGGCCCATCAGCTTTCTGCGGCAGGCCAACAGCACCAGCGGACCCAGCGCGAAGGGCAGGGCCAGGCTCAGGATGACCTGACTGAGCACCAGCAGTTCGTCCGGGTCTTTGCCGCCCGTGAAGATTAGCAGGCCCACGGCGGCGGCGCCTGCAATCAAGCGCGTCATGAGCGCGCGGCGGCGATCTGACCAGTTGCTGCGGATCTGAAAACCTTTGGACAGGATGCGGCCGGCCAACACGCCTGTGATGGTGGAGCTTTGGCCCGCGGCGTAGAGCGCCACGGCGAACACGATGGCGGCGCCGACGCCCAGCGTTTGCCCAATGACGGCGTGGGCATCGTCCAGGCTGGACACGATCAGGCCCGAACCCGATAACGACGCCGCCGCCACAATCATGATGGCCGAGTTGATCAGCATGGCGATGCCCAGCGACACGATGGTGTCGTTGCGGGCGACGCGCATGGCCATGTCGCGGGCGGAGTCGGGCAACGCTTTCGCGCGTTCAGCCAGCGAGCCGGAATGCAGGTACAGGTTGTGCGGCATCAGCGTCGCGCCCAGGATGCCAAGCGCGATCAGGAAACCTTGCGGGTCGCGCAGCGCGCGGCCGGTTTCCGTGACGCCGTGCGCCACGGCTGTCCAGGCAGGATTCGCCTTGAACAGCAGGAAGACGAACGACGCGGCCACCACCGCCAGCAGCAGGGCGATCACACGCTCATGGCGGTCGGCGTTGCCACGGGTGAGCGCCAGCACGGCGAACGTGCCGACGCCGGTGACGGCCACGCCCGCAATCAGCGGCAGGTTGAACAGCAAGCGCAGCGCAATGGCGCCGCCGATCAGTTCCGCCAAGGCGGTCGCCAGAATGGCCGCTTCGCCCGCGAGCCATGCGGTCTTGGACCAGCCGGGAGACAAATGCTGTGCGGTCAGCGAGGCCAGGTCCTGGCCCGTGGCCAGCGCCAGGCGCGACACCAGAATCTGAAAGCCCAGCGCCAGAAAGGCGGAGGTGATGACGACCATCAGCAGGCCATAGCCGAAGCCGCTGCCGCCTGCGATGTCAGTGGCCCAGTTGCCCGGATCGATGTAGCCCACAGCCACCAGAATGCCGGAACCGACCATGCGGCGCAGGTTCGCCGACAGCTGGGCGTCTTGCGCAAGGGCGGCTTTGCCGCCTGATATCGCGTAGATGAAACCGGTCATACGACACTCCTGAGAATGGTTCTCATTTTCCAGAAGCGATCGCCGACCGTCAAATTGATTTTCAACAAGCCGGGGATAGGTCCGCCCAATGGGGGCCTGCCCCGGCTTCTGGCGCGCCCCTGGTGGACGCACCCATCTTCAACCGTTCGGGATCAAGACTTGAGCTTGGCGTCCATGGTGATCTTGGCCTTCAGCACCTTGGATACCGGGCAACCCGTTTCGGCCTTGCGCGCGGCTTCCTCGAAGGCTTGGGCGGTGGCGCCGGGAATGACGGCTTCCACGGTCAGGTGGACGGCGGTGATGGAAAAGCCATCGTCCACCTTGTCCAGCGTGACTTCGGCTTTGGTGTCCAGGCTGGTCGCAACCATGCCGGCTTCGGACAGGATATTGGACAGCGCCATGGTGAAGCAGCCCGCGTGGGCCGCGCCCAGCAGTTCTTCGGGGTTGGTGCCCGGCGTGTCGCCAAAGCGGGTGTTGAACCCGTAAGGCTGAGCCTTCAGTGCGCCGCTTTGCGTAGAGATCGTGCCCTTGCCAGTCTTCAGATCGCCCGACCAGGCGGCGGATGCGGTTTTCTTCATAGTGACTCCTTGTGAGAGGGGACGCGTCCCGTGGCGGGCGCGTCCGGTGCAGGAATGCGCGCCCCCGCAAAGGGCGGTGCGCGTTGCCTGAGCGGCATCGTCGATGATACGGCGAGCCCGAGGGGCGGGCGCGGAATCCAGCGGTGCGCAACGGCAAGCCGATGTAACGGCGGGCGGCAGGCCGGCGGGCAGACATAAAACTGCCAGGCTCAGAGCCGGATGCCCGGCCTTGGCGCCATCCGCATCAGGCAAAATAACGGCATCTCTACACTCCTTCCCAAGAGCTGCTGTCATGTCTCGCAATTTTCTTCGCATCGCCTGCGCCGCCGCGCTGGTCATCCCCGCCTTGTCCGCCCATGCCGAAATCGTGATCGGCGTGGATGTGTCGACGACGGGCCCCGCCGCCGCCATCGGCATCCAGACCAATAACGCGATTCGCCTGTGGCCCAACACCCTGGGCGGCGAACCGGCGCGCTACGTGGTGCTGGACGACGGCACCGACGTCAGCCGCGCGGTGAAGAACATGCGCAAGCTCACGTCCGAAGACAAGGTGGACGCCATCGTCGGCCCTAACACCACGGCGGCTGCCCTGGCCGCGCTGGACGTGCTGGCCGAGACCAAGACGCCGATGATTGCGCTGGCCGCCTCCAGCGTCATCGTTGAACCCTTGTCCGACCCCAAGCGCGCCTGGGCGTTCAAGATGCCCCAGAACGATTCGCTGATGGCGACGGTGCTGGTCGAGGACATGAAGAAGAAGGGCCTGAAGAACGTGGCCTTCATCGGATTCGCGGATTCCTACGGCGACAGCTGGTGGAAGGAGTTCACCGCCGCCGCCGGCAACGACTTGAAGATCGTGGCGCAGGAACGCTTCCAGCGCACGGACGCATCGGTGGTGGGCCAGGCGCTGAAAGTCATCGCCGCCAAGCCGGACGCCGTGCTGATTGCGGGGGCGGGCACGCCGTCGGCCTTGCCGCAGAAGACGCTGCTGGAACGCGGCTACACCGGCGCCATCTATCAGACGCATGGCATCGGCACGCTGGAATTCCTGCAAGTGGGCGGCAAGGACGTGGAAGGCACCTTGTTCCCGACTGGCCCGGGCGTGGTGGCGCGCGAGCTGCCCGACAGCAACCCGGTCAAGAAGGTGGCCGTGGCGTTTGCCGACAAGTATGAAGGCCAGTACGGCGCCAACACGCTGACGCAGTTTGCGGGCGACGCGTACGGGGCCTGGATGCTGCTGGATTCCGCCGTGGCGCGCGCGCTGAAAACGGGCGCCAAGCCCGGCACGCCGGAGTTCCGCAGCGCCCTGCGCGACGCCCTGGAAAACACCCGCGATCTGGTCGTGCCCAACGGCGTGCTGAATATCTCGAAGGACAACCATCAGGGGTTCGACGAGCGCGCCCGCGTGATGGGCATCGTCAAGAATGGCCGGTTCTCGTACGCGCAATAGGGCGCTTGCATGGATTTCTACGGTTCGTAACATTTGCTGACGCCCCATAGGGGATCAGTCCCTAAAAGCAGGCTTAGGCCTGCTTTTTCACGCCTTAATGATTCGTATAGAAATCATTTCTTAGCGTATTATTTTTAGCGAAGCCATGTACCTAGAAATAAATACGGGAGAAATGATTCATGACCTTGCTACGATCCAGACGCTTGCTGTTGGCCCTGAGCCTGGGCGTATTGGCCGCATGCTCCGACTCGGGCGCCGACAAGGGCGGGGCCGCGGCTGGCGGTGCAGCGGCAGGCACCGCCAATACCCTGGAAGCCGCCAAGGCGGCTGGCAAGATCCGCATCGGTTATGCCAACGAGGCGCCGTTTGCCTACATGGACAGCAAGGAAGCCAAGGTCACGGGGGAATCCGTCGAGATCGCCCGCATCGTGCTCAAGCGCATGGGCATCAACGAAGTGGAAGGCGTGCTGACCGAGTTCGGCTCGCTGATTCCGGGCTTGGCCGCCAAGCGCTTCGACATCATCGCAGCCGGCATGTACGTCACGCCCGAGCGCTGCCAGCAGGTGGCGTTCTCGGACCCGACCTACGGCGTGGGTGAAGCCTTCCTGGTGAAGCAGGGCAACCCGAAAAACCTGCACAGCTATGAAGACGTGGTGAAGAACCCCGACGCCAAACTCGGCGTGGTGGTGGGCGCCATCGAAGGCGATTACGCCCAGAAAGTGAAGATTCCCTCAGGCCAGGTGGTGGTGTTTCCCGATGCGGTCAGCGCTTTGTCCGGCGTGCAGGCCGGCCGCGCCGACGCCTATGCCGCTACCGCCCTCACCATCAATGACTTGATGGGCAAGACGCACGACGGCAGCGGCTTGGAAAAGGCCGACCCCTTCACCGACCCGGTGATCGACGGCAAGGGCGTGCGTGGCTATGGCGCCTATGCGTTCCGCACCGACGACAAAGCGTTTGCGGATGCGTTTAACGCGGAACTGGCCAAGTTCATCGGCACCGACGAGCACAAGAAGCTGGTGGCGCCGTTTGGCTTCACCGATCAGGAGCTGCCTAACGGTGTCACCGCCGCCAAGCTCTGCGCCGGACAGTAAAGGGGGGCGCCGATGCAGCTCGTATCCGAACATATCGCGGAGCTGGTGCCGCCCTTGCTAGAGGGGCTGGTCGTCACGCTTGAAATCATGGCGGGAGCCGTTGTGCTGGCGGTGCCGCTGGCGCTGCTCTCGGGCATCGGGCGGCTGTCGCCGGTGCGGCCGGTGCGCTGGCTGGCATCGATTTACGTCGAGGTCTTTCGCGGCACGTCAGCGCTGGTGCAGCTGTTCTGGTTCTATTTCGTGCTGCCGCTGTTTGGCGTGCAACTGCCTGCCATGCTGGTGGGCATTGTGGTGCTGGCGCTGAACGCCGGCGCTTATGGCGCAGAGGTGGTGCGCGGCGCCATTCGCGCCGTGCCGCCCGGCCAGCGCGAAGCGGGTGTGGCGTTGAACCTGACCCGCGCGCAAATCATGCGCCGCATCGTGGTGCCGCAGGCCATACCCGCCATGCTGCCGCCTGCCGGCAACCTGCTGATTGAACTGATGAAGAACACCGCGCTGGTGTCGCTGATCACCATCACCGACCTGACGTTCCGCGGCCAGCTGCTGCGCAGCGAAACCCTGCGCACTACCGAGATCTTTACGCTGATGCTGCTGCTGTACTTCGCGGTGGCGCTGCTGATCACGGCGGGCGTGCGCATGCTTGAGCGGAGGGTTCGCGTCCGATGACACCGATATTCGATTGGTCTTTCGCACTGGAAATTCTGCCCACCCTGGGCTCGGCGCTGGTCATCACCATTGAAGCGACCGTGCTGGGCATGCTGGTCGCGGTGACCTTGGGCTTGGTCCTGGCGATGCTGCGCCGGTCGCGGCTGCGCATTGTCTCGTTGCCCACGGCGTTCGTGATCGAGTTCATCCGCAGCACGCCGCTGCTGGTGCAGATGTATTTCCTGTTTTATGTGCTGCCGCTGACTGGCGCGCAGATGTCGCCGCTGGTGACCGGGGTCATCGCGCTGGGCCTGCACTACGCCACGTATTGCGCCGAGGTCTATCGCGCGGGCATTGAAGCGGTGCCGCGCGGGCAATGGGAAGCAGCCACCGCATTGAACATGTCGCGCTGGCGCACCGCCGTCGGCGTGGTGCTGCCGCAGGCGATTCCGCCCGTTGTGCCGGCGCTGGGCAATTACCTGGTCGCCATGTTCAAGGACACGCCGCTGCTGTCGGCCATCACCGTGGTTGAACTGCTGCAGCAAAGCAAGATGATCGGGTCGGCAACGTTCCGGTACACCGAGCCCCTGACGCTCGTGGGCGTGCTGTTCCTGGCGCTGAGCCTGGTGGCGGCATGGGGTGTGCGCGGCCTGGAGGCCCGACTGCAACGATATGGAGGAAAGCGATGAGCGCCAGCTTGAACATCAAGAATCTGCACAAGCGTTACGGAGAGCTGGAGGTGCTGCGCGGCATCAATCTGGAGATTCCGGCGGGCCAGACGGTGGCCGTGATCGGGCCGTCGGGCTCCGGAAAATCCACCTTGCTGCGCGTGCTGATGACGCTGGACCAGCCCACCAGCGGCGATATCGAAATTGACGGGCAGTCGATGTGGACGGACGAGCAGGGCCGGCCGGTTGGCGTCAATTCCGAACACCTGCGCCGCGTGCGGGGCAAGATCGGCATGGTGTTTCAGCACTTCAATCTGTTCCCGCACATGACGGCGCTGGGCAACACCATGGAAGCGCCGGTGCATGTGCTGGGCATGACCAAAGACCAGGCGCGCGAGCGCGCCGTGGAGTACCTGGACATGGTGGGGCTGGGCGACAAGCTGGACGTCTTTCCGGCACAGCTGTCGGGCGGGCAGAAGCAGCGCGTGGGCATTGCGCGCGCGCTGGCGATGTGCCCGGAGATCATGCTGTTCGATGAAGTGACGTCGGCGCTGGACCCCGAGCTTGTCGGCGGCATTCTGCAAATTCTGCGCGACTTATCCTCCCGGCGCAGCATGACGATGATCATCGTGACGCACCAGATGAAGTTCGCCGAACGCAGCTCGGACCGCACGCTGTTCTTTGACCAGGGCAATATCGTTGAAGACGCAGAATCGTCCGTGCTGTTCAGCCAGCCCAAGGAGGCGCGCACGCGCCAGTTTCTGGATTCGGTGATCGAAGGGCAGTAGGCGGGCGATGCGTGGCGTGCCCGGCAGGCAAGGGCAGAAGGGCTGCGGTTTAACCCTGCCGGGGGCGTTGGGATTGGCTTTCCGGTCATGGGCGGTTGCTATGCTGTCGCGTTCAATCTGCTGGAGCCGCCCATGAGTCACCTGTTCAGTCCCACGTCAGTCGGTAACGTCCCACTGGCCAACCGCATCGTCATCGCGCCCATGTGCGAATACTCGGCGGAAGACGGCCGCGCTACCGATTGGCACATGATCCATCTGGGCCATCTTGCCCTGTCGGGCGCCGCGCTGCTGTTCACAGAAGCCACGGCGGTGGAAGCCGATGGCCGTATTTCTCCCGGGGATCTGGGCCTGTGGTCTGACGAAACCGAGGCTGCGCTGGGCCGCGTGGTGGCCGCCATACGCCGTTATTCGCCGATCAAGCTGGGCATCCAATTGGGCCACGCCGGCCGCAAAGCCTCAAGCGATGCGCCGTGGAATGGCGGCCAGCTGGTGCCCCCCAGCGCGGGCGGCTGGCAAGGCTGGGCGCCTTCGGCCATTGCGCACAATGCATCGGAACCGCCGCCCCATGCGTTGGACGACGCCGGCCTGGTGCGCGTGCGCGACGCCTTCGTCGATAGCGCCCGGCGTGCGATTCGTTTGGGCTTTGACGCGATTGAACTGCATGCGGCGCACGGCTATCTGCTGCATCAATTCCTGTCGCCCTTGTCGAACCAGCGTCAGGACGCCTATGGCGGCTCGCTTGAAAACCGTATGCGCTTTCCGCTGGAAGTGTTCCAGGCCGTGCGCGAGATCACGCCGGACCACGTGGCGCTGGGCGTGCGTGTGTCGGCCTCTGATTGGGTCGACGGCGGCTGGGACCTTGAACAGACCATCGCGTTTGCGCAGGAGCTGAAAGCGCGCGGCTGTGAGTTCATCGACGTATCCAGCGGCGGCGTGTCTTCGCAGCAGAAGATTCCGGTAGGGCCGAACTACCAGGTGCCGTTCGCCGACGAGATCAAGCGCCAAGTCGGCATGCCCACCATCACCGTGGGTCTGATCACCGAAGCGCAGCAGGCCGAAGACATCGTGGCGCAAGGCAAAGCGGACATGGTCGCGCTGGCGCGCGGCATGTTGTATGACCCGCGCTGGCCGTGGCATGCCGCGGCGCAGTTGGGCGGCCAGGTCACCGCGCCACACCAGTACTGGCGTTCACAACCGCGCGATCAAAAAGACCTGTTTGGCGAAACGCGCTTCGGGCAGCGCTGATCGCAGACGTTCACGTCAAACAAAAACGCCGCTTCGATAGCGGCGTTTTTGTCTTGCGGGAACGCGCAGCGATTACAGGCGCGAATACGCCAGTTCCAGCTCGCGTTGCATCGCGTCGGCAAAGTCGGCGCTGGCGGGGTCCAGCTGCGACAGCAGGCGGGCCAACACCACGTTGTCTTCTTCGCCGTTCCAGATCTTGATATACGTGCCTTCCTTGTAGCCATGCTGCTGGCGGAAGATGTTCAGCACGTTCTTCGACACGTACTGCGTGTAGGCGTCGTTCCAGGTCATCTCGCACGCCGTCATGGTCTGCTCCAGCACCTTGTAGCTGGCGCGGCCGCAAACGGCCAGGCCGCCAATCAGCTCCAGCAGTTCAGGCACGGTCAGGGCGCCAAGCGCATAGGCCTTGCCGTCCAGCGTGACCGTTGCTTCCGTGGCCAGATCGGCCATCAGCGCGTTCGCGGCGCCGTCTTGCTGGCCTTGGGCCTGGACAATCGTGTGCGACAGGTAGAAGTGCAGGATGTCGACCAGTTCCATCTGCACTTGGGGCAGGTCAATGGTCTGCTTCTTCCACCACTTCCAGCCGTAGTGCTCAAGCGCCTCGGCGGACTCGACGAAGGCGGCGCGCAGGAAACGGGAACCGCCATTGACCCAGTCAGGATTGATCATGCTGTTCAAGTGGTCCTGCAACTTCAGCATCGTGGCCGCCTGGGCCTGGTTCAATCCGACAACGTTATTCACTTTCACTCCGGGGGTCTTTAGGGGTCTGCTCAATTGCGGCGGAAATGTTAGCACCAATGGTCAGCACCAATGGTCAGCACCATTGGGTAGCCCACCATGGGTGAGCATGAATGTCCGCCTGCCTGGGCCGCTTACTTGCCGTCCTTGCGATACGACGAGGTCTTCAGCGGCGGCAGTTTGCCCATCCCATTGCGCGGTTTGCGCGCATTGCCCGCCGCCTTGAGCAGCATGAACGCGAAGAAGCCCAGGAACACGGCCGGCATCAGTTCGCCGAGCTCAAACTGGGGGCTGCGAAAGGCGCGAATCGCGATGTTCACCGCTGACCACCCAGCCAGAATGCCGCCCACCGTCAGCACAATGCCGATCTTGCGCAGGCGTGCGCGCTGCGCCATCGACGCCTCGCCGGTGTCGGACTGGGTGGTCGAACCGGGCCCCTGGGCGTGGGGCGGGGGGGACGGCGTGCGCGACGCCGTATTGCCCCAGGGCGCGGTGGACAGGGAATCAGACGTGACGGGGGGCGGGACGGGTACGGCCACCTTGGACGAAGCCTGCCGCGACGCCTCGCGCTTGTCGGGAACCCGGCCGGGCGTGACGCCGCCCGCGCGCGTCAGGTTCTCGATGTAGCGTGCGAAATCGCCGTTCTTCGGCTCCAAATCAATCGCCATGACTCTCTCTCTGGTTCAATTGCCGCGCCGGACGCGCGCCGGCTGACGGCGCTTGCGCATCATGGCGAGCAGAAGTCCGCATCCTAGCAGCACTGAGAGGCCTGCGCCGATCATCATGGCGATCTGCTGCGCGTTTTCGGCGGTGCCCAGACTGCGCGCGGTGATATAGCCCGGGGCCAGCATCAGCGGCATCCACAGCAAGGCCGACAGCACGTTGGCCAGCTGGAAGCGGCTTTGCGCCATGCCCATGACGCCCGCAACCGTGGGAATGGTGGACCGGATCGGCCCCAGAAAGCGGCCGATCAGTACCGAGGCGAACCCATAGCGGTAGAAGAACAGCCGGGCGCGCGCCACGCCGGTGCGCTGTTGCTTGAGCGGCCAGCGGCGCAAGACGCCGGGGCCGGCCCAACGGCCCAGCCAGTAAGACAGCGCGTCGCCGACGATGGCGCCTGCTATGCCCCATATGATGACGCCCCAGGGGTCGAGCGTACCGGCGCCAATCAGGCCGCCCGTTAGCAGCATCAAGGCGGTGGCGGGAATGAACAGGCCCAGCAGCACCATGGATTCGCCCAGGGTCAGCAGGAAGGTGATCGGGCCGGCCCAGATCTGGTTGGCCTCGATGAAGAGGCCGATCTTGTCGATATATTGGTCCATGAAGGCGGAGTCTGAAAATTAGCTGAATGCAATCGGGTATCTTAACGCCTGCTTTAATGGCCAAGTGTTATCTAGGCTTTCTGATTGATGCGTACGACTGGGGAACTATGGATTCGGTAACACAAGCGGTGCTGGGTGCGGGGATACAAGGGGCAATGCTGGGGCGCTTTCAGGGGCGCCGGGCGCTGATCTACGGGGCGGCCCTGGCGACGGTGCCCGACCTGGACGTGCTGATGCGCTATCCCGACCCCGTGTCGCTGATGACCTATCACCGGGGCTTTTCGCATTCCATCTTCGTGCTGACCGGGCTGGCCTTGCTGCTGACCTGGCTGATACGCAAATATTGGCCGCAAGCGCCCTACGGCGGGCGAAGGTTGTTCTTGACCTTATGGCTGGTGCTGGTGACCCACCCGGTGCTGGACGCGTTCACCGTCTATGGCACGCAGCTGTTCTGGCCGCTGGCGGCCATTCCCGAAAGCTGGTCGGCCATCTTCATCATCGATCCAATCTATACCGTGCCCTTATTGCTGGGCGTGGTCTATGCCATAGCCGTGGGCATGACGAGCCGCGCGCGCCGGTTCCTGGCGGGGGCGTTGATCTTCAGCACGGCCTATCTGGGCTTCGGGCTGGCCAGCCGTATCGTCACCGAAGACCGCGTGCGCGACGCCATGCAGCAGCAGGGCATCGCCGTGACCGAGCTGCGCGCGGTGTCGATGCCGTTCAACACGCTGGTGTGGCGCGTCATCGCCAAGACCGCGGATGGCAATTACTACGAATCCGTCAGCAGCCTGTTCGACCGCGGGCAGCCGGAATGGCTGCGCCAGCCGCTGAATCTGGATCTGGGCCAGGCACTGGAGAACGTGCCGCTGCACGCGCGCCTGCGCTGGTTCACGGACAACTGGCTGCGGTATGACGCCATCGGCGATGCGCTCGTTGTGACGGATCTGCGCATGGGCATGGCGGGGCATTACTCGTTCCGCTTCAAGATGGCCGAGCGCGCGCCGGATGGCAGCTGGACGCCCGTTACGCCATCGAGCTGGCCTAGCGAACGCGGCGGCTGGAACGAACTGAAGCTGGTGCTGGCGCGCATTCTGCACGCGCAGCCGCCGCTGCCGCTGGCGGAGTGGTCGGAATTGTCGACGAAGTAGGGGCGGTCAGGAACAGGCGCTAATCGCCATGTTCCCGACCATCTGCACGATGTTCTGGATGTCCTTGGGTGACAAGCTTTGGACACCCAGCCGGCGCAGCAGCGCCTCGCGCGCTACCGCGAAGGCAAGCGCCTGGCCCAGGATGGCGTGGGCGCGCAGAATGGCGTCGCGATCCCCATGCGTTTGCCCACGGATGTCCGCTACCAGGTTTGCAATGGTCTCGTGCAGCGGCTGGAACAGCTGCCCATACAACGCGTCGAATTGCTCAGTGGGTTGCAGCTGTTCGCGCGCCAGCAGCAGACTGCTGGCGGCCGACGCTTCTGAATCCAACAGTGCCGATACAAAATCCTGCATCAGCAACTGAAGCGCCGCACGGGCGGAATCAGGCGACGTCGCTGCCGGGCGCGGCAGGCCCAGGCGCTCGGCGATGTGGGCGGCCACCTGCTCAAGCACTGCCGCATACACCCCGTCCTTGCCCCCGAAATGATAGGGAATCGCGGACTGGTTCACGCCTGCCTCGTCGACCAGTTGCCGGGTCCGCACGCCGTCCAGCCCATGGCGGCTGAACAGCGCCAGGCCCGCCCGGATCAGCCGGTCGCGCGTTTCGCGGGAGCGTGCGTTGAGAGTGTCTTGATCGTGCATCGATGTCTTGGATTTGGCTGCCCGCGTGGGACTAGTCGTCTGCGTGCATCAGCCACGTTGAGTTCTGGTTCAGTTCCACCCCGGCCGTGCGGCCGACGAGAACGGTGCCGCCGATATTAGCCAGGTGGCGACCAAAGGCGCAATTCGGTTCGAAGGCAAAGCACATGCCTTCTTGCAGCGGCACGTCGCGCCCCACGGTGGGCAGGCGCCGCAGGTCTGCATAGCGAGCGGCTTCGGGCAGCGATTCTATGCCAGGGGCGGTGCCAAAGCCTACCGGACCATAGGGATTGATGCTGTGAATCAACGGATGCACATGCCAGCCGCCGGCCTCAAGCAGCGGCGCTTCCATGGCGTCGACCACATCGCCAAATGTATTGCCCGCCTTTAACGCCGTGACCCCGGCCTCGTAGCTGGCGCGGGCAACAAAGGCCGCGCGCAGGATGTCGGGATGCATCGTGCCGATCGCCACCGCCGCCTGATGCTGAGTTTCCATCATGCCGTACAGCGCAAAGATCTCTGACAACACCACGTCTCCCTGTTGCAAGATCCGGGGAGCTTGCGCGCGGTACTGCCAGGCGGCCGGCCCCCATCCCACGTATTCCGGCCCGGAACCCAGCAGGATCTCAGCGGTATAGCCGCCCATGGAAAAGCACGTGGCGGTAACGGCCGCGACCAGGTCCGCCTCGGATACGCCCGGCTTGGCCGTAGCGCGCAGGGTTTCGCTCATGGCTTCGCCAATGCTGGCGGCGTGCCGGATCAGGGCCTGTTCTTCTTGGCTCTTCACCGCTGCGCGCTGAAAGAACGGGCGGAACACGGGCACGAATACCGCATCCGGCAACGCCGCTTCCAGCCCTTGCAGCGTGCGCGCGGGCATGGCGCCGTCGAAATAGAAGGGAGGGTAAGGCTCCAGGCCGATCACGCCGATGCGGGCGCCGTTCAATTGCCGGCTGGCGAGCCAGGCGCCGACGTCGCGGCCCGTCTTGCCGACAAACAGCTGTTCCGGAGCGATCCATTGCAGGTCTCCTCGCAGTGCAGCTTGCAGGTGGTCGGCCACCATCAGCGAGGCAAAGGTATAGACACGCGGCGCGTCGTTGCCGATGAACACCACGATCGATCCCGGGCGGTCGTTGGTGAAGTAACAGTCATGGGCAAAACCTGCCGGCGCGGCGGCTTCGCGATCGCCGTACACGATCAGGGCGTCCAGGTGTTCGGCCGCCATCAGGTCGCGGGCCAGTTGCCAGCGCCTGTCGCGCTCGGTCAGGGAAAGGGGGGCGGGGGACATGGGTATGTTGCTCCATAGGGGGTGTCAGTGAGCGGCGACTATAAATCATTCATATGAATGAATCAATCAAATGAATTAATTAATGAATAAATAAAGGGGATGAGAGCGACACAGCCCTTGGGCACACATCCATTTCCATGTCCCAACAGTCCTCATATTGACCACTTCCTGCCGCATGTTTTATTCTTGTTCGATATTAAGGAACTTAAGTTCCGTTTTATGGAACATTCATGAGCATTCTAGATGGAGTCCAACGCGTGCTGTCGCTGTACGCGGAAGGCGCGACGGAGCTGAGCTTTACCGACGTCGCCGCGCGGCTGGCCATGCCCAAGAGCACGGCCTCTCGCTTGCTGAACCAGATGCAGCATTACGGCATGCTGGACCAGGACGCCGCCACGCGCCGCTACCGCGCAGGGGCCTTGCTGGCGCAGGCCGTGCGTGCCGGCATGGCCGCAACGCCGCTGGACGAAGCCTGCCGCGCGGTGTTGACTCGCCTATCCGACGACAGCGGCCTGACCGCGTATTTGTCCACCTTGAACCAACGTGAAACCGTGGTGCTGCAACGCCTGAATGGCTCGCATCCGGTGCAGGTGTTGTCACCGCCTGGCTCGCGCCGCAATGCGTCCGGCACGGCGATGGGCCGGGCGCTGTTGTCGCGCCTGAGCGATGCTGAATTTCAAGCGCTGTACGGTGCCGACCCGGCCCAGCCCCTGCCGATGGAAGGCCGTGATTGCCCGGCCACCGTCGGCGACCTGGCCCGCCTGGTCGAGCAGACGCGCGCAGACCATTGCGGCGTGGCGATTGACCAGGCCATGCCCGGCATTGGCGCCGTGGCGGCCGCGGTGCGTGACCCGGCGACCGGCGAATTGCGCGGCCTGTGTCTGTCGTTTGTGTCGTTCCAGGCCGATGCGGCGCGCGTGGCGCGCTTGCGCGATTCGGTGCTGCAACAGGTGGCGGCGTTGGGCCGCGAACTGCACGACCCTTATTGGCTGGCGTGAACCCTTTGGCTTGAACCCATTGGCCTAAACCCTCTGGGTGGCTTGAATCCTTTCTCTTGTTGACGCGCCCACGCGGGCGCTCCCCCGAACATCCCCTGACGGAACCTCTCCCATGAACCTCTTGCTACTTAGCAATTCCAGCAGCGACGCCGGTTATCTGGTCCACGCCATGCCGGACATCCGCGAACTGATCGAATCCTTGCCGCAAGGCGCGCCGGCCGTGTTCGTGCCGTTCGCCGGCGTCACGCGGGATTGGGACGACTACACCGCGCTGGTGGTATCGGCCTTGGCGGACACAGGGCTTGCCATTCAGGGCCTGCACCGTGCCGAAGACCCGGTGGCCGCGCTGGAAAACGCCGCTGTCATCATCGTGGGCGGCGGCAACACGTTCAATCTGTTGGGCCAGTTGCGCCGTCAAGGCTTGCTGGACGTGGTGACGCGCCGCGTGCGCGCGGGCGCCGCTTATCTGGGCTGGAGCGCTGGCTCCAACCTGACGTGCCCCACCATCTGCACCACCAACGACATGCCCATTACCGACCCGGGCGGCTTCGACGGTCTGGGCCTGATCCCGTTCCAGATCAACCCGCACTACACCAACGCGCACCCGCCCGGCCATCGCGGCGAAACGCGCGCCCAGCGTCTGGCTGAGTTCTGCACGCTGAATCCCGCGATGCCGGTTCTGGGCCTGCCGGAAGGCTCGGCGCTGCGCGTGCGCGGCGGCAAGGTTGCGCTGGTCGGCCCGCATGATGCGCCGCTGTTCCTGGGCCACACCGAACCGCGCGTGTTCCGACCCGGCCCGCTGGAGATCCCGGCATGAAGCATGTGATCGACACCATCGAGCTCTTGTCGTCCGCCCACATCACGGGTGACGCGGTTGCGCAGGTGCTGCGCGAGGCCGGCGAGTGCGAGGTGGAAGTGACCCGCCTGGAACGCGATGGCGCAGCCACGGATTTTCTATCCATCGTCATTCCCGGCCTGGACGCATCGGCGCCGCAGCTGGGCATTGTTGGCCGCCTGGGCGGCATCGGCGCGCGTCCCGCCGTGACGGGCCTGGTGTCCGATAGCGACGGGGCGGTGGTGGCGATTGCCGCGGCGCTCAAGCTGATGGCCATGGCGCGTCAGGGCGACGTGTTGCCTGGCACCGTGCGTATCCGCACGCACATCTGCCCGCGCGCCGGCACGCGTCCGCACCACCCCGTGCCGATGATGCGTTCGCCGTTTCCCATGCGCGAAATGATGTCGCACGAAGTCGACCCGCGCATGGACGCGATTCTGTCGGTGGACACCACGCGCGGCAACCGTCTGGTGAACAAGCGCGGCGTGGCGCTGACGCCGGTGGCCAAGCAGGGCTATCTGCTGCGCATTCCCGAAACGATGCTGGATGTGATGGGCTGGGTCAGCGGCGAACTGCCGGTGACCTTGCCGCTGACGACGCAAGACATCACGCCATATGAAAACGGGCTGTGGCACGTGAACTCGCTGATGCAGCCGGCCATCGTGACCGATGCGCCCGTGGTGGGCGTGGCGCTGACCGCGCAGACCGCCGTGCCGGGTTGCGCCACGGGTGTGACCAACGCCGTGGATGCGGACGTCGCCATGCGCTTCTGCATCGAGATCGCCAAGATGTTTGGCCAGCGCACGATGGCGTTTTTCGATGACGCGGAATGGCGTGCGCTGCAAGGCCGTTATGGCTCGATGGCGCATCTGCAAACCGTGGGCCGCGAAGATGGCGGTGCGGCATGAACGCGCTGCAATCGCGCCGCGTGGCCTTCTTCACCATTGGCCAATCTCCGCGCAGTGATGTCGTGCCGGAAATGGCGCGGCTGTTGGGCGACTCGGTGCGCATTGATGAGTTCGGCGCGCTGGACGGCCTGGACGCCGCGGCACTTGCCGCAATGGCGCCGCGCGATGGCGAGTACCGCTTCGCCACCCGCATGCGTGACGGCGCGCAGATCGAACTGGACGCCGCCCGCGCGGAAGCGCGGCTGGCCGACGTGATGCGCCAAGCGGATGACGCGGGCTACGACGTGCTGGTGCCGCTGTGCACCGGTACGGCCATCGCGCCGATGCGCACGCTGGTTATCGAGCCGCAGCAGGTGGTTGACCATCTGGTGGCCGGGTTGTCCGCGCACTGCCGCAAGGTGGGGCTGGTGGTGCCGCTGGCCGAACAGGTCGATTTCTTTCACATGGCCGTGCCGCTGGCTTGCGCGACCGAAGTTGTGCACGCATCGCCCTACGAGGCCGACGCCGACCAAGCGGCGCGCAACTTCGCGCAAGCGGGGCAGGCGCTGGCGTCCTGCGATGTGATCGTCATGCATTGCATGGGTTACGCCGAGCGCATGCGCGACGCCGTTGCCCAGGCCTCGGGCCGCCCGGTGCTGCTGTCCAACCGCCTGGTGGCGCAGGCGTTATCGCAAATTCTGGAATAAAGCCGCCTAGGCAAACCGATGCGTCGTTGCAGCGGTGACATGCCGCGACGACGCCGGTAGAGCGGCAAGGGGAGACGAAGCCGTCTTCGTCAATTTATTGTTTGGAGTGTTCTTCATGTTCAGCCTTACCCTGCATCGCGCCGTGGGCGCTCTGTTTGCCGTCACGGCCCTGACGGCCGCCTCTTCGGCGCTCGCTGCCGACGCGTGGAAACCCACCAAGCCGGTTCGTCTGCTGGTCGGCTTCGCGCCGGGCGGTTCGGCCGATACGCTGGCGCGCCTGTTGGCCGAGCCGCTGTCCAAGCGTCTGGGCCAATCGGTCGTCGTTGAAAACCTGGCGGGCGCGGGGGGCAACATCATGGCCTTCCGCCTGTCGCAGTCGCCCGCTGACGGCTACACCATCGGCATCGCCGCCGCCGGTTCCATGGCCATTACGCATGTCCTGAACCCGAAGGGCACGAACTACAAGCCCGCGGACTTCACGCCGATCACGCTGGCGGCCGTGCAGCCCAATGTGGTCATCGTGAACAAGGACGTGCCGGCCAATAACTTGGCCGAACTCAAAACGTATTTCCAGAACACGCCAACCGCCACGTATGGCACCGCAGGCGTGGGCATTTCCAATCACCTGATCGCCGAGACCATGCTGTACAAGATGGGCGTGAAGGTGCCGCACGCGGCCTACCGTGGCGCGGCCCCGGTCATCACCGACCTGTTGGGCGGCCATATTGCGATGACGATGGACAACATCTCTACCGCCGCGCCGCTGGCCTCGCAAGGCAAGGTCAAGGCCATCGCCGTGGCGTCGATCAAGCGCGCGCCTCAATTGCCCAACGTGCCGACGCTGGATGAGCAGGGCCTGAAGGGTTTTGACATGCCGACGTGGCAGGGCGTGTTCGCGCCCGCGGGCTTGCCGGCGGATGTGCAGGCGGCTTACTACGCGGCGCTGCAAGACGTGCTGAAGGAGCCGTCAGTCATTGAGAAAATGGCAGGACTGGGCTCGGAACCGGTCACGGACATGACGCCGGAGAAGACCGCCGCGTTCCTGGAAAATGACCGCAAGCAATGGGCGGACATCGTGAAGGCTGCGAACATCAGCCTGGAGCAGTAAAAGCAAAAGGGCCCCGACAAGGGGCCCTTTTTTTGCCAGTGGTAATCGGCTGGCGGTATCGGCCTGGATGCTGCGTCAGGCGGGAAGTGGCATCAGTCGGGAAGTGCTATCGGGCTGGAAGTGCTATCAGGCTGGAAGTGCTATCAAGCGGGAAATGCTATCAAGCGGGAAATGCTATCAAGCGGGATACCGCGCTGCGATTTCCGCGATCAGACGGCGTGCGGCATCGAGCTTGTCGCCCGCCGGCAGCGGGTGCGCGCCTTGCTCGTCGAACAGCACCAGTTCGGTGGTGTCGGCATCCATGACCTTGTGCGCCAAATTGCCCACCAGCAGCGGAATGCCCTTGCGCTGGCGCTTGGCTTCGGCGTGTTCGGCCAGCTTCTCGGTTTCCGCAGCAAAGCCCACGCACCACGGGCCGTTTTCCAACTTGGCCACTTCGGCCAGGATGTCCGGATTCGGTTCGAATTCCATCAGCGGCGCGCCGCCGCCTTCGCTGGTTTTCTTCAGCTTTTGCGTGCTGACGTTCTTCACGCGCCAATCCGCCACGGCGGCTACGGCGATGAAGATGTCGGCGTCGGTGGCGCTGGCCATCACGGCGTCATGCATCTGGCGCGCTGTGGTGACGGATAGGGAGGTCACGCCGCGCGGCACGGGCAGGAACGTGGCGCCGGTAATCAAGGTGACGCGGGCGCCGGCTTCGCGCGCGGCGCGGGCCAGGGCATAGCCCGTCTTGCCCGACGAGCGGTTGCTGAGCACGCGCACCGGGTCCACGGGTTCGGACGTGGGGCCGGCGGTCAGCAGCACATGGCGGCCGGCCAGCAGCTTGGGCTGGAAGAAGGCGATCAGGTCGGTCAGCAGTTCATGCGCTTCCAGCATGCGGCCGTCGCCCGTTTCGCCGCAAGCCTGTTCGCCAGCCGAAGGGCCCAACACGCTGATGCCGTCCGCGCGCAGTTGTTCAACATTGCGCTGCGTGGCCGGGTTGGCCCACATTTCGCGGTTCATGGCAGGCGCCACCAGAAGCGGACAGGCGCGCGCCAGGCACAGCGTGGACAGCAAGTCGTCGGCCATGCCATGCGCCAGCTTGGCCATGAAGTCGGCGCTGGCGGGTGCGATCAGCACGGCGTCCGCGCCACGCGTCAGGTCGATGTGCGCCATATTGTTGGGCACGCGTGCGTCCCAGGCATCCACGAACACGGGCCGGCCGGACAGCGCCTGCATGGTCACCGGCGTAATGAAGTGCGTGGCCGCCTCGGTCATCACCACGTCGACGGTGGCGCCTTGTTCGGTCATGCGCCGCACCAGCTCGGCGATTTTGTAGCAGGCGATGCCCCCGGTCAGACCGAGGACGATGCGTTTGCGGGCGAGATCGAGCATGAGGGCGTGGCGGCGGGTTCAGCGCCGTGAAAACGAGGAATGGAGGGTGATTTTATTCTGCATTGCGGCATTGCGCCGTTCGCCATGCATTCAGGGGGTATCAAATAGGACAAAACCCTGTGTGAAGCAGGGCGGCCGGGGCATTGCGCCCCGGTTCGCCGTCCGGCTCGCCGTTGGACTCGATCCAGGTTTTGAATCCTGGCTGGCGTCGGTCAGGCCTGCGGCTTCTTGCGAGCGCGCAGCAGTTCGTCCAGCACCAACAGCACGGCGCCGCAGCTGATGCCCACGTCCGCCAGGTTGAAGGCGGGGAAGTAGGAGTCGTGCCAGTAGAACAGCAGAAAGTCCACCACGTGGCCATACACCACACGGTCGATGACGTTGCCGATGGCGCCGCCCAGGATCAGCGTCAGCGCCAGGCTGAAGCGCGGCTGGCCGTGCGTGCGGCGCAAGATGATCGTGATGACGATGGCGGCCGCGATGCCCAGCCCGGTGAAGAGCCAGCGCTGCCAGCCTTCTTCGGACGCCAGGAAGCTGAACGCAGCCCCCCGGTTGTACATCAGCGTGAAGTCAAACACCGGCAGCACGTTGACCCGTTCGCCGTACTGGAACGAGGTGTTGAAATACACCTTTGTCACCTGGTCCAGCACGATGATCAGCAAGGCCAGCGCCAGCCAGCCGCCCACGCGCGCAGGGGTTGCGCGGGCGGGCGCCGTGCCCGTCACTCCCGAATCGGAGGGGCGGGCCATGTTCAAGCCTTGTCGCGGGCTTCGCCCGTGCCGAACAGGTTGGACACGCAACGGCCGCAGATCTCGGGGTGATCCGCGTCTTGGCCAACGTCCAGGCGCCAGTGCCAGCAGCGTTCGCACTTCTTGTGCGCCGACGGCGTGACCTCAATGCGGGTCTCGCCTTCGCCGGCATGCACGGTGGCGCGCGACACGATCAGCACGAAGCGCAGGTCGTCGCCCAGGCTGGCCAGCAGTTGCTGGTCGTCACCATTGGCGTAGAGATCAACCTCGGCTTGCAGCGACGAACCGATGTCGCCTGCCGTGCGCACTTCTTCCAGCTTGCGCTGGACGTCGGCGCGAATGGCGCGCAGGCGCGTCCACTTGGCCGACAGCGCATCGGCGTCGGCAAACGGCGGCAGCGTGTGATAGACCTCGGTGAAGATCGTCGTGCGGGCGGCGTCGGCCTGAGCTTTAAGCGCGGAGCCGACCAGTTCCTTCCAGGCTTCTTCGGCCGTGAAGGACAGGATCGGGGCCATCAGCTTAAGCAGCGTCTGCGTGATGTCCAGCAGCGCCGTCTGCGCCGAACGGCGCGCCACGCTGCCGGGGGCCGACGTGTACAGGCGGTCTTTCAGGATGTCCAGGTAGAACGCGCCCAGGTCTTCCGAGCAGAACGTCTGCAAACGCGAGACGGCCGGGTGGAAGTCATAGCGTTCGTAGTTGGCCTGCACTTCGGACTGCATCTGCGCCGTCATGGCGAGCGCGTAGCGGTCGATTTCGAAGAGCTCGCCGTACGGCACGGCTTGCGACACGGCGTCGAAGTCAGCCACGTTGGCCAGCAGGAAGCGCAGCGTGTTGCGGATGCGGCGGTAGCCTTCGACCACGCGCTTCAAGATTTCGTCCGAAATCGACAGCTCGCCCGAGTAATCGGTGGAGGCGACCCACAGGCGCAGGATTTCCGCGCCCAGCGAGTCCGACACCTTTTGCGGGGCGATCACGTTGCCCACCGACTTGCTCATCTTGCGGCCTTGGCCGTCAACGACGAAGCCGTGCGTCAGCAGCGCCTTGTAGGGCGGCTGGCCGTACAGCATGCAGCCGGTCAGCAACGACGAATGGAACCAGCCGCGATGCTGGTCCGACCCTTCCAGGTACAGATCGGCAGGCCAGCCGAGTTCAGCGCCGTGGGAACCGGCGAACTCGCCGTCCTTGCCGCCCAACACCGTGGCGTGCGTGCTGCCGGAATCGAACCACACGTCGAGCGTGTCGCGGTTCTTTTCGTACTGGTCGGCCTCATCGCCAAGCAGGTCGCGCGGTTCAATGGCTTGCCAGGCTTCGATGCCGTCTTTCTCCACGCGCTGCGCCACTTGTTCCAGCAGTTCAGCCGTACGCGGATGCAGCTCGCCGGTTTCCTTGTGCACGAAGAACGCCATCGGCACGCCCCACTGACGCTGGCGCGACAGGGTCCAGTCCGGACGGTTGGCGATCATGGCGTGCAGGCGGGCGCGGCCCCAGGCCGGGTAGAAGGCCGTGGCGTCGATGCCGGCCAGTGCCGATTCGCGCAGGGTCGGGCCGCCATCCTTGGGGGCTACGTCCATGCCGGCGAACCATTGGCTGGTGGCGCGGTAGATGATCGGCGTCTTGTGGCGCCAGCAGTGCATGTAGCTGTGCTTGTGCTTTTCAACGTGCATCAGGGCGCCGGCTTCGGTCAGCGCTTCGACGATCTTGGGGTTGGCGTCCCAGATGGACAGGCCGCCAAACAGCGCCAGGCTGTCCACGTACTTGCCATCGCCCATGACGGGGCTGATGAAGTCGGTGTCTTTCATGCCGTGCGCCTTGCACGACACAAAGTCTTCAATACCGTAGGCCGGAGCCGAATGCACAACGCCCGTGCCCGAGTCGGCCGTGACGTAGTCGCCCAGGTAGATGGGCGCGCGGCGGTCATAGGCGGGGTTGAACTGCGCCAGCGGGTGGCGGAATTCAATTTCCGACAGGGCGGCGCCAGGCGCCGTGGCGATGACTTCGCCTTCCAGGTTCCACGACTTCAGGCACGCTTCGACGCGGTCTTTCGCAACCAGCAGCAAGGGGCCGAACTTGGGCGCCGGCGACACACGCACCAGCGCGTATTCGATTTCCGGATGCACGTTCAGCGCCTGGTTGGACGGGATGGTCCAGGGCGTGGTCGTCCAGATGACGATGGCGCCATCGTCTACCGAATCCAGCCCGAAGGCGGCCGCCAGCTTGGCGGGTTCGGCAAACGGGAAGGCGACGTCAACGGCCGGGTCAACGCGGTCGGCGTATTCGACTTCGGCTTCGGCCAACGCCGAACCGCAGTCAAAACACCAGTTCACGGGCTTCAAGCCGCGGAACACATAGCCCTTGTCCAGGATGCGGCCCAGCGCGCGGATCTCGTCGGCTTCATTGCTGAAGTTCATGGTCATGTACGGGCGATCCCACTCGCCCAGCACGCCCAGACGCTTGAAATCCTTGCGCTGGCGGTCGATCTGCTCAAGCGCGTAGGCGCGAGCCTTCGACTGCACTTCCGCCACGGGCAGGTGCTTGCCGTATTTCTTTTCGATCTGGATTTCGATCGGCATGCCGTGACAGTCCCAGCCCGGCACGTAATGCGCGTCATAGCCGGCCATGTTGCGGCTCTTGACGATGATGTCCTTCAGGATCTTGTTGACCGCGTGGCCGATGTGAATGTCGCCGTTCGCATAGGGCGGGCCGTCGTGCAAGACGAAACGCGGCCGGCCGCGGCTGGCCGCACGGATCGCTTGGTAGACGTGGTTTTCCTCCCACTGCGAAATCCAGGCGGGCTCGCGCTTGGCAAGGTCGCCCCGCATGGGGAAGGGGGTATCGGGCAGGTTGAGGGTCTTTTTATAGTCCATGAACGGCAAAATAGGCGCGCGCGTTTCGCGCGTCTTCGGCGATGGCGGCAGTCAGGGAAGGGAGGTCAGGAAATTTTTCTTCGTCCCGCAGCTTGTGCAGGAATTCGACGCGTACGAGTTTACCGTAAGCGTTGAGGGTGTCGTTGAGCAGGTGTGACTCTAACAGCACGCGGCCACGGTCTTCGACCGTCGGGCGCACGCCCAGGCTGGCCACGGCGGGCAGGGGCTGGTCAGCCAGCCCATACACCTGCACCACGTAAATGCCCGAGCGCGCGGCGCAGCGTTCGGCCACGCGCAGGTTCATGGTGGGATATCCCAGCGTGCGGCCCAGCTTCTGGCCATGGATCACATGGCCGCTGATATGAAAGGGGTGGCCCAGCAGATGGCGGGCGCGGTCCAGGTCGCCAACCGCAAGGGCCGTGCGCACTTCAGAACTGGAAATGCGGTGGCCTTGCTGGTCGGTGACGTCGGCAAGCGTTTGCACTTCGAACCCATGCCGCATGCCGGCTTCGCGCAGCAGATCAATGTCGCCGCTGCGTTTGTGGCCAAAACGGAAGTCTTCGCCCACCAGCAGCCATTTGGTCTGCAAGCCTTGCACCAGCAGGTTTTCGATGAAGGCGTTGGCCGACATTTCCGCTAGCCGGGCGTTAAAGCGTTCGACGACGACTTGGGATACGCCATAACGCGCCAGCGCCGCGAGCTTGTCGCGCAGCCCGGAAACCCGGGTGGGCGCCAGCTCAGGGCGCTGGTTCAGCGTGGCGAAATACTCACGCGGATGGGGTTCGAACGTCATGACGGACGGCACCAGGCCACGTTCGCGGGCGACTTGGCAGACGCGCGCCAGCATGGCCTGATGTCCGCGATGGACGCCGTCGAAATTGCCGATCGTCAGCGCGCAAGGAGCGCGCCGGTCGGGCGGGGGCAGGGATCGGTAGATACGCAGCGATGGTTTCACGAGCGAGAGTTTACAATTTTGGATTCCGGGTTTGTTCTAATCCCCCCAACCATTTGTGCGCCGACGGGTTTTCCGGGGTGCGCAATGGTGGCGGACAAGCCCTTTGCGCCAAGCAAAGCGCGTCCCTGGCGGGGCGCCTCGGGGGCTAAATATTTGGATTCTTCTATCTTGCCGGAAACACAACTTTCTAAGCGCCGACTCGTCATCCTGATTTCGGGGCGGGGCAGCAACATGCAGGCGTTGGTCGAGGCCTGCCGCGATGAGGGCTGGCCCGCCGACGTGGCCGCCGTCATCGCAAGCCGCCCGGATGCGGGCGGCCTGGAATGGGCCGCCGCCCAGGGCATTCCCACGGCCGCCCTGTATCACAAGGACTACGCCAGCCGCGAAGCCTTTGACGCCGCGCTGGCTGCCGAAATTGACCGCTACGCGCCGGATTACGTCATCCTGGCGGGCTTCATGCGCGTGCTGACACCGGGCTTCGTCAACCACTACGCGGGCCGGCTGGTCAATATCCATCCGTCGCTGCTGCCGGCATTTCCGGGGCTGCATACGCATGCCCAGGCGCTGGCGACTGGCGTGCGCGTGCATGGCTGTACCGTGCATTTCGTGACGCCGGTGTTGGACCACGGCCCCATCATTGCGCAGGGCTGCGTGCCGGTTCTGGCGGGCGACACGCCGGAACTGCTGGCCAATCGCGTCCTGGCAGTGGAACATCAGGCTTTTCCGGCCGCAGTGCGCTGGCTGGCCGAAGGCCGGGTTACCCTCACAAACGACCACCGGGTGGACGTGCAGGGTGACCCCGCACGCCTGTTCACCTGGTCGCCGGCCGCTTGAGCGGCCCTGAATCGCTTTTACCGGGCGGAACCCTTCCGCCCCACTGGAACACACCATGAATAAACCCCAATCTCCGCGTTCTCGTCCGGCAGGCTCCCCGAGGGCAGCCTCCGAAGGGCGCGACGGTCGGTCCTTTTTCTCGCGTCCCAAGGGCGAGGCCCGCGAAGCCCCGCCGCGCGAGCGCAACGAGCGTGTGCGCGAAGAGCGCCCCAGCCGCGACAGCGGCCGTCCGGCCCCGCGTCCCTCGTTTGACGCCCCGCGTGGTGAAGGCCGCAGCGAACGCGGCTCCTTCGGCGGCGACCGCCGTGAAGGCCAGGGCCGTCCGGCTCCCCGCCCGTCCTACGATGCGCCGCGAGGCGATAACCGCGGCGGCCCGCGTGGCGACAGCCGTGGCGGTGAACGCGGTTCTTATGGTTCGGAACGCGGTTCCGAGCGCCGTGAAGGCCAAGGCGGCCGTCCGGATTCACGTCCGTCGTATGGCAATGGCCCGCGCGGTGACAGCCGTGGCGGTGAGCGTGGTTCCTATGGCTCCGAGCGCCGCGAAGGCCAAGGCCGTCCGGATTCGCGTCCGTCGTATGGCAATGGCCCGCGCGGCGACAGCCGTGGCGGTGAACGTGCTTCTTACGGTTCCGAGCGCCGTGAAGGCCAAGGCGGCCGTCCGGATTCGCGTCCGTCGTACGGCAACGGCCCGCGCGGCGACAGCCGTGGTGGTGAACGTGCTTCCTACGGTTCCGAGCGCCGCGAAGGCCAAGGCGGCCGTCCGGATTCGCGTCCGTCGTATGGCAATGGCCCGCGTGGTGACAGCCGTGGCGGTGAGCGTGGTTCGTACGGTTCCGAGCGCCGCGAAGGCCAAGGCGGCCGTCCGGATTCGCGTCCGTCGTACGGCACCGGCCCGCGCGGCGACAGCCGTGGCGGTGAACGGGCTTCCTACGGTTCCGAGCGCCGCGAAGGCCAGGGCGGCCGTCCGGATTCGCGTCCGTCGTATGGCAATGGCCCGCGCGGTGACAGCCGTGGCGGTGAGCGTGGTTCGTACGGTTCCGAGCGCCGCGAAGGCCAAGGCCGTCCGTCCTTTGACGGCCCCCGCGGTGAAGAACGTGGTGAACGCGGCCAATACGCCGGCCCGCGTGGTGACGATCGTGGCGAACGCGGCCAGTACGCCGGCCCGCGCGGTGAAGATCGTGGTGAGCGCGGCCAGTACGCCGGCTCGCGTGGCGGCGATTCGTCGCACGGCCATCGCGATCAGGCGCCGCAAAAACCCCAGTTCAATCGTCCGCGCCAGTCTTACGCCGCTATCCGCATCGATCAGGTGCAGCGCGTGCTGGGCGAAATCCTTCAATGGACGTACCCGGCTGACTCCGCGTTGTCGCATTGGCTGCGCCACCATCCGAACCTGGGCGCGCGTGATCGCTCCGAAGTCGCCGAAGCCGTTTACGACGTATTGCGCCATCTTCGCCGTTACCGCCAATTCGGCGAAAGCGGCGTGGGTCCCGCATCCCGCCGCCTGGCCATCCTGGGCCTGAACGCGACGCTGGGCGCCGAGGCGCTGGAAGAGGGCATGGATGCCGCGGAAGCCGAATGGCTCAAGCGCGTGTCGCAGATCGATCTGGCCACCTTGCCCCGCGCCGTGCGCGGCAGCATCCCGGATTGGCTGGACGAGCGCCTGGCGCTGATGGACAGCCCGGAAACCCTGGTCGAAGCCTTGAACCGCCAGGCCAGCCTGGACTTGCGCGTCAACCCGCTGAAGGCCGAGCGCGATGCCATGTTGACCGAATTGCAGCAAAGCGCGGGCCGTTATGAACCCGTCGCCATGCCGTTTTCGCCCTGGGGCATCCGCATGGAAGGCCGTCCGGCGATCAACCGCTGGCCGCAATTCGAAAACGGCAGCATCGAAGTGCAGGACGAAGGCAGCCAATTGCTGGCCCTGCTGGTCGCCCCGCGCCGTGGCGAAATGATCATTGATTTCTGCGCTGGCGCGGGCGGCAAGACGCTGCTGTTGGGCGCGCTGATGCGCTCAACCGGCCGCCTGTACGCGTTTGACGTGTCGGCCGCCCGCCTGGCGCGCGCCAAGCCGCGCTTTGCCCGCAGCGGCTTGTCGAACGTCGTGCCGGTGGTGATCGATAGCGAAAACGATGCCCGCGTGAAGCGCCTGGCCGGCAAGGCCCAGCGCGTGCTGGTCGACGCGCCGTGCAGCGGTATCGGTACCCTGCGTCGCAACCCCGACCTGAAGTGGCGTCAGCACCCCGAGGCGCTGGCCGAATTGGGCCAGCTGCAGGAGCGCATCCTGAACAGCGCCGCGCGTTGCGTAGCCCCGGGCGGCCGCCTGGTGTATGCCACGTGCAGCCTGCTGGCCGAAGAAAACGAAGTGCAAGCAGAGCGTTTCCTGGCCAGTCATCCGGATTTTGAACGCGTCGACGCGGCTGAAATCCTGGCTGCGCGTTGCGAAACACTGAAGCTGGAAGGCCCTTACGTCCAACTGCGTCCCGACGTGCATGGCACCGACGGCTTCTTTGCCGCCGTGTTCGAGCGCAAAAAGAAGGGCGCTGCGGCCGAGACGGCTGAAGCGGCAGTGGCGGCTGATGCCGATGCGGGTGTCGATGCTGATGTTGACGTTGACGTCAAAGCGGATGCCGAGGCAGAAATGCCGGCAGAAGTCATCGCTGACGAGGCAGAAGCCAAACCCGTGGCAGAGCCGGTGGCTCAAGCCGAAGCTGAGGCCGCTTCGGTGGGCGAATCGGCCGAGGAATCGAAGCCGGCCGAGGAAGTGAAGCCAGCCTAAGTGCCCGTGCGGCGCCGCGCTGGCTCAGGGAGCCGGCTTGACGCCGACCGTGGTGCTGTAGCGGCGGGTGCCCAACGCCTTGGTCTGGTATTTCACTTCCCAGCCCAAGGTGTCGGTGCCCGGCTGATCCGCCTGGTACACCACTTGCGACACCGCCACTGCCTTATAGGCGCAGCGTCCAGACGCGGCGGATTGACCGCGCGTTTGCACGATGCTGGCCTTGCCAAGCTGGGGTTGCTGAGTGATCAGCACCCGCGGCGCTCGCAGCGCCAGGCAATCCGACCCCCGGATCTCGTAGTAAGAGGCCAGCACGACCACATCGCCCGACTTCATCGTCTGGGCCACAGTGGGCGCGGATAGCCCTATTCCAAGCAAGGCTATGGCGGAAAACAAACGGGGTCGGAACATTTTGGGTGACATCAGTGGGACAAAAGAGACAGTTTGGTCTGCGGTAAGGGCGGAAAGTGTGCGCCACGCGTGTGGCGTTCTCAAGACGAAATCCCTTTGCTGACAGGAACTTTAGTAGCGAAATGTAGCCAAAACCTGGTGCCATTGCGAATACCCCCCACTTTCATGGGGTAGCCGGCCCAAGTGCCGGATGTCCGCAAGGCCCGGCCTCGCGATTTGCCTGAACGGATCGCGAGAGTGGCTTTTTGTGCGCTCAAACTGGGGCTTAGTCCTTGATTTCGCTCAAAAACTATTTTGAAACTCCCTTGTCATAAGCAGACAAAGGTAAGCTAAACTTCAGGCACTTCATCTAGCGAGGCTCATAACAGCTTTATGGATTACATCCTCTCCTTCATTGCCGGCGGTCTGACCCAAGCCACTTGGTGGCAGGTCGTCGTATTCACCTTGGTCGTGACGCACATCACGATTGTTGCGGTCACCGTCTTCCTCCATCGCAGCCAAGCGCACCGCGGTCTGGATTTGCATCCGGCTGTCATGCACTTCTTCCGTTTCTGGCTCTGGATGACGACCGGCATGGTCACCAAGGAATGGGTCGCCATTCACCGCAAGCACCACGCCAAGTGCGAAAAGGAAGGCGATCCTCACTCGCCCATGCTGTTCGGTATCTGGAAGGTGCTGTTCCGCGGCGCGGAACTGTATCGCGAAGAATCAAACAACAAGGAAACCATGGCCAAGTTCGGCCACGGTACGCCTGACGACTGGCTCGAACGCAACGTCTACAGCAAGCACAGCTTGTGGGGCGTGCTGTCCATGCTCGCCATCGACGTTGCCCTGTTCGGCGCGGTCGGTGTCACGGTGTGGGCGGTTCAGATGGCCTGGATTCCCTTCTGGGCGGCTGGCGTCGTGAACGGTATCGGCCACTATTGGGGCTACCGCAACTACAACAGCCCGGACACCAGCACCAACGTGTTCCCGTGGGGCATCGTGATTGGCGGCGAAGAGCTGCACAACAACCACCACGCCCACGGCACGTCGGCCAAGTTCTCGGCCAAGTGGTATGAGTTCGACATCGGCTGGTGCTACATCAACATCCTGAAGTTCTTTGGCCTGGCCAAGATCAAGAAGGTTGCTCCGAAGCTGAAGCTGGACGACACCCGCACCGGCATCGACCTGCGCACGCTGCAAGGCGTGATCACCCACCGCTACGAAGTCATGGCCCGCTATGCGGACGTGATCAAGAGCGCGGCTCGTGAAGAATTGAGCAAGCTGAAGGCCTCGCGCCAGGAAGGCAACGCGGATTGCGACTACACCAAGCTGCATCAAGTGCGCCGCGCCATCCACCGCAACGAGGACATCCTCCAGCCGGAACAGTTGGCTGCCGTGGATAGCGCCATTGCCCAGAACAAGTCGCTGTCGACCCTGGTGCAGATGCGCCGCGAACTCGGCCGCATCTGGGAAAGCTCCAGCGCCAGCAGCGAACAGCTTCTTCATGACCTGCAGGCCTGGTGCCAGCGCGCCCAGCAAAGCGGCATCGCCGGGCTCGAGCAATTTGCTCAACATCTGCGCCGCTACGCGGCATGATGCTAGAGAAGCTCAACCCTGAACAACGCGCCGCAGTAACGTTAGAACCGCAGCACGCCCTGGTCTTGGCCGGGGCGGGCAGCGGGAAGACCCGGGTACTTACCACCCGCATGGCCTGGCTGATTCAAACCGGCCAGGCTTCGCCTTTTGGGCTTCTCGCGGTCACGTTCACCAACAAGGCCGCCCGCGAAATGCTGGCGCGCATGTCGGCGATTCTTCCGATCGATACGCGCGGCCTGTGGATCGGCACGTTCCACGGCCTGTGCAATCGCATGCTGCGTGCGCACCATCGCGATGCCGGTCTGCCGCAAAGCTTCCAGATCCTGGACGTTACCGATCAGCTTGCCGCCATCAAACGCCTGATGAAGGCCAATGGCGTCGACGACGAAAAGTACCCGCCCCGCGATGTACAGCGTTTCATCAACGGCGCCAAGGAAGAGGGCCTTCGTCCGCAAGACGTCGAGGCCTATGACGCCCATCGCCGCCGCCTGATCGAGATCTATCAGCTCTACGAAGCCCAATGCCAACGCGAAGGCGTGGTGGATTTCGCCGAGCTGTTGTTGCGCGCCTACGAACTGCTGTCGCGCAATGCGCCCGTGCGCGAACATTACCAGCGCCGTTTCCGCCACATCCTGGTAGACGAGTTCCAGGACACCAACACGCTGCAATACAAGTGGCTGCGTCTGTTGGCCGGTGGCGGCGCGGCCATCTTCGCCGTGGGCGACGATGACCAGTCCATCTACGCCTTCCGTGGCGCGAACGTCGGCAACATGTCCGACTTCGAGCGCGACTACGCGCACGGCACCGTGATCCGTCTGGAACAGAACTACCGTTCCTTTGGCCACATCCTGGATTCCGCCAACGCGCTCATCGGCCACAACAGCGGCCGCCTAGGCAAGAACTTGTGGACGGACCAGGGCGAAGGCGAACCGGTGCGCGTCATCGAACAGCCGTCCGATGGCATGGAAGCCCAGTGGATCGTGGACGAAATCCGTTCGCTGATTCACGAAGGCAGCTTGCGCCGTGAGATCGCCGTGCTTTACCGCAGCAACGCGCAGTCCCGCGTGCTCGAACACGCCATTTTCTCGGCCGGCATTCCGTACAAGGTTTATGGCGGCCTACGCTTTTTTGAACGCCAGGAAATCAAGCACGCGCTGGCGTATCTGCGTCTGATGGCCAACCCCAACGACGATACGTCGTGGATGCGGGTCGTCAATTTCCCGACGCGCGGCATTGGCGCGCGTACGCTGGAGCAACTGGCCGACGCGGCCCGTGCGCATGACACCAGCCTGTACGCAGCGGTGGCGTTGGTGGGCGGCAAGGGCGGGTCCAACCTGGCCCAGTTCGCGCAACTGATCCATCGCCTGATCGACGAAACGCGCGACTTGCCGCTGCCGGAAATGGTCGAGCACATGCTCGAAGCCAGCGGTCTGAATGCCCATTACAAGGCTGAACGCGAAGGCGCCGAGCGGCTGGAAAACTTGAACGAACTGATCACGGCCGCCGCCGTGTTTGCGTCCGAAGAGAATTACGACGGTATGCCGGCCGGTGTGGTGCCTGAACAAGCTACCTCGTCGACCTTGATGCCGGGCGTGGTCGATGCGCCCATCGTGGCGTCTGACGGCCTGACGCCGCTGGCAGGGTTCCTGTCCCACGCGGCGCTGGAAGCGGGCGACAACCAGGCCCAGCAAGGCCAGGACGCCGTCCAGCTCATGACGGTACACGCCGCCAAGGGGCTGGAGTTCGACGCCGTATTCATTACCGGCCTGGAAGAGGGGCTGTTCCCGCACGAGAACAGCATTCTTGAGCAGTCCGGCCTGGAAGAAGAACGCCGCCTGATGTATGTGGCGATTACGCGCGCACGTCAACGCCTGTACATCAGCCTGGCCCAAAGCCGGATGCTGCATGGCCAGACGCGCTACGCCATGCGCTCGCGCTTCTTGGATGAGATTCCCGAAGAGCATCTGAAGTGGCTGTCGCCCAAGGCCGGCCTGGCGCCGGTCAGCAGCACGGGCGCAGGGTGGGGCGGCGGCAACCGTGGCGATGCCTTTGGCCGCAAGGCCACCAACACCATTGCGCCGCGTCAACCTCGCGGCATTGCCAGCGGTGTCACGGTGGGCGACAAGCAGTATCGTGTGGGTCAGGGCGTGCATCACGCGCGGTTTGGCGATGGCACGATTATTGGCTTGAGCGGCGCCGGTCAGGACGCCCAGGCAGAAATCCAGTTCCGCGATGTGGGCGCCAAGACCTTGGCGCTGGGTATCGCGAAGCTTGATATTGTTCAGGGTTAAACATGGCTAACAATGAGTCCCCGAAAGCCGAGCTGGCGTCACTGCGCGCTGAGGTCGACGAAATCGACCAGCAGATCATGCTGCTGCTGGGCGTGCGGTTCCGCTGCACGGACATGATCGGCGAATTGAAGACCAACCACGGCATGGATCTGGTGGACCCCGTCAGGGAATCCCAGCAGGTCGAGCGCATCCGCCGCTTGGCCGAAGAGGCGGGCGTGCCGCCTGCCTTGGCCGAAACCATCCTGCGTGAAGTGATCGACACCGTGGTCGATCATCACACCCGCCTGCGCGAGCGCCCGTACTCGTAACGGCAGGCCAGCGGCGTTTTCGGACTGGCTTCGCGCCAACTCCGGGACGCCGCTTTCCCCTTTCTCTACAAGACGTTCAAGAACGCCAACAAGGCGTCGATGTCATCCGCGCTGAGCGCCAGCGGCCGGATGTGCTCGGACTTGCGCGGCGCGTAAGCGTCAGGCGGCGCGGCTTGCGCCGGGTCCCGTCCCATGCCGGCGTTGTACATGCGCAGCAGACCCTTCAAATCTGTGAACAGGCCGTTGTGCATCCACGGCCCGGCTTGCGAGACATTGCGAAGGCTGGGGGTGCGGAATGTGCCAAGATCGGCAAGATCGCGCGTCACCTCAAACCGTCCCAGGTCCTGATTGCGCCGGCCGTAGAACGACAGCCCGAGGTTATGGAATTGATGGTCCGTCAGCAGCGGGCCGTTGTGGCAGTTCATGCATCGGGCTTGGGTACGGAACAGATGCAGGCCCAGCAGTTCGCGGTCGTTCAGGACGTTGTGATGGCCATTCAGAAACGCATCGAAGCGCGTGGCTTGTGGGCGGATCGTCGCGACGAACGCCGCCAGCGCACGGGCGAGCCGATCAGTGTCGACCGCAGCCGTATCGACCGCCACGCCATCAACCGTCACGCCATCAACCGCCACCCCATCGACCGCCGCACCATCAACCGCCACACCATCAACCGCCACACCATCAACCGCCTCGTCCTTCCTCACATCACCCGGCCCGAATGCCTTGAGAAACTGTGCGGGATACGGCGGCAAATTCCGAAGACGGGCGATCGCGTCCGTCAGATCGTGGTTCATCTCTCGGCTGTCCTGCACGGGTCCCAGCACCTGTGCTTTCAGCGATTCTGCGCGGCCATCCCAGAACAGGCGCGGTGCAAAGGGGGCAGCTATTAGGGGTGTTGAACGCCGCCGCCCCATCAGGCGGTCTTCACCAACGGCAAGCGGACGCCCGTCCGTGAAGGCGCGTTGCGGTTGATGACAGGACGCGCATGACACCTGACCCTTGCGAGACAGGTGCGCGTCGAAGAACAACATTTGCCCCAAGGCCACGACGTCGGGCTTCTGAATGTCTTCTGCCAGCTGCGTTCGGCCGGCATTGGCCGCCAGCCATGTCGATGGCGGCGCGCTGGGCGGCGGCACGGTGGTCCATTCGGTCCACGCGATGCCGGCATCAATGTTCGGCGCAGGCCAGTGGCTGGCCGGGCCGGCATATTGCGTGCGCAAGCAGGCAATGTTCCATGGCCCGCCATCGAAGCCAGCGCCGGACGAGTCCGCTGGCTCCGCCCGCACAGCCAGCCCCCCACCCATGGCGACAACAAACGCCGCGCCCAAGAGACCACGTCGAATAGGAGTGCGGCGCATCAGAAGCGGTAACTCGCTTGGACCCAGATCTCGCGGCCGACCTGATAAGTGCTTCGGTTGGTCGACAGATTCGGGTTCGTGGCGGTAATTGCAGGCGTCTTGTTCAAGACGTTCAGAACATCCACCGTGAAGGCAACGTTGCGCGCAAACGTGGGTTCCCAAATCAGCCGCGTGTCCCACGTCCAGTACGACGCCAGACGGGCGCTGCGGTAGCTTTGCAGCGATTCCGGGCGCGGGCCATAGCCCACATATACCGACGACATGCGCGAGCTGCGCCACTGGATGCTGTTATCCCAGGTCAGGCCGGCCTTGGGCCAGATGCCTGTCAGGCTTACGGACGCTTTCTGGGGTTGGTAGAACGACGTCGGCGGGCGGTTGATGGCGCGCATGCGTTCGCCGTCATAAAGAATGTACTCGTCCGGGTCACGCGCGCCGCCCTCATAGCCTTCGACCAGATCTGCGTTGACCTTGCGCTTCTGATAGCTCCAGTCGGCGCGCGCCGTCCAGCGCGTGTCCATCAGCCGCCACGGTTCCAGCGTGCGCAGCGTGAGGCTGATGGTGTCGGTGGTGGACTTGCCATCATTCAGATAGCGATAGCCCTGTACGCTGTCGCCCGACTTGCTCACCTGGTCGCGGCCGTTGCGGTGCACGTAGGCGGCAACGCCTTCCATGCTGCCCATGCGCTGCCTGACCGACAGCGCCCACTCGTCGTCATACGGCGTGCGCAAACCCTCGTACGACACGTAGTACGGCTTGGAGCCGTCGGCCACCGGGTTGCCATAGCGATCCAACACTTGGCGCCGCAGCGTGTTGATGCGTTCTTCCAGCGCAATGTTCAGCACGTCGGACCCGTAGTAGCGGGCCCAGCCGCCGCTGACCACCGTATTGCCGTCGCCGAACGCGTCCCAGTCCAACCGTGTGCGTGGCGACACATTGGTGTTGTTCAGGAAGGTTTCTCGGTCGGCGCGCAGGGCGCCGGTGAGGGCTACGCGGCCCAACTCCACGCGGTCTGACAGGTAGACGGACGCCGTGTTGTACTTCGTCGCAACCGTGCCCTGAATGTTGTGCACCTTGCTTGCCTGACGTTCGGTGCCGTTGGGCAGGTGCGTGGCAATGTACGAATACGAATCGCTGAAGCGCTCGAAATTCACCGCAACGCGCTGCACGTCTATGCCCGCATAGGGCGTATGGGTGAAGGGGCCGGTGCGCATCGGGTCCAGGTCAATCCGGCCTTTCAATGTCCAGGTGTCCTGTTCCTTCTGTTCTTTGCCGTAGCCCCCCGTGGTGAATAGGGGAATGGACGGGAATTTGTGCGTGACAAGCTCGGTGGCGTCGGATGACCGGTTGCTAAGTGCATTGTCCCAACCCGCCTGCACGGATGCGCGGCCGCCCTGGAAGGCGTGGTCCAGGTTCCAGCCGATGCCGCGCGCTGCGTGCGTGTTATCCCATTGCGTGTTCCGGAACGTGTCGCTCGCCAGCGTTTCGCGGCGGTCGCTGTACTTCAGGGTCAGGTCGGAAATGGTATTGGCCGTGGCGCGCACCGTGAACTTGCCCAGGAAGTTGTCGATGCGGTCGGTGTAGTTATCTTCGCCTTGCGTGGGCTGGTCGGCATCTACCCCCATGTTCCACCGCCTGATGCTGGATTCGCGCCGCGACATGCTCAGCACCGCGCCGGTTTTGTCATTGATGGCGATGTCGCCAATGGCGGTATAGAAGCGCTTCTTCCATTCCGGCGAAAAGCCCGGCTTGCCCTGGCCCCATCCATTCTCATCGCCTTCGGCAATCTTCTGCTGGGTCATTTTCGACGTGTTCCAGCGATAGTCCAGTTGCAGATGGTTTTCACCCGTTGGCCGGCGCAGGCGGGCATCCACCACGCCGCCGGTGAAGCGGCCATATTCCACGGGCACAAAGCTGTCCATCACGCGCACTTCGCCCAGCAGGTTCGTGTCCACGAAGTACGACTGCGAATTGCTAGGGATGTTGCCGATCTGCAAGTTCAGGTTTTTGCTGGCGGGATCAACGCGGTTGGTCGCATCCATGCCGTCGATCTGGAACAGGTTCTGATACGGGCTGGAGCCGTGGAAGGAGATATCTTCCACATTCATCGAGCCACGGTTCGTTGAACCATTGGCCGTTGCGTTCGTTCGCACGGCGGGGTGGGTGGCCACCAGCGATGTCAGGTCCTGGTTGGCGGTCGGCGTGGTGGCGATCTCTTCCTGCGTGTAGACGCGTTCGTCGCTGTGCTCGCCATAGACCTTCACCGCGTCCAGCCGCAGCGCCGAAAACTGGTTGGTCTTGTCGACGTAGATGATGTAGCGGCCCGGGCCATCACTGCGCAGGGCGAGACCCGAGCCGCGCAGCAACTGGTCCAGCGCGTCCAGTGGCGACAAGGTGCCATGCAATGCGGGCGCCGATTTGCCTGCAACGGCCGCCGGCACGAACGACACTTCCAGGTTGGCCTGCTGCCCCAGCGCAAGCAGGGCGGAACCCAGCGCCTGAGCGGGAATGTCGAACGTGACAGGCGTGGCGCGCGTTTGGGCCAGCGCCGGGTTCGCCAGTGTCAGCACCAGGCTCAAGGTGGCCAGGGCGGCTGCGCCAGCGGGCAGGCGGCGGAGGGAAGGGCGGGAAGACATGCGTAAGTCCTAAGCAGTAATGTCAGCCGTAGGACGTCGGCACTGCCCAAACCCCTCATCAAATTCGTGATGAATAATTTATATCGATTCTCATTTACCAATTGAGAACCGCACGGCGCGCGCTAACGCAAGATCAGCAAACCAGGCAGATCCGTCACCTGCACCGGCGTCTGGGCCAACAACAGCTCAAGCGCGCGGCGGGTGTCCGCCACATTGGCCGTGCCTGATACGCGTTGCGCCCGGGCTGCATCGCCCATCACCACGATGTGCTTGCCGCTGTAACGCGCCAGCGCCTGTACGGCGGCCGGCAAGGGCACATCGTCAAAGCTCAACAGGCCACGCGTCCAGCCGGGCGCTGCGGTGCCGGCTTCAGCGCGGTGCTTCACGCCCGCCTTGGACACCTCGACGGCTTCGCCCGCTGACAACGTCACGCCCTGATCGTCGGCGCAAGGCAGGCAGCGCACCGCGACCTGATGCGATTGCACGGCGACCCGGGTTTCATCGTCTTGCACGGCAACGGTGAACCGCGTGCCAAGCGCCGTGGCGGAAGCGTCGCGGGTAAGGACGGAGAACGGCGCCATGCCGTCTTGGCGGGGCGTCGGTTCGAAATGCGCGCGGCCCGCCAGCAACCGGACTTGCCGCCGGCCATGGGCGTAGTCCACCGCCAGCGCGCTGTGCGCGTCCAGCACCACGGTTGAACCGTCGGGCAGGGTGACCGGCAAGACGCTGTAGCCGGCCAGATAATCAGCTTGCTGCGCCGGGTTGGTTGACCCGAACCAGCCCGCAAACGCAGCCGTCAGCAACGCCAGCATGGCAGTTGCGCGCAGCTTGCGGGCGGGGCGCTTGGCGAGCTTGCCGCGGTCAATTTCACCCATGCGCCGCCACAGCCGAGACAAGCGGTCATACGCCGCTGCGTGTTGGGCATCCGCTCGATACCAGGCTTCAAACGCCGCATGCTCCGCATCGTCCAGGCGCTGGCCGCTATGCCGGATAACCCAGCGTGACGCTTCTTCAACCGGGTTGGCGGGGCGCGTGCGGGACGTGGCCATCAGTGGGCCAACGCCACATCGCAGGCCAGCAGGATGCGCATCATGTGCTTTTCGACGGCGCTGATTGATATGCCAAAACGTTCGGCAATCGCGCGATACGTCAGCCCTTCATGGCGATGCAGCACGAAGACGTCCAGGCTGCGCCGGGGCTGGGCGAGCAGGGCCGTTTCCAGGCGGCGCAAGATCTGATTGGCCGAGGCGATGTCGAAGGTGTCGGCCGCAAAGGCCACGGGCTGGGCGGCGGCGTAGTCAGCGGTGGCCGACATTTCTCGTGTGCGGCGGCGGTGCCAGTCAGTGGCAATGTTCGCGGCCACCCGAAATACGTACGCGCGGTCATTGTCCGGGCGGGTGCGGTCGTTGAATTCCGCCAGTTTGATCCAGGTGTCTTGCGCGCAGTCTTGGGCCACATCGCGCGAACCCGTGCGCATCGAGAGAAAGCCCAGCAGTTCGCGGTAATGGCGGAGAAATACGTCCGTAAGCGTCGACATGTCGCTGGCGTCCGGCGCCAGATGGAGTCAAATTCGCGACGAAGTATAAATGATAATGGTTATTATTAATAGATAGAAAACATCAGCGATGGATGGCGGGCAAACCCGCCCGTCCATCGCCGTGCTTCAGGCTTCGCTCTGGTCGATCTCTTCCAGAGAACCCTGGATTTCAAGCCATTGCTCTTCGAGCTCGTCCATGCGTTTGCCGTGTTCGCCATGCTCGGCCATGACCTTTTGGCGTTCCGCGCGGCGTGCATCGGAATACAAGTCCGCGTCGGCAATGATGGCGTCCAGCGCGTGCAGTTTGGCGCGCAGTTTTTCCATCTCGGTCTCGACCTTGGCCAGCTTCGATTCCAGCGGCTTGCGCAGGGCGGACAGGCGTTGGCGCTGTTCGGCTTCGGCCCGGCGTTGGGCCTTGCGGTCCACGACCGGTTCGCCGCTTTCTGCGCTTTCGCGAGCGGCTTCTGCGCGTTCGCCGGCGTTGCGGGCGGCCAGCCAGTCTCGATAGTCTTCGAGGTCGCCGTCGAATTCGCGCACGGCGCCATCCGCGACAATCCAGAAACTGTCCACGGTTGTGCGTAGCAGGTGCCGGTCGTGCGAGACCAGCAGCATGCTGCCGCCAAAGTCGGCCAACGCGGCGGCCAGGGCCTCGCGGGTTTCGACGTCCAAGTGGTTGCTGGGTTCGTCCAGCAGCAGCAGGTTGGGCTTTTGCCAGACGATCAGCGACAGCGCCAGACGTGCCTTTTCGCCGCCCGACATCGGGCCGACTTTGCTGGTGACGGTGTCGCCTGAAAAGCCGAAACCGCCCAGGTAATTGCGCAGCTCTTGCTCGCGCGTTTCGGGCGCCAGCCGCGCCAGGTGGGCAATCGGCGTGCTGTCCACGTCCAGCATGTCCAGCTGGTGCTGATGGAAGTAGCCGATGGCCAGTCCGCGCGAGGCGCGGCGTTCGCCCGCCTGCACAGGAATTTCTTCCGCCAGCGTCTTGATCAGCGTGCTCTTGCCAGCGCCGTTCGCGCCCAGCACACCCACGCGGCTGCCCGCGCGGACCATCAAGGTCACGTCGCGCAGGATGGGAATCGCATTGCCCGCCGCATCCGTATAACCGGCCGACAGATGCTCAAGCGTGAGCAGCGGGTCAGGCACCTGATCGGGCGAGGGGATGCGGATATCAATGCCGGCTTCGGCGTGCAGTGGCGCCAGCACCTGCATGCGCGCCAGCGCCTTCACGCGGCTTTGCGCCTGCTTGGCTTTCGAGGCCTTGGCCTTGAAGCGGTCGATGAACCCTTGCAGGCGCGCGGATTCGCGGGTCTGGCGTTCGTAGGCGATATTGGTCTGGCGCAGGCGCTCGGCGCGTTGCGTCAGGAAGTCGCCATAGCCGCCGCGATAGCGCACCAGCTTGGCGTGGTCGAAATGCAGGATGGACTTGGCCACCGCGTCCAGAAACTCGGTGTCGTGGGAGATCAGCATGACGGTGCCTGGATAGGCGCCCAGCCATTTCTCCAGCCACAGCATTGCGTCCAGATCCAAGTGGTTGGTGGGTTCGTCCAGCAGCAGCAATTCCGACGGCGCCATCAGCGCGCTGGCCAACGCCAGACGCATGCGCCAGCCGCCCGAGAAGCTCTCAACGGGCAGCATCCATTCGCTGGGCTTGAAGCCCAGGCCGGCCAGCAGTTGCTCGGCGCGCGAGGCCGCGCTCCAGGCGCCGGCTTCGATCAGCGCGGCTTCCACTTCGGCAATCTGCGTGCCTTGGTCGTCCGTCAATTCGGCGCGGCGCGCCTGCAATTCGCGCAGGTGCGTGTCGCCGTCGATGACGAATTCGCGGGCAGGGCGGTTGTCGGCGTCGAGCTCTTGTTTGACGCTGGCAATGCGCCAGCCAGCCGGCAGGTTCACATTGCCGGCGTCCAGGTCCAGCGCGCCCGTCAACAGCGCGAACAGCGATGACTTGCCCGCGCCGTTCTTGCCGACGATGCCTACGCGCTCGCCCGGGTGCACGACGAATTCAGCGCCGTCCAACAACACTTTCGTGCCGCGGCGCAGGGTCAATCCAGTAGCGCGTATCACAGGGTGAGTTGCTCTCGGGTCAGCAGCAGAAGCTGGTCGGACGCTTCTTCCGTATCCAGCCAGACGGGCGACAGCTGCGGGAAGGCGGCTTCGAAGAAGTCGCGCTCGTGGCCGATCTCCAGCACGATCACGCCGTCGGGCGTCAGGTACTGAGGAGCCGCCGCCAGAATGCGCCGCACGAGGTCCATGCCGTCTTCGCCGCCGGCCAGCGCCAGATGCGGTTCGTGGCGGTATTCCTGCGGCAGCACGTCCATGGAACCACTGTTCACATAGGGCGGATTGCAGATGATGACGTCGTACTGGCACGCGGGCAGGCTGTCGAACAGATTGCTTTCGTGCAGGTCCAGACGGTCTTGCAGGCCGTAGTCGTCCACGTTGCGGCGGGCGACTTCCAGCGCGTCAGCCGACACGTCCACCGCGTCAACATGCGCGTAGGGGAAGGCCATGGCCGACAGGATGGCCAGGCAGCCCGAACCGGTACACATGTCCAGCACGTTTTCCACGGCCGTTGCGTCCTGCACCCAGGGCGACAGCCCTTGGTCCAGCAGTTCGGCGATGGGCGAGCGCGGCACGATGACGCGCTTGTCCACGTAAAAGCGGTGACCGCGCAGCCAGGCCTCGTTGGTGAGGTAGGCGGCCGGCACGCGTTCGGTGACGCGGCGTTCCAGCAGATCCAGCACGCGGTCGCGCTCTTCACGGACGACGCGGGCGTCCAGGAACGGTTCCAGCGTGTCCAGCGGCAGGTGCAGGGCGTGCAGCGTCAGGTAGACCGCCTCGTCCCAGGCGTTGTCGCTGCCGTGTCCCAGCGCCACCTGGGCGCCATTCAGGCGCGACACCCCGTAGCGGATGAGGTCGCGCAGGGTGTGCAGTTCTTGGCGGGCGGATTGATACATAACAGGCCTTTTGTTCCCGGTTCAGCATGCCGGGCCGGGAAAAAACACCCCCCTCTGAAAGGGGGGCAGAGCGTCCGCGTAGCGGCGTTTTACTTGGGCAGCAGCAGGTTTTCCAGCGTGCGCCGATAGATGTTCTTCAGGGGTTCCAACGAGGCCACTTCAACGCGTTCGTTGACCTTGTGGATCGTGGCGTTGCCCGGACCGAACTCAATCACTTGCGGACAGATCTTGGCGATGAAGCGGCCATCAGACGTGCCACCGGTGGTGGACAGTTCGGCGGTCACGCCCGTTTCGGCGTGAATCGCCTGCACCAGCGCGTCCGTCAACGAACCGCGCGGGGTCAGGAACGGCTCGCCGCCCAAGTCCCAGTCCAGGTCGTATTCCAGGCCGTGCTTGTCCAGCACCGCATGCACGCGGGCCTTCAGGCTTTCAGGCGTGCTGGCCGTCGAGAAACGGAAGTTGAACAGCGCAACCGCTTCGCCAGGCACCACGTTCGTGGCGCCGGTGCCCGAGTTCAGGTTCGACACCTGGAACGTCGTGGGCGGGAAGTACTCGTTGCCCTGGTCCCATTCAATGCTGACGATCTCGGCCAGCGCCGGCGACAACTGGTGCACCGGGTTGCGCGCCAGATGCGGGTAGGCCACGTGGCCCTGGATGCCCTTGACCGTCAACTTGCCCGACAACGAGCCGCGGCGGCCATTCTTGCAGGTGTCACCCAGCACGTCGCCCGAGGTCGGCTCGCCGACGATGCAGTAGTCCAGCTGTTCGCCGCGTGCTTTCAGCGCGTCGCAGACGATGGCGGTGCCGTCGATGGACGGGCCTTCTTCGTCGGACGTGATCAGCAGCGCGATCGAACCGTCATGTTGCGGGTGGGCCGCCACGAACTCCTCGGCCGCCACCACGAAGGCGGCGATCGAGCTTTTCATGTCGGCCGCCCCGCGGCCGTACAGCCAGCCGTCGCGTTCAGTGGGCACGAACGGATCGCTATCCCACTTTTCGCGCGGACCCGGAGGCACCACGTCGGTGTGACCGGCGAACACGGTCAGCGGCGCGGCGCTTCCGCGCCGGGCCCACAGATTGGTGACGCCGCCCTGTGCGATGGTCTCGCACGTGAAGCCGATGCGCTCGAGCCGGGCGGCAAGCGCCGCCTGGCAGTCTTCATCCGCCGGCGTGACCGACGGGCGGGCGATCAGGTCCTTGACCAGATCCAGTACGGCTGACGTGCTCATTTACGCCCTCAGCAAATCATTGATGCTGGTCTTGGCGCGCGTTTGCGCGTCAACACGCTTGACGATGACGGCGCAAGCCAGGCTGTGCGAGCCATCGGCCGACGGCAGCGAACCCGGAACAACGACCGAACCCGAGGGCACGCGGCCATAGGTGATCTTGCCGGTGGCGCGATCAAAAATCTTGGTGCTTTGCGACAGGAACACGCCCATGGCCAGCACCGAGTTTTCTTCCACGACCACGCCTTCCACGACTTCCGAACGGGCGCCGATGAAGCAGTTGTCTTCGATGATGGTGGGGTTGGCTTGCAGGGGTTCCAGCACGCCGCCGATGCCCACGCCGCCCGACAGGTGGACGTTCTTGCCGATCTGGGCGCACGAACCGACGGTGGCCCAGGTGTCGACCATCGTGCCTTCATCGACGTAGGCGCCGATGTTCACGTAGGAGGGCATCAGGATGACGTTGCGGCCGATGAAGGCGCCGCGGCGGGCGACGGCCGGCGGAACCACGCGGTAGCCGCCTTGCTTGAAGGCGTTGTCGCCGTATTCCGAGAACTTGAGCGGCACCTTGTCGTAGAACTGCAGCGGGGCCTGGCCCATGATGGCGTTGTCGTTCAGGCGGAACGACAGCAGCACGGCCTTCTTGATCCACTGGTGCACAACCCAGTCGTCGTTGATTTTCTCGGCCACGCGCAAGCGGCCCAGATCCAGGCCGTCGATGGTGTGTTCCACCGCTTCGCGCACTTCGGCGCTGACGTCGACGGGCGACAGGTTGGCCCGGTCGTCCCAGGCTTTTTCGATGGTGGTCTGCAGGTCGAGAGTCATATCGGCTCAGCTTTTAAAGGTTGATCAAACAGAAGTATGTACAAAATGGGCGATGCGTTCGGCTGCCTGTACGCAGTCAGCCAAAGGCGCCACCAACGCAATGCGGATGCGGCCGTGGCCGGGGTTCACGCCATGCGCTTCCCGCGCCAGGAAGCTGCCCGGCAGAACGGTAACACCGGTGCGGCCATAAAGGTCGCGCACAAACGCCGTATCCGAGCCCGGCGTGGCCGCCCATAGGTAAAAAGACGCTTTCGGGCGTGACACATCCAGCACTTTTTCCAGGATGGGCACGACCGCGTCGAACTTTTCACGGTACAGGCGGCGGTTGTCTTTTACGTGCGCCTCGTCCGTCCAGGCGGCGATGCTGGCCGCGGACACCAGCGGGCTCATCGCACTGCCATGATACGTGCGGTACAGCAGGAAGCGCCCAATCAGCGCAGCGTCGCCCGCCACGAAACCCGAGCGCAGGCCCGGCACGTTGGACCGCTTGGACAGGCTGGAGAACGCCACCAGATTGCGGTAGTCGTCCCGGCCCAAGCGGCGCGCGGCTTGCAGGCTGCCCAGCGGCGCATCGCCTTCGTCCAGGTAGATTTCGGAATAGCACTCGTCTGACGCAATCACGAAGCCGTAGCGGTCAGACAGCTTGAAGAGCGTTTCCCATTCGTCCAGCGACATCACGTTGCCCGCCGGGTTGCCCGGCGAGCACACGAACACCAGGCGCGTCTTCTTCCAAACGTCGTCCGGCACCTGATTCCAGTCGCTGGAAAAATTGCGCAGCGGGTCGGCGTTGACGAAGTAGGGCGTGGCGCCCGCCAACAGCGTGGCGCCTTCGTAGATTTGATAGAACGGGTTGGGGCAGATCACCACCGACCCGGCCGACGGGTCAATCACCGTCTGCGTAAAAGCGAACAGGGCTTCACGCGAGCCCAGCGCGGGCAGCACCTGCGTGTCGGCGTCGGGGGCGGGGATGCTGTAGCGGCGCGCCAGCCAGCCGGCAATCGCCTGCCGCAACGCGGGGTCGCCCTTGGTCGACGGGTACACCGACAGCCCGCCCATATGGTCGCGTATCGCTTGCGCAATACGCTCCGGCGCGGCGTGTTTAGGCTCGCCAATCGACAAGTTGATGGGCGTCAGACCGTTCTGTTGCGCGGCGGCGGAAGCCAGCAACGCACGCAATTTTTCGAACGGATAGGGGTGTAAAGCATCGAGGCGCGGATTCATGACGCAAGATTTTAACAAGCAAGCTACAATAGCGGGCTTGACCTTTAGCGAAGGTGGCGAAATTGGTAGACGCACCAGGTTTAGGTCCTGACGCCGTAACAGGTGTAGGGGTTCGAGTCCCCTCCTTCGCACCACTTTTTCCCAATGAGATCAACGGCTTAGGTTTTTAGCTCCGTTGATCTGGAATCTGGGAAGTGTTTTGGGGCCGTTCTGGCTCCAGCATGTCACCGTAGCACTTGTCCTTGATGCCCGCTTTTCCCGCCACAGGCCCACGGCCTTGCCTTAGGCACCGGGATCAGCGGTCGGCATCCATTTCCCGTAGTCGCCGATGATCATGGCCCCGTTCTTTGGGCCCATTTGTTGCGCATCCGAAGGATGCGGGCATGCTGACGCCTTTGCGTAAAGATACTCGGCGGCATCCATCTCGCGGCCGCCCGAGAGGCGAGGGCACATGTATCATTTGGAAACGGTTATATCTTTACTGCCCCCAAGCGCCCATAGTCTGCCCGGGAATATTTTTTCCCTGAACATCTAGGACTTACATTGAAGATTGAAACAGGTATCGTGAAGTGGTTTAACAATGACAAGGGCTACGGCTTCATCTCGCCGGAACTTGGTGGTAAAGACCTCTTTGCGCATTACTCGGAAATTCAGGGTGACGGGCACAAATCTCTAGAAGAGAATCAGCGCGTTTCATTCGTTGCCGGCCAAGGACAAAAAGGTCCTCAGGCGACAATGATCAAATCGATTTAAGCACTGAGCTGCTTGCTGTAAAGCAGGCAGCTTGGTAGCTCGTGTGGGGCCGAATCCTTTGAAACATTGGATTCGGCCCTTTCGTTTTGGGCGGCAGTATCGCTACCTCGCAGCATCCCCGTCCGGTAACATCCGGGCTCGATCAACCGTTTGTGGGGTGTCAGGATGCTGCGCGATCTGGGCTGGTCGTTCTCTAGTGTCTGCGCGCTGATCTGCGGCGCTGCGACCGCCTTCCTGCACTGGTGGGTGGTGATGCACCTGGGCCTTTGGCCGTACATCATCTTTGAATTGATTCCCGGGTTGCCCGGGCTGGCCTTCGGCTTTTATGCCATCCACCAATCGAATAGCAAAATTGCCTGGCTCGGCCTGTTGCTATCGCTATCGCCGCTTGTGACCTGGTTGAGCATCTGACGCTGGGCGTATGCGCTTCAGATTGATTCGAACGTGGTCCAGAGGCCTTCGGCTTTCGGGGTGTGCACAACGCCCCAATCACACACGCCGTATAGGCCTCTGGAAGCCTTCACTCAGTTCTTGACCTTGATGCGGTCGCGGCGCTTCTCGGTTTTGGGCTCGACGTCACGGCCCAGTTCCACGTCCATCAAAATTGCCGCATGGACTTTTGCGCGGCTGGCTTCGATGCGATGCGCGCATGCCCAGCCCCGGTCGGCGGCCACCGACAACTTCTTATCCAGCTCGTGATGGCGGCGACGCTTATTTTCCGTCGACATATTGCTGAGTTCTTGATCGGTGATTAAACGCATGGGTTTCTCCTTGGTGAAACGCGAGGGTTGCGAGACTGAAACGGGCGAGCGCCCGCATGGCGCGCGTGAGTATCACGTCGGGCCACGATGTGTTTTTTTTGTTATTCAGTGATTGGGCTGGCTTCGAATATCGAGGCCTGCGCAGGGAAGGCAAGATCAAAGAGCGGGCGTAGTTTGACAGCTTAAATAGTTATTGCAAGTCATTGAAAAATAAAGAGAAAAAGATATAAAAATTCGCCGTTCCATATACTTTTAAGCGACTTTGGATACTTTTCCAGTGCCGAAAAAATCCGCGGGAAATAGGGTTTGTCCTGATGCCTGGATGCCTTGACACCCCCAAGCGCAACCCATAAAGTCACCGCACAGATTTAGATAAAAGACCATCTGTAGGGTGGTCTTTTATTGCGTGCAGTTTGCGTCGACCTCTTACAGAAATAATTCCAAGAGGAGACGACTGTGCAATCATCGACCGTAAAAATACGTGGCATCGACGATGTCATCGCTTTTATTGATTCACGCCCGGGTATTACTGGCCGAGCCGGCCTGATATGGTGGCTGGCGTTGGGCGGCCTGTTCCTGGACGCCTTCGCAAACTCTGCACTGAGCGCGGGCTTGGGGCCCATGACGCGCGACCTGGGCTTGAAAGCCGGTCAAGTCGCGTTGATGACGTCGTTCGCTGCCTGGGTTGCCATTGCGTTCAACCCCATCGGGGGCTGGATGGCGGATCGGTGGGGCCGCATCCGGCCGTTGATCATCGCGAAGTTCCTGGCCGTCATCGGCGCCCTGCTGGTGATGTTTGCGCCCAGTTTCGAAGTCATCCTGGTGGGCCGCTTCTTTGTCGGCGCGGCGTATGGCATTGACTTCGCGATTGCCATGGCCGTGCTGGCCGAGTTCACGCCAGTGAAGTTCAAGAGCCGGCTGAACACCTGGCAGGGCATGTGGTACACGGCGGTCTGCACGAACCTGCTGCTGGCCTTGCTGTTTTTCTCGTGGGACGTGGGTGATTCGATCTGGCGGTATTCGGTTGCGGCCACGGCCATTTTTGCCGTCGTGATTCTGGTGCTGCAACTGAGCTACATGGTTGAAAGCCCGATCTGGCTGGCGCGCAAAGAGCGCGTGGAGCAAGCGGCGCTGGCCATGACCAAGATCTACGAGCAGCCATTCGCCGCCGCGCCCCTGCATGAGCGCATTCCTGTCACGAACCAGGCCAAGCGCGGTATCGCTAACGTGCTGCTGATCTTTCGCGGCGTCTACCTGCCGCGCACCATTCTTGCCGCCACGGTCCAGATCGGCCAGTCGATCCAGTATTTCGCGGTGGGCTGGTATCTGCCGCTGATTAGCGCCGCACTGTTCGGCAAGGACTTTGTCTTCGCGACCATTGGCGCGCTGGTGTTCAACGTGTTCGGCATCTTCGGCGGCTTTCTGTCGCCGTACATCGGCCGCAAGCTGGGCCTGCGGCGCGCGTCGGCGTTCGGCTTTGCGGCTGTGTTCCTGATGCTGCTGATTCTGGGTACCTTCCACGGCAAGATGCCGCTGTGGCTGGCCGTTGTGGTGCCGTCGCAGTTCATTTTGTTCCACTCGGGCGGGCCGGGCGCCAATGGCAAGAGCCTGTCGTCGCTGTCGTTCCGCAGCGAGCTGCGCGCGGGCGCCAACGGCATCATCGGCGCGCTGGGTTCCACGGGCGCCGCGATCGGGCTGCTGATTTTTCCGCTGTTCCGCGAAAACTACGGGCTGGAAAAGACCTTCCTCATCCTGTCTGTCGTGCCGCTAGTCGCCAGCATTATTTGCTTCGTGATCAAGTGGGACCCCACCCGCACCCCCATCAACCCGGATAACGAAGCCGGCGCGCCGCAGTTCAAAGACGACGCCGTGCTGCCCGCCTTGAACCCCGTCATTGGGAAAGCCTCGCGATGATGAATAAAAAAGTAATTCTGGCCATTGACGAAGGCACGTCCGGCACGCGGGCGGCCACCGTCGCGGCCGATGGCCATGTGTCTTGCCTGCAATACCAGACGCTGCATGTGGAGTCGCCGCGGCCGGGTGTTGTGGAGCAGGACGCCAACGAGATCCTGGATCGAACCATTGACGTTTGCCGCAGCGCTATCGCGCAGGCCCAGGCCGATGGCCAGGAGATCGTTGCGCTGGCGCTCGCCACGCAACGCGCCACGGCCGTGTTGTGGGACACGCAGACGGGCCGGGCGCTGGTGCCGGCCATGGTCTGGCAGGACACGCGTTTTGTGGACGAGCTGTCGCAGATGGCGCCTGAGTGGGATGCGCGCCTGCGTGATCGCGTGGGCCGTCCTGTCGGTGTGCGTTCGCTGTACCTGTGGGCTGCGCGTCACCTGCGCGACACGCCGGACGTCGCCCGCGCCTGGGCGGAGAAACGCCTGGCGTTCGGTACCGTCGACACCTGGCTGCTCTGGCATTTTTCGCAACGCCGGGAATGCGTGACCACGCCCACTAACGCCACGTCAGCCGGCGCCTATGTGCTGGCCGACCATCGCTACTACCTGGAATGGGTGCAGGAGCTGGGCTTTCCGCATGAACTCTTGCCCGTCTTGCGCCAGGATGCCGACGACTTCGGGCGTACCCGCTCGGACGTCCTGGGCATCGATGTTCCGATCCTGGCCTCGGCGGGGGATCAACACGCGGGCGCGATTGGGCTGGGTTGCCTGGACCGCGGGCAGGCGATGTGCGTGCATGGCACCGGCAGCTTCGTGGACCTGATCGTCGGCACCGAACCGCCTGCCCATCCCGGCATGGCGGATGGTTCGCTGACGATGACGGCGCGCCGCCAGAATGGCGCGTCGCACTTTGCCGTCGAGACCTTTGTGGCAACCACGGGTTCCGCGTTGGACTGGGTCTGCGAAAAGCTGAAGTGGTTCAAGGACGCGCACGAGATCAGCGCGTTGGCGCAAACGGTGACGTCGTCGCAAGGCGTCACCTTCGTGCCGGCGTTGACGGGCTTGCGCGTCCCGCGCATGGAAACCGGTGCGCGCGCGTCGCTTACCGGCGTGTCAATGGCCACCACGCAGGCCGAAGTGGCCTACGCCATTCTGGAAGGCATTGCGCATTCGGTCGCCAGCTGCATCGAAGCGGATGAAGAAGCGTCGGGCGTGCGGGTGTCGGAATTGGTGGTGGGCGGCGGCCTGTCGCGCAGCGACCCGCTGCTGCAGATTCAGGCGGACCTGATCGGCATTCCCATTCGCCGCATGCAGGAGGCGGACCGCGCCAGCCTGCGCGGTATCGCCTACCTGGCAGGGGCATCGGGTTTGCTTTGGCCGTCGCTGCAAGATGCCCGCAAAACCATCGTGGCCGACGCCGTATTCCACCCGCTGGCCAATGCATCGGAACGCGCGCACCGCCGCGCCTTGTGGCACGCCCGCGTGGGGTCGGAGCTGGGCCACGTGAAGCAATTCAAGCAGGACAACGAGGAGGCATTGCAGAAATGATCGGTTGGCTATCCAGAAGGCCCAGCAAGGACCGGGCCGACATGACCAGCACCGAACCGTTACGCCTGATACGCCAGGAGCAATTGGACCGGTTGGGCAGTGAGCAATTCGACATCCTTATCATCGGTGGCGGCATCACCGGCGTGTATGCCGCACTGGACGCCAGCCTGCGCGGCTATCGCGTGGCCGTGGTGGAAAAAGACGATTTCGCATCCGGCACATCATCGAAATCCTCCAAGATGGTGCATGGCGGACTGCGCTATATCGAACAGGGAAACCTGGGTCTGGTGCGCCATTCGCTGCATGAACGCCAGCGGCTGCGGCGCAATGCGCGGCACCTGGTGCAGCGCCTGCCGTTTCTGTTTCCCATCCTGGAACGCGATGGCGTGTTCGACAAGCGTTTGTCCAAGGCCTTTGAAAGCCTGCTATGGACGTATGACGTGGCGGGCGGCTGGCGTGAAGGCATCCTGCATCAGAAGCTGACGGCGGCAGAAGTGCTTTCGCATTGCCCGACGTTCAAGGAAGAAGGCTTGTTGGGCGGCTTTCTGTATTACGACGCCCGCGTGGACGACGCCCGGCTCACGCTGGCGGTCGCGCGCACGGCGGCCTTTCACGGCGCGACTGTCATCAACCATGCCAAGGCGACAGCCGTCACGCGCGATACGCACGGCAAGGTGGATGGCGCCGTCATCCAGGCTGGCGAACGCGAAATTCGCGCTCGCGCACGCGTGGTCATCATGGCCACGGGCGTCTGGCTGCGCGATTGGACGGGCGCCAAGACTGGCGAGCAGCCTGCCTTGCATGTGCGCCCGGCCAAAGGGGTGCACGTGGCGGTGCCGTGGATGAAGATCCGCAACGATTGCACCGTGACCATCCCGGTGCCGGGCCGCAGCCGCCGCGCCACCATCACGCGCTGGGGCGACGTGTCGTACCTGGGCACGACGGACGAAGACTACGAAGGCGATCTTGACGACGTGTACTGCACGCGCCGCGAGCTGGACTTCCTGCTGGAAGGCGCGCGCTCCGCGTTGAAGACGGACCTGCAAGCCGAGGACGTCGTGGGCAGCATTGCCGGGTGCCGGCCATTGGTTGCGCCACCTGGCGGCAAGACTCTGGAGATCAAGCGCAATCACGAAATCCGCGTGGCCGCCGACGGCTTGGTCACGATAGTGGGCGGCAAGCTGACCACATCCCGGCACATGGCTGAACAGACGATCGACGCGGCGCAGCAGGTGCTGGGCCAGCGCAACGCCTGCGTCACCAAGAAGGCGTATCTGCTGGGCGCGGCGGGCTACGACCCGCAGGCCATTGTGGCCTCGGGTGGCATGTCGGCGCATCTGGGTGAACGCTACGGCACCGAGGCGCGCTTCGTCAGCGACTTGATGCAGGCGCAGCCCGCGCTGCTTGCGCCCATTGTCGAAGGCTTGCCCTACACCGAAGCCGAGGTGCTTTATGCGGTGCGCCATGAACTGGCCGGCACCGTCGAAGACGTGCTTTCGCGGCGCATGCGGGCGCGCCTGATGGCGCGTGACGCTTCCGCGCGCGCCGCCGAACGCGTCGGACAACTCTTGCAGGCGGAACTCGGTTTGCCGCCTGCCACCATCGCGCAGCAGGTGAGCGACTACCTGGCTGCCATCCAGCACGAAAAATCCGTACTCATGGGAGACAAAGAATGATCAGCAAAGAAGCCATCAAGCGCGGCTACAACCGTGGCAACTACGTGGTGGGGGCGCATACGCCGCCGGCCTATGCCGCCACGCTCACGGCCACCGGCACGGAACCCGGGCTGCAACGCAAGCCCGTGCGCGTCACCGATGCACAGATCGATGCGCTGCGCCATGTGGCCGACGATGTGTTGACGGCAACCGCCGACGTCGTGACGTGGACGCGTGACTGGTGGGCCGGTTCGATGGTGACGGAAACGGGCGGCAAGCCCGCCACGCCGCAAGCGGTGATCGTGACGGTATCGACGGTTGAGCAGGTGCAAGCCGTGATGCGCATTGCGCACGCGGACGCCATTCCCGTCACGGTGTCAGCGGGCCGAAGCAACGTCACGGGCGCGGCCTTGCCCGTGCGCGGGGGCATCGTGCTGGATGTGTGCCAGCTGAACAAACTGATCGGCGTAGACCGCGAAAGCCAGATCGTTGACGTCGAGGCCGGCATGTTCGGTGACGTGTTCGAAGAGACCATCCAGAATGAATACGGCTTGACGATGGGCCACTGGCCGTCGTCGTTTGGCATCAGCACGGTGGGCGGCTGGGCGGCGTGCCGCGGGGCAGGGCAGTTGTCCACGCGCTACGGCAAGATCGAAGACATGGTGTTTGGCATGGACGTGGTGCTGGCGGACGGCAGCCTCATCACCGTGGGCGGGTACTCGCGTGCGGCGGTGGGCGGTGACGTGCAGCAGATGTTCATCGGGTCGGAAGGCACGCTGGGCGTGATCGTGCGCCTGCGTCTGAAGCTGCACCGCTTGCCTGACTACGGCCGCGCCATCGCCTACGGTTTCAAGACCTTCGCCATCGGCCTGGATGCATGCCGCGAAATCATGCAGCGCGGCGCCAACCCGGCCGCGCTGCGTTTGTATGACGAATTGGAAAGCGGCGTGCAGTTCAATCGCCCCGATCTGAACGTGCTGCTGGTGGCTGACGAGGGCGCGCGCCAGATGGTGGACGCCGTCATGGAAATCAGCGAAGGCGTGTGCGAAGAACTGGGCGAAAAGCTGGATGGCGACGCCATCTTTGAGCGCTGGCTGGAAACGCGCTATCTCACGGGGAAAAGCGCAGAAGGCTTCAAGCGCAGCCCGGGGTTCGTTGCCGACACGCTGGAAATGTCGGGCCGTTGGAGCGACCTGGCGGCCATCTATACCGAGGTGGTGGACGCGGTGAATGCCGTGCCCGGCACGCTGGCCGGATCGGCGCATCAGTCGCACGCCTATGTCGACGGCGCCTGCCTGTATTTTTCTTTGCGCGGCGATGTCGAGGTCGAGCGGCGCGGCCAGTGGTATCGGGCCGCTTGGGATGCGGCCAACGCGGTGCTGATTAAATATAATGCCGCGCTCAGCCATCACCATGGCGTGGGTCTGCTGCGCGCGCCTTACATGCAGGAATCGCTGGGCGGCGCGTTCGACGTGCTGCGCACGGTCAAGCGCGCGCTGGACCCGCAGAACATACTCAACCCTGGCAAGCTGGGCTTGAGCGATCAGCGCTTTTACGATCAGGAAGATCGATAACCATGGATAGGTCATTCGGGGCATGCCTGGCGCGCCATCCGGTCATTGCAACGATGTTCGGGCTTGAGCAGATCAATACCTTTGTGGGCAGCGTGGCCGAAATCGGCATCGTCGCCAACGTGGAATTGCGCAAGCTCGCGCCCGTCATTGCAACGCTGAACCGGGCGGGCAAGTTCGCCATCGTCAACATCGACAGTTGCGAAGGCTTGTCGCAAGACAAGGGCGGCGTGGAGTATCTGGCCGACATTGGCGTGGCGAGCCTGGTATCCACCCGCGTGGCCACGATCCAGCGCGCCAACCGGGCGGGCATGGTCACGATGCAGAAAGTGTTCGTGACCGACCGTTCGACCTGGCCGCGCAGCGTCAAGGCGCTGGAGCAGAGCGACCCCAACCTGGTGCAGCTGATGCCCGCGCCCATGCTCACGCACATGGCTGCCCAAGACCTGAAAGCCTTGCCGCCGATCATCGCGTCGGGCTTCGTGTGCAATCAGACGGATATCGGCATCGCCATGAAGCACGGTGCGGTGGGGGTGTCGACCAGCGATCCGGAGTTGTGGAGCCTGGACCCCCGGCAGCTCAAGGGCTGAAGGGGGCGGGGTTGGCGGGGGCCATCGGTTGAATCAAGATGCTGGATATATAACCAGCATTCTGATTCAATCGTGGCTTGCGGCGGCGGCTACCCCGCGCCGCGCCAACTTCAACTTTCAGGGGATCACCATGAAATTCGGATACACCATCGTTTATGTGCCCGATGTGGCGGCGTCGCTGTCGTTCTTCGAACAGGCGTTCGGGTTTTCGACTCGGTTTCTGCACGAGTCCAAGACGTACGGCGAACTCGAAACGGGCGAAACCACCTTGTCGTTCGCCGCGCATGAATTGGCCAGCATGAACTTTCAAACGGGCCACGTCGAAGCGTCGTCGTCGCCCAAGCCGCTGGGTATGGAAGTGGGATTCGTCACCGACGACGTGGCGGCGGCCCACGCAAAGGCCGTGTCCTTGGGTGCGACTGAACTCAGCGCCCCGACGGCCAAGCCCTGGGGGCAAGTGGTGTCTTACCTGCGTTGCCCGGATGGCACGTTGGTGGAATTGTGCACGCCGGTGCACGGCTGATTCCTCGGCATCAATGCAAGCCGCTGCGGCCGGCTGAACGAACGGTGTCGCGTGCCGTGAAGCAAGCCTCGGGACAGCACGCGAAGCGGGGTTAATCCCGCATCGTTCGTTTGCTCGATGCCGCAATCTGTAGAGTTGCCCTATGGTCGATACAGACCAGGCATCGGACTTATCTTAAATATTGTCAAACTTATCAAGCCTTTGAAGCTAGGCCGTTTCCTGCGCGCTACCTTGAACATTTCACTTCTGGAGAAGGTCATGGTTTCGCTTTCGAAGCGTTGTGGCGCAGAGTTCTTCGGCACGTTTTGGCTGGTGCTGGGTGGGTGTGGCGCAGCCGTGCTGGCCGCCGGCTTTCCGGAGTTGGGCATTGGCTTTGCAGGCGTCGCGTTGGCCTTCGGCTTGACGGTGCTGACGATGGCGTTTGCCGTCGGCCATATCTCTGGCGGCCACTTCAACCCGGCGGTGACGGTCGGCCTGGTGGCGGGCGGCCGCTTCCCGGCGAAGGAAATCCTGCCCTATGTGATTGCGCAGGTGCTTGGCGCCATTGTGGCGGCGGCGGTGTTGGCGTGCATTGCCAGCGGCAAGCTGGGTTTCGATTTGAAAGGCAGTCACTTCGCGGCCAACGGCTATGGCGCGTATTCGCCGGGCAAGTATTCGATGGTGTCGGCGCTGGTGACCGAAGTGGTGCTGACCGCGGGCTTTTTGTTCGTGATCCTGGGCGCCACGTCCAAGCGGGCGCCCGCAGGTTTTGCGGCGATTCCGATCGGGCTGGCCTTGACCTTGATCCACCTGATCAGCATTCCAGTGACGAATACATCGGTGAATCCGGCGCGTTCGACCGGGCCTGCGTTGTTCGTCGGCGGATGGGCGCTCGAACAGTTGTGGCTGTTCTGGTTGGCCCCGATTGCCGGGGCCATCATCGGCGCCATAGCCTATCGTCTAGTCAGCGAACCGGCTGCGGAACGCGGCTGACGACGCACACCAGTGGCGAAGTGCTCAAGGAACTTCAAGGAACTTCAAAGCGCTCACGGCGCTTCAAGGAGCTTCAGGGCACTTCGTCCAATTGCGCGAGCTGTGCGTCTTCCGGAAAGCCTTGCGTGCGGTATCGGACGGGGTAGCCCTTTTCTTCGGCCAGCAACGGCTCCAGCAGATGCGCGGCCTGTTCCCAAGATACAACCCGCACTTCGCCGATATCGTCTTCGGCGTCGGGGCGGACCAACGCCAGCCGGTCCACCTTTGGCAATGAGGTGTCGACACCGCGTGTCCATGACGCCAGCGAGAACGACATCGCCGGATCGTCGTCCGCCGTGAACAGGTTGTAGTTCGCGACGTAGATGTCTGCGCCTTGCTCTTCGTGGATGTGGTCCAGCGCCGCTTTCTGCGCGTCGTACTCGGCCTTTTCCAGCAAGCGGGCCAGATGGGCCAGGCGCTGAGCGAGCCCCGCGTCATCAGGCACATAACGCTGCGCCTGCCGCTCTTCGTAGTGGTACATGTGCGCGCTGACCACGCGGCCGTGTTGCACTGCCTGGTGGCAGAGTTCAACCATGGTGATCAGGCCGGCATCATCGTTGTCGCCGGTGACCAGCAGCACATCGCGCGTGGGCATCATGAACACGGGGCGGCCGCGTACCGGCACGCGTTCAATCATGTCGGGCAACAGCGCGCGGCTGATGTCGTAGCCGTCTGCCCAGGCGCCGCGAAACACCCCCGGCGTCAGTTCTGAAAAATCGTCAGGGGCGTCGCGCAGGTTGTCGACGGCAATGGCCAACGCTTGGTCGAACGTTAACTGCCAGGCGGCTTCGGGGCCATTGGTCAGGGTGGAGATGGCGTCGGGGTGGTCAAGCGCCAACAGCACTACGCAGTCATCGCCAAAGGAAAGAAAGGCAGGGTGGAAGGCCGTGTCGTTGCCTTCGGTGCGCACATGATGCAGGCGGATGTCTTCCAGTGCGCTGCGGCTGCGGATCACGGGGCGAAGCATCGGCCGGGCCTCCGCTGCCTGCTGCGGCGTGGTTTGCGTGCTGCTGGCCAACGCCGAGACGAAGCCTTGCAGCGCGCGCTTTTGTTCCGAGCCGCGCGTGTTGCAGTACGCGTGGTAGGCGTTGTGCAGATTGAAGAACGAGCCTTCGCCCAGCAACAAGCGGAATTCATCGGCCTTGTAGGTGACGTCCCCGTCAAAGCCTTGCCGCCGCGCCGCCGCCACAAACAGCGTGGCGAACTGATCCGGCGAGGGCTTGCGCCGGAACAGCGTATCGAAGAAACCCATTTGCCTGCCTTTGATTCAAATGCGGGACGGCGCAAGCGCCAGTCCGCGACGGGTCATTGTGGACAGGGATGTCCCTGGCGTCCAGCGATAACGCCGCGCGAGGCGGCCCGCGCCGGGGCATGGCCGGGCCGGGCCGGGCCTAACCTGGCCGGGCCTGACCTGGCCGGGCGATAATACGTCGCGGCCGCCAGCCCTTGTTCCTTGCGGCCGTTGATGTATCCAAGAAGAATAAGAAGTACCGGTAGTGATCCATGAGTGAATTCTCCATTGCAATCAATCTCGTCCTGGCCATGCTGTTGGGCGGCGCGGTTGGTGTCGAACGCCAGTGGCGGCAGAACTACGCCGGGATCGTGACGCACGCGTTGGTCTCGCTGGGCGCGGCGGCGTACACCTCATTGCCCGCTTTGTTGGACGCCGGCGCCGACATGCGCCTGGGCAGTCAGGTCGTAACAGGCATCGGCTTTCTCGGGGCCGGCCTGATCATGCGCGATGGCCTGACCATCCGCGGCTTGAGCGCCGCAGCCACCATTTGGGCCACGGGCGCCGTGGGTGTGCTGGCGGGCTACGGCTTCGTGGCCGAGGCCAGCGCGGTGACTGGCCTGATTTTGGTTACCAATGTGCTGCTGCGCCGAGGCGCAAAACTGGTCGACCGGCATGTCCCCGAAGCGGAAACGGAAGAACGCTACTACAACATCGCGCTGACCTGCGCCTCGTCGGACGAGGCCATGGTGCGCGCTGAATTGCTGAACGCCTTGGGCAAGCACAATCTGCGCCTGCGGGGAGTTGAAAGCCAGCAGCGCGACGGCGGCCGCTCGGAAGTGCATGCCGTCGTGTATACGACGCATCAGGAAGACGAGCGGGTTGAAAAGCTGGTCGGCAGCCTCAGCCTGCTGCCTCAGACGTATTCGGCAAGATGGACGTCCGACACCGGTGACGCCTAGGCGCGGTTAGTACAGGCGTACCCGGCTGTCACCATTACTACCTGCGCCACGGGGTGCTCGGGCGCATGCTGTCCAGCCGGTGAATCCTGAGGGGAACGGGTGCAGGGGATGAAATCGGGACCGGGCAGGTTGTACATTACGCACTGTCCCCGCCTTATTTCTAGGATGCACCCCATCATGACCGCCCCCGAAGTCGTTATTTCCTCGTCGATCCAATGCGCAAACGATCGCCCCTTTGTGCTTTTCGGCGGCATCAATGTGCTGGAATCCCTGGATCTGGCTTTGCGCGCATGCGAGGAATACCAGCGCGTGACGACGAAGCTGGGCATCCCCTACGTGTTCAAGGCGTCGTTCGATAAAGCCAACCGCTCGTCGATTCATTCCTACCGCGGCCCGGGCCTGGAAGCCGGGATGAAGATTTTCGAAGCCGTGAAAAAGGAATTCGGCGTGCCGGTGATTACCGACGTGCACGAACCCTGGCAGGCCGCGCCCGTGGCCGAAGTGGCCGACATCGTTCAGTTGCCGGCCTTCCTGGCAAGGCAGACGGATCTGGTCGTTGCGCTGGCCAAGACGCAGCGCATCGTCAACATCAAAAAGCCCCAGTTTCTAAGCCCGACGCAAATGCTGAACATCGTCGAGAAGTTCACCGAGGCCGGTAACGACAAGCTGATTCTGTGCGACCGTGGCACCAGCTTCGGTTACGACAACCTGGTGGTCGACATGCTGGGCTTTGGCGTAATGAAGAAAGTCACGGGCAACCGCCCGCTGATTTTTGACGTGACGCATGCGCTTCAACAGCGTTCGGCGCTGGACGCCGCATCCGGCGGCCGCCGCGAGCAAGTGGCGGAACTGGCCCGAGCGGGCATGGCGGTGGGCTTGGCTGGCCTGTTCCTGGAAGCCCACCCTGATCCGAAAAACGCCAAGTGCGATGGCCCCAGCGCCTTGCCGCTGGACAAGCTTGAACCCTTCCTGACGCAGCTCAAACAGCTGGATGATCTGGTGAAATCCTTTGCCGCGATTGATATCGAACCGTGACGCTGGCTGTCATGCCGCCTTCGTCAACTTGTTATACGATCCGGGCCAAACATTAGGGAGGCCTGGATGTCTTTGTACGTGATCGTCGCCGTTCGAAAAGAACCCGTCAGCGGGCAAATCGCCTATGTGCGGTGGGGCCAGGCCGAGCCAGGTGTGCCGGGCTGGGTTACCGAACCCGTCACGGCGGCGGCTTCCGAAGTGATCGATGTCATCAAAGACGGGGTGGACGTGGAAACGGCCATCAGCGTCGATGGCATGCGCGTGGCACTGCGTCCGGTGCGGGTGCTGGTCGATGGCGACGGACGCGAGCATCTCGCCTCCGTGCCCGTGCCCAGCTCCACGCTGCACACGCTCTTCGACCTGCCCGAGTTTTAAGCGGCGGCGCGGCGCCCTTCGGCGAAATCGCGCAGTGCGCCGTCCGTCAGGCGGTAGCGCACCCATTCATCCAGCGGCCGTGCGCCGATAGATTGGTAAAAATCGATAGCGGGCTGGTTCCAGTCCAGCACGCTCCATTCCAACCGTCCGCAGTCGTTGGCCACCGCTTCCCGGGCCAGGTGGCGCAGCAGGTCGCGTCCGGCGCCGATGCCGCGTTGCTCGGGCGTGATGTACAGGTCTTCCAGATAGATGCCGTTCTTGCCCAACCAGGTGGAATAGCTGTAGAAATAGACGGCGTAGCCAATGGCCTTGCCGTCTACCTCGCACATCAACGCCTTGGCCGGCGCTTCTGGCGCAAACAAGGTGCGGGCGACGTCGTCGGCACTGGCAATCACCTCATGGGCGGCGCGTTCGTAGACGGCCAGTTCAGTGATGAATGCGTAGATCTGGGCCGCGTCCGAGACAGTGGCGGGGCGGATGGCGATATTCACGTTGACTTCCTCCAAAAGGGAAGGCCATGCTACCCGCTAATTTCGGTGTTTGCAGGACGGTGTCCCGGCCCGTTTCCGGGAATTCCCGCACTTGCGCGGGGCAGGCCTCGGCGCGACCCTGACAAGGGAATCCGCCCTCGAGTCCGGACGCGTACACAAAGGGGTTGTCCTCTATGGCTGAGTCTGGTGCTGCCGCAGGTCAAACACCACCGTCCACTGGGCGCAAAGCGCGCCGAGTGTCCTGGATCTGGCTCGTGCCGGTCATTGCTGCTCTGGCGGGATTGTTCCTGGTGCTGCAGGTCTGGTTGAACGCCGGCCCCACCGCAACGATTTACTTTCAGACGGCCGAAGGGCTGGAAGCGGGCAAGACTCAGGTCCGCTACAAGGAAGTCACCATCGGACAGGTCGAGCGCGTTGCGCTGAATACCGAGCGCTCTGGCGTGGTGGTGACCATTCGCGTCGCCAAGGACGCTAGCCACCTGCTGCGCGACGGCACCGTGTTCTGGGTGGTGAAGCCGCGCCTGACGGTAAGCGGTGTGTCTGGCTTGGGAACGCTATTGTCGGGGTCGTACATCGGGCTGGACCCGATCGGCAGCAAGGGCAAGGCAGGCGTCAGCCCCGGCCGGAAGACCGAATTCGTCGGCCTTGAACTCCCGCCCGAAGTGGCACAAGACCGGGCCGGCAAGCGCTTTACGTTGCGCGCGAGCGACCTTGGTTCCCTGGATGTGGGCTCCCCCATCTATTACCGTCGCATCGCCGTGGGCCAGGTGGTTGGATACCAGCTGGCGAAGGATGGACAGGGCGTTGAGGTGCAAGTGTTCATTGATGCCCCCAACGATGCTTATGTGAACGATGGCACGCGGTTCTGGAACGCCAGCGGCGTGGATTTCAGCGTGGATGCGCGTGGCCTGCAAATGCGGTCGCAGTCGCTGGTGTCGGTGATTGTCGGGGGCGTGGCGTTCGAAACATCAGCCCAGCGCAGCCACACTGCGGCGGCCGCCAATGCGTCGTTCGATCTCTTTCCCAACGAAGAGGCGGCCCGCGCGCAGCCTGATGGCGTACCGGTGCCGATCCGCATGCGATTCGACCAGTCGGTGCGCGGCCTGGTGGTCGGCGCACCCATCGATGCTTATGGCGTGACGATCGGCAAGGTGGATGCGATCAGCCTGGATTTCGATTCCGAGACCAAGCAGTTCTACGCGGTGGTGTCTGCGACGTTGTATCCCGAACGCCTGGGGGGCGAGACATACCAGGAGATCAAGCAATTTGCCGGGACGGATATGAAACACCCTAGTGGCCGGATACTCGCGGCGATGATTGAGCGCGGCACGCGGGCGCAACTGCGCATCGGCAACCTGCTCACGGGCCAGCTGTATGTGGCGATGGTGGAAATTCCGAACGCCAAACCCGTTACGTTCAAGATGGAAGATCGTCCCTTCCTCCCGACGGCGCCGAACAACCTGGATCAACTGCAGCAGCAGTTGAACAACATTCTGGTCAAGCTGGAGAAGGTGCCGTTCGATGAGATCGGGATGGAACTGAGCGGCGCGCTGAAGGGGGCGTCGCGGCTCGTCAAGAGGATGGACTCGCAACTGGCGCCCGAGCTGCAAGCCCTGTTGCGCCAGGCCAACCGTTCGTTGGGCGTGGTGGGCGGTCTGCTCGCGCCCGACGCGGACTTGCCAGCAAATGCCGATACGGCGTTGCGCGAGCTTGGACGAGCGGCGCGGTCCTTGCGCGAACTATCCGATTACTTGCAGACGAATCCCGATTCGCTGCTGCGCGGGCGGGCGCCTGATCCGGCACTACGCCGGTAGTTTCTGCATTCGATCGGGACGTTTGACCGCAGATTTGGCCTGATAACCGGGCAGCGAGGCGGGTACGGCACTTGCTGAACAGCGGGTGCGACCGGCTGCCGGACAACGGGGCGACGGAGCGGTATTCGAGGGGGGACGATCGAATGGACCATAGTGAAATGATGGCGCGCATGATCTCGCAGCCCGTTGCGCCGGGCAAAGTCGACGGCTGGGATGGCATTCTGTCTGCCTATGCGGATTGCTTGTTGCAAGTCCAAGCCAAACTCTCGGATGCCGATGTGACACGCTTTCTGGCGGTTGGCGCCCTGGTGTTTCGCAGCTGCTGTCAGGAAGAGGCCCGGCAACGCTGGACGGCCGAGGAATTGGCCTCCTTTCACCGCAAGCGGCAGTTCGGTGTCTAGATCGGTAGCGGCCGCCGCTGGCGGCCGCGTGGGCTGACGCCCCGCGCCAGCTTCAGTACAGACACTGACTAAGCGCGAACTTGCGGCCAAACGCGTGGACTTCGTCTCCGTCCACCGAGGCCGCAACGTCCCAGTGATTTCCGCGGGTCACAAGAAACGATTGACCCGTCAGCGCATGCCGCAGCGCAAACTGCCAGAACGCGGATTCCGACCCCATGGGTTCCAGATCGTGCGGCCCGATCATGAGCCGCGAAGGGCGGGGGGTGGCGCCCATCGTCCATCGCAGCGCAATCGCCATGAAGGCGAAGCGCGCCGATATCGATGATGGTTGAACGCAAAGCACTCGGATCTTATTGCTCATGAACGTCACCTTCTTCAGGTGCCGTCAGCGTAGCAAAGACGCGTGTGACGTTCCATACCGCGTTTGGTGGATTTCGGTGCGTACCTTCGCAGATTTATCGCTACTTCCCGGGCTCAAGGTACCGCGGCTGGCGCCCGCGTGACGCGCGGCAGCAGCAGTAATGCCAGCGCCGGCGCCACGGCGAATGCGGCGAACAGCCAGCGCGCCGCCTGCTGCGCGCCAGCGATGCCGCCCGGGTCGGCCAAGCCGGCGCTGTTGGTGATGACGCCCGCCAGCGCGGCCGTTACCGCCGCCGAATAGAGCTGAACGGTGGTGATCGATGACGACGTCAACGTCTCTTCGCCCTGCGGCGCGGCGTTGAACACCTTCGTCAGCAGATGGGGCCAAGCCAGGCCGATGCCGAATCCCACGCCCGCCAATGCCAGGACAAACGCCGCGAATCCTGCCAGCGAAGTCAGGATGGATGCCTGCGGCGTCATGATGGCAAGCCCCACCAGCGATGCCAGGATCACGACCGGGCTCAGCCACACCAATCGGTTGGCGGCCGCGCCGCTGCGCGTGGCGCTGGGCATGGCGGCAAGCGTCCAGCCCGCCGCCATGGCCGCCGTCATGTAGCCGGCCGTCAGCGGCGTCATGCCATGGATGACTTGCAGGAAATACGGCACGAAGATTTCGGTGGTAATGGCGGCCACCACCAGGCACATCACCGCATACAGCGCGCCTAGCGGCGCCCGGATCGAATAGGCGCCGGTAGGCAGCAGGCGCTTGCGCGCCCGCGTGTCCACGTAGGCGATCAGCGCGGCAATTCCCAACCCGCCCGCGATCCCCGCTAAGTTCCAGCCCAACTCCGTCGACAGGCTGGCCAAGGTGACGGCCAGCACCGACGCCACCAACAGGCCCAGTGTGCTCAACGGCAATGAGGACGGCGGGGCAGGGGGAACGGACGCACGCCCGCCGACCTTGAACGTCACGATGAGCGCCAGCGCGGCCGCCACGGGCAGCAGCGCCCAGAACGCCAGCCGCCAATGCCCCGTCTGCGCGAAGATGCCGCCGATTGCCGGCCCGCACAACGTCGCCACGCCCCACATGCCTGACACCAGCGCCATGGCGCGCGACCACAATGGCGCGTCAAACACCAGCCGTATCAGCGCGTAGCTCAGCGCAAACAGAATGCCGCCACCCAGGCCCTGCACGCTGCGCCCGGCCAGCAACGCGGGCATGCTGGGCGCCAAGGCACAGATGACCGCGCCCAGGGTGAAGACCGCCACGGCCAGCAGATAAGCCGCGCGCGGCCCCACGGTTTCGATCAGCTTGGCTGATAACGCGGACCCAATGATGGACGTCACGACGAACAGTGTGGTGTTCCAGGCGTAGTATTCCAGCCCGCCGATGTCCTGGATAACGCTGGGCAGAATGGTGGTGACGATATAGACGTTGATGGCGTGCAGCGCCACGCCGCCCGCGAGCGCAATGGAGCGCAGGGCATTTGCTCCGTGCAGCAGGTCAGCCCATGACGCGCTGGGCTCAGGATGGGGGATGGCAGCCAAAACAATCTCCGGGTTTTATTTATACAAGTTAAGGCTTGGATAATACGCGGATTCTGGCCAGTTGATCACCAACGCGCGGATCGCGGTAGGGATTTACCGCCGCAGCAGCCCGCGCAACAGCAGCTCCACGGCATGCAGCGCGTGTTCAAGACGCGCCTCACCATCCGGAGCGTCCGCAATCCAGAACGCGCTCTCGGTCAGGCTGCCATTGATCAGATGCGCAAGCGCCTGCGGATCGGCCGCGTCGATCACGTGGTCATCCATCAAGCGTTGCAACAAGCCGCCCAGCGAGGCAATGCACTGTTGCTGCGTCGAGGGCGAGGCGGGTCCGAGCACCGCACGCGCATCCTGCAAGACGATGCGGCGGATCTCGGGTTCAAGCGCCATGCGCAAATAGGCGCGGCAACGTTCGCGCAGCGCCGTCCAGACGTCGGGCGCCTGAGCCGAAATCGCGTTCAGCCGTTGATCGATTTCGTCATCGATTTGCGCGGCGACTGCGGCCAGCAAGCCTTTCTTGTCACCGAAATGGTGATACAAAGCCCCTCGCGTCAATCCTGCCGACGCGGTGAAATCGTCCATGGACGTCGCGGCATAGCCGGCTTGCTGAAAGGCAAGGCGGGCGGCGGCCAGCAGTTTGGCCCGGGTGGCTGCGATCATCTCGGCGCGGGAACGCGACATCCAGGTCTCCTATGACATACGGCGCGTAGGTTAATTGACATACGCAATGTATGTGAATACGATTCGGCCGTCTACCCCCGTTTCAAAGGTTATCGGTGCCCAATCCGTATCGCGAGTTGTTCCAGGCGCCTGGCGCTTTAGGTTTTGTGTTGGCTGGCGCCATCGCCCGCCTGCCGTTGCCGATGATCGGCATCGGCATCATTACGATGTTGTCCGAGGTGCGCGGCGCGTACACGCTCGCGGGCGCGGTTGCCGCAACGTTCGCGCTGGCGACGGCGTTGCTGGCGCCGCGGATTTCTCGTCTGGTGGACCGCCACGGCCAGGGGCGGGTGCTGCCGGTGGCGGCCATGGTTTGCGTGCTGGCGCTGATTGGCCTGAGCGCCTGCGTGCATTGGAATGCGCCGGATTGGACTCTGTTTGTCTTTGCCGCCTTGGCAGGCGCCTTGCCCAGCATGCCCGCCATGATCCGCGCGCGCTGGACGGAGATTTTTCGGGATCAGCCTCAGTTGCGCACGGCCTATGCCTTGGAATCGGTGGCGGATGAGCTCAGTTTTATCGTGGGCCCGCCCTTTGCGGTGGGCTTGAGCGTTGCGTTGTTTCCGCAGGCTGGCCCGCTGGCCGCCGCGTTGCTGCTGGCGGTGGGCGTGACCGCATTCGTCCTGCAACGCGCCACTGCGCCCGCCGTGCAGCATCGCGAAGCCGGGCGTGTCGAGTCCGTGCTGCGCATGCCGCCGATGCGTTCGCTGGTGGCCATGATGTCGGCAATGGGCGTCATCGTGGGCACGATCGACGTGTTGAGCGTGGCGTTTGCCCGGGCGCAGGGGGTGCCTGCCGGGGCAAGCCTGATCCTGTCGGCCTATGCCCTGGGTTCCTGCGTGGCGGGCTTGGTGTTTGGGGTGATGAAGTTCCAGATGCCGCTTCCCCGCATGCTGTCCATTGCCGCCGCTGTGACGGCGTTCACGACCTTGCCGTTGCTGCTGGTGAACGACCTGATCACGTTGTCGCTGGGGGTGCTGTTGGCCGGCCTGTCGTTTGCGCCCACCATGATCATCGGGATGGCGCTGGTGGAAACCAGCGTGCCGGGTCAGCGTCTGACCGAAGGCTTGACGTGGCTGGTAACGGGCCTGGGCGCGGGTGTTGCGGCCGGCGCGGCGCTGGCGGGTTGGGTGGTGGACCATTACGGCGTGGGGGCGGGGTTCTGGACCGCCGTTGTGGCCGGCGCTATTGTGCTGCTGGTAGCCGTGGCCGGGGCGCGCGGGGCGGCGGCGGGGCGCGAGGTTTCGTGACACCGGCCCCTCGTTAGAATTTGGGCTCCGGCGCGCTGCGGGGCGCGCCGTTCACAGGAGCACAACATGTCCAGAACCGTCATCAATCCCGATACCGTTTTCAACACCGTCCAGTACGGCTTCAGCCAGGCCGTCATCGTGACGGGGCAGCGCAGGATGCTGCTGTCTGGCCAAGTGGGTGTCGACATCCACGAGCGTACGGTCGGACCCGGCCTGCAAGAGCAAACCGAAGCGGCGCTCGACAACATCGAGCGTGTGCTGGCGGCGGCAGGCGGCAAGATGGCGCAGGTGATCATGCTGCGCATCTACATTTGCGATACGGTCCGTGAAGAGCAGGAAGTCATTGCGCAGGCGCTGCGTGACCGCTTTCCGGCCGACCCGCCGCCTTCGTCGTGGGTCATCGTCAGCGGGCTCTCGTTACCGGAATGGCTGATCGAAATCGAAGCAGAAGCCATGCTGGATTAAGCCGGCTGGGCCTTGTCGCGCCAGGGCGTCGCGGCGAAGGCTTCGCGCAGATGCGCCAGGAAACCTGCGGTGCGCGCAGACAGATCCTGGCGCGATTTCACCAGCGCCACCACATTGGCGTCGGGCAAATTCCAGCCCGCCAGCAAGGGCACCAGCGAGCGTGCCTTCAGATGTTCGGCAACGTCCCATTCCGATCGTGCGACGATGCCGTGGCCAGCCAAGGCCCATTCAAGCGCCGCTGCGCCGGTATTGCTGGACAGCACCGGCGCGATGCGCACGCCCACCGCCGGCCCGCGGCCGCGTTTGAAGCGCCACAAGGTCACGTCCTCGTCGTTTTCGCGCAAGGCGATGCAATCGTGGTCGCGCAGGTCTTCAGGTTTGGCGGGGGCGCCGTGGCGCGCCAGATACGCGGGCGAGGCGCAAAGAATGCGCCGATTCGGCGCCAGCGGATAGGCCACCAGCGTTGAATCCCGCAGCTCGCCGATATGAACCATGACGTCCCAGTTGTCGGTCGCCAGCCGTGGCGGGCCATCGGACAGCGTCAGGCTGGCGGTGACGTTTTCCGCGGTCTTGCGAAAACTGGCGACCAGACCCGCAACATAGCGCTGGCCGAATCCAAGCGGTGCAATGACACGTAAATGTCCCGCCACTACGCCGCGCCGTCCCGCGAGTTCGTCTGCCAGATCGCCCAGCTCCCCACAGATCTGCCCTGCGCGCAGCGCCAGCAGCCGGCCTTCGTCGGTCAGTGCGGTGCCGCGTCCGGAGCGGTTCACCAGCCTCACCCCCAGACGCTTTTCCAGCGCGTGCAGCCGTTGCGTGACGGCGGGCGGCGTCACATCCAGCGCGCGCGCGGCCTGCGCAAGCGACGGCGTAGCGGCCAAGCTCAGGAAAAAACGCAGGTCATCCGTGGTGATCATTCAGATTGGTATTAAGGGAAAATTAAGCCCACATTAAACACGCAAAGGCGTGGGCGCGCCATACTGCGAACATCCCACGCCGCACTGACCCGGCGTTTCTTGATTTGCCTGAACGAGACATACCCATGACTGCCACCGCCACCCTGGATACGCTGGAAACTCCCTGCCTGTTGCTGGACGAAACCCGCATGACCCGCAATATCGAGCGCCTGAACGCCTTGATGGCCGGCCATGGCGTGCAACTGCGTCCGCATCTGAAGACGCCCAAGTCGATCGAGGTGGCGCGCCGTGTCATGAGCCGCCCGCAGGGGCCTGCCGCAGTGTCCACCTTGCAAGAGGCCGAGCAATTCGCGGACGCTGGCGTCACGGATCTGCTCTATGCCGTCGGCATCGCGCCTGCCAAGCTGGAGCGCGTGCTGGCGCTGCGCCAGCGCGGCGTTGACCTGACGGTGGTGGTCGACAGCATCGACGCCGCGCGCGCCGTTGCCGCCCGCGCCAAGGTGGCGGGCGAGGGCATTCCCGCCCTGATCGAGATCGACTGCGACGGCCACCGCGCCGGGGTGCAGCCGGGCAATCACGAACACCTGCTGGCAATTGCGCATGTGCTGAATGACGCTGGCTGCCTGCGCGGCGTGATGACGCATGCGGGCGAATCCTACGGATGCCGCAGCCTTGAAGCCATTGCAGATATGGCCGAACAAGAACGCGCGGCCGCGGTCGGTTGCGCTGACGCGATTCGGCAGGCCGGCTTGCCGTGCCCTGTCGTGAGCGTGGGTTCCACACCCACCGCCCACTTCGCACGCCACCTTGACGGCGTAACGGAGGTGCGCGCGGGCGTGTATGTTTTCTTCGACCTGGTCATGGCGGGCCTTGGCGTATGCGCCGTTGACGACATCGCGGCCACCGTGTTGACCACCGTCATCGGCCATCAGCCCGATAAAGGATGGATTTTGGTGGACGCCGGATGGATGGCCATGTCACGCGACCGCGGCACCGCCAAGCAGCCGGTTGACCAGTTGTATGGTCTGGTGTGCGACGCCCAGGGCAAGCCGTATCCTGATCTTCTTCTGGCGGAAACCAACCAGGAGCAGGGCATCATCAAACTGCGCGCGGGTAGCAATGCAAGCCTGCCTGATCTGCCGATTGGCGCGAAGCTGCGCATCGTGCCCAACCACGCCTGCGCGACCTGCGCCCAGCACGATGCCTACGAGGTCGTGCGTGGCAACGACCCTGGCGTGGTGGCTCATTGGGAACGTTTCCGCGGCTGGTAAGCCTGGCTCTGAAAAGGACGTCGACATGGACATCATTCACACTCCCAACGCCACGCCGCCTGCTGGCCACTATTCGCAGGCAGTGCGTGCCAATGGCTTTGTCTTTGTTTCTGGGCAATTGGGCTTTTTGCCCGGCGCAGAGGCGGGGGCGCGGCCCAGTCTTGCCGTCGGTGCAACGGCCCAGACCGAAGCGGCGCTGCGTAGCGTCAAAGCCATTCTCGAGGCCGCTGGCGCGTCCATGGGCTCGGTCGTCAACGTCACCGTGTACATCCCCGACATCGAGCTGTGGGACGAGGTCAATCGGGTCTACGAACGCGCGTTCGGCGATCATCGCCCCGCACGGGCCGTGGTGCCCACGCGCGAATTGCACTATGGCGCGCTGGTCGAAATCAGCGTCGTCGCGGTTGCCGCTCAAGGGTGATGGCAGGCGCGATCCGACGCCTATAATGCGGGCGCCTCAATGCCTTCGGGGGACCACGTTCGCATGCAGTACGAATATCTGTTCTGGTCCATGGCCGCGATGGTGGCGGCCGCGCTGATCGGCGGCTCGCTTTGTGGCCGCTTGCGCTCGGTCAAGCATGTGCTGATGGGGGTTGCCGCCTTGGCCGCCGCCATTTTCGCCGCGGTGCTGCTGCTGGCGCGGCATGGGGGGTTTAGCGACTTGGCGGCGATGCTGTCCATCGCCGCCTTCATGTTCAGCCTGGTGATCGGCACAGCCGCATCGCTGCTTACGCGGCGCATCCTGCAGCGCCGCTAAGCCCAGGCGTCGGCCTTATTCTTCGGCGTCGAACTCGTCGGCGTCGTCTTCGTCGTCCTCATCCTGTTCCAGGGCGTCGTAGCCCTTCCAGGTGATGCGCCAGCGCGCCGCGCCTGCGTTGGCGGCGGTTTCGCTCACCTGTTTGACCAGACCGGCATCCTCCAGCAGATCCAGGTGGTGCGCAATGACCTGCAAGCCCTGTTCTTCGGGGTGCGGAGCCAAGGCGGCGTTCTTGATGTCGTGCGTGCTCAGGTTGGGGCCGGGCGCGTCGCGCAGGGCGCCCAGAATCGTGACGACCAGGTCGAAATCGCGTTGCATGATATTCACCGTTTTGGATATAGGTAGGCCGACAATAGCAGAGTTCCGTGGCGCCGATGCGACAGGGCGCAAGGCCGGGTTACAGTCCAAGGTTCTCGACAACAGAATACGTAAAACTCTATGAAGAAACCCGCTGAACGCGATTGCCTCGCGGTGATCCCTGGCTACACGGGCCAGGCCGCCAAGCTCTTCCTGACGCGCGGCGAAGACGAAAGCATCACTGGCGTGACGGTTTATGACCTGCTAGGCCACATCAAGCTGCAAGCTGATGCTGAGGCCGCATCGGCCTGGATCCGCGACTGGCTCGCCCAGGAAGCCGACAACCGCAAGGCCCGCCGCACGCAGTTGCAGGCCCAGATGTTCATCTGCAAGCTGGTCGGCGATGACAAGGCGGCCTTCCTGGCCGCCCAGAAGCCACTCATCCGCGTCCTCACCGACGCCGGGGTGCGCTGCCGTACCGTGGCAGCAACGTCTGGGGCCGCGCGCCAGTCCCTTGGTCCGAATGTCAGGAAGCATTAGCCTAAGGCTGTTATAGTCGCGCCTGGGCGTGAGATTGCACCTGCACGGTGCGTGCGTCCAAGCGGGCTAGACCCCGCAGATCAAGGAAGAGTGAACATGGAAATAGTAAGTCGGCACCTTGCCGACGTGGCGGGCGGCGTCGAGCTGCTCACGACGCTGGATGGCGAGCCCATCAGCGTCTATGTCGTAGTGGGCGTAACCGATCTCAATGCGATCGCGGACATCGTCCCCATCGAAAAAGTCGAAGCTGGAGCGGATATACACGCTTCAAATGTCGACAATGTTGATAATGCGCAAGAACAAATCGACCAAGTCCTGGAAAATATGAATCCCGGCGACGTGGCGGTTTTCCTTTGCTCGGGTTCCGATACTTTTGGTGCGGCGCTCGATCTGTTGGGTTTACCTATCGACGAGTAAGCCTGACGGCAAACCAAAGTGCCGATCTGAACGGTGTATGAAAGACGTACGCGTTTAGACGGCATTTATATAAGCCTTGATTGTTTTTTTATGTTGTATGGGTGTTTACACCTATGCAGGGACAAGTTTTGCCTATGAAAACGTGTAAATTTTCAACGCAGTTTCTCTTTGTTGCATTATTGGCACGTATTTTTTAGGATTATGTTGACTTGTGAGGGGAACATAACGATAGTGTCGGCACACGATCACAAGCGTTGCGATTTTCGTTCAGTGCCGTGCCTTTTCCGGCTCAGCGTTATTGTTCTACTGTCCCCTCCTTGATTGATTCGTGACCTCCGGGCATTTGCCCATTATCTCTAGGAAATACAGTATGGAAACCGGCGTCGTTAAGTGGTTCAATTCGGAAAAAGGCTATGGCTTCATCACCCCGGAAGCGGGTGGTAAGGATCTGTTCGCTCACTTCTCCGAAATCCAGGGTTCTGGCTTCAAGTCTCTGGAAGAGAACCAGCGCGTCAGCTTTGTGACGGCCAATGGCCCCAAGGGCCCGCAAGCCACGAAGATTCAGGTCCTGTAAAGGTCTGACTTTTCGGAAAAGCCCCTTCGGGGGCTTTTTTGCGTTTGGACGCGGTATTCTCTCTGCGTTCCGCCGTTCCGCCGTTCCGCCGTTCCGCCGTTCCGCCGTTCCGCTTGTTCAGGCTCCCTGGCCAGATCCTGGCCGCGCCTGGCAGCTTCTCAAGCGCCGCCACGCCTCTGGCGGCGCCATCGCCATCAGGACCCTCGCCATGACCTCTTCCTCGCCCCAGCCCCTTGCTATGCGCCCGCAAGACGTCGTTGCGTTCTGGCGGGATGCAGGGCCGCAACACTGGTACAGCAAAAGCGATGCGTTTGACGCTGAATTCCGCAAGCGCTTCGAAGCGGCTCACTGGGCTGCCGCCGGGCGTGAATTGGATGCGTGGCTGGAAGATGCTGACGGGGCGTTGGCGCTGATGATTTTGTTGGACCAGTTTCCGCGTAATGCCTACCGCGGCACGGCGCATATGTTCGCTACCGATCCGCTGGCTCAGAATTTTGCTGAACGTGCGATCGCGTCAGGGCTGGATTTGGCTGTGGACCCGCAGATGCGACAGTTTTTCTACATGCCGTTTGAGCACTCGGAAAGCCTCATGATGCAAAACCGAGGCGTTGCGCTAATGGAATCTTTGGATGCGGATACGCTGCGCTGGGCCGTGTTGCATCGCGACATCATCAAACGCTTTGGCCGTTTCCCCCATCGCAACGCCGCGCTAGGCCGGCAGACGACGCAGGCCGAACAACAGTTCCTTGATGCGGGCGGGTTTTCGGGCTGAGGCCGGGGTGGCGGCAAGCCCTGGCGTGTGGACGGGTTGAACAGCGTCTCGGTATCGCCATGTATCTGTTCATACCAATCTGAAAAATATCCAGTGCCGGCGGCCCCCGTTGGGCCTGCTGCCGCGCGCTTGCCCGATCCGTATGCACCCGTGCCTGCGTCCTTCCATCATTCGCATATTTGACGTTTTTTGGCGTTCACCAATACACTGGGTTCAGCGAGATTTTCAAGAGACGCGGTCTGCGTTACTTGTCGCCGTCAGTGGTGCTGCGGTTGCTTCCTCTCCCATCCTTGATGATCTGGCGCCCCGCGAGAAATCGCTTCTTCTAGGTTCAAGGACACTCCATGGCAACCGGCATCGTTAAGTGGTTCAACGCCGAAAAGGGTTATGGCTTCATCATGCCCGATGACGGCAGCAAAGACCTTTTCGCTCATTACTCCGAAATCCGCAGCGAAGGCTATAAGTCGCTGCAGGAAAACCAGCGCGTCACCTTCGAGGTCGGTACCGGCCCAAAAGGTCCAAGCGCGAAGAACATCAAGGTCGCGGCCTGATGTCTTTCGGGTAGCGCGCCGGCAAGCCCGGTGTTCGGCCCATAAAAAAGCCCCCATACCTGCGTATGGGGGCTTTTTTTGTCCTGCGTTTTCTAAGTCCGTATTCTCGGTGCGTTTTCTAAGTCCGTATTCTCGGTGCGTTTTTTCAGTGCTTGTGTGCGGGCGGCGTGGCCAGGCGGTCCACCACTGCAATGCCGATTGCCGACAGGATGAACAGCGCGTGGATGATGGTTTGCCACATGACGCCGGCTTCGGTGAAGCGCGCATTCGGCGTGCCGATCGTGCCGGCTTCGATGAACGTGCGCAGCAGATGGATGGACGAGATCCCGATGATGGCCATGGCCAGCTTCACCTTGAGCACGCTGGCATTGACGTGGCTGAGCCACTCCGGCTGATCAGGGTGATTCTGCAGGCGCAGGCGCGACACGAAAGTCTCGTATCCGCCGACGATCACCATCACCAGCAAGTTCGAAATCATGACCACGTCGATCAGGCCCAGGACGAGCAGCATGATCTCCATTTCGCCAAAGCTGTTGGCGTGCGTCAGCAAGTGCCACAGCTCTTTCAGGAACAGCATGACGTAGACGCCTTGCGCGACGATCAGGCCCAGGTACAGCGGCAGTTGCAGCCAGCGCGAACTGAAGATCACGCTGGGCAAGATGCCTAAGCGGGGAGGGGGGTTCTCAATCATTGTTGGGTGCGAGCCGTTTTGAGTTTGCAATAAAAGTGCGGCGGCAATTCTATCAATGCCTGACCCCGGCAGGCAGCAGTTTTTTATGACGGATGCGTGACGCAGAAAAAGGGGGCATTAGCACGCTTGCGCAGCGCTTGCAGCGCTTTTATGTAAGCGAAACTGGCATTTGCGAAACTCTGTGGCGAAACGCTTTGAGAGCTTTGGCCGTATATAGAATTGCCGCCTCACTCGCATAGAGCCAGTCAAGAGGAGTTTGTTCCCATGAAGATCCGCTACACCGTTGCCGCGTTGACCGTTGCGCTTGCCCCTTTCTCCGCGTCGCATGCCCTCGATATCGGTGGCCTGGTGGGCGCCGGCAGCAAGGTCGTGCAAGCGGCCACCCTGAGCGATGCAGAAATCAAGACGCTGTCGGACAAGGCTTGCGCGCAGAGCGATTCGCAGGAAAAGATCGCCGCGCCGGGCAGCAAGTACGACGTGCGCCTGCAGAAGATCGCCAAGTCGCTGGGCGGCACGGTCAATGGCCAGAAGGCCAACTACAAGGTCTACATCACCAAGGACGTCAATGCCTGGGCCATGGCCAACGGCTGCATCCGCGTCTACAGCGGTTTGATGGACATGATGACCGACGACGAAGTGCTGGGCGTGGTTGGCCACGAAATCGGCCACGTGGCCCTGGGCCACAGCAAGAAGGCCATGCAGACCGCCTACACGGTGTCGGCCGCGCGTGACGCCGCCGGTGCTGCCGGTGGTGCAACGGTCGCCGCGCTGAACTCGTCGCAGTTGGGCGACCTGACCGAGAAGTTCATCAACGCGCAATTCTCGCAATCGCAGGAAAGCGCGGCCGACGACTATTCGTTCGATCAGCTGCAGGCCAAGAAGCTCAATACCCGTGGTCTGGTGACCGCATTTCAGAAGCTTGCCGAGCTGGATGGCGGCAAGAGCGATATGATGAGCTCGCACCCGTCCTCGGCAAAGCGCGCTCAGCACATCGAAGATCGCATCGCCAAGGCAAAATAAGACGTCAAATCGACGTTAGCCCTCCCTTTTCGGGCGGAAAACGGGGCGCGAGCATCCGGGCAAATCCGGGGCTCGCGCCCCTTTGCGTCAGGGTTCCGGAAGTTTCCGGTAAAATGCCGCGTTTATCCGCCCGTAATCTCATCTCTCGGAAAATAGGTCTTTTAATGCAGCCTGTGGTTGAAACCCTCTCCGGCCTGGAGCGCCGTGTTGATCTGGCCGTCTCGGTGGCCGACGTCGAAAAGGAAGTCCAGGCGCAATTGAAGCGCGTGGCTCGCACCGCCAAGGTCCCCGGCTTCCGCCCGGGTAAAGCTCCGCTCGCCATGCTCGAGCGCAGCCATGGCCCCAGCATCCGCTACGACGTGATCAATAGCCAAGTTGGCCGTGCCTTCGAACAAGCCATCGACGGCGCGAAGCTGCGCGTTGCTGGCGCCCCGAACCTCGAACCCAAGACTGAAGGCGTTACCGACGACACGCTGGCGTTCACCGCCACGTTCGAGGTCTACCCCGAAGTCGCCGTACCGGATCTGTCGGCGCTGGCCGTCACCCGCTACGACACGGCTGTCACCGACGCCGAAGTGCAACAAACCCTGGACGTCCTGCGCAAGCAGCGCGCCACGTTCGAAGCCCGTGAAGGCCGTGCGTCGCAAGACGGCGACCGCGTCACGCTGGACTTCGCCGGCACCATCGACGGCGTGCCGTTCGAAGGCGGCAAGGCCGAAGACTTCCCGTTCGTGCTCGGCCAAGGCCGCATGCTGCCGGAATTCGAAGAAGCCGCTCGCGGCCTGAAGGCTGGCGAAACCAAGGTTTTCGAACTGAAGTTCCCGGACGACTACCAAGGCGTTGAAGTTGCCGGCAAGACTGCCGAATTCACCATCACCGTCAAGGAAGTGGCTGAAGGCGTTCTGCCCGAGCTGAACAGCGAATTCGCCAAGTCCCTCGGCCAAGCCGAAGGCGACGTCGAAAAGCTGAAGGCCGACATCCGCAGCAACATCGAACGCGAAGTCAAGGTCCGTTCGGCTGGCCGCACCAAGTCCAGCGTCATGGACGCCCTGGTCGAAGCCGGCAAGTTCGACGTGCCGAAGGCGCTGGTCGACAACGACGTGCAAGGCCGTGTCGCCGCTGCCCGCGAAGAGCTGAAGCAGCGTGGCATCCCCAACGCCGAGTCCGTGCCGATCCCGGCAGAAGCCTTCTCGACCGAATCCGAACGCCGTGTCCGTCTGGGCCTGTTGGTGTCGGAACTGGTCAAGCAAGAGCAACTGCAAGCCAAGCCCGAGCAAGTGCGCGCGCGCATTGAAGAGTTCGCAGAAAACTACGAACAACCCGCTCAGGTTGTCAGCTATTACCTGGCTGACCGCCAGCGTCGTGCTGAAATCGAGGCTATCGTGCTGGAAGACAACGTCGTCGCGCACGTGCTGGAAAAAGCCAAGGTCACCGAAGAGAAGGTGCCTTTCGATCAGTTGATGGGGATGGCGTAACACTATGCAGAGATTCACCGATTTCTATGCGGCAATGAATGGCGGGTCTTCGGTGACCCCCACCGGCCTGGGCTACATTCCCATGGTTATCGAGCAGTCGGGGCGCGGCGAACGCGCCTACGACATCTATTCGCGTCTGCTCCGCGAACGGCTCATTTTCCTGGTGGGTCCGGTCAATGACGCAACGGCCAATCTGGTTGTGGCGCAGTTGCTGTTCCTGGAATCGGAGAATCCTGACAAGGACATTTCCCTGTACATCAATTCGCCTGGCGGGTCGGTGTATGCGGGAATGGCCATTTTTGACACCATGCAGTTCATCAAGCCGGACGTATCGACCCTGTGCACGGGTCTCGCGGCCAGCATGGGCGCGTTCCTGCTGGCGGCTGGCAAGAAGGGCAAGCGTTTCACGCTGCCCAACTCGCGGATCATGATCCACCAGCCGTCGGGCGGCGCCCAGGGGCAGGCGTCCGACATCCAGATTCAGGCTCGCGAGATCCTGGATCTGCGCGAACGTCTTAACCGGATTCTGGCTGAGAACACCGGCCAGTCGATGGAGCGCATCGGCCTGGACACGGAGCGTGACAACTTCATGTCCGCCGAAGATGCGGTATCGTATGGATTGGTGGACAAGGTGATGAGCTCCCGCTCGGAAGGCTGACTTCCCGGTTGATCTGAACCCGCTGCCATCAAGTTTGAGTAAGCGCATGCGCCGGGCCCGTTACCGGTCTGGCGCATCTTTACCTGAGATACGAAACAAATATGCCTGAAAAAAAGGGATCGGCAGACGCAAAAGTGCTGCATTGCTCGTTTTGCAATAAAAGCCAGCATGAAGTCCGCAAGCTGATCGCGGGTCCGTCGGTATTCATCTGCGATGAGTGCATCGACTTGTGCAACGACATCATCCGCGAGGAAGCGCAGGCTACCGCGCGCGCGGCGATTCGTTCCGAACTGCCCACTCCGGCTGAAATCAAGACCTTCCTGGATCAGTACGTCATTGGGCAAAATTCGCCCAAGCGCATGCTGGCCGTAGCGGTCTACAACCATTACAAGCGCATTCGTCACGGCGAGATCAAGGGTGACGAAGTCGAGCTCTCCAAGAGCAACATCATGCTGATCGGCCCCACCGGGTCCGGCAAGACGCTCTTGGCTCAGACGTTGGCGCGCATGCTGAACGTGCCGTTCGTCATGGCTGACGCCACCACGCTGACCGAAGCGGGTTACGTGGGCGAAGACGTCGAAAATATCATTCAAAAGTTGCTGCAGAACTGCAACTACGAAGTCGAGAAGGCGCAGCGCGCCATCATCTACATCGACGAAATCGACAAGATTTCCCGCAAGTCCGACAACCCCTCTATCACGCGCGACGTGTCGGGCGAGGGCGTGCAGCAGGCCTTGCTGAAGCTGATTGAAGGCACGGTTGCCTCGGTGCCCCCGCAGGGCGGTCGCAAGCACCCCAACCAGGACTTCGTTCAGGTCGACACGACCAATATCCTGTTCATCGTAGGCGGCGCCTTCGACGGACTGGAAAAGGTCATCCGCGACCGCACCGAGAAATCGGGCATCGGTTTCTCGGCGTCGGTACGCGCCAAGTCCGAGCGCGGTGTGGGCGAGCTGTTCTCCGAAGTCGAACCGGAAGATCTGATCAAGTTTGGTCTGATCCCCGAGCTGGTCGGCCGTCTGCCCGTTGTTGCGACGCTGGACGAACTTGACGAAGCGGCGCTGGTGCAAATTCTGACCGAGCCCAAGAACGCCTTGCTCAAGCAGTTCCAGAAGCTCTTTGCCATGGAAGGCGCCGAGCTCGACTTGCGGCCTGCCGCATTGAAGGCGATCGCCCGCAAGGCGCTCAAGCGCAAGACCGGGGCTCGTGGCCTGCGTTCGATTATCGAACAGACCTTGTTGGACACCATGTATGAGTTGCCGTCGCAAGGCAATGTCAAGCGCGTGGTGGTTGACGAGAACGCGATTGAAGGCGAGGGCAAGCCCTTGCTGATCTACGCGGACGAAGCCAGCGAGACCGACAAGCCCGAGCGCGGAGAAGTCCGCGACGCGGCAGCCTGATATTTCAAAAAAGCCCGTTCCTGTAACGGGTTTTTTTGCCTTTCGGCCGCCCTCCCGGGCATTTTTTTTCCCCTTTCGGATATCTGGCAGCCGAGATCTTGAATTTTCGGCTATTGTTCCCATAACAGACGTAACTGACGTGGATAGCCCGGGGTATACCCGGGTCTCCTGTCCCCGATACGCCGAGTCATACAGAGGAACCTCCTATGTCTGCCAGCCAGACCCTGCCTTCCGACCCGATCGACCTCCCTCTGCTCCCACTTCGTGACGTCGTGGTGTTTCCGCACATGGTCATCCCGCTGTTCGTCGGCCGTCCGCGCTCTATCCGCGCGCTCGAGGTTGCGATGGAAGCGGGCAAGAGCATCATGCTGGTGGCCCAAAAGTCCGCCGGCAAGGATGATCCCACCCCCGAAGACGTCTACGAGATCGGTTGCGTGGCCGGTATCCTGCAGATGCTCAAGCTGCCCGACGGCACCGTCAAGGTGCTGGTCGAAGGCACCCAGCGTGCCCGCATCAACAGCATTGAAGATGCGGATTCGCACTTCACCTGCCAGGTGACGCCGATCGAGCCGGACGCCATGCAAGGCTCCGAGACCGAGGCCCTGCGCCGCGCGATCGTCGCCCAGTTCGAACAGTACGTAAAGCTCAACAAGAAGATCCCCCCGGAGATCCTGACCTCGCTGGCTGGCATCGATGATGCCGGACGCCTGGCCGACACGATCGCCGCGCATCTTCCGCTGAAGCTCGAGCAGAAGCAAAAGATGCTCGAAATCGTTGGCACGTCCGAGCGCCTTGAAGGTCTGCTCACCCAGCTCGAAACCGAAATCGACATTCTCCAGGTCGAGAAGCGGATTCGCGGCCGCGTGAAGAAGCAGATGGAAAAGAGCCAGCGCGACTACTACCTGAATGAGCAGGTCAAGGCCATTCAGAAGGAGTTGGGCGAAGGCGAAGAAGGCGCGGACATCGAAGAGCTTGAAAAGAAGATCATCGCTGCCCACATGCCGAAAGAGGCGCGTAAGAAGGCCGATGCCGAGCTCAAGAAGCTCAAGCTCATGTCGCCCATGTCGGCCGAAGCCACGGTGGTGCGCAACTACATCGATACGCTCATCAACCTCCCCTGGAGGAAGAAGAGCAAGATCAACAACTCGATCGCCAACGCCGAGACGGTGCTGGACAACGACCACTATGGTCTGGAAAAGGTCAAGGAACGCATTCTCGAATATCTTGCCGTGCAACAGCGCGTGGACAAGGTGAAGGCGCCGATTCTGTGCCTGGTTGGCCCTCCTGGTGTGGGCAAGACCTCGCTCGGGCAGTCGATCGCCAAGGCGACGAACCGCAAGTTCGTGCGCATGGCGCTGGGCGGTGTGCGCGACGAGGCCGAAATTCGCGGCCACCGTCGTACGTACATCGGCTCGATGCCGGGCAAGATCGTTCAGAACATGTCGAAGGTTGGCGTGCGCAATCCGTTGTTCCTGCTTGATGAAATCGACAAGCTGGGCATGGATTTCCGCGGCGACCCCTCGTCGGCGTTGCTCGAAGTGCTGGACCCGGAACAGAACCACACGTTCCAGGACCACTACATCGAAGTCGACTTCGACCTGTCCGACGTGATGTTCGTGGCCACCAGCAACACGCTGAATATTCCGCCGGCCCTGTTGGACCGTATGGAAGTGATCCGCCTGTCCGGTTACACGGAAGAGGAAAAGATCCATATCGCCCGCGACCATCTGCTGCCGAAGCTGATGAAGAACAACGGCGTGAAGGACAGCGAGTTGACGGTCGACGACAGCGCGCTGCGCGATATCGTTCGCTACTACACCCGCGAAGCTGGTGTGCGTGCGCTCGAACGCGAAGTGGGCAAGATCTGCCGCAAGGTCATCAAGCAGTTGCTGACCCAGACGGATCGTGCTAAGGCCGAAGGCAAGACCCTTGAGGTCAAGCCGGTCAACGTCACGGGCGACAACCTGAGCGACTATCTGGGCGTGCGCCGCTACACGTTCGGTATGGCCGAAAAGGAAAACCAGATTGGTCAGGTGACGGGTCTGGCGTGGACGGAAGTTGGTGGCGACCTGCTGACGATCGAAGTCGCGGACATGCCCGGCAAGGGCGTCATCCAACGCACCGGTTCGCTGGGCGACGTGATGAAGGAGTCGGTTGAAGCGGCTCGTACGGTGGTGCGCTCGCGTGCTCGCCGTCTGGGCTTCGCTGACAGCGTCTTCGAGAAGCACGACATGCACGTCCACGTGCCGGAAGGCGCGACGCCCAAGGACGGCCCGTCCGCAGGCATCGCAATCACGACGGCCATGGTGTCGGCGTTGTCGCGCATCCCGGTGCGCGCCGATGTCGCCATGACCGGCGAGATCACGCTGCGCGGCGAAGTGCTGCCGATCGGCGGCCTGAAGGAAAAGCTGTTGGCGGCGCACCGTGGCGGCATCAAGACGGTCTTGATCCCGGAAGAAAACGTCAAGGATTTGGCGGAGATTCCGGACAACGTCAAGAACCACCTTGAGATCGTGCCGGTCCGTTGGATCGACAAGGTGCTGGAGTTGGCGCTGGAACGTCTGCCGGAACCTCTGGCAGAGGACGAAGCCGTAAAGGAACCTCTGGTTGCCAAGCCGGCCGAGCCGGGTTCGACTGATCCGGTGCTCAAGCACTGATCGCGAATCTCAGGGCGCCTTCGAAAGCAGGCGCCCAGTAAAAACCCCGCTGCGGCGGGGTTTTTACTGGGCTGATCGTTTCGGGGAAGGGCTTCCACAAAACTCCTGCGATCAGTGCAGAGCGTGAGTTCGGATCAAGCCGACCGCGATGCCTTCCAGCGCGAATTCCTGATCGGCTTCAACAATGATGGTTTGGAAGTCAGGATTTTCGGGCAACAGCTCGATATGGCCGTTTGTGCGTTGCAGCCGTTTGACTGTGACGTCGTCACCCAGGCGAGCGACGACGATTTGGCCATTGCGGGCTTCGGACGCTTTCTTCACAGCGAGCAAGTCGCCTTCAAGAATACCCGCGTCGCGCATGCTCATGCCGCGAACCTTCAGCAGGTAATCGGGCGCTTGAGCAAACAGGTGTGGGTCGACGCCCACTTCGCGTTCCACGTGCTCGGCCGCAAGAATGGGGCTGCCAGCGGCCACACGGCCCACCAGAGGCAGCAACAGCTGTGCCAGTGAGGGAAGGGGCAGGGAAGTCTGTGAGGACGCAGCGGCGCTGTCCTTCAAGCGGATGCCGCGCGATGCGCCGGCGGTAAGCTCAATGGCGCCCTTGCGGGCCAGCGCTTTGAGGTGATCTTCCGCTGCGTTAGGTGAGCGAAAGCCCAAAGCCTGGGCAATTTCGGCACGCGTCGGCGGGAAGCCGGTGCGCGTAACGGTTTGCCGGATGAGGTCCAGAATTTGTTGCTGGCGATCTGTAAGTTTGCTGGCCATGGCGATGATCCGGTGCGAGCGGACTGTACATATATACAGCGCCATTCTGGGGGACGCAGCGCAAAAATGCAAGCCGCGGGCGGCGTCCGAAACAAAACGGAGCCCGAAGGACTCCGTTCTTTGGGGTGCAGGCCGTCCGGCCCGCTCCGATTCGACGCTTACAGGACGGCTGCGATGCCGGCCGCGACCTTGTCGATGTTGCCGCTGTTCAGGGCGGCAACGCAGATGCGGCCGCTGGACACAGCATAGACGCCGTGCTCTTCGCGCAGGCGATCAACTTGGGCCGAGGTCAGGCCCGAGTACGAGAACATGCCGCGTTGTTCCAGCACGAAGCTGAAGTCCTGCTTGCCGCCATGTTCCTTGATCTTTTCGACCAGTTGCTTGCGCATCAGGCGGATGCGGTCACGCATGCCGGCCAGTTCTTCTTCCCACATCGCAAACAGTTCGGGCGAGTTCAGGACCGTGGACACCACCGTGCCGCCGTGGGTGGGCGGGTTCGAGTAGTTGGTGCGAATGACACGCTTCAGTTGGCTCAGCACGCGGACGGCTTCGTCCTTGCTGCCAGCCACAACCGTCAGGGCGCCAACGCGCTCGCCGTACAGCGAGAACGACTTCGAGAACGACGAGCTGATGAACATGGTCATGTCCAGGTCGGCGAACAGGCGCACGACTGCAGCGTCTTCCTTCAGGCCTTCGCCAAAGCCTTGGTAGGCGATGTCGAGGAACGGGACCAGGTTGTTTTCCTTGACCACGGCGGCGATCTGCTTCCACTGGTCGGCGGTGGGGTCCACGCCGGTCGGGTTGTGGCAGCAAGCGTGCAGCACGACGACAGTCTTGGCCGGGGCGGCCTTCAGGTCGGCCAGCATGGCGTCGAAGTTCAGGCCGCGGGTGGTGGCATCGTAGTACGAGTACGTGCCCACTTCAAACCCGGCGCGTTCGAACAGCGCGCGGTGGTTTTCCCAGCTGGGGTTGCTGATCAGGACCTTGGAGCCCGGCAGCAGGTGATGCAGGAAGTCGGCGCCGATCTTCAGTGCGCCGGTGCCGCCCAGCGCTTGGGTGGTCAGCACGCGGCCGGCGGCGGCCAGCGCGGAGTCCTTGCCCAGCAGCAGCGCTTGCGCACCCTGGTTGTATCCGGCAATGCCTTCGATCGGCAGGTAGCCGCGGGCGGCAGCTGCTTCAATGCGGGCGGTTTCAGCTTTGCGAACGGCGGCCAGCAAGGGGATACGACCCTGATCGTCGTAGTACACGCCCACGCCCAGATTGACTTTTCCGGGACGCGTATCCGCGTTGTATTGTTCGTTCAGACCAAGAATGGGGTCGCGCGGCGCGAGTTCGACGGAATCGAAAAGGTTGCTCATGGGACTCTGATGAGGATGGGTGGACGCAGTACGATGTGCTGTGGATAATGGGGGGTTTACCCTGGAACAGTCTAGCATGCCCAAGAGCCCAATAGACCCGAGCAGCGCGGGAGATCTGACTGATGATCTCGCTGCGGATCTGACGGCGGCGCCGGCATCGGCTGCGGCCATGCCAGGCGGGGAAGTGAAACCTGGATTTGTCGAATTTCCGGATAGCCCGTTTCAGCTTTACCAACCCTATCCGCCAGCAGGTGACCAGCCCGCCGCCATCGAAGGCCTGACCCAAGGGGTCGAAGATGGCCTCATGTTCCAGACACTTCTGGGCGTGACGGGGTCGGGCAAAACCTACACCATGGCCAATGTAATCGCCCGCATGGGGCGACCCGCGTTGGTGCTGGCCCCTAATAAGACGCTGGCCGCGCAGCTTTATGCAGAAATGCGTGAGTTCTTTCCGAAGAACGCGGTTGAGTATTTTGTGTCGTATTACGACTATTACCAGCCCGAGGCCTATGTGCCGACGCGCGATCTGTTTATTGAAAAGGACTCGTCCATCAATGAGCATATCGAGCAGATGCGGCTGTCGGCCACGAAGAGCCTGCTGGAGCGCCGCGACACGATCATCGTGGGTACGGTCTCCTGCATCTACGGTATTGGTAACCCGGGCGATTACCACGCGATGGTGCTGATCCTGCGTAGCGGCGATCAGATTTCCCGCCGCGAGATTCTGGCGCGCCTGGTGGCCATGCAATACACGCGCAACGACGCCGAGTTCACGCGCGGCGTGTTCCGGGTTCGTGGCGAAACCATCGACATTTTCCCGGCGGAAAGCGCCGAATTGGCGCTGCGTCTGACGCTGTTTGATGACGAGATCGAAAGCCTGGAGCTTTTCGACCCGCTGACGGGCCGCATTCGCCAAAAGCTGCCGCGCTTTACGGTTTACCCGGGCTCGCATTACGTGACGCCGCGCGATACGGTCCTGCGCGCCATCGAAACCATCAAGGAAGAGCTGCGTGATCGCGTGAAGCGCTTCGTCGATGACGGGCATCTTGTTGAAGCGCAACGCCTGGAACAGCGCACCCGTTTCGACCTGGAAATGCTTCAAGAGCTAGGCTTCTGCAAGGGCATCGAGAACTACTCGCGGCATTTGTCGGGCGCGGCGGCGGGTGAGCCTCCGCCCACGTTGATCGACTACCTGCCGTCCGATGCGCTGATGTTCATCGACGAAAGCCACGTCACGATCGGCCAACTGAGCGGCATGTACCGCGGTGACCGATCGCGCAAGGAAACGCTGGTTCAGTACGGATTCCGTCTGCCATCCGCCTTGGATAACCGGCCGCTCAAGCTTGAAGAGTTCGAAGCCCGCATGCGTCAGTGCGTGTTCGTGTCGGCGACCCCGGCCGCCTACGAGAAAGAACATACAGATAACGTGGTCGAGCAGGTCGTGCGGCCCACGGGTCTCGTTGATCCGCTGGTTGAGGTGCTGCCTGCCCGCACGCAGGTTGATGACTTGCTGGGCCAGATCAAGGCCCGTGTGTCGCTGGGCGAGCGGGTGCTGGTGACAACGCTGACCAAGCGCATGGCGGAAGATCTGACGGACTTCCTCAGCGAGCATGGCGTGAAGGTCCGGTATCTGCACTCGGACATCGACACTGTCGAGCGCGTGGAAATTCTGCGCGACCTGCGACTGGGGACTTTCGACGTGCTGGTGGGGATCAACCTGCTGCGCGAAGGCCTGGATATCCCCGAGGTGTCGCTGGTGGCGATCCTGGATGCGGATAAGGAAGGTTTCCTGCGTTCAGAGCGCAGCTTGATTCAGACCATTGGCCGTGCGGCCCGCAATTTGAACGGGCACGCGATCCTGTATGCGGACCGCATCACGGATTCCATGCAGCGAGCCATGGAGGAAACCAGCCGCCGCCGCGCCAAGCAGCTGCAATTCAACATTGATAACGGCATCACGGCGCGTGGCGTGCAGAAGGCGGTGCGCGAGCTGATCGACGGCATTGTTGCGCCGGTGCAGCACGACGCCCTGGAAGCGGCGGTTCCCGCAGAGTTCCTCAAAGACGAAAAAGCCTTGGCGCGAGAGCTCAAGCGTTTGGAAAAGTTGATGATGGATCACGCGCGGAACCTGGAGTTCGAGCAGGCCGCCGCCGCCCGCGACGCCCTGACTGCATTGAAGCAAAGGGTGCTTTTGGATGGCGCCGTGTGAAGGAATTGGCGTTTCTGAATGTGTCTGCTTGCTGACAGCTAGCTGAACTGTTGTAAAAACTACTGCACTGCAATCAGGCTTTCATAAACCTTGTAATTTATGGGATATCAAGCTAAGAGTTTGGGTGTTAATAAATCAGTAAGATACTGATTTTTAAAGGTAAATTAAGCTGATGTATTTGCTCTGATTCAATCCGGGATTTGCAAAAAAAGCTTGCCTTATCTCGGGTTTTCCCGCACACTTACTCCCATGATGACCAAGGTACTTTTCGTTTGCATGGGCAATATCTGTCGCTCGCCGAGCGCAGAGGGCGTGTTTCGCCATTTGGTGAACGACGCGGGTTTGGGCGACGTCGTTCGCATCGACTCTGCGGGCACGCACGCGTTTCACATCGGCGAGGCGCCTGATGCCCGGGCGCAGGCTGCGGCGCGTAAGCGCGGCTACGAGATCACGCACTGTGAGGCGCGTCAGGTCACCGCGGAAGATTTCCGCGATTTTGATCTTATCCTCGCCATGGACTGGGACAATCTGTCCGCCATGCAGCAGCAGTGCCCCAAAACCTATCAGCACAAATTGATGCTGCTGATGCGCTTCGCCAACGAGTTCGAGGAGGCCACCGTGCCTGATCCGTACTACGGCGGCGCCGATGGTTTCGGCAAGGTGCTCGACTACCTGGAAGACGCCTGTCAGGGTGTTCTTGAACTGGTCCGTAAGCGCGCTACTCAGTACCAAGCAGCTTGATCGCTTTTCCGTAGAGCCGCCTGTAGTGCGGCTCTCGGCGTACTGGGGCAGTGAAAAAAACCGCGCAACTGCGCGGTTTTTTCTAGCCGGGAGCCATACCAAATTAGTCGGGAATAGGCTATACTTGACCCAATTACTCGGGTATTGACCGCTGGATTCGCTGGCGGCCATTGCCGAATCACAGGGAACCCACCATGCGGCTAACTACCAAAGGGCGTTTCGCCGTGACTGCCATGATCGATCTGGCTATGCGGCAGCATAGCGGCCCGGTCACTCTTGCGGCCATCAGCCAGCGTCAGAATATTTCGCTTTCCTATCTGGAACAGCTGTTCGGAAAACTGCGTCGCCACGAACTCGTGGATAGCGTGCGTGGTCCGGGCGGCGGTTACTCGCTTGCGCGTCTTGCGCGCAACGTTACCGTTGCCGACATCATCTTTGCGGTTGATGAACCTTTGGACGCCACCAGCTGTGGCGGAAAACGGGACTGTACGAGCGGCAATGACGGCAAGCCGGGCAAGTGCATGACGCACGAGCTCTGGGCCACATTGAATCGCAAGATGGTCGATTACCTGGATTCGGTGTCCCTGCAAGATCTCGTTGATCAGCAGCGCGTGCGCCAATTGCAGGAAGCCAGCAATCAAGCGCAGGCCTGCGCGGTACGTGTGAATCGGGTGGGTGGGGCGAACGCCGCCGCCAATGCCCCGACCACGACCGTCGCCGCCAATGCCACCGTATAAGCAGTATCAGGAGTTGTAGATATGACCACCCGCCCGATTTATTTTGACTATTCGGCCACGACACCCGTCGACCCCCGCGTCGTGGACAAGATGGTGCCCTGGCTGTACGAGAATTTCGGCAATCCGGCATCGCGCAGCCACTCGTTTGGCTGGGAATCCGAAGAAGCCGTTGAGCGCGCCCGCGAAGAAGTCGCCAAGCTGGTCAATGCTGACCCGCGTGAAATTGTCTGGACTTCTGGCGCAACGGAATCCAACAACCTGGCGATCAAGGGCGCCGCGAATTTCTACGCCGAGCGCGGCAAGCACATCATCACGGTGAAGACCGAGCACAAGGCGGTGTTGGACACCTGTCGCGAGCTCGAGCGCCAAGGCTTCGAAGTCACGTATCTGAATGTGAAAGATGATGGCCTGATTGATCTGGACGTCTTCAAGGCTGCGCTGCGCCCTGACACCGTGCTGGTGTCGGTGATGATGGTCAACAACGAGATCGGCGTTGTCCAGGACATCGAGACCCTGGGCGAGATCTGCCGCGAGAAAGGGATCATCTTCCACGTGGACGCCGCTCAGGCGACCGGCAAGGTGGAAATCGATCTGCAAAAGCTGAAGGTCGACCTGATGTCGTTCTCGGCGCACAAGACTTACGGCCCCAAGGGTATCGGCGCGTTGTACGTGCGCCGCAAGCCGCGCATCCGCATCGAAGCGCAAATGCACGGCGGTGGCCATGAGCGTGGTTTCCGTTCTGGCACGCTGGCCACCCATCAGATCGTCGGCATGGGCGAAGCTTTCCGCCTGGCCCGCGAAGAAATGGGCACCGAGAACGAACGCATCCGCATGTTGCGTGATCGTCTTTGGAATGGCCTGTCGCAGATCGAAGAGGTCTATCTGAATGGCGACATGGACCAGCGCGTGCCGCATAACCTGAACGTCAGCTTCAACTATGTCGAAGGCGAGTCCCTGATCATGGCGATCAAGGAACTAGCCGTCTCCAGCGGTTCGGCCTGCACCTCGGCCAGCCTGGAACCTTCCTATGTGCTGCGCGCACTGGGCCGCAACGACGAGCTGGCGCACAGCTCGATCCGCTTCACCCTGGGCCGTTTCACGACCGAAAAGGAAGTGGATTACGCGATCGAACTTCTCAAGAGCCGTGTTGGCAAGCTGCGCGATATGTCGCCGCTGTGGGAAATGGCCAAGGAAGGCATCGACCTGAACACCGTGCAGTGGGCCGCGCACTAAGCGCCCGCGCCAAGAAATACGTGGAGAACTAATATGTCTTACAGCACTAAAGTCCTGGATCACTACGAAAACCCGCGCAACGTCGGTTCGTTCGACAAGTCGGACGAGTCGGTTGGTACCGGCATGGTCGGCGCGCCCGCCTGTGGCGACGTGATGAAGCTGCAGATCAAGGTGAACGAAGCTGGCGTGATCGAAGACGCGCGCTTCAAGACCTATGGTTGCGGTTCGGCCATTGCGTCCAGCTCGCTCGTGACCGAATGGGTCAAGGGCAAGACGTTGGACCAAGCCATGAACATCCGCAACACGCAGATTGCTGAAGAGTTGGCGCTGCCGCCGGTGAAGGTTCACTGTTCCATCCTGGCCGAAGACGCGATCAAGGCCGCGGTGCAGAACTACAAAGAAAAGCACTCGGTTCCGGCCGAAGCGGTGGCAGGCTGATCATGTCCGTTACCCTGACCCAACAGGCTGCCACCCATATCGGCCGCTACTTGCAAAAGCGCGGAAAGGGTATCGGCTTGCGGCTCGGCGTTAGGACGACGGGCTGCTCCGGCATGGCCTACAAGTTGGAATACGTGGACGACTCGGCGCCGGAAGACGCCGTGTTCGAGAGCTTTGGCGTAAAGGTCTTCATCGACCCCAAGAGCCTGGCTTACCTGGATGGCACCGAGCTGGATTACGCCCGCGAAGGCCTGAACGAAGGTTTCAAGTTCCGCAACCCCAACGAGAAGGCGACCTGCGGCTGCGGCGAGTCGTTCACGGTGTAAGTCTTGGCTGGAGACGACCACTTCAGCCTGTTCGGCTTACCGGCACGCTTCGACCTGGACGCGCAAGCGTTGGAATCGTCGTGGCGCGCTGTCGCCGCGCAAGTGCATCCCGACCGTTTTGCCACGGCCAGCCCCGCGGAACGCCGCGTCGCCATGCAATGGGCGGCGCGTGCGAACGAGGCTTACCGTGTGCTGCGCGACCCGTTGCTGCGGGCGCGTTACCTGTGCGAGCAGGCAGGCGTTGATTTGCAGACCGAAAGCAACACGTCCATGGACACCGCTTTCCTGATGCAGCAAATGACCTGGCGCGAGATGCTGGACGATGCGCGAGACGACGCTGCCGCGTTGGCCGCCCTGCAATCGGAGTTGGAAGAGGCGCGCGTTGCGATGCGCGCCACGCTGACCCGGCTGCTGGATACCGAACGCGACTACGCGACTGCCGGGCTCAAGGTGCGGGAATGGATGTTCGTGGAAAAGCTGGCTGAAGAGCTGGCGCACGCCCAGCCCGCTGGATAGCCCTACGCTGCGTTGGGGCGCCCCGGAGACGGGCGCCAGGACTTCGCCGCCTACTGACCAGAAAAATAGAATCATGGCCTTATTGCAGATATCCGAGCCCGGTGAATCGCCCGCGCCGCACCAGCGCAAGCTGGCGGTCGGGATCGATCTGGGCACTACCAATTCTCTCGTCGCGGCGGTGCGCAGCAGCGTGGCCGAAGTGTTGCCTGACGCGCAGGGCTATGCCTTGCTGCCGTCGGCGGTGCGTTATTTCCCCGGCGGGAAAGTCACCACGGGCCGCGAGCCTCTGGCTCAGCAAGCCGAAGACCCCTTGAATACCGTTGTGTCCGTGAAGCGATTCATGGGCCGTTCGTTGGAAGAGGCGCGCGCCACGCGTGCCCCCTACGAATTCGTGGATGCGCCCGGCATGGTGCGTATCCGCACGGCGCAGGGTGATCTGAGCCCGGTCGAGGTGTCCGCGCAGATTCTGGCGGTGCTGCGCCAGCGCGCTGAAGACGTGCTGGGCGACGACCTGGTGGGCGCGGTGATCACCGTGCCGGCATACTTTGACGATGCTCAGCGGCAAGCGACGCGCGATGCGGCGCGTTTGGCCGGCCTGAACGTACTGCGCCTGCTGAACGAGCCCACGGCTGCGGCCATTGCCTACGGTTTGGATCACGCGTCCGAAGGTGTGTACGCCGTGTACGACTTGGGCGGCGGCACGTTCGACATTTCGATTTTGCGTCTGACGCAGGGCGTGTTCGAAGTGATCTCCACCGGCGGCGACACCGCGCTGGGTGGTGATGACTTTGATGCGCTGATCGCTGATCACGCCGTGGCCAAGCTGGCGGCGGGCGAGTTCTCGCCGGCGGATCGCCGCGGGTTGCTGATGGCCGCTCGCACCGCGCGTGAAGCCTTGTCGGACGCCGAGACCGCCACGTTGAAGCTGGCTTTGTCTGACGGCCGCGATGTGAATCTGACCCTGACGCGCGCTGAATTTGAAACGCTGGCGCAGCCGCTGATCGAGCGCACGCTGGATTGCGCACGCCGCGCTTTGCGCGACGCGTCGCTGAAACCCGCCGATGTGCGTGGCGTCGTGATGGTGGGCGGCGCAACGCGCATGCCCGTTGTGCGCGCCGCGGTTGGCAAGGTGTTTGGCACCGAGCCGTTGACCGATCTGGACCCGGATCAAGTCGTGGCGCTGGGGGCGGCCTTGCAGGCCAATCTGCTGGCGGGTAATCGCGCGCCGGGCGAAGACTGGCTGCTGCTGGACGTGATTCCGCTGTCGCTGGGGCTCGAAACCATGGGCGGCCTGGTTGAGCGGGTGATTCCGCGCAACAGCACGATTCCGGTGGCGCGTGCCCAAGAGTTCACGACGTTCAAGGATGGCCAAACGGCCATGAGCATCCACGTGGTGCAGGGCGAGCGTGATCTTGTGGCGGACTCGCGTTCGCTCGCACGTTTTGAATTGCGTGGCATCCCCCCGATGGTGGCGGGCGCCGCGCGCATTCGCGTGACCTTCCAGGTGGATGCGGATGGCCTGCTGAGCGTTACCGCGCGCGAGCAGAGCACTGGCGTGGAAGCTGCGGTGTCAGTCAAACCGTCGTACGGCCTGACCGACGACGAGATCGCGCAGATGCTGGCCGACAGCGTGGCGCAGGCCGATACCGATGCCCGTGCGCGTATGTTGCGCGAGCAGCAGGTGGACGCGCGCCAACTGGTCGAATCCGTTCAGGCCGCCCTGGCGGTTGACGGCGACTTGCTGGAAGCCGACGAGCGCAAGCAGGTGGACGAATGCCTGCAAGCCGCCATCGACGCACAAAACGCGCAGGACGTGGACACGGTGAAAGACGCCGTGCAGGCCTTGTCGGCCGCGACCGATGACTTCGCCGCGCGGCGGATGGATCGCAGCATCCGCGCCGCATTGGCGGGCCGCAAACTTGATGAGATCGCCTGATTAGAAGTTATGCCGAAACTGACTGTATTGCCTCATCCCGATTACTGCCCCGAAGGCGCCGTGATCGAAGACGCGCCCAAGGGCGTGTCGATCTGCCGCGTTCTGCTGGATAACCACATCGACATCGAACACGCGTGCGAGTTGTCGTGCGCGTGCACGACCTGTCACGTGGTGATCAAGCAAGGTTATTCCGCGCTGGAAGACGCGACGGACGACGAAGAAGATTTGCTGGACAAGGCCTGGGGCCTGACGCCGACGTCGCGCTTGTCGTGCCAGGCGCTGGTGACCGATACCGACCTGACGGTCGAGATTCCCAAGTACACCATCAACCACGCGAAAGAGGGCCATTGATGAAGTGGACCGATACCTACGAGATTGCGGCCGCGCTGGTCGACACGCACCCTGACGTGGACCCGAAGACACTGCGTTTCACGCAGCTGCGCGAATGGGTCATGGCCTTGCCGGATTTCAGCGATGACCCCGCCCACTGTGGCGAGAAGATCCTGGAAGCCATTCAGATGGCCTGGATCGACGAAGCGGACTGAGCCGCTGGCAAAAACGCTCCCTACGGGGAGCGTTTTGTTTTGGCGCCTGCGATGCCGCGGCCTTCATGGCCACGGTATTATCAGGGGTCCGATTGTTGTGTTCCTATTTGCCTGAGTCTACCGATGCCCGCTGCCCAATTGCGTTTTGGCCTGGCCGCCAATCGACTGCACCACGAAACTCCCGATGCCGCGCTGTTCACCTGGTTGCGGGCCTGTTCGTCCACCATTCGCGAGATGGGTGTGCAGCTGCACACCGTTGGCCGCACGCACGACGCCATCGTGCGCGAAGGCATGCTGCAAGGCTATAGCGGCCTGGTGCGCTACCCGTATGGGCGCGAAGGCGGCTTGATGAAGCTGGTGGCGCGCGTCACCGAAGGCCGCGATGGGCAGGCGCCGTTTGATGGCGCCATCTATCTGATTGATCCGGTGGACCCGTCGTCGATTTTCCCCGAAGCGTTGGCGCTGAAGCGTCAGTGCATCACGCACGGCCGGCCGTTTATCTCGACGCTCGCGGGCGCCATCGAATGGATGGAAGTCGAACGTGTGCATGCCGGGCTCGCGCCCGATGCGTCGGCATCGCGCCTCTTTAATTTTGCGGGCCAGACGCTGGCGATGATCGCCCACGATGCGCTCAAAGACGAGATGGTGGCGTTCGCCAGCGAGCACTTTGATGTGCTGTCGCAGTTTGCGCGGCGTGTCGCCACCGGCACCACCGGCGGGCGCCTGAACGAGCTGGCGTGGTCGCGCGGCTGGCCGAAGGATACGCCGTGGGTGCATCGTTACCTGAGCGGGCCGCTGGGCGGCGATGCGCAGATTGCCGAGCTGGTGCTGGAGCATCAATGCCAGCGCGTGATCTTCTTTGAAGACCCGCATGTGGCGCGTCAGCATGAAGCGGATATCCAGCTGCTGGAACGCGCCGTGCGCGTGGTGACGGAGTCGGCCACGTGCGCAACGTCGCCGACGGTGGCGCGGCGCTGGGCGCAAGCCGTGGAAAAGCGCGCCGGGCTGATCTGATCTGGCTATTACCCGGGTGAGAGGTGATCGATGATGATCGGCCTTCATCGGCCGTTCCGATTCCTTATTCACCCTTGAACGCCGGCGCCCGTTTTTCCCGGAACGCTTGCACGCCTTCCGCGAAGTCGGCGCGCCGCGCGGAATCCAGAAAGCGCGCGGTCTCGTCCGCCAGCTGGGTTTCCAATGTGGCGTGCGCGGCCGAGCGCAGCAGGTCCTTCGCGCCAGCGATGCCATGCGGCGCATGGCGGGCAAGGTCCACTGCATATTGTTCTGCCGCAACGCTGAGTTCTTCCGCAGGCGCCACGCGCGTGATAATGCCCCAGGCCAGCGCATCGCTGGCGGTGAAGGCGTCGTGGCGCAGCAGCAAGTCCAGCGCGCGCTTGGGACCCAGTACGCGTGCCAGCCCGTGCGTCATGCCGGCGTCTGGCGTGGCGCCAAGTTTGAGATAGGCGGTCATGAAGCGCGTGCCCGCATCGGCGATGGCCAGGTCGCACGCCAGCACCAGCGACAACCCCGCGCCCGCCGCGACGCCATGCACTTCGGCCAGCCAGACCTTGTTCATGCGGCCGATGCGCGAGATGAAATCATTCAGCGGCGTGAACAGGTCCAAGAGCGTGTTGCGCACGTCATCCGGCGCGCCCGTGAACATGCTGATGTCGCCGCCCGCGCAGAAGGCTTTGCCCGACGCGCGCAAACGCACCACGCGAATTTCCTTGCGGGTTTCCAGCCATTGGGCGGCGCGTTGCAGGTCGCGCGCCATGGCGACATCAATGGCGTTGAGCGTGTCGGCGCGGTTCAGCGTGATGGTCGCAAGAGCGCCTTCGGCCTCCAGCAGCAGCGTCTGAAACGTGGGAAGTCCTTGGGTCATGGCGTGTCTCCGTTATCGGGTAAGTACCAGCTGTCGATCCAAAAACCGCGATGCTATGGTCTGAACCGAGCGCTTGCTTGGTTTTGTTTTGAGCACGCTTAGCGTAACGCATCGCAGTACCGCATGAACGATTTTCCGGCGCTGAACAGGCAAAGGTAAAGACAGGTTCGTTGCATCTCCTGGCTCGCGGGTCGCCTGATTCATCGTCTTAAAAAATGTCCGCCCAAGGCGGCAAAAAAACTTCGCGATCATTCAGCGAGGAGACAAATGGTGGATCAGTCCGAGCAACCTCCCTTGCTGGAGGTGGATGGGGTTACCTTGGCGTTTGGCGGGGTCAAAGCGCTGACGGGCGTGGGCTTTCGCGTGGCGCCGGGTTCCATCACCACGGTCATCGGCCCCAATGGCGCCGGCAAGACCTCGCTGTTCAACACCATTTCCGGGTTCTATAAACCCGCCGCCGGGCAGATCCGCTTTGAAGGGCGCGACATTACGCGTGTCGCGGCGCCTGCACGCGCCAAGCTGGGCTTGGCGCGCAGCTTTCAGAACATTGCGCTATTTCGCGGCATGACGGTGCTGGACAACATCAAGCTGGGCCGCCACGCGCATCTGCGCACCAATGTGCTGGACGCCTTGTTCTACCTGGGCCGCGCGCGCCGCGAAGAGATGGCGCTGCGGGCCGACATCGAAGAACGCATCATCGATTTTCTTGAAATCGACCACATCCGCCACGCACCCGTCGCGGCCTTGTCGTATGGGTTGCAAAAGCGCGTGGAATTGGCGCGCGCGCTGGCCATGAACCCCAAAGTGCTGATGCTGGACGAGCCGGTAGCCGGCATGAATCGCGAAGAAACCGACGACATGGCGCGCTTCATTCTGGACGCGCGTTCGGAGTGGGGCGTGACGGTGCTGATGGTGGAGCACGACATGGGCATGGTGATGGACCTGTCGGACCACGTGGTAGTGCTGAATTTTGGGCAGGTCATTGCCGATGGCACGCCCAGCCAGGTCCAAGCGAACCCGGAAGTCATCAAGGCGTATCTGGGCGCGGGTGATGTGGGCGACCTGCGCCGCCGCCTGCGGGAGGCTGCCTGATGGACATGCTGTTCTTTCTGGAAGTGACGTTGGCCGGCTTGGGCAGCGGCGGCCTGTATGCGCTGGCGGCGCTGGCGTTTGTGATTGTCTACAAGGCGACGCGCGTGGTGAACATCGCCATCGGCGAATTCCTGATGCTGGGCGCCTATGTGTTCTATGCCTTTGCCACCGGCATGGAATGGCCGATCTGGCTGGCGATCGTGGGCGCCGTGGTGGTGTCAGGCGCCTTGGGCGCGCTGGTCGAGCGGTTGACGATACGGCCCATGCTGGGCGAAGCGCCGATTTCGGTATTCATGGTGACGGTGGGGCTGGCGTCCATTCTGGTGGGCGTGGTGGAACTGATCTGGACGGCCGACCAACGCCGCTTGCCCGAGTTCATGCCGCGTTCACCCGTGATGGTGGGCGAAGCCTTTGTGGCGCCCAAGGTGTTCTACGGATTCTGGGTGGCGGTGGTGCTGGCCTTGCTGGTGCTGGTGGTGTTTCGCTACTGGCGCGGCGGCGTGGCGTTGCGCGCGACGGCGTCTGACCAAGGCGCGGCGTATGCGATGGGTATCAACGTGCCGCGCGTGTTCTCGTTGGCCTGGGTGGCGGCGGGTGCGTTGGCGGCGGTGTCGGGCGTGATCGTGGGTGCGATTGGCGGCATCTCGTCATCGATGGGCGTGTTTGGCTTGTCGGTGCTGGTGGTGGTGATCGTGGGCGGGCTGGATAGCGTGGCGGGCGCCTTGGTGGGCGGCGTGTTCATCGGCTTGCTGGAGGCGTGGGCGGGGGCGTACTTGGGCGGCGAGTTCAAGCTGCTGGCCACGTTCATCGTATTGGTAGTGGTGCTGATGGTCAGGCCCTACGGCCTGTTCGGCACCCGTGAAATCGAGAGGCTCTGACCCATGCGCATCGCCACTGCAAAGCAGACGTACCTGGCCGACGAAGCGCTATTCGATACGCGCACGCAGCATGTGTGGCTGGCGTTGCTGGCGGCGTCCCTCGTGCTGTTCCCGTTCGTGGCCGACGCGTACTGGCTGTACCTGGCCTGCCTGGTGGCGATCAACATCGCCAGCGCGACCGGGCTGAATATTCTGACGGGCTACACCGGGCTGGTCAGCCTGGGGCAGGCGGCCTTCATGGGCTTGGGCGCATACACCGTGGCCGTGATGGAGCTGCGCCTGGGGACACCGGTGCTGGTCAATCTGCTGGGCGGTGGCGTGGTGGCGATGGTGGGCGGGCTGCTGGTCGGCATTCCCTCGCTGCGGGTGAAGGGGCTGTACCTGGCCATTGCCACGATTGCCGCCTCGTTCATCGCGCATTTCATTTTCGCCAACTGGCAATTCACGGGCGGCACGAGCGGCTTGCAAGTGCCGCCAGCACGGCTGTTGGGGGTGGACCTGGACACCTCGTTCAAGATCTATTGGCTGATTGTGCCGGTGACGGTGCTGATGGTGCTGGGCGCAGCCAACCTGTTCCGCACGCGGATCGGGCGCGCCTTTATCGCCATCCGTGACCGCGATATCTCGGCCGAAGTGCTGGGCATCCGGCTGCTGCACTACAAGCTACTGTCGTTTGGCTTGTCGTCGTTCTACGCGGGGGTGGCGGGCGGCCTGTGGGCGTATTTCTTTCGCGTCGTCACGCCCGAGAGCTTTCCGCTGATCATGTCGATCTTCTTTCTGGCCGCGATCATCGTGGGCGGCATGGGGTCGATATTGGGCTCCATCCTGGGCGCCATCTTCATGACGATGGTGCCGGAATTGTTGAAGCTGATCGTGGGCTGGCTGCCGGTGGGCGGCGATGCGCTGCGGCTGGTGTCGCCCGTGCGCACCATTGTTTTCGGCCTGCTGATTGTGGGCTTTCTGATCTTCGAGCCGCATGGGCTCGCGGAAATCTGGCGGCGAGTGCGCCGCTTCTTCCACCTGTGGCCTTTCCGGACCTGAGCGCTGACTGGCCGACTGCAATACCCATAAGACCCAAGGAGACACATCATGAAGCGCATCCGGATAGGCAGCGGTTTATCGAAGTTGTTGGCCCCATTGGGCCTGGCGGCGGCATTGGCGGCGGCGCCCGCGGCGCAGGCCGCGGACGACCTGGTGCTGGGCGGGTCAATTCCGCTGAGCGGCGTGTTCGCCTTCGCGGGCCAGGGCATTCACGCGGGCATCACCGACTACGTGAAGATCATCAACGACCAGGGCGGCATCAAGGGCCGCAAGCTGCGCTACGTGCCTGAGGACACGGCCTACAAGGTGGATGCGTCGGTAGCCGCGTTCAAGAAGATCACCAGCCAGAACAAGGTGAATTTCTACTACGGGGACTCGACCGGTTTTTCGAAGACCATCAACGCCGAACTGAACCGCACGGGCGACATCCTGATGACGGGCGCATCGTTCGCGACTGAGCTGAACGACCCGGCCAAGTATCCCGCGCAGTTCATGCTGGGGCCGGACTACACCGAGATGTTCGGCATTCTGCTGCGCTACATCGCCAAGGAACAGCCGGGCGCGAAAGTCGCGTTCGTGTATTCCGATACCGAGTTCGGCCGCGACCCCATCGCGAGTTCGCGCGCGGTGGCTGAAAAGCTGGGGCTGAAAGTCGCCACCGAAATCATGACGCCGCCGGGCAGCGTTGATGTATCGACCGAAGTCATCAAGCTGCGCCGCGCCGACCCTGACTTCACGATCTTCCACGGCTATGTGCTGGCGCCCATTCCCGAATTCGTGGGGCAGGGCAAGCGCATGGGTCTCAAGACACGCTACATGGGCACCTTCTGGACCATGGACAACTCCACGGTGATGCAGATGGGTGAAGACGCCGAAGGCTTCATGGGCGTGATGCCGTACCGCTACTACTACGACACCGAAGGCGACGCGCCGATGCTGAAGAAGATTCGCGAAATGCGTCCGCAGTATCAAAGCACGGGCTATATGCAGGGCTTCCTGGCGGCGATGCTGTTTTCAGAGGTGGCCAAGCGCACGCTGGACGCCGGCAAGGAACTGACCAGCGCCAACATGAAGGCCGCGCTGGATGGCATCAAGGACTTCGACACGGGCGGGCTGATCGGCGTGCCGATCACAATCAAGGGCAATTCCATTCCGGTGGGCCGGATCTATCGCGCTGACGTGAAGCAAAAGCAGATGGTGCCGGCGTCCGATTGGATCGTGTTGAAGTGAGGCCACTGTGAACCTGGGACATGACGCGCAACAGACGACAACGGCGCCGCCCGCAGCGGTGCTGGACATCAACAATATCGAAGTCGTCTACAACAAGGCGGTGCAGGTGTTGCGCGGCCTGTCCCTGTCGGTGCCTGCCGGCAGCATCGTGGCGCTGTTGGGCAGCAACGGCGCAGGCAAATCCACAACCTTGAAGGCCGTGTCCGGCTTGCTGGACCTGGAAGATGGGGCGCTGGTGCGTGGGCATATCGTCTACAACGGCGGCGACACGGCGGGCGCCAAACCGCAGAATCTGGTGCGCGCGGGGCTGGCGCATGTGATGGAAGGGCGGCGCGTGTTCGAAGACCTGACCGTGGAAGAAAACCTGGTGGCGGCCACCTACGCGTTGACGGGCAGGCCGGGGGCGCGCGTGGACTTCGATCTGGTCTACGGGTATTTCCCGCGGCTGTTCGAGCGGCGGCGCGGGCTGGCCGGGTATTTGTCCGGGGGCGAACAGCAGATGCTTGCCATCGGCCGGGCGCTGATCGCGCAGCCTCGGCTGATGCTGTTGGATGAACCTTCGCTGGGCTTATCACCAATGCTGGTGGAAAGCATTTTTTCCATCATTGCGCGCATCAACGCCGAGCAGGGCGTGTCGATGTTGCTGGTTGAACAGAACGCCTCGGTGGCGCTGGCCGTGGCGCATTACGGCTACATCATGGAAACGGGCAAGGTGGTGATCGACGGGTCTGCCGACAAGCTGGCGGCCGACCCGGACGTGCGCGAGTTCTATCTGGGCGTGGGCGGCACGGGCGAGGCGCGCGGCTTTCGCGACATCAAGCACTACAAGCGCCGCAAGCGCTGGCTGTCATGAAGGATAAGACCATGATTGCCCCCATCGACCTTGCCGTCTGGCCCGAGCTGACCTTGCCGCAGATGCTGCGCGAGCAGGCGCGGCGCCAGCCCGCCGGCATTGCCATCCGGCAAAAGGACTTCGGCATCTGGAAGCCGCTGACCTGGGCGGGATATTGGCAGCGTGCCTGCCGCGTGGGGATGGGGCTGCGCGCCTTGGGCCTGAGCTCCGGCGGCCGCGTGGCCATCGTGTCCGAGAACCGCGTGGAATGGCTGCTGACGCAGCTGGGGGCGGGCACCGTGGGCGGCGTGGCGGTGGGCGTGTATTCCACCAGCCCCGCCGAAGAAATGGGCTATGTGCTGGAGCATGCGGACGTCGAGCTCGTCGTATGCGAAGACCAGGAGCAAACCGACAAGGTGCTGCAAGTGGCCAGCCGCCTGCCGCGCTTGCGCCGCATCGTGATGATGGAAACCAAGGGGCTGCGGTCGTATGCGCCGGCCGAGCGCGAACGCATCGTGACCTTTGCCGAGATCGAAGCCGATGGCGCGGCGCGCGAGGCCGCCGAGCTTGCTGCGCTGAACACCGCGCTGGATGCGCAGGGCCTGGATGAAACCGGGCTGATGATCTATACGTCGGGCTCCACGGGCAAGCCCAAAGGCGCGATGCTGAGCTTTCGCAATATGCGCGGCGTGGCCCCGGGCATCGCGGACCGGCTGTCGATGGATGCGCATAGCGTGCATCTCTCTTACCTGCCGCTGTGCCACGTGGCCGAGCAGATGCTGTCGACCTTTGTGCCGTTGTACCTGGGGTCGCAGGTGAATTTTGGGGAGTCGATCCGTACCGTGCAGGAAGACCTGCGTGAAGTGGCGCCCACGATCTTCCTGGGCGTGCCGCGCATTTGGGAAAAACTGCACGCGTCGATCTCGATCAAGATGCAGGAAGCGGGCCGGCTGCAGCAATGGCTGTACCGGCAGGCGCTGGCGCGCTGCGCGCCGTTTCTGGAAAAGTCGCCCGCGCAGTACAGCGTGGGCGAACGGCTGACGCATGCGCTGTGGTACTGGCTGGTGCTGCGCGCTTTGCAGAACTTCATCGGCTTGCGGCGCGCGCGCGTGGCAATGACGGGCGCGGCACCCATTCCGCCCGACGTGGTGCGCTACTTCCGCAATCTGGGGGTGCCGCTGCTAGAGGTGTACGGGCTGACGGAGTCCGCGGGCATGATCTTTGGCCAGCATCCTGACCGTGTGAAGGTGGGCACGGTGGGCGAGCCAATTCTGGGTGTCGACTGGAAAATGGGCGACGCGGGCGAACTGCTGGTGCGTGGCGACATGGTGTTCCAGGGCTATTACAAAAACGCCGACGCCACGGCGGATACCGTGCGCGATGGCTGGCTGCATACGGGTGATGTGGTGGCGGAATTGGATGGCCGCGTGCGCATCGTGGACCGCCTGAAAGACATCATGATCACGGCGGGCGGCAAGAATCTGACGCCTTCTGAAATCGAGAACGCGGTCAAGGGCAGCCCCTATGTGAAGGAATGCATCGTGATTGCGGATGGGCGCAAGTTCGTGTCGGCGCTGATCCAGCTGGAGTTCGATACGGTGGGCAAGTGGGCGGAGTCGCGCCGCATTGCATTCACGCATTTCCGGTCGCTGGCCGAATCGGCGCAGGTGCGCGAGCTGGTGCAGCAGGAAGTGTCGCGCGCCAATGCCGGGCTGGCCCCGGTGGCGCAGATCAAGCGCTTTCACCTGCTGACCAAAGAATTGGATCATGACGACGGCGAGGTGACGGCGACGATGAAGGTGCGCCGCGCCAGCATCTATCGCACGTATGCGAAAGAAATCGAAACGCTCTACGTTGAGGAGACGATGGCATGAATGAAGCCGTGATCGTGGAAGCGGTGCGCACGCCATTTGGCCGCCGCGGCGGATGGTGGGCCGATACCCGGCCCGATACGTTGTTGGCGCAGACCGTGAACGGTTTGCTGGCGCGTGCGGGCTTGCCGGCTGACCGCGTTGAAGATCTGATTGCGGGCTGCGTCAGCCAGGCGGGCGAGCAGGGCGCCAACATCGGGCGGTTGGCCGCCATGCTGTCCGGCTTGCCGGAAAGCGTGCCGGGCGTGTCGTTGAACCGCATGTGCGGCTCCAGCCAACAGGCGGTGCACTTCGGCGCGCAGGCCATCGCGGCGGGCGATATGCGGTACGTGGTGGCGGGCGGTGTCGAGAGCATGAGCCGCGTGCCGATGTTCCTGGACGTGACATTAGGGCAGGGCGAGTTCAAGGGATTTGAATCGCTGAACCCGGCGCTGCTGGAACGCTATCCGTTGATCCATCAGATTGAAAGCGCGGAACGCATCGCCGACCACTGGCAGCTGTCGCAAGCCGCGATGGACGAGTGGGCGCGCGAAAGCCATGCGCGCGCCTGGGCCGCCGCGCGTGCCGGGTGGCATGCGGAATTGCTGCCGGGTCCGCAAGAGGCCGCGCACCGCGACGAAGGCATCCGCGAGAAAACGGACCCCGCGCGCATGGCCGCCATGGCGCCCGCCATGCGGCCAGTGGGGCAGGGCGGCGTCACCGCAGCGAATGCCAGCCAGTTGGCGGATGGTGCTGCGGCGGTGTTGCTGGCCGACCGCGATAGCGCGCTTGCTGATGGGCTGCGTCCGCGTGCGCGATTCCTGGCGCGCGTGGTGGTTGGGTCTGACCCGGTGATGCAGCTGACGGGGGTGATCCCGGCCACGCGGCTGGCGTTGGCGCGCGCGGGACTCAGCCTGGAAGACATCGATTGGATCGAAATCAACGAAGCCTTCGCCAGCGTTGTGCTGGCGTGGCAGCGCGAGCTGGACGCCAAGCTGTCGCGCGTGAATCCCTGGGGCGGCGCGATTGCGCATGGGCACCCGCTGGGCGCGACGGGCGCGGGGCTGATGGCCAAGATGCTGACAGGGCTTGAAGCAACGGAAGGCGAGATCGGCATGCAGCTGATGTGCATCGGCCATGGCATGGCCACCGCGACGATTATCCAGAGGCTGTGACGCGTCATGACCAAGACCGTGGCCGCCGTGCCGCGCGACGAAGGCACTGATTCCGAACGCCGCCGCGAACTGGTGCTGACGGCGGGGCGGCTCTTTTGCAAGCACGGCTATGAGCGCACCACGGTGCGCGAACTGGCGCGCGCGGTCGGGCTGCAATCCGGCAGCTTGTTTCACCATTTCCGCAGCAAGGAAGAAATTCTGGTGGCGGTGATGAACAACGGCATTCAGGAGGTGATTGATGGCGGCGAGCGCGCGCTGGCGCGATACCACGCCCCGGCCGATCGTCTGGCGGCGCTGTTCCGCGTGCACATGTGGAGCATGCTGCAAGGCGCGGGTGGCGATGCGATGAACGCGCTGGTGTACGAATGGCGCAGCTTGTCCGCACCCAGCCAGGCGGCCGTGAAAGCGCTAAGCGACCACTACGAAGCCATGTGGCAATCAGCGGTGGCGGGCGCGGTGGACGCGGGGCTGCTCCAGGGGGATGCACGCGTCATCAAGCGCTGCGTGCTGGGGGCGATGAACCTGACGGTGCAGTGGTACAAGCCCGGCGGGCGTCTTGCGCCTGCCGAGTTCATTGATGCGATGTTGTTGGCGTCGCTGCCGGCTTTGCCCGCGGGAGCGGGGGCGTGGCCCGTTGCGGCATAACGGCGGCTTAGCCCCGGCGCTTGAGGAAGGCGCCGACGGCGCAGGCGACAGCCAGCGCCAGTAGCGACCCGGACACCGTCAGCAGGTAATCGGCTTCGCCGTGATAGCCGCCACCGGTGACGCCGCCTGCCACGCCGCCCATCCACAGCAGGGCGGTCATCAGCGCCGCTACGGCCGAGATCGCGGCGGCGATGCACAGCGCAATGAATACCGGACGTCGCGCTCGCACGGGCGCATAAGACGCGCCCTGCGAGCCCGGCTGGATGCGGCGGGGTTGCTTGATCCAGTAGACCAGCCCCGCCACCACCAGCAGCAGCATCAGGATCTTGAAGATCATGATGCCGCCGTGGCCTTGCGGCCTTTAGTCTTCACGGCGCAGGTGCGGGAAGAGGATGACGTCACGGATGCTGGGGCTGTCGGTCAGCAGCATGACCAGGCGGTCGATGCCAATGCCGCAGCCGCCCGTCGGAGGCATGCCGTATTCCAGCGCGCGGATGTAGTCTGCGTCGTAGAACATGGCTTCTTCGTCGCCGGCGTCCTTGGCTTCGACTTGCGAGCGGAAGCGTTCGGCTTGGTCTTCGGGGTCGTTCAACTCCGAGAAACCGTTGGCGATTTCGCGGCCCGTCATGAACAGTTCGAAGCGCTCGGTGATGCCTTCGCGCGTGTCGGAAGCGCGCGCCAGCGGCGACACTTCGACCGGGTAGTCGATGATGTAGGTGGGGTTCCAGAGCTTGGCTTCGGCCGTCTCTTCGAACAGCGCCAGTTGCAGCGCGCCCAGGCCGGCGCGCGACAGCACGGGGCCGTCAGCGTCCGCGCCCAGCTTCTTCAGTTCGGCGCGCACGAAGGTGGCGTCGTCCAGTTGTTCCTGGGTGTAGCCCGGCGCGTACTTCAGAATGGCTTCGCAGATGGTCAGGCGGTCGAACGGCTTGGACAGGTCCAGTTCGCGTTCCTGATAAGTCAGCACGGCGCTGCCGGTGGCCGAAATGGCGGCCTGGCGGATCAGCTCTTCGGTGAAGTCCATGAGCCAGCGGTATTCCGCAAAGGCTGCATAGAACTCCATCATCGTGAATTCAGGGTTGTGACGGGGGCTCACGCCTTCGTTGCGGAAGTTGCGGTTGACTTCGAACACGCGTTCAAAGCCGCCGACAATCAGGCGCTTCAGGTAGAGCTCGGGCGCAATGCGCAGGTACATTTCCATGTCCAGCGCATTGTGGTGCGTGACGAAGGGCTTGGCCGCCGCGCCACCCGGAATCGGGTGCAGCATGGGCGTTTCCACTTCGAGGAAACCGGCGTTCAGCATGAACTGGCGGATGCTGCCCACGGCCTTGCTGCGCGCTTCGAATGTGCGGCGCGTGGAATCCGTCATGATCAGGTCAACGTAGCGCTGGCGGTAACGCAGTTCCTGGTCGGCCACGCCGTGGAACTTGTCGGGCAGCGGGCGCAGCGACTTCGACAGCAGGCGGGCAGTGGCGGCGTGCACCGACAGTTCGCCCTTGTTGGTCTTGAAGACCGACCCTTCGATCGCGATGATGTCGCCGATGTCCCATTGCTTGAACGCGGCGTAGTTGTCTTCGCCCAGCGTGCCGCGGTCCAGGTAGATCTGGATGCGGCCGGTGCTGTCTTGCAGCGTGGCGAAGCTGGCCTTGCCCATGACGCGCTTGAGCATCATGCGGCCGGCGACCTTGACGGTGACGGCGGCGGCGGCCAGGGCTTCCTGTTCTTCGCCGTCGTACTTGTCATGCAGGGCCGCGGCGCGGGCGTCCGGGACGAAATCGTTGGGGTACGCGACCCCGGTTTCGCGCAGTTTGGCCAGCTTGGCGCGCCGTTCGGCGATCAAGCGGTTTTCATCCTGGGCGGGGGCCGGAGTGGTCGAGTGGTCGGTCATGGTCGGGGGATCAGTCGTAATTGCGGATGTCGTCGATTTCGGTCGTGCCGAAATCTTCGCGATCCAGGTAGGCGAGGATGCGGGTGGCCACATTGGCGGGCGAAGACAGCTTGCCCGTGGCGTGGAAGTCCTGGAACTTGGCCAGGGCCGGGAAGCTTTCCGGGTCGCTGGAACGGATGGCGACCTGCATGTCGGTGTCGACAATGCCGGGGGCCAGCGCAACGATGCGCGCGCCGTCGGCGCCTTGTTCCTGCTTGACCACGCGCGAGTACATATCGAGCGCGGCCTTGGTGGCGCAGTAAACGCCCCAGCCGGCGTTCGGGTTGCGGCCCGCGCCGGAGGAAATGTTCAGCACGCGGCGGTCGGCCTTCAGGTCTTCGACGGCGGCCAAAAAGCGCGCGGTCAGCAGCATGACGGCGGTGACGTTCAGATTGAAGGCGGCGGTGATGGCCGCGCTGTCGATCAGGGCGTCGGTGCCGGTCACGGGGTGCACCGTGCCCGCATTGTTGATGAGCAGATAGCGTTTGGCGTCGCGCGGCAGGGCCGAGCAGATGCGTTCGGCCGCGGTTTCAGCCGCCTTCAAGTCCGAGAGGTCCACGGACAATTGTTCCAGCTGCACATCCTGCGACCGCGCATAGGCGGCCAGCTCGGGGTCTTCGCGGCGCGCCAGCGTGATCAGGCGCGTGCCCGGTTTGGCCAGGCCGCGCGCCATGGCGGCGCCGATGCCGCGCGAGGCGCCGGTAAGGATTGCGATGGTGTCAGACATTCGTGGACCTCTGGGTACGGTGAGGGGAAAAATCGCGGAACTTAGACGCCTTGCTTCAGGCTGGCCTGGATGAAGGGGTCCAGGTCGCCGTCCAGCACTTTCTGCGTGTTGGAAATTTCAACGTTCGTGCGCAAGTCTTTGATGCGGCTCTGGTCCAGCACGTAGGAACGAATCTGGTGGCCCCAGCCCACATCGGTCTTGGAGTCTTCCAGCTTCTGCTGTTCGGCCATGCGGTTGCGCATTTCCAGTTCGTAGAGCTTGGACTTCAGCATCTGCATGGCTTCGGCGCGGTTGCGGTGCTGCGAACGGTCGTTCTGGCACTGCACGACGATGCCCGTCGGGATGTGGGTCAGGCGCACGGCGGAGTCGGTCTTGTTGATGTGCTGGCCGCCCGCGCCTGACGCGCGGTAGGTGTCCACGCGCAGGTCGGCGGGGTTCACTTCAACTTCGAACGATTCGTCCACTTCCGGGTACACGAACACGCTGGCGAACGACGTGTGGCGGCCGCCGGAGGAGTCGAACGGGCTCTTGCGGACCAGGCGGTGCACGCCGGTTTCGGTGCGCAGGTAGCCGAAGGCGTATTCGCCTTCCATCTTGATGGTGGCCGACTTGATGCCCGCGACGTCGCCTTCGGATTCTTCCAGCACTTCAACCTTGAAGCCCTTGCGCTCGGCGTACTTCAGGTACTGGCGCAACAGCATCGACGCCCAGTCCTGCGCTTCCGTGCCGCCGGCGCCAGCCTGGATGTCCAGGAAGCAGTTCAACGGGTCGGCCGGGTTCGAGAACATGCGGCGGAATTCAAGGTTTTCAAGTTTTGCCTGGAAACCGTCGGCGTCTTGTTCGATGGCTTCGAGCGTGGAATCGTCGTCGTCGGCCTCGGCCAGTTCAAACAATTCGTTGGCGTCGGCCAGGCCCGTGCCAAGCGCGGTGAGCGTTTCCACCACGTCTTCCAGGGCTTTCTTTTCACGGCCCAGGTCTTGGGCGTGCTTGGGGTCGTTCCAGACCGCCGGGTCTTCGAGCTCGGCGTTTACAACGTGCAGGCGTTCAGCTTTGGCATCGTAGTCAAAGATACCTCCGTAGAGCCTGTTCGCGCTCCGCGTAATCGGCGAGGCGGGCTGCGAGCTGGTTCTGACGTTCGGCTTCCATGATGATTCCTGATGACTTTTGTGCGAAACCTGGCATTTTACCGTGGATGGAACAACTACGCGGGCGCGTGTTGCAAGAAGAGGGACGGATTGGTCTCTAGGGGTTTGCGTGGGGATGACGCGAATCAGCCTTAGTTGTTCAGTTTTTTGTCAACCCGTGGGTTCTAGGCTAGACAAAGCGGCCATTGCGTCCCCGATCAGGGGCGGGGGCCGCAAGATGCCGGCACGCAGCCGGCCTATCCCGCTAGAGGACAGGAGACATAGATGGAAAACACGATGACCCCCGGGGTCACGCCGGCGATCCCGGCGAGTGAGGAGGACCGCATCTACCGCAAGGTAGGCTGGCGGCTGGTGCCGCTGTTGGTGGTGTGCTACGTCGTGGCCTACCTGGACCGCGTGAACGTGGGCTTCGCCAAACTGCAAATGCTGCAGGAGCTTCAGTTCAGCGAAACGGTGTACGGGCTGGGCGCAGGCATTTTCTTCATCGGCTACTTCATCTTCGAAATTCCCAGCAACATCATTCTGCATAAGGTTGGCGCGCGAATCTGGATCGCGCGCATCATGATCACGTGGGGCATCATTTCCGCCTGCATGATGTTCGTGACCAGCGTGCATATGTTCTACGCGTTGCGCTTCCTGCTGGGCGCAGCCGAAGCCGGGTTCTTCCCCGGCATCATCCTGTACCTGACCTATTGGTATCCGGCTGCACGGCGCGGGCGCATCACCACGTTTTTCATGACGGCGGTGCCGATGTCCGGGCTGATCGGCGGCCCGATCTCGGGTTGGATCATGTCCACATTCCATGGCGACCACGGCTTGTCGGGCTGGCAGTGGCTGTTCCTGCTGGAAGGCATTCCGTCGGTGCTGATCGGCGTGCTGGTGCTGATCTATCTGGATGACCGCATCAACAAAGCCAAGTGGCTGACCGCCAACGAGAAAGCGGTGCTGATCCGCAATATCGCGGCCGAAGAGCAGCAAAAGGAAGACCCCCCGATTCGCGCCGCGCTGACGCGTCCGCGCGTGTGGGCGATGGCGCTGATCTACTTTTCGTTCGTGATGGGGTTGTATGGGGTGGGCTTCTGGATGCCGAGCCTGATCAAGAGTACGGGCGTGCAAAGCCCGCTGGCGATTGGCTTATTGACGGCAATTCCCAACCTGTTCGCCGTGATCGGGATGATCTTGATTTCCCGCAATTCGGATCGGCTGCGTGAACGCCGCTGGCACGTGGCGCTGCCCGCGCTGTTCGGCGCGGTGGGGCTGTTCTTCTCGGCCGTCTGGAGCGGCAATACGGTGCTGGCGATTTTGGCGCTGACGGTGGCCAACATCGGCATCTGCACGGTGCTGCCCCTGTTCTGGAGCCTGCCCACGGCCTTGCTGGGTGGCACGGCGGCGGCGGCTGGCATTGCGCTGATCAACTCGGTGGGCAACCTGGCGGGCTTTGTCAGCCCGTATCTGGTGGGCTGGCTGAAAGACATGACCGGCACGACAAACACCGGCTTGTACATGCTGTCAGGCTGCCTGGTGGTGGGCGCGCTGGTGGCGCTGGCGCAGCCAGCCAAACTGGTGAATAAATAACGGGGCGGCCCGGAGTCATGCTTCGGGCCAGTTGGAAAACAAAACGGCGGCGGCTTTTACGAGCCCCCGCCGTTTTGTTTTCACCCCGCGTGTTCAATCACCAATTGCACCGACACCATCCCGTTCCACACGTTTTGCTCCAGCCGGTACGCGGCCTGAATGTGTTCGGGCAGCGACTGATCATGGCCGAACCAGATGGCGTCAAAGCGTTGATGGCCGCGTTCCAGCGACAGCTTCAAGTGCTTTTCACCGACCAGGCGCTGGTTGCGCACGGTGAACTCATCCAGGAACAACGGCGCGGCAAAGCCCGCGCCCCACACCTGTTGTTGCAGCATGCCGGCCACTTCCGCATTGGCGTAACCGGACTCCAGCGAACCGTCGGTTTCGATGACGGGTTCGAAGGTGTCGCGTCCGGTCAGCTCACGCACGGCAGCGTCAAACGCGGGGGCGAAAGCGGGAAAATCTTCGCGGCCCAGCGTCAGGCCGGCTGCCATGGCGTGGCCGCCGAACTTGCGGATCAGGTTGGGATGGCGCTTGGACACGAGATCCAGCGCGTCGCGCAAATGCACGTCGGGAATCGAGCGGCCGGAACCCCGGATTTCGTCGTCGCCCGCGGGGGCGAAGGCCAGCGTGGGACGCCAGAATTTTTCCTTCAAGCGCGACGCCACCAAGCCCACCACGCCCTGGTGCCAGCCGGGGTCAAACACGCAGACCGTGGCGCCCGCTGACGCGTTGGGTTCTTCCATGGCGGCCAGCGCCTGTTCGCGCATCTCGGCTTCGATGGTTCGGCGTTCGCGGTTGATGTTGTCGAGCTCGCGCGCCATTTCCAGCGCTTGGGCTTCGTCGTCGGTGGTCAGGCAAGCGATGCCCAGACTCATGTCGGCCAGACGGCCCGCCGCGTTGATGCGCGGCCCCAGCGCGAAGCCCAGGTCGAAACCGTTGGCGCTGCGCGGCTCGCGGCCGGCCACGGCGAACAGCGCGCGCAGCCCCGGTTGCAGACGGCCGCTGCGCATACGTTGCAGGCCTTGGGTGACGAGCAGACGGTTGTTCGCGTCCAGCTTGACCACGTCGGCGACCGTGCCCAGCGCCACCAGATCAGACAGCGCATCCAGGCGCGGGCCGCCGTCGGCGGCATAGACGCCACGGCGGCGCAGCTCGGCGCGCAAGGCCAGCATCATGTAGAAGATGACGCCGACGCCCGCCAGGTTCTTGGACGGGAAGCCGCAGCCGGGCTGGTTCGGGTTCACGATGGCCAGGGCGTCGGGCAGGGTGTCGCCCGGCAAGTGGTGGTCGGTAATGACTACGCCGATGCCGGCCGCGTTGGCGGCGGCCACGCCGTCCACGCTGGCGATGCCGTTGTCGACGGTGATGATGATGTCGGGCTTGCCGCTGCGGTGCGTGACGGCCAGGTCCACCACGGCAGGCGACAGGCCGTAGCCGGTCTCGAAGCGGTTGGGCACCAGGAAGTCAACATCCGCGCCCATGGCGGACAGCGCGCGCAGGCCGACCGCGCAGGCGGTGGCGCCGTCGCAGTCATAGTCGGCCACGATCAGCAGTTTCTTGCCGGCCTGGATGGCGTCGGCCAGGACGCCGGCGGCATGCGCCGAATGCGTCAGGCCAGCGGGCGGCAGCAGCGACGGCCAGGCGAGCTTGGTCTGGTCGGGATGGGTGACGCCGCGCGAGGCCCACAGGCGGGCCAGCAGAGGATGAATGCCCGAGGCTTCCAGAACGCGGCAGGCGTCCAGGTCAGCGGGGCGTATCGTTAAGCGGGGTGAGACCACCAGGCGCTCCAGTTTTTCTTGGGCGCGGGCAGCAAGCCAAGCAGGCCCCCGCGCGGTTTCAGGGTCAGGGCGACTTGGCGGTCATCGCCCAGCAGCAGCAGGTCAGTGGGCGTATCCGGTACACCCTGCTTGCCGGCCAACGGACGCAGGTGCTGCGCGTCCAGTTCAGCCAGCGCGTCCAGCCAGGCGGACCAGTCGCCTGCGCGTTGCGGGGCGTCAAGCCCGGTCAGCACCCGTTCAGGGCCGGCCGGCGCGATGGGCCAGGGCCTGCCGCCGCCATATAGCCACAAGGCGTTGACGGGGGGCAGCCCGCGGGCGGCGCGGTCGTCGTTGACGGGGTGTTCGTGCCACGCCATCTGTATTTCATTCAGCAACCGGCGCCACGGACGCATGTCGGCATCCTGGCGCCACCATTCATTCAGCCGGTGGCCGGCCACGACGTGGGGCGATGCCGTCTGCGGCCGCAGCCCGTCGGGCAGCGTCAGCCGCCAACGCTGCGGCGACAAGGCCTGAACCGTGAAACCGGTGCCGTCGAACAGCGAACGAGCGGTGTCGAGCAGGGCAGCGGTTTCCTCGGGGCGCAGGTCCATCTGGTCCGGGTCCAGCAGGTTGGCCTGATCGGCCCCCAAGGCCAGGTGCACCAGTTCGGCGAGCCAGACGGGGGCGCCCGCCGCGGGAGCGCCCGCCGCAGGGTCGCCCGCCGGGGCTTGACCGGCCGCGAGCAGCGGCCCCAGGCCCGCGCCTTGCAGCAGACCGGGTTCGGCGGTGTAGCCTGCGCGGTTCAACTGCCAGGACTCAAAGGCCGTACAGCCGTGGGCGCGCGCATCGAAAGCGGCCGGGCGGGCGGCGCCCGCTTGCAGCCAGCTGTGCAGGGTGGGCGCGCGTTCTGGCAGGAGTTTGGCCAGTTCGGCGGCCACGGGTAGGGCGGGCAAGGCGCCCGGAATGACGATCAGCATGGCGGGGATTGTAGTCCGGGCGGGGGCGGGGACGCAGGCACGCAACGTAGTGGGGAAGGACGCCGCGAAAGGGGCGCGAAAGAAGCCCGGGAACTAAGGCGTGCCAGCGCCTGCCATAGGTTGAAACGGCTGGTCGTGGAACCGCACATTCGCGGCGCGATTGTCGGGCCGTTAATGCCATAATGCGCACGTGCTGAAAATACCCTACGAACTATGGATAGGCGCCCGCTATGCCGGGTTGGCCCGAATCCGCCAGCGACGCGGGCGCCGCGATCGCTTCATCTCCTTCATCGCCGCCAGCTCCATGGCCGGTATCGCGCTGGGCGTCGCCGCCCTGATCGTCGTGTTGTCCGTGATGAACGGGTTCCAAAAAGAAGTGCGCGACCGCATGTTGTCGGTGCTGCCGCACATCGAACTCTACATACCCGGGGCCTTGCCCGAACGGGTGCTGGAGCAGTGGCAGCAGTTCTCTGACGCCGCCAAGAAAAATCCCGAGGTCAAGGCCGGTGCGCCATTCGTGGCCGCGCAGGGCATGCTGGTGCGCGGGCAAGCGTTGCGAGGCGTGCAGGTGCGGGGCATCGACCCTGCCACGGAAGGCAACGTATCTGACCTGCCGCGCCAGATGGTGTCGGGCAAGCTGACCGACCTGAAGGCGGGCGGCTTCGGCGTGGTGCTGGGCAACGAACTGGCCGACGGCCTGGGCGTGAAGCTGGGCGACACGCTGCTGATGATGGCCCCGCAAGGCTCGATCAGCCCCGCCGGTTTCGCGCCGCGCATGCGCCAGTTCACCGTGGTTGGCGTGTTCTCGTCGGGCCACTATGAATATGATTCGTCGCTGGCGTTCGTTGACAACGAAGACGCCGCGCGCGTGTTCCGCGAAAACGGCACGGCCGGCGTGCGCCTGCGTATCGCCGACATGCAGAAGGCCCCCGAAGTGGCCAACGAACTGAAAAAAGTGCTGCCGCCCTACGTGATGGCCAGCGACTGGTCGCGCAACAACCGCACCTGGTTCGCCGCCGTGCAAACCGAAAAACGCATGATGTTCCTGATCCTGGCGCTGATCGTGGCGGTGGCGGCGTTCAACCTGCTGTCGTCGCTGGTCATGGCCGTGAAGGACAAGCAATCGGACATCGCCATCTTGCGCACCTTGGGCGCGGGGCCGGGCGAAGTGGCGCGCATCTTCCTGGTGCAAGGCGCGCTGATCGGCGTGATCGGCACGTTGCTGGGGGTGGCGGGCGGTATCGTCATTGCCTACAACGTGGACGTGATCGTGCCGTTCATCGAGCGTCTGCTGGGCGTGCATTTCCTGCCGCGCGAGGTCTATTTCATCAGCGCCTTGCCGTCTGATCCGCAAGTGGGCGACATCATCACGATTGGCCTGACGTCACTGGTGTTGTCGCTGCTGGCAACGCTGTATCCCAGCTGGCGCGCCTCGCGTCTGCAACCGGCTCAGGTGCTGCGCCATGATTAAGATTCAAAACGCTGACGCCCTGACGCCTGCGCTGCAGGCCGAGAACATCGTCAAGGTCTACGACGAGGGCCCCGCCCGCATCGAAGTGCTCAGCAATGTCAGCCTGTCCGTCGCGCGTGGCGAGATGGTTGCCATTGTGGGTGCATCAGGTTCGGGCAAGAGCACCTTGTTGCATATCCTGGGCTTGCTCGACGTGCCGACCAGCGGGTCGGTGTCGGTGGATGGCCAATTGGCAGTCGGCCTGTCCGAAGCCAAGAAGAGCGCCGTGCGCAACAGCAGCCTGGGCTTTGTCTATCAGTTCCACCATCTGCTGGCGGAATTTTCGGCGCTGGACAATGTGGCGATGCCGCTTATCGTGCGCCGCGAGAACCGTGACAAGGCCCGCGAGGCCGCGCGCGAGGTGCTGGCGCTGGTGGGCCTGGCCGCGCGCCAAGACCATTTCCCGGGTCAGCTGTCGGGTGGTGAACGCCAGCGGGTAGCGCTTGCGCGCGCGCTGGTGACGCGCCCAGTCTGCGTGCTGGCCGACGAACCCACGGGCAACCTGGACCGCAACACCGCGCACAAGATGTTCGAACTCTTGACCCAGGTGAATCAGGAATCGGGTACGGCGTTCGCCATCGTCACCCACGACCAGGAGCTGGCTGGCCGTGCCGACCGCCAATTGCTGATGGAAAACGGCCGCCTGGTATCGGGATAAGGGATGCGGGTGGATAATCCGCAACAGGAGGCCACGCCCATGCTGATCGACACCCACTGTCATCTGGACGCTGCAGAGTTCGACGCCGACCGCCAGCAGGTGGCCGACCATGCTTGCGAGGCCGGCGTCCAATCCATCGTCATCCCCGCCATCGAACGCGCCAATTTCGACATCGTGCGAAACATGGCGGCCGAAGTGGCAGGCGGCGCCTACGCGCTGGGCATCCATCCCCTTTACGTGCAGCGCGCCGCTGATTCCGATCTGGACGCGCTGCGCGACGCCATCAAAGCGTCGCTAGGCGATCCGCGCTTTGTCGCCATTGGCGAGATCGGCCTGGACTTCTTCGTGCCCGAGATATCTTCGGGCGAACCCCGCGAAAAGCAGGAACGCTTTTACGCCGCACAGTTGGCGATGGCCGCCGAATTCAAGCTGCCGGTGCTGCTGCATGTGCGCCGCTCGCAAGACATTCTGCTGAAGTATCTGCGCCGCCATGGCCGCATCGGCGGCATCGCGCATGCCTTTAACGGCAGCGCCCAGCAGGCGCAGGCCTTTATTGATCTGGGGTTTGCGTTGGGCATGGGCGGCGCCATGACCTACGAGCGCGCCTTGCAGATCCGCCGCCACGCGGTGGACGTCGACTTGTCGCATCTGGTGCTGGAAACCGATGCGCCAGACATTCCGCCCGCCTGGCTGCACCCCCCGCAACGCCGCAACCGGCCGGGGGAGTTGGCCCGCATCGCCCAGGTGCTGGCCGAGCTGCGCGGCATCACGGCCGCCCAGGTGGCGCACGTCACCACCGCGAACGCCATGCGGGTGTTGCCGCGTTTGCCGGCCGCGATTCTCGCTGACGACTGAAATCCGTCCCTGAATGTTGCCTGCGCGATAACGTCAGTTGTCGTGCGGATGCATCACATTTCTAAGATTTTTCTCAAAGCTGTCTAAAAACTGAATAAATGCTGACAAAAAGTTGAATGACATATTAGGAATGAATATCATTGCCGTTCATTGAAATTATCAATCAGCGCAATGCGCGCCGCCCTGTTCGGGCGGTTCCCTTTGATTCCCTATGTCGACTCTTCACAGCATCCACGGCTCCGTTCGAGCTCGTCGTTCACCTTCCCATTCCTTCCGTCTATTGCCGCTGGCTTTGCCCCTGACTTTGCCCCTGACGCTGGCGCTGGCAACGATCGGCGCCGCGCATGCGCAACCCGTCGCGGGCGCCCAGGAAGACACCATGGGTGTCGCGCAAATGGACACCGTGGTGGTGACCGCCTCCGGCTTCGAGCAAGACATCAAGAACGCGCCCGCATCCATTTCGGTGATCACGCGAGAGCAGCTGGAGACCAAGCCCTTTCACAATCTGGCCGATGCGGTGTCGGACGTGGAAGGCGTGACGGTCGAGCGGGGCGGCAAGGCGGGCGGCATGAACATCAGCATCCGCGGCTTGCCCAGCGACTACACGCTGGTGCTGGTGGACGGCAAGCGCATGAGCCAGAACAGCTCGGGCGCGCGCCCGAACGGCTTTGGCGACGTGGACACCAACTTCATTCCGCCGATGGCCGCCATCGAGCGCATCGAGGTGGTGCGCGGCCCCATGTCCACCCTCTATGGGTCGGATGCGATGGGCGGGGTCATCAACATCATCACGCGCAAGGTCAGCCAGGATTGGATGGGCCAGATCACGCTGGACGGCACGGCGCAGGGCGACAACACCTTCGGCAACAACTACGGCGCGGCGTTCTACCTGAGCGGCCCCATCAAGACCGACAAGCTGGGCCTGACCTTGCGCGGCGGCCACTATCGCCGCCTGAGCGCCAACGGCAGCTACCCCGTCAATCAGGCCGAGTACAACAGCGGCAACTACACCGGCGACATCGCCAGCTTCTCCGGCCTTGGCGACAGCACGCAGCAGAACGTTGGGCTGCGCCTGTCGCTGACGCCGAACCGCAATCACGACGTTCTGCTGGACGTGGACAGCTACTGGCAGACGTATGACAACGCCAATGGCGAACTCGGCACGCTGAACACCAGTATTGCGCCCAACCGCCAAGGCGGCGGCTACGAGCCCGAAATGAAGTTCAACCGTCAGCGCTATGCCTTGACGCATCTGGGCCGATACGGCAGTTCCATCAGCTCGGACACGAGCTTTGTGTACGACACCACCGAAACCATCGGCCGCACCAATCCCATGAACGCGCCCCGCAAGCCGACGGACGGCGACAAGCGCGATCTGGAATACGACAACTGGGTGCTGGACACGAAGTGGACGATGCCGCTGTTCAACGACCGGCACAACCTGACGCTGGGCGGCCAGTGGCGCGAGCAGCACTTCAAGGACACGCTGGTGTCCGCGCCGCTGAACTTGCGCCAGTATCAATGGGCATTGTTCGCGGAAGACGAATGGCGCATTGTCGATGACCTGGCATTGACGGCGGGCGCCCGTTACGACCGCAACGAACAGTTCGGCGGCAAGTGGAGTCCGCGCGGCTATCTGGTGTGGAACGCCACGCCGATGTGGACGGTCAAGGGCGGCGTCAGCAAGGGCTACAAGACGCCCGACATCAACCTGATGACCGACGGCATCATCGGCCTGGGCGCGCAAGGCACCATGCCGCTGCTGGGCAATTCGCAGCTGAAGCCGGAAAGCAGCACCTCGTCGGAACTGGGCTTGCTGTTTGACGACGGCGAAGGCCTGTCCGGCAATCTGACCGCCTTCCACACCAAGTTCAAAGACAAGATCGACAGCCAGAACGTGCCGAACTGCCTGGCGGTGGGCGGCCCCGCGCCGGGCTGCCTGGACCTGGGCGTATGGGAGCGCAACGGCATACCGGTGGCGAACTTCTCGCAGCGCGTGAACATCGACACCGCGACCATCCAGGGCTTTGAGCTGGGCGGCCGGATTCCGCTTTATGGCGGCGTGTCGTTCAACGGCAATTACACGCTGACCGCCAGCGAAGTCACCTCCGGCGCCAAGCAAGGCCAGCCGCTGGGTTCGCAGCCTCGCCACAGCTTGAACCTGGGCCTGAACTGGCGCATCAACGACCAGTTCAACGCCTGGGTGCGCGGCGAGTATCGCGCCAAGCAGTTCAATGACATGAACTGGGAGAAGGAACAGGTGTTCTACAACCCGTACTGGCTGGCCAGCATGGGCGGCTCGTATGTGGTCAACAAGAACGTGACGCTGTCGGCGTCGGTGTTCAACCTGTTCGACAAGAACTTCGTGAACTACGGGCCGACCAAAATCGGCACGAGCGAGCCCGCCGCCAATGCGAACTGGGCCAACTCGTACCGCCAGGTGCTGGAAGGCCGCCGCCTGTGGGTATCGGCGAACATCACGTTCTAAATTGCAGGGGTTAGGTCGAAGATTGGCGCGGCAGCTCCATCCGCACGCTCAGGCCTTGCGGAGACATGTTGCGCGCCGATATCCGCCCCTTGTGCGCGGCGATGGCGGCTTGGGCGATGGACAGCCCGAGCCCCGCGCCGGAGCCCGCGGTGTTCTTGTCCGACGCCACACGGTAGAACGGTTCGAACAGCGACTCCAGATCTTGCGCCGGTACGCCCGGCCCGCGGTCTTCGATTTCCAGGCAGGCTTCACGCGCGCTGATCAGCAGCCGCACCCGGATGGCGCTGTGCGCGGGGGCGAAGCGCAAGGCGTTGCGCAGCACGTTTTCAATCGCGCTGGACAAGCTGTCGCGCTCGCCCGTCACCATGACCGGTGCGGGCGGCTCCCAGGTGATGCGCACGTGCAGCGCGTCGGCCTCGAAACGCGCATCGTCCACCACGTCGGACACAATGGCGGTCAGGTCCAGCGTATCGCTGGGTTCGGGCAACGCGCCCAGACGAGCCAGCCGCAAGGTATTGCCCACCAGCGCATCCAGGCGTTCACATTCGCGTTCAATGCGATCCAGCTGCACGTCTTGACGTTCGTCTTTGCGCCGCGCAAGTTCAGACGCGAGCCTTAAGCGCGCCAGCGGCGAGCGCAATTCGTGGGCGATGTTGTGCAGCAGCTGTTCACGCGTATCGACCAAGGCCTTGAGCCGGTCGGCCATGGCGTTGAAATCACGCGCCAACAGCCCCAGTTCGTCTTTGCGCCTGGCAAGCTTGGGCGGTGTGTGGGCATCCAGCCGGCCCGCCGCCAAGGCCTGGGTGGCGTGGCGCAGCTGCGTCAGTGGCGCGGTGACGTGCCGCGTCAACGCCCAGCAAAAAGGCGCCGTCACGGCCAGCGCAAACAGCAGCAAGGCCAGCGCCACGGGAGATAGCCCCAACACTTCCCAGTGCGAAGAGTCGAACGGCAGGAACAGCATCAGCAGCTCTGAGCCATCCGGCAGCACCAGCAATTGAGGTTGCCACCACGACACGCGTTCGCTGACGGCATCGGGTTGTGGGTAGTCCGCGTGCGGGGCAGGGTCCGAGGCAGCGCGATAGGCGCCCAGCCAATCGTGCATGCGCGTGGGCAGAGTGCGGCCCAGAATTTCGGTGTCGCGCGTGTCCAGCACGTAGATCTTGAGCGCGGAATAGCGCTGATCCATGGCCTCGACCCAGCGCGTCAGGCCCTCCTTGCCCTGGATGCGCGCCACCTGCCGGGCGTCTTGGGTCAGGCTGGCGGGGTTCAAGCCATCCAGCGAGTTGATGCGATACCAGGCAACCGTGGCGGTGAACAGCATGCCGCACACCAGGATGATCGCCATGGCGCACCAGAAGGTCAGAAAGGCGCGCCAGAAAAGGGACCGCGTGGGCAGCGGCCAGCTCATGCTGCCGCGCCCGCCAGCACGTAGCCCAGCCCTCGCAGGTTACGGATCGACAGCGTGTCGCCGGACGCATCCAGGCGCAGCTTCTTGCGCAAGGTGCTGATGTGGGTGTCGATGCTGCGGTCGTAGCGTTCGGGGCGGCGGCCCAAGGCATACATGCCGATCTGCTCACGCGCGACCACCTGGCCAGGCACGCGCATCAGCAGTTCCAGGATGCGCTGTTCGGCCCCGGTCAGCAGGACTTCTTCCTGACCCAATCGTGCACGGCCGGACGCCGGGTCCAGCGACAACGCGCCCAGCGTCAGGCAGGGCTTGGTGGTCTCGGGCACTTCTTCAAAGCGCCGCATCACGGCGGTGATACGGGCTTTGAGTTCGCGTGGGCTGAACGGCTTGGCCAGATAGTCGTCGGCGCCGAACTCCAGCCCCAGCACGCGGTCGGTCTCGCTGCCGTGGGCCGTGAACATGATCACGGGCCGGCGCGAACGCGCGCGGTATTGCTTGAGCAGGTCCAGGCCATTGCCGTCGGGCAGCATCAGGTCCAGCAGCACCAGGTCATAGTCGTCTTGCGCCAGCAGGGCAAGACCCTGCGCGCCGGTGTGGGCCAGTGTCAGCAGGCAGTGATTGGGTTCGAGGTATTCGCGCAGCATCTGAGCCAGCTCGACATCGTCGTCGATCAGGAGGATGCGGCGCGTAACCGCTGTGTGTGAGAAAAGCATCCGTTATCTGTGTTCCGCACCCGGCAGTTTGGCTGATGGCCGAACTTCCAAGTGTCAAGAAGTGCGAAGAAAGTAAAAGTTGCGGAAAGGCATTTGCCGGATTCCGACAGCCTCAATTCTAATATGAGAATAGTTTTCATTAAGAAATAAGAGGTGGGCCCGGTGTTGCACGTGGGGTGCGGCAGGGTCCGGTACGGGAGAAAGCGGAATCATGAGCAGCAAAGATCTGGCCTTGGGCGGGCGCGTCACGGTGTCGCGTACGCAACTGGCGGCGGCCCTGTGCGCGGCCGGTTTGGGCATGAGCCCGGCGGCCGTTTGGGCGCAAAACGACAGTTCGGCCAAGACCCTGGAAACCGTCGTTGTGACGGCCAGCGGCTTCGAGCAGCAGATTCAGGATGCGCCGGCGTCCATCAGCGTGATCACCCGCGAAGATCTGGACAAGAAGTTCTACCGCGACGTGAATGACGCGCTGATCGACGTGCCGGGCGTCATCATTACCGGCGGCGGCGACCGCCAGGACATTTCGCTGCGCGGCATGGGCCCGCAATACACGCTGATCTTGATCGACGGCAAGCGCCAGAGCTCCCGCGAAACCCGTACCAACTCTGATTCTTCCGGCGTTGAAGGCGGCTGGACGCCGCCGCTTGCCGCCATCGAACGCATTGAAGTGGTGCGCGGCCCGATGTCGTCGCTGTATGGCTCGGATGCCATGGGCGGCGTGATCAACATCATCACGCGCAAGGTGCCCAAGGAATGGCATGGCGAGATCCGCATGGATACCACCATTCAGGAAAGCAGCAAATCGGGCGACATCTACCAGGGCAATTTTTATCTGGCGGGACCGATCAAGAACGATTTGCTGGGCTTGCAGATCTACGGCCAGGCCTCGCAGCGCGATGAAGACAACATCGTCGACGGTTTCCGCAAGCGCAATTCGGATAGCGTGACCGCCAAGCTTGCGCTCACGCCGAACCGCGACCACGACATCGTGCTGGAAGCCACTACGATGCGCCAGAAAATCCAGGAAACGCTGGGCAAGACGGTTGCGCCGCTGGCGCCGGGCGAGGCCTGCGGGCGCAACGGCTGCCCGGCATCGGCCCAGACGGACTATCGGAGCAACAAGTGGGCGCTGTCGCATACCGGCCGCTGGGGTTGGGCCGTGTCGGACAGCTATGTGCAGCAGGAAGAGTTCGACAACCGTTCGCGGCAAATGAAGGTCAAGAACCTGAACCTGCAATCGAGCTGGACGCTGCCGTTGGGTTCGCACATGTTGACCTTGGGCGGCACGTATCTCAGCCAGCGCCTGAACGATCAAACCGGCAATCAGTTGTCGGGCGGCCCGAGCAAGATCGACCGCTACCAGTGGGCCTTGTTCGCCGAAGACGAATGGCGCCTGACCGACAGCTTCGCGCTGACCGCCGGCCTGCGCATGGACGAAGACGAGAACTTCGGCACGCACTTCAGCCCGCGTTTGTACGGCGTGTGGCACATGGCGGAGCGCTGGACGTTGAAGGGCGGTGTGTCCACGGGCTTCCGTGCGCCGGACCTGCGCCAGACGGTGGCGGGCTGGGGCCAGGTCAGCCGCGGCGGCAACATGTATGGCAACCCCGACCTGACACCCGAGAAGTCGGTTACTGAAGAAATCGGCATCCTGTATGACGACGGCGAAGGCTTCAACGCCGGCCTGACCGTCTTCAACAACGACTTCAAGGACAAGATCACCCGCGTGGCTTGCCCGTTGTCGCAGTGCACGGAAGGCCCCAACCAGTTCGGCTCCAACCCCACCACCTACATGAACGTGGACAAGGCGGTGTCGCGCGGCGTGGAAGCCAGCATGAAGCTGCCGTTGGCGCGTGACTGGTCGTTGACCAGCAGCTACACGTTCACCAAGTCGGAACAGAAGTCGGGCCAGTACAAGGGCGAGCCCTTGAACCAGTTGCCCAAGCATCTGTTCACCACCACGGTGAACTGGGAAGCGTCCGACGCGCTGCAAGCCTGGGCGCGCGTGAACTATCGCGGCAAGGAAAGCCAGCCGACCACCGGCGCCTCGTCGTCGTCGGTGGTGGCGCCGTCCTACACCTTTGTGGATATGGGCGCGTCGTACGCGGTGAACAAGACCGTGTCGGTGTACGCCGGCATCTACAACCTGTTCGACAAGCAAGTCACGTATGACGACTACGCATACGTGGAAGACGGCCGCCGTTACTGGCTGGGCGTCGGCGTGAAGTTCTAAGTTTCAGGAAAGGGGGGCGCTTGCGTCCCCCGCAACACGAAGAGGTTTCTATGACGAAGCAAGGAAAAACGGGCTGTGGCCGCCGCGGGTTGCTGCAAGTTGCCGCCGCCCTGGCCTTGGGCGCCGCGACGACCGTCTGCGCCGCGCAAACCACGGTGCCTGTCAAACATGCGCGCGGTGAAACCGCCGTGCCGGCCAACCCCGCCAAGACTGTGGTGATGGACCTGGCCGTGCTGGACACGATGCATGCGCTGGGTGTTGAAGCCACGGGCGTACCTGCCGTTGCCAAGTGGCCGCCGCAATTGGCGCAGTACGCCGATGAGCGTTATCTGAAAGTGGGTTCCATGTTCGAACCCAACTACGAAGTGATTCACGCCGCGCAGCCGCAGGTGATCTTCGTGGCAGGCCGCTCGGCGCCCAAGTACGACGAGCTGTCCAAGCTGGCGCCCACGGTCGACCTGACGGTTGACGCCAAGGACCTGGTCGGCAGCGTCACGCGCAACACCGAAACGCTGGCCGCCTTGTACGGCAAAGAGGCAGAGGCCAAGCAGAAGCTGGCGGCCTTGCAGGCATCGATCAAGACGCTGCACGACAAGGCCGGCTCGGCCGGCACCGCGTTGATCGTGCTGACCACGGGCGGCAAGATGAGCGCCTATGGCCCCGGCTCGCGCTTTGGCGTGATCCACGACGCCTTTGGCGTCAAGCCCGCCGCACCCGGCCTGAACGTGTCGAACCACGGCCAGGCGATCTCGTTCGAGTTCATCGCCCAGACCGACCCCGACTGGCTGTTCGTGATCGACCGCGATGCCGCCATCGGCCGAGAAGGCGTGTCGGCCCAGCGCATGCTGGACAACGATCTGGTGCGCCCGACCAAGGCGTGGAAGAACAAGCGGGTGGTGTATCTGAATGGCTTTAACTGGTATTTGCTGGGCAGTGCCGGGCTGACGGCGATGCAGCAGAACGTGGACGACATCACTGCGGCGTTGGCACAAGGAAAGTAAGCGGAGTGCGGGAAACGTGGGAAGCGAGGGAAGGCCGCCTGTGAGCTGGCGGCAGACGATTAGCGGTTGGGGCGGCCTGGCCGTCGTGTTGCTGGTGCTGGTGCTGTTGTGCGCGGCCAGCGTCAGCCTGGGCGCGGGGCAGCTGTCATTGACGGCGTTGTGGGGCGAGGGCGATGCCGCCGAACGCGCCTGGCGCCTGATGATGGTCAGCCGCGTGCCACGCACCTTGGCCTTGCTGCTGGCCGGCATGTCGCTGGCGGTGGCCGGGCTGATCATGCAGATGCTGGTGCGCAACCGCTACGTCGAACCCACGACGGCCGGCACCGTCGAGTCTGCCACGCTGGGCATCCTGGTCGTCACCTTGCTGGCGCCCGACACGCCAGTGATCGGCAAGATGCTCACCGCCACCGCCTTCGCGCTGGCCGGCACCTTGCTGTTCCTGGCGCTCTTGCGCCGCGTGCCGCTGCGCACGCCGTTCATCGTGCCCTTGATCGGGCTGATCCTGGGCGGCGTGATTCATGCAATGACCACCTTCGTGGCCTTTCGCTTTGACCTGCTGCAATCGCTGCACGCCTGGACCACGGGTGATTTCTCTGGCGTGTTGCGCGGGCGCTATGAATTGCTGTGGATTGGTTTCGCGCTGGCCTGCGCGGCCTACGCCGCCGCCGACCGCTACACGGTGGCGGGCATGGGCCGCGAGTTCGCGTCCAACCTGGGCCTGAACCATGCGCGCCTGACGCTGGTGGGCCTGCTGATCGTATCGGCCATCTCGGCCGTGGTGGTGGTGACGGCGGGCGCCATTCCTTTTCTGGGCCTGATCGTGCCCAACGCCGTCAGCCTGATTCTGGGCGACAACATGCGCCGATCCATTCCCTGGGTGGCGGTGCTGGGCGGCATCTTCGTGCTGGCCTGCGACATCATCGGCCGGCTGGTGATTCATCCCTACGAAATCCCTATCGGTACCGTTGTGGGCGTGCTGGGCAGCATCTTGTTCCTGTGCCTGCTGCGCCTGCGGAGGAATCGTCTTGGCTGAACTTGTGAAAGCCGCCTCCGTGCTGCGCGCGACGAAAATCCCGCCTCAACCGATGCGTTTGTTCTGGCTGGCCGCCGCCGCGCTGGCGTGCGTGGCCGCGTTCATGACCTTGGGCGCCAACGGCCAGTGGTCGTTCGTGATTCCATTTCGCGGCGGCAAGCTGATTACGATGCTGTTGGTGGCGTATGCCGTGGCCGTGTCATCGGTGCTGTTCCAGACGATCACGCACAACCGCATCCTGACGCCCGCCATCATGGGTTTTGACGCGCTGTACCTGTTGATTCAGGCCGTCGTGGTGTTCGGCTTCGGCCAGGCCGCAACGGCAGCGAACCACCCCGTGGCGGCGTTCCTGTTGGAAGTCTGCGCCATGACGGCGTTTGCGTGCCTGCTGTTTCGCTGGTTGTTTTCAGACGCAGTACGCAGCCTGCACCTGATGATGCTGGTGGGCATCATCTTCGGGCTGCTGTTTCGCAGCCTGTCCAATTTCATGGTGCGGCTGATCGACCCCAACGAATTTCTGGTGCTGCAAGACCGCATGTTCGCCAGCTTCAATTCGGTGCGCGTGTCGCTCTTGCCGATTGCGTTTGCCGCCGTCTGTGTGGCCACGCTGGTGATCTGGCGCATGCGCCATCGCTACGATGTGCTGGCGCTGGGCCGCGAGATTGCCGTGAACCTGGGCGTGGACTATCGCCGCAGCCTGATGCTGACGCTCGGCGCCATCGCCGTGCTGGTGTCGGTGTCTACCGCGCTGGTGGGGCCGGTGACGTTCTTCGGCCTGCTCGTCAGCAACCTGGCGTATCAGGCGATGGGTTCCGACAAGCACAAGTACACCATTCCCGCCGCCACGATGCTGAGCGTCATCTTCCTGGTGGGCGGCCAGACGCTGCTGGAACGCGTGCTGGGCCTGAACACCACCGTCAGCGTGGTGATCGAATTCGTAGGCGGCGTGATGTTCCTCGTCCTGATTTTGCGCAAGGGGCGCCGATGATTGAAATAACCGAAGTCAGCAAGCAGTACGGCGACAGCGTGGTCGTTGATGGCGTCAGCTTGCAATTGCCGGCCAATGGCGTCACCGCCATCATCGGGCCAAACGGCGCGGGTAAATCGACCTTGCTGTCGATGGTCAGCCGCTTGCTGCCGCTATCGGCGGGCCAGATCCAGGTGGATGGGCTGGACGTGACGAAGGCCGACAGCCGCGAGCTTGCACGCCGCTTGTCCATCTTGCGGCAAGACAACCATCTACCCTTGCGGCTGACGGTGAAGGACTTGGTCGCGTTTGGCCGCTACCCGCACACGGGCGGCCGGCTCACGCTGGACGACAAGACCCACATCGACCGCGCCATTGCTTATTTGAACCTGGAGCCGCTGGCAGACCGCTATCTGGATGAGATGTCGGGCGGTCAGCGTCAGCGCGCGTTTGTGGCGATGGTGCTATGCCAGGACACGCGCTACGTGCTGCTGGACGAACCGCTGAACAGCCTGGACATGAAGCACGCGGTGGCCATGATGGGCACCCTGCGCCGCGCGGCGGATGAGCTGGGCAAGACGGTGGTGCTGGTGCTGCACGACATCAATTTTTCGTCCACCTACGCCGACCGCATCGTGGCGATGCGGCAAGGCAAGATCGCGCATCAAGGCACCCCGGAAGCACTGATCCGGCCCGAGGTGCTGAGCCCCTTGTATGAATTGCCCATCGACGTGCACGAGATCGGCGGCAAGCGGATCTGCGTGTATTACCGGTAGGGGCAGGGCGGGCGTAGCCCACCCCGCAGGATTGTGAGCGCAGGGCGGGCAGGCAGTGCGCTCAGGTAGCGCGCTCAGGCAGCGCGTTCCGCCAGGGTGTTAAGACTGCGCGCAAACTCAGCGCGCCGATTCCGTGCTGGCGACCAGCCCGCTGCGACGCGCGGCGCGATGCTGGCGTTCCAGCAAGACGGCCCACAGCCACAAGGGCAAGCTGGCCAGCGCCAGCAGGCTGCCGACCCAGCCGGTCGACGTCCAGCCATAGCCCGCGGCAATCGCCAGGCCGCCCAGTAACGGGCCCAACGCGTTGGCGGTGTTGAAGGCCGAGTGGTTCAGCGCCGCGGCCAGGCCTTGCGCATCGCCCGCGACGTCCATCAGCCGGGTTTGCAGCACGGTGCCCAATGCGCCGCCCACCCCCACCAGGAACACGTTCAGCGTGATCAGCCAGACGTTGTGCGCCATCAGCGGGAACAGCGCCAGCACCACGGCCGACCACACCAGCAGCAGGCCGGCCGTGCGCATGACGGCGCGATCGGCAAAGATCGGCACCACCATATTGCCCACGGTCAGGCCCACGCCAAACGCGCTGAGCACGAACGGCACCACCGACGGCGACACCTGCGTGACGGCGGTGAGCGTGTCGGCCAGATACGTGTAGACCGAGAACAAGCCGCCAAAACCCACGGCGCCGATCGCCAGCGTGATCCAGACCTGGCCGCGGCCCAGCGCGCTCAGTTCGCGCAGCGGGCTGGCCTTGTGGTCGGCGGGCGTGTCGGGCGCGTAGATGGCCACGCTGATCATCGTCAGCACTGCCAGCAGCGACACCAGGCCGAAGCTCCAGCGCCAGCCAATCACCTGGCCCAGCCAGTTGGCCAGCGGCACGCCCACGATGGTGGCGACGGTCAGCCCCAGAAACACCCGGCCCACGGCCATCGTGCGCCGGTTGGCGGGCACGAGCGAACTGGCCACCAGCGATGCAATGCCGAAGTACGCGCCATGCGGCAAGCCGCTAAGAAAGCGGAAGAACAGCATCCAGTGGTAATTGGGAGCGATGGCGCTCAGGCCGTTGCCGACGGCGAACAGCGCCATCAGCGCAATCAGCAAGCGGCGGCGCGGCATTCTGGCGCCCAGCACAGCAAGAATGGGCGCGCCAACGACCACCCCCAACGCATAGGCGCTGATGACGTGGCCCGCGGTGGGCGCATCAATGCCCAGCGATTGAGAGAAATAGGGCAGCAGGCTCATCGTGGCGAACTCGGTGGTTCCGATGGCGAAACTGCCGACAGCCAGAGCAAGCAGCACCAGCGCGGGCCGGTGCTGCGTAGAAGAGGGGTGAGACATGAATGGACTAGGGGAGATTCGGCGGATGTTGCGGCGCAACAGCGCTATTGTAAGCACCGAAAGCTGTCATTTGTCTGTGTCGGCATTGACCATGCTTACAAGCTTGGGTCATCAGGCGGGGCGGGGCGCCTCGACCGCGAAGGGGGGCAGCCCGCAACGCCCTGTCCGCAACGCCCTGTCCGCAACGCCCCGCCTGCAACGCCTCGCCTGCAACGCGCCGCCCGCAATGCCCCGTCCGCGACACCCCGCCTTCCTCGCCGCCCCGCCGATAGGTCGGGCTACCGGCTGAGATCCACCGCGTAGCGCGACAATTGCGTGGTCGCGTCAGGCGTGGCGTCGTACACGGACACGTTCGTCACGCCATGCGCGGCGGCCATCGCCACGGTGCCAGGCACCGACCAGAACACCACCGGGCCGGCCAACGTGGCAAGCGGCTTGAAGCGCCAGCTGCGGTCCAGCCCATAGGTGGCCAGATCCAGCGTCGGGTTCTTCTTGATGTAGCTGATCAGCACATCACGGCTGGCGTCCGGCGCTTGCAGCACGATGTCGCCCTTGCCGCCGGCCAGGCCGGGGAAGTCGCCGCCGCCGCTTGCGCGGTAGTTGTTGGTCACCACTAGGAACTGCGCGGCTGGGTCCAGCGGTGCGCCTTGGTACGTCAGCCCCGAAATGCGCGAGCCCTTGGGTTGGCTGACGTCTATCTCGTACTTCAGCGCATTGCCCGCGGCGTACAGCACGTCGAAGTTGAACGTGGGAAAGCTTGTGTCCACCAGATCTTGCGGCGCGACCTGGGCGGGGTCGATCTGCTTGAACTGTTCGGCCGTCTTCTCCAGCCACTGGCGCACGGTGTCACCCGTGACGCGCACCACTTGCAGCGTGTTGGGATACAGATAGAGGTCGGCAGCATTGTTGATCGCCACATTGCCTTGCTTCACGAACGTGAAGTCGCCCGGGCCGTTACGCCCGCCCTTGAAAGGAGCGGCGGCCGACAGAATAGGCAGGCTGGCGTACGACGGATTGTTCTTCGCGATGTAATCCGTCAGGTAGTCGATCTGCGCCATGTTCACGATCTGCAACGCCGACACATCGCCCGTCAACGCGTAATAAGTCGCCATGTCGAACTGGCTTTGGCCGATGGGCGTCTTCACGTAGTTGATGGTGGCGGCGTGTTCGGCCTGCACCAGCTGCTGCACGGCGGCGTCGGGCGCCACGTAGGTGGCCGGCGTGGTGCCGCTTTGCGCGGTCAGGCGTGTCGAGATGCGCGCGACCGTCGTGGCGTCCTTCTGCACCTGCCAGCCCTTGTCATACGCCAGCTTCAGCGTGATCTGGCCCAGGTTGTTGCCCCATTGGCCGGCCTGCACGGCAGGCACGCCGTTGATCAGGCCCTTGGCCAGATCAATGCCCGGCTGGCCCGCGAATTGAGACGTCGTGCTGGTGTCGGGAAACAGCAAGTGCTGGTGGCCGGTGATCAGTGCATCGATGCCCGGCACCTGGCTCAGGTAGCCCGCGCCGTTTTCCATCGACGGGCTATACGCCGTCTTCATGTCGATGCCGCCATGCGCCAGCGCCACGATGATGTCCGCGCCCGCGGCCTTCATGTCGGGCACATAGCGTTGCGCGGTCTCCTTCCAGCCCGTGACCTCGACATGGCCTTCCAGATTGGCCTTGTCCCATTGCAGAATGGGCGGCGGCGCAAAGCCGATGACGCCCACCTTCAACGGCACATCGATGGTCTTGCCGCTGGCGTCCGTGGCCTTGAACGTCTTGTCCAGCACCACCCAGGGTTTGAAGATGGGTTGCTTGCTGGCGGCCGACACCACGTTGGCCGACACGAACGGAAAGCCCGGTGCCGCGCAATCGCGCGCGCCTGCGGGGTTGGTCTGCGCCGTGCCTTTGCCAATGCCGGCCAGGCCGAAGTCCACGTTCGTGATCTGCGACAAAAAGGGCAGGCCGTAATTGAATTCGTGATTGCCCATCGTGCCGGCGTCATAGGCCAGCAGCTTCATCTGCTTATAGACGGCAATCATGTCCGAGCACTGCACGGGCGAGACCAGCGCCTGGTAGTCAGACAGCGCGGTGCCTTGGATGGTGTCGCCGTTGTCAAACAGCAGCGTGTTGGCGTGCTGCTTGCGGGCGTTGGCGATCAGCGTTGCGGTGCGATCCACGCCGTAGCTCTTGTCTTCGGCCAGCTTGTAGTAGTCGTACCCCAGCACGTTGGCGTGCAGGTCTGTCGTGGCCAGAATCGCAACGTCCAATGCCGCGCCTTGCGGCACGCTGGCCGCGGGCGGCGTGACCGCGCCGGAGTCGTCATCGTCATCATCATCGTTGCCGCAACCGGCCAGGCCGGTCAGGAGCAGCACGCTGGCGGATACCGCAAACAGTTTTCGTACGTGTGGCTTCACTGTCTTTCCTTCCGTGTCATGAAGGAAATTGATTTTGGGGACAGTGTGTGACCTGGGCGTGACACGGCCGCAGTGCGGAGCTGCTGCCGCGATCCCTGCCTTAGCGCAGCGCGGTGCATCAGCGCATCGACGCACTCCTGCATCGACGCGTCGATGCCTTAGCGCAGCGGCGATTCCCGCGTCAGGCTTTCCACTTCCAGCGCCGCCAGCGCATCCAGGAACCGCCATGCGAATGATCCCGGGCCTTGGGCCAGCATGCCGGCGCGCTCGCCTGCAATCGCAAAGCAGGACAGGGCGGCGACAGCGGCGGTGAATGGGTCATCCTTCGCCACCGCCGCAAACGCGCCGACCAGTGCGGTCAGCGCGCAGCCGGTGGCGGTCACGCGCGGCATCAGCGCCGACCCGCCCGTGATGTGCACACCACGCGTGCCGTCGGTGACGTAATCCGTTTCACCCGTCACGGCCACGATCGTGCCATGAGCGCGTGCAATGATGTCGGCCGATTGTTCCGCTTGCGCCACCGCGTCGCGCGCATCCACGCCGCGGCCACTGCTTTGGCCGCCGGCAAGCGCGATGATTTCCGAGGCGTTGCCTCGGATGATGGCGGGGCGCAGCGCCAGCAACTGCTGCACGGCGTTGCGGCGAAAGGCCGTGGCGTGATGAGCCACCGGGTCGAGCACCCAGGGGATGCCGGCCTGGTTGGCCGATGCGGCGGTCAGCAACATGCTTTCCAGCCAGGGAGCGGACAACGTGCCGATGTTGATCACGACCGCACCGGCCAGGCGCGCGAACTCCGGCGCTTCGTCCGTGGCATGCACCATGGCGGGGGATGCGCCCATGGCCAGCAGCACATTGGCGGCAATGTTCATGGACACAAAATTCGTCAGGCACTGCACCAGCGGCGCATCACGGCGCACGGTGGCGTAGAGGTCTTGCGAGGCTTGGGCGAGGGGGGCGAGTTCGGTGGAAGCGTCAGTCATGCGTTGGAATGTAGGCGTCTTGGCGTCGCGCGCCGGAGGATTGGTGTATGTTCTGGCGCGTGCCGGAGCTTGTCAAACGAAGGGGGCACACGCGCGGTGCTCTAGCTTGCCGCACGCGCCACAAACCACGCTTCGGTGTGGTTGGTCAGATAGCGGCCATCGATGCCATCGAAGCGTGCGGCGGCATCCGGCCACGCGATCAGCTTGCGTTCGGCCCGGCGTGCGGTTTCGCCGCTGGCACGGTCCACGGCATACACCTTGTGCGCCTGCGCCGCCGTGTCGAAAGCCAGGTCCGCAAACGCGGCGCAAGCGGTGTCGGCGGTCGGGATGGAAGCGCGGAGCTCACCATTCAGCAGGCAATCCGGCGCATAGTTTGCCCGTACGCCGCGCAGCAGACTGATCAGCCCGCTGCCCACCATGGCGTATATCCATTGCTCGCCGCCAGGGTGGCGCACCACGTACCTTGCGTGGAAGGTGGATTCTGAAATCAGATTCGAATCGACGAACGTGACGAGGCGGCCCGCGCACTCGGCAATATCCGTCTGATAGCGGGGTGTTGCCGAGTGCGTCTGTTGCGAAACATCAATGCAGCGTATGGCTGGCAACCGCGCTTGAAGCGCACGGAAGAACGCGGCTTCGTCAATAGCGGTCATGAACACGCCCAGCTGGCGCGTCTTGCTTGTTCCCATCTCGTGCTCCGGCTCCTAGCGGTGTTCAAGATGGTATCGCTTTCTGGCTACTGGGCCATTCCTTTCCATGAACGGCTTTCGCTGTGGGAAAGGAGGGGGCGGGGCCGCAAGATGGCGGCTTTCGCCCGGGATGCGGCGCTACGGTCTATGTGTGGGCGTCGCCTGTCATTTACCGTGACTTACTGCGTGACCTGGTAGCCACGTTGTTGCATGCAGCTGGTGTAAGCCGACGACGCGTTGGCATTCGTCTTTGCGTCTTCGCGCCGATCCTGGCGCTGCCGGGAGCCGCCTACCACCGCGCCAGCCACGGCGGCATTTTTCGCCTTGTCTTGTCGGTAGTCCTGCTTGCGGTCATCGTCGACGCGGTCAGAGATCTCGTCGTGTTGATTGGTGCGCGCGCCGGCGACGGCTGCCCCGGCCACTGCACCCGTCGCGGCGCCTCGGGCGCGTCCGCCGGATTGGGGCTCGCTGGGGGTGCTGGTGACGCCCGACTGCGATTGGCATGCCGCCACGTCTTGTTGAGTCATTTCGGGCGATTGGCCTTTCATCGGCGTCACGGTCTGCGCCGTGGCAATAACACCGTAAAGCAGTAAGGAAGGAAGTAAGGAAGGAAGTAAGGAAACGGCACAGGGGAAGATGGACTTTTTCATGAAAACTCCATTGAGGTGTTGGGTGTCCCCGGAAGTTTCAGTCTAGCTTGGCAGGTAGACACCGTGCGCGAATCATCCATACCCCAGATGGGGTATGGGCCTTTCAAGGGCCGTATGGGCAAGATCATGGCCGCCCTTGCACCAGCCACCTTAAGGACCTGTTATGCGCATCGCGTTTGCATCCTGTATCGCCACCAATGTGTTCAGCGATCAACCCGTCTGGGAATGGATTGGTGCGCACGCACCCGATCATTTGATTCTGCTGGGCGACAGCATGTATCTGGACATTCACGTCGAGCAGGCAGGGCATCCCAAAGATATGAGCGAAAACGACTTTGCCAAACATGCCTTTGGCCGCTACCAGCAACTGCTGAATCAGCCGCAGTTCTCCGCGCTGGTGAAGTCGCTGCCCAAAAGGTCGGTCTGGGCTACGTGGGACGACCATGACTTTCTTTGGAATGACGCCTTGGGAGCGGTCGCCGCAGCGAACCCCCAGCATGCGCCAAAGATCCGCATGAGCACCGCTTTGCATGAGGCGTATCGACGGACGCTAGGGCTAGGGTTGGCCGCCGGTTCATTTCCTGAATCCTATGCCGCGCCCGAGCTTTGGAACGTCAATCAGCCGGTTCTGGAAACGCCCAGCGTCTGGCTATCGGATGACGTGATGCTGCACCTTGCGGATGTTCGCACCTGGCGCACCGGCACGTGGCTCGTGCCGAAGAAAATATGCACCTTGTTGGGCGCCCCACAACGCGCTGCGTTCGATGCGGCGATGGATGCGGAGCCAAATGCGGTCCATCTCTTTGCAAGCGGCTCGGTCTGTGCCGACTACAAAATCGGGTACGCGGCAGACTGGAGCTGGCTGCTCGGCAGGGCCGCCGTGAGCAAAACCCTGGTGCTCAGTGGCGATATCCATCGCAATGAGTCGGATGCCTTTTTCACGGGCGGGTGGCCCCTGCATGAGGCAACGTCGTCGGGCGTGGCGGTGAAGGACGCCGTGACGGTAGGCCAAACGTGCAGAAACTACGGCCTTGTCGACATCGATAACAAGCACGTGTCGTTTTCTTTCTTCGCGGAAAATCAGCTTGAACCGCTGCATTCACGCACGTTGAGCCGCAAGACCTGGCTTCCGGTTTAAGGCGGGGGCGCGATGGCGCTTGCGTGAGTGCCGCGCTGACTATGCCTGCGGTGATTGCGGAATTTCGATGTGAAACGCAGGGTCGCCATTGGCGGGAGAATAGAACTTCGAGATGTCGCCCGCGGCCTTTGCCTTTTCAAGCGCATTGAGAAAGCGCGTTCGATTGGCAATGGACGAAGGGGCGATATCGATCACGTTCAGTGCAGACGGGTCCGCACAATGCCGGCTGACCTTGCCTGGACCGAGCTCAAGAATTTTTGCTTCCATCGCGCCGAGTATCACTTGTTTGCCATGGCCCAACGGTTTCAGGCGCTGGTATTCGCGAATGACGGTCTGCCCGGCGGGGCCGTACAGGTCGAGCTGCTTCTGAATGTTTGCGGCCTCGATGTTCACGAACATGGCGCGGGCTTGGCTAGCAGGCGTGCGCACGGTGCTGGTGATGACGCAGGATGGCAGCCCGGCGGAATCCAGGATTGAACTCAGGATTGAACGGGAGTGCTCGCTGACGACTGACGCGTCTGCGCTGGGAACGAATTTGATGCTGGCCATCGTGTCGGTCTCCTCGTGTAAATACTAAGGATCAGGCGCGGGCTTTGCGTCCTGTGCGCGCCATCGGAACTTCAACGCGGGGCGCCGCAATGCCAGCGGAGAGGATGATGAGGTGACTTTGCTCGCCCCGTACATACGCAGTTTTTGGTATGTACCTTGAAAGCTGAATTGGGTAGCCCACCGCACGACGTATTGAGACGCTTGCGGCTTGCCGAGGTGGACAATTCCATTCACTGGATGACCCACTCGCCCTGTCCTCGTCCTACGCTCCTGGCTTTAGGAGAAGGACATCACCGGCCGTTCATTTTGCTTAGGGCTAGTGGCGGGCGCGGCGGGTGTGCAGTGCTTGCCGGCGTTGCCTGGGTTTTTTTCTTTGCTGTTAATTACCGGCTCAGGTGCTGTTGCGTGCGTGGTTTGGGTCCGCAGCAGCCGCGACACCGTTCGCGTCTTTTGTTCTTTGTTGCTGGGTCTTAGCAGCAGCACGCTCAACGCCAGTGTTCAGGCTCATGTTCGCCTGAATGACGCGTTGTCAGACTTGCATCAAGACCAGGTGTCCCGCTTGATTCTGCGCGTGGCGGAGCTGCCGGATGGTGATGACCGGCATCAGCGTTTTGTGGGCGAACTGGCGGAGCCGCCGCGCGCGGGCATTCCTTCGCGCGTGCAAGTCACGTGGCAGACGCCGCCCGGCGCATCGTCCGCCATGCCTGCTTTGGTTCCGGGTCAGGTCTGGCGCATGGCCGTGGTGTTGCGGCGGCCGCACGGGGTGTTGAACCCGGCAGGGCCGGACGCCGAAGCGCGAATGTTTGCGCGTGGGCTGCGTGCGGTGGGCACCGTGCGGGGGCAACCGCGCTTGTTGGATGATCAGCCCTGGGCGTCGGCGGGCATCGCCATCGAACGCGCGCGGCACCATGTGCGGGCGGGTTTGCGTAAGGCCTTGGGTGAACACCGCTATGCGCCGGTGTTGATTGCGTTGGCGATCGGGGATCAGGCGGGGGTGGCGCGCGATGACTGGCGCATCTTCAACCGCAGCGGCATTACGCATTTGGTCTCGATCAGTGGTATGCACGTGACGTCCATCGCGGGCATCGCGGGCGTGCTGGTGGCGGCGTTGTGGCGGCGCGCGCGATGGCGGGGCGCGGGGTTGGCGGAGTTTGCGCCGTCGCGCATTGCGGGCGGTGCGGCGGCGGCCGTGGTGGCGTTGTTGTATTGCCTGCTGGCGGGCTGGGGCGTGCCGGCGCGGCGTACGTTCTTCATGTTGTCGGTGGTGTTGGCGGCGGCGCTGTCGCGCTTGCCGTTGACGGCGGGCAGGGTGCTGGCGGGTGCGGGGGCGGCGGTGGTGGCGCTGGACCCCTGGGCGCCGATGTCGCCGGGGTTCTGGCTGTCGTTCGGGGCGGTAGCGATTCTGCTGCGCATTGCCGACATGCCATTCGATGCCGAGGCCCCTTGGCACAAGCGCTGGGCCAGCCGCTTGGAACAGGCCACGCGTTTGCAGTTGATCGTCACGTTGGGGCTGACGCCATTGCTGGCGTATCTGGTACATCAGGTGTCGGTTGGGTCGCCGCTGGCGAACGCGGTGGCGATTCCGTCCGTGACGTTCATCGTGACGCCGCTGGCCTTGTTGTGCGCGGCGTTGTCCGTGGTGCCAGGCGCGCAAGCCGTTGCGGGCTGGGTGGGGCAAATTGGGCTGGCGGCGTTTGATTACACAATGGTGCCGGTCGCGTGGGTGGGCAACGCGCAGTGGGCAAGCGTGTCCGTCGCGGCGGCGCCCTGGCCGTGGCTGCTGTGGGCGGTGGCGGGCATGGTCTGGGCGTTGCAGGTGCGGGGCTGGCCGGCGCGGCACTTGGGCTGGGTGTGCATGCTGCCCTTGCTATGTTGGCGTCCGGATCGTCCTGAACCCGGCCATTGGCGGATGAGCGCGTTGGATGTGGGGCAGGGCAGCGCGATTTTGGTTGAGACCGCCAGCCAGACCTTGCTGTTTGATGCCGGGCCACGGCATTACGGCGGCAGCGACGCAGGCGATCGCGTTGTCGCGCCGTTCCTGCAAGCACGCGGCATTGGGGCGCTGGACGTGCTGGTGTTGTCACACGCTGACCAGGACCACGTGGGCGGCGCGCGTGCGGTGCTGGCGGCAGTGCCGGTGCAGCGCAGCTACGCCTCGTTTGATGTTGCGGCGTTTGTGCGGCGGGACGCCAGCGTGTGGCCGGAGCCAGGTAAGGCCTCGCCCGGCACGCAAGCCACGTTGCCCGATCGCATGCTGCGCTGCCGTCGCGATGACGCTTGGGAAGTCGACGGCGTGCGGTTCACATTTCTGCATCCGGCCGATGGCGGCAGTGGCGCACCGGCAGACCGCAATGCCGATAGCTGCGTGCTGCGCGTGCAGGGCGCCAGCCACTCGCTACTGTTGACGGGTGACATTGGCGTGGCCCAAGAGCGGCAACTGGTCGCCCGCGGCGTACCGCCTACCGACGTCGTCCTAGCCCCGCACCATGGCTCGGCGTCGTCATCTGGCCGTGATTGGGTGATGGCGGTAAAGGCCAGCCATGCGATTGCGCAGGCCGGCCACTTGAACCGCTTTCGTCATCCCGCCCCGGCAGTGGAACGGCGTTGGTTGCGGGCGGGGGCGGCGTTCTGGCGCAGTGATCGTGACGGGGCGGTGATGGCGGAGTCGACCGAGCGCGTGCTGCGCGTGTGGTCGCAACGGGATCGCGCGCGGCGGTACTGGCATGGGAGGTAGACGGCTTCCCACCAACATCGACGGGCAGGTGCTGCCAAGCATCAGCGCCCGCTGATGCCAACGCCATCCCGAATCTGCCGGAACGCTGGCAACGCGCTGGCCATCGCTGCGCGTGTCGTCGCACACGCAAGGACGGCGCGGGCTTGCGGCGCGTCGTACAGCGCGGTGTATTGACGAATGTCACCGGCTCCCGCATTGCCTTGCATGCCGGGCGCCACCACGTAATCCACGCCATGGATGCCGGCCAAAGCAAAACTATCCAGCGTTTCCAACGTGGCGCCTTGCGCCGCCTGCACGTTGCGGACAGCGGCCAGTCTGGCGGCTTGGGCTTCAGGGGAATCGGGGGCGTGCTTGCTGGTGGCTTTCGTGACGCGCGTGGTTTGGTAGCCGACCGTGCAGACGATGTTGCCGCCGCCCACCGCGGGCGGGCCGCCGCTGGCGCTGGCGATTTCCACCAGCACGTCGTAGCGCGAGGTCTTGCGATGGCCCGCGATGTGGAAGGGAGCGGGCACGCTGATCTGTAAGCCCAGCGCGTCGTTGGCATAGGTGCGTTGGGCGGCCGGTGCGGGCGCGGCCGCACGCGGAGCGTTGCCGCTGCCTTCAACCACATACCGTACAGGCAGCATCAGGCTTTGCTTTTCCGCTTTGATATCGGGCGTGAAAGCGGGCAGGCGGCCCGCGCGGCGGATCATGGCGATGGTGGCGTCATCGACGGCGGGGTCGCCGGATGAGCGGCTGACCGTCACGGCATCGAGCGTGCCATCAGCCAGGATGTCGATGCGCACCTGGACGTCAAGCGTCCGGCCGGCGCGCAGGACGGCGGGCGGCGTGACGATCTTGCGCTGCACTTGCTTGCGGACGGCGGTGTTCCACTCGGCCTGTGTCGTCAACGTGTTGGCCGCGACGGGGGCGGACAGGCTAAGGACTAGCGCGGCAATGCAGGTTGCGCGGAACCGCCAAGGCATGGGGTGATCTCCTGGTTGGGGGGCGTGCGGCATGCTGCCGGACAAATCAGGGGGCAGCATAACCGACATGAATCCAACGCCAACCTACGGCCCAAACTGCGGCCCAGCCTACGGCCCAAACTGCGGCCCAGCCTACGGCCCAACCTACGGCCCAGCCTGCGGCGTCAGGCCGTGCCCGTCACCAGATCGTCGAACAGCAAATCACCGCCCATCTGTCCGCCCTTGAGCATCAATTCCACGCCGTCGACCAACGCGTTGTCGCTGCGGGCAATGCTGACGGTGACCCCGGGCGCGAGCACGCAGCGGAATGCAAGGCCCCAGAGCCCCAAGGCGAGCGTTGCCTGGCTGGAGGTGTCGCCGCCCGCGATACCGATGCGCGACAGGCGCGTGCCGCGTTCCGCGCTGGCGGCGATGATGTTCGCCGCCATTTGCGCGGTGGCGCGCGCGGTAGATGCAGCCTGATCCGCGGTGACGGCCTGATCGGGCCGGTCGGTATGGACCAGCACATTCTGGCCGCGTTGCAAGGCGGTTGCTGCGTGCTGGATTTGAGCGGCCGCATACGCCGGGTCATTCAGCAGTTGCTGCACGTTCAAGGGTTGATGCACGTAGCGCTGACACGCTGCGATCTGCCGGGCGGTGACGGGCGACAGGCTGCCCGCCACGACCAGCACCGGCCCCGATGCGGGTGGCAAAGGTGGGGCGGCAGGGCCGGCGGGGTCCAGGTGGCCGGTGTGACCGGTGTGGCCGGTGTGGCCAGTGTGGCCGGTGTGGCCAGCGTGACCCGGTGAAGCGGCCCGCGCCAGCGCCTGTTGCACGCTGCTGGGGCCAACCGCCAACAGCGGCACGCACGCGGCGGCGCGCCAGATCAGGCGGCCGATGACGGCAAGCTGCTCGTCATCGGTCAGGTCGAACAGCACGGGGCCGTCGGACGTTTCGATGATGTTGTCGATCCAGTCTTCCACGCGCGGCGCGTCATCCGCCATACGCAGGCGAGGGTAGGCGGTGTGCGGCACCGAGCGGATATCGGGCAGCCCCTGCGCGGCCAGATGCCGGCGCAAGTCGGCCTCGTGCATCGGTGTGACGGGATGCTGGCTCATGACCGGATGGCGGTCGATGCGATGGATCTCGGGCGATGCGCCGGCGCGCGCGAACAACTGCGCGAAGCTGCAATAGCGCCCGATGCTGGGCTGCCCGCCAACGATGGGCACCAGCGGGTTGGGCATGTGGCGGCGCAGTTCGCGGATGGCCACGCCGATGCTGCCGACGTGCGGCGCGCTGTCGAACGTGGAACAGCATTTGTAGTGCAGCACGCGCGCGCCGGTGCCGGCCATGAAGCGGCCGACGGCGCGCAGTTCGGTTTCCATGTCGGCGGGCGTCATGGCGCGCGCGGCGCCGGCGATGCCGATGGCGTCCAGCGGACCGGCGCGGCGCAGTTGCTCGGGCGATGGCACGCCCAGGAACAGCAGGCCGCGCAGGCCGGCGCGCGCCACTTCGGCCAGCGTGTCGGTGGCGCCGGTGAAGTCGTCGCCATACCAGCACACGCGCGGCGCGTGAACAACGGGCGCGTCGCGATGGGCCTCGCCCTGGGATTCACCCCCGGATTCGGTGGGGGACTTGGCCCGGGCTTCGTTACCTGCCGCAGTCATGCGCGGCTTCCGAAGAAGGCCAGCGCGCGTTGCAACTCCGGCGCATTCCGCGCGAAGTCGTCCAACGGCTGGCCTTCGCGCACCGCTTGCCAGGCTTGGCGGATGCTTTGCACGCCCGCAGCCGGGCCATCCGGGTGGGCCAGGATGCCGCCGCCGGACATGAACATCAGGTCGTCGGTGCGCACGGCGGCCCAGGTGGCGGGCACGGTGCCGGCCCATTGGCCGGACGAGAACGCGGGCATGACGGCGTCGTCGATGCCGGGCGTCAACGATGCCAGGCAGTCGCGCGCGGAGTCGACCACTTCGCGGTCGTCTTGCGCAAATTTTCCTTGCAGGCCGTGCACATGCATGTGGTCCACACCCGCCAGCCGCCACAGGGTCTGATACGCCTGAAAGCCCATGCCCAGGAGCGGATCGCGCGACAGTGCGCCGTAGCCGTTGCGATGGCCGTGCAGCGCCAGCGGCGTGCTGCGGCGCAGCGTCTGGATGGCCGAGAAGCCGCACCAGTTCAGGCTGGCCATGACGCAGGTGCCTTCCTCACGTTCGATCAGTTCTGCGTGGCGGCGCATGGCGTCGGTTTCGTCGCTGATGTTGAAGGCCACCATGACTTGCCGGCCCGTGCGGTCGCGGTGCGCGCGCACCACCGCCATGACGGCGGCCACCCGTTGCGCCAGCGGCGCGTGGGCGGGGTTGGCGCAGACTTCGTCGTCCTTGATGAAGTCCACCCCCGCCGCGCACAGCTGCGCCACCAGATGCGCGGTTTGTTCGGGCGACAGGCCGACGTTGGGCTTGATGATGGTGCCCACCAGCGGCCCTTGCGCCACGCCCGTCAACTGGCGCGTGCCGGCGATGCCCACTTGCGGCAGTTCAAACTGTGCGCGGTAGTTGGCGGGCAGCTCCATGCTTTCCAGGCGCAGGCCGGTGACTTCGCCCAGGTCGTACAGGTTGCCGCCGACAGTTGCGGCCAGCGTCGCCAGGTTGGCGCCTACGTTTGCCACCGGAAACGAAATGCGCACGCGGGCGCGCTGGTACGTGCCCGGCATGCCGCCCGGCTGGCGCGCCAGCCACGCGTTGGGCAGGCTGGGCGCAGTAACGGTGTCCAGCAGTTCAATGGACTCGACACGCGCGCGGGCCCGGGCGCGCAGTTCGTCGGTTTCACCTTGCACGCGGGTGAAGGTGCCGCAGGACTGTTCGCCGGCCATGACCTCCGCGACCCGTGCGGGGTCCATCGGGGTTTCGATCAGGTAGGTGGCGCTAAACGATTGGGAATTCATGGTGGCGGCGGACAACGGTGTCGAGTCGAAGGGGGCTTCAGAGGCGGGACAGATCGGGGAAGGGGCGGACGGGGTCTTTGCCATCCCAACCCGAGGCGCTTTCGCGGATCAGGTCGAACAAGCGGCCTTTGGGGCCGGCCACTTCAGACAGTTCGATCACCGTGCCGGGGTGGTATTCGGTATCGAAATAAATGAACCGGCCTTTCTCGCCGACTTCGCCGCTCATCTTGGGCTTGAAGCCTTGGGCCAGCAGGCGCTCCAGATCGGCGTCGTAGCTTTCGGTCCAGTAGGCCACGTGTTGCAGGCCGGTGCGGCCGGCTTGCAGGAAGTCGCGGTACATGGACGGCACGTCGTTGCGGGTCTGGATCAGTTCCACCTGCACGAAGCCGGAGTTCGCCAGCGCAACCGAGTTGTGCGGTTCGTAGTGTTCGCCGTCGTACTGGTAATTCACGATCGGCACGCGCGGGTTGTAGTACCACGGGCCCACGCCCAGCGTGGTGCTCCAGTACTCCATGGCGGCTTCGATGTCGTGCACGACATACCCAAGTTGGCGGATCTCGCCCAGGAAACGACTCATGATGGATCTTTATAAAGAGGGAGACGGAAGGGGAAGCGGCCCGACGCGCAATCACGTCCGGGCCGCGTCAGGTCACAGGAAGCCGATGGAGAACCAGGGGAAGGCCGCCACAACGATCAGCCCGATCAGCAGCGCGCCGATGTAGCCCCAGATCGGGCCGATGCCCTCGTTGGGGTCGACGCGGCTGATGGCGCAGGCGCCGTAGTAGCCCACGCCAAAGGGCGGTGCGAACAGGCCGATGCCCATGGCGAAGATCACGACCATCGCGTAGTGCACTTCATGCACGCCCGCCTGCACTGCGATCGGGAACAGCAGCGGCCCGAACAGCACGATGGCGGGGATGCCTTCCAGCACGCTGCCCAGAATGATGAAGGCCACGATGGACACGGCCAGGAAGCCGTAGCTGCCGCCGGGCATGCCGGCCATCAGGCGGGCCAGATCGCCCGAGAAACCCGATTGCGTCAGCGCCCAGGCCATGGCGGTGGCGCAGCCCACGATCAGCATGATGGCGCCCGACAAAGATGCCGTTTCGATCAGCATGGGCTTCAAGCGCGCCCAGTCAAAGCGGCGATAGATCAGGATGCCGATCACGGCCGAATACACGATGCCGATGGTCGAGACCTCGGTAGCGGTGGCCACGCCTTCGACGACCGCTGCGCGGATCACGAAGGGCAGGGCGACGGCGGGCAGCGCAATCACGAAGAAGCGGCCGATTTCCTTGAAGGAAAAGCGCTGCACAAGGCTCAGGTCTTCGCGGCGATAGCGCCACCACACCACCGAGCACAATGCCAGGCCCAGCACCACCGCGGGCAAGAGGCCGCCCGTGAACAGCGCCGCAATCGACACGCCCGTGACCGAGCCAATCGTGATCAGCACAATGGACGGCGGGATGGTTTCGGTTTGCGCGCCGGTAGCCGACAGCAGCGCCACCAGATCGCCCGGCTTGGCGCCGCGCTTCTGCATTTCCGGGAAGAGCACGGGCGCAATGGCCGCCATGTCGGCGATCTTCGAACCCGAAATGCCCGACACCAGGTACATCGCGCCAATCAACACATACGACAGGCCGCCGCGCACATGGCCCAGCAGGCTCGCCAGGAACTGGATCATGGCGCGCGCCATGCCGGTCATCTCAATCAGCGAACCCAGGAAGATGAAGAGCGGCACCGCCAGCAGCATCAGGTGCGACATGCCTTCGTCCAGCCGGCCCACCATCACTTCCATCGGCGTGTTGGTCGTCAGCGCCAGGTACGAGAACGTGGCCAGCGCAAACGAGAACGCAATCGGCACGCCCGAGAACACCGTGGCCGCCACAATGCCCACAAAGAAGATCACCAGATTCAGCTTGCCCAGCCCCTTGAACAGCGGCTGCGCGAACCAGAATAGGGCGACGACGACCGCCACGCCCGCCAGCGCCATCAGCACTTGCGGCAAGGGCTGCGTGCGCAAGAGACGCAACAACGCCACCACCGCCATCAGCGCCATGCCGATGGGAATGGCCGATGCGCGCCACGCGTTGCTGAGCTCAAGCGCGGGCGTGATGATGAAGTGTTCTTCGTGCGCGTACTCGATGGCGGGCGCCAGGATCATCACCAGAAACGCCAGCGATGCCGCCAGCGCCACGGTTTCCAGCTGCGCGCGCCGTGCGGGGCTGACGTTGTTGACCAGCGCGGTCATGCGCATGTGCTCGCCGCGCCGCAACGCGACCACCGCGCCCAGCATGGACAGCCACAGGAACAGGATCGAGGCGAGCTCATCGGACCAGACCAGCGGGCTGTGGAACGCGTAGCGCGCCACCACACCCGCAAACAGCACGATGATTTCGACGAGCACAATCGCGGCCGCGACGTGTTCAACCACGCAGCCAAGCGCGCTGTCCAGGGCGTTGGCCGCCCGCCGCAAGGGGTTGGCGGGCAGCACCGGGGCGGCCGTGTGGGGGGCGGACAAGGAAGACATGGCGCGACCTCAGGCCAGCTTGCCGACGCTTTGTTCCAGCAGCGACCAGGCTTCGTTGCCGAAGCGGCCTTGCCATTCCTTGTAGAAGCCCGCCGTGCGCAGTTGTTCGCGGAAGCTGTCGGCGGCCGGCTGATTGAATTGCAGGCCCTTGGCTTCCAGGTCGGACTGCACCGAGGCGTTCAGCTTCTTGATGTCTTCGCGCTGCGCAAGACCCGCTTCGTTGATGCCGCGCGCAACAACCGTCTTCAGGTCTTCCGGCAGGCCTTCCCACATGCGGCCGTTGGCGATGAACCAGTAGCCGTCCCAGATGTGATTGGTCAGCGAGCAGTACTTCTGCACTTCGTACAGCTTGGCGACCTGGATGATGGGCAGCGGGTTTTCCTGCGCGTCCACGACCTTGGTCTGCAACGACGAATAGACCTCGCTGAATTGCAGGCTGGCGGGCGCGGCGCCCAGGCCCTTGAACATGGAGATCGGCAGCGAGCTCACGGGCACGCGGATCTTCAGGCCGTTCATGTCGGAAGCGGAAGCCACCGGCGCCTTGCTGCTGGTGGTTTGGCGAAAGCCGTTGTCCCACATCTTTTCAAAGGCGTAGAGCTTGCGCTGCGCGATGGCGGCGCGCACGTGCGCACCGAGTGCGCCGTCCATGGCGCCCCAGACCTGGTTGTAGTCCTTGAACGCGAAACCCACGGCGTTGATGGCGGCCACCGGCACCAGGGTGGCGATCACCAGCGCCGACGGCGTGAAGAAGTCGATGCCGCCCGAGCGCACTTGCGCCAGCATGTCGGTGTCGCCGCCCAGCTGGTTGTTCGGGAAAATCTTGATGTCCACGCGGCCGTTGCTTTCCTTCAGGATGCGTTCGGCGGCTTCCTGGGCGCGTACGTTCAGCGGGTGCGTCACCGGCAGGTTGTTGCCGTACTTGAGCGAGTAGTCGGCGGCGCGGGCAATCAGCGGGAATCCCCCGCCCAGGGCGACGGCGGCGGGAACGGCGCAAAGGCGGCGCAAGGCACTGCGGCGTGTCAGCAGCTTCATGGTTGTCTCCATAATCGTAGTTATGATGTTTTTTGATGTGCCACAAATACGCCAATACCATGCGGCAGACTGGACAATAGTGAATAGGCAGTATCATCGTCAAACCTTATTCATGATGGTTTTTGATGTGAATAAACCTGCTCCCGAACGCAAGCTGGCGCGCTTGGCCGATGTGGCCGAGCGCGCTGGCGTCTCCACCGCCACGGCCGACCGCGTGTTGAACCGCCGGCCCGGCGTGCGCGCCAATACGGCGCAAAAGGTCTTCAAGGCCGCCATCGAACTGGACTACCTGCCTGAACAGGAGCTGAGCGCTGCTGCGCCTGCGGAACCGATGCGGCTGGTGTTCCTGCTGCCGCGCGGCAGCAACCGCTATCTGCGCATGCTGGGCGACACCGTCAGCTACGCGCATGAACATTTCGGGCCGCTGAACGCCAAGTGCCAGATCGAATACGTGGAAAGCTTCAACCCCGATGCGCTGGCGCAGGCCTTGGCCAAGCACGGCAAACGCGCCGACGGCATTGCTTTCATGGCGCTGGAGCACCCGGTGGTGCGCGAAGGCGTCAATGCGCTGGCGGAGCAGGGCGTGCCCACGGTGACCTTGATTTCCGATATCGCCAATAGCGCGCGAACGGCCTATGTGGGGCTGGACAACCGCGCCGCCGGCCGCACGGCGGGCTATCTGATCGCGCGCTTCATTGGCTTGCGCGCGGCGCACGTGGCGCTGATTGCCGGGTCGCGCCATTACCGCGCGCATGAGGAACGCGAAAGCGGTTTCCTTCAGCTGTATGCCGAACAATTCCAGGCGATGCAGGTAGTGGACTTGCGCGAAGGCTATGACGACGCGCAGCGCAACTACGAACAGACGCGCCAGCTGCTGGAGCAATATCCGAACCTGGCGGGTATCTACAACATCGGCGGCGCGTCCGACGGTGTCGCCCGCGCACTGAAGGAAGCGGGCCTGCAACATCGCGTGGTGTTCATCGGCCACGGCCTGACGCCCGACACCCGTTCGTTACTGATCGACGGCACGATGGATGCCGTCATCACGCAAAGCCCGATGGAAGCGCTGATGAGCTGCGTGCGCATCTTCTGCAACCTGCGCGACAAACGCAGCACGATGAACGGGGTGGAACTGGCGCGCAGCCAGGTGATCTTTCGAGAGAATCTGCCGTAGCCGCGTGAAGGATTGAAACGGCAATTCTTTTTATTGCCATGCCTGTCTACAATCCGCCATCTGCGGCCCACGGCTTTCATCGCTACCTTGCCATCTCCATCCTCTGCTTCGCGTCCTTTGGACTGGCTGAACTTTTTCGCGGCCGATGTCCGGGATGGCCTTGGGCCATATCTGGCCATCTATTTGCTTGCGGTGCACCAGTGGCGGCCTGACAGCATCGGTCTTGTCATGACCATTTCCGGGTTGGCGGCGCTGGCGGCGCAAACACCGGCTGGCGCGCTGGTCGACCGCACGGCGAACAAGCGCAGGCTGTTGATGGCGGCCGCCATCCTGGTGACAGTGGCGTGCATGGCGGTGCTGGCGAATGACAATTTTGCGTGGGTCACGGTCACGCAGGCGCTGGCGGGCATCGCGTCGTCGGTCTTCGCGCCGGCGATCGCGGGCATCACCTTGGGGCTGACCGCCGCCAACGGATTTACCCGGCGTATCGCGCGCAACGAATCGTATAACCATGCCGGCAACGCGTTTGCCGCCTTGCTGGCCGGCGGCCTGGCGTATGTGTGGGGGCCGGTGGCCGTGTTTTACCTGATGGCGGCGATGGCGCTGGCCAGCCTGGCCGCGGCGTCGCGCATCCCCGCGCATATTGATGTGGACCGCGCTCGCGGGCTGGACCACGACGCCGCTGCCGACGCCCACCCCGTTGCCCTGCGCCAGTTGCTCAGCAACCGGTCACTGCTGTTGCTGGCCTTGAGCTGCGCCCTGTTCCACCTGGCCAATGCCGCCATGCTGCCGCTGGTGGGCCAGAAGCTGGCGCTGGCGAACCCCGCGCTTGCCACGCCGCTGACCGCCGCCTGCATCGTCGCCGCGCAATTCGTCATGATTCCGGCGGCGATGGCGGTGGGGCGCTATGCCGACCGCCTGGGCCGCAAGCGCTTGTTGCTGATCGGATTCCTGATCCTGCCGTTGCGCGGCGTGCTGTACACCTTTTCGGACCACACCGCATGGCTGGTGGCCGTGCAGTTGCTGGACGGCGTGGGCGCGGGTATCTTCGGGGCCGTCCTGCCTTTGATGGTGCTGGACCTGACCCAAGGCACCGGGCGTTTCAACGCCAGCCTGGGCGCGGTGACCACGGTGTTTGGCATCGGTGCGTCGCTGAGCAACGGCGTGGCCGGCGTGATCGTTCAGCAGGCGGGCTACAGTGCTGCTTTTCTCGCTTTGGCCGGCATCGCGGCGCTCGCGTGCGTCACGTTGCTGGCCTTGCCAGAGACGCGCAAGGCGCTCGTAAAACCCACCACTTCCGTCTCTTCCCTTTCCTGATTTCTTGCCGGTAAGCATGTCTTTGTCCAATGCACTGATCTGGTTGATTGCCGCGGCAACCACCATGGCCATCTTGTTTCGCCCCTGGCGGTTGCCTGAATACGTCTGGGCCTGTGCGGGCGCCGTCGCGCTGGTGGGGTTGGGCTTGCTGCCGGCCGCCCAGGCGGGCAGCGCCATCCTGGAAGGCACGGATGTCTATCTGTTCCTGATCGGCATGATGCTCGTGGCCGAGGTGGCCCGGCAGGCAGGGCTGTTCGACTGGCTGGCGGTGGCGGCGGCCGATCATGCGGGCGGCTCGGCGCGGCGGCTGTTCGATCTGGTATTCCTGGTGGGCACGGTGGTCACGGTGCTGCTGTCCAACGATGCGACGGCGGTGGTGCTGACACCGGCCGTCTATGCCGTGGCGCGCGTGGTGGGCGCGCCGCCGTTGCCGTATCTGTACGTGTGCGCGTTCATCGCCAACGCGGCAAGCTTCGTGCTGCCGATTTCGAATCCCGCCAATCTGGTGGTGTTTGGCGACCGCATGCCCGCACTGATGCCTTGGCTGGCGCACTTTGCGCTGCCTTCCGTGCTGGCGATTGCGTCCACCTACGTCACGCTGCGGCTGGTGTTTCGCGACGACTTGCGACAGCCGCTCAAGCCATCGCCGCCGCTGCCGCCGATGACGCCGGCCTTGCGGATTGCGGCGGTCGGCGTGGCGGGCACGGCGTGCACCTTGCTGATCACGTCGGCGCTGGGCTACCGGCTGGGCATGCCCACCTTGGTCGCGGGGTCCGCCTCGGCGGTGCTGGTGCTGGGCGTGACGCGGTCCAGCCCATGGCGCCTGATCAAGGGCGTCGCCTGGGGCGTTCTGCCCTTGGTGGCCGGCTTGTTCGTATTGGTGCAAGGCATGGCTGCAAGCGGCGTGCTGCAAGACCTGGCGCAGCTGATGCGAGGCCTGTCCGCCAACGCCGCGCTGTGGGCCAGCGGCATCGGCGCGGCGCTGTCGGGCAATGTCATCAACAACTTGCCGGCGGGTCTGATGGCGGGATCGTTGGCGCGCATGGCTGACCTGCCCAGCGGCACAACCGCCGCGTTGCTCATCGGTATCGACCTGGGGCCGAACCTGTCCGTGAGCGGCTCGCTCGCCACCTTGCTCTGGCTGCTGGCCGTGCGCCGCGAGGGCATGCATATCAGCGCGTTCAGTTTCCTGCGCCTGGGCCTCGTCGTGATGCCTCCCGCCCTGTTGCTGGCCCTGGCGGCGTTGCACCTGACGAATTGACGCCAGCGCTTGTGTTTTTACTGCCTAGGCAGATAAAATCCGGGAATTGCTTTTCGCTTTGATCTCCCAGACCGCCATGTCGCCTGCCAAACCTTCCGTGCTGGACAGTTTCTACACCGGTGAACTCGGCTTCATGGTGACGTCCGTGCGCGCCAGCATTCACGATGCGCTGGAGCGCGAACTGGCGCCGTATGACCTGACGACGCCGCAGTACGTGGTGCTGAACTGTCTGGCCAAGGGCTGGGGCCGTACGCTTAGCGACTTTTGCCGGGTGCTGGCTTATGACTCGGGCGCGATGACCCGCTTGCTGGATCGCATCGTGGCCAAGGGCTTTATCCGGCGGGTCGAGAACGAGGCGGATCGGCGCAGCTACCTGATCGAACTGACCGAGCTGGGGCAGGCCGCCTTGCCGCAAGCGCTGGACGCAACCGAAGTCGCCATGCGGCGTTTGCTGCAAGGGTTTTCAGAAGACGATGCCGAGACTCTGCACAAGCTGTTGTCGCGGCTGCTAATCAACGCGGGCAAGTGCTGAATCGGTCCGTCCGCATTTTTTTTATCTATTTATCTGCCTAGGCATATACAGCCTGGGCATAAATTCAAGAACACTCGCCGCACCATGCAAGCTTCCCCGCATCCTCCCATTCCCCCCGCCTTGCTGATGACGATCGGCGCGCTGACGTTTGTCGACTTCCTGCAAAACGGCATGGTCACGTTCGCGGCCTCGCCCATCATGGGTGAGATCGGCGCCAGCCCCGAGGAATACACCACCGTCGCGGTCATCTATGCCTGCGTGGCCGTGGTGATGATTGCGCTGCAAGGCTGGCTGGTGCATCACTTGGGCTTGCGGCGCTATCTGCTGGCGTCGTTGGGCGCGGCGGCGGCGGGGGCGGTGGTGTGTGCGCTGTCGCGCAGCGAAGCGGGGTTTCTGCTGGGCCGGGTGCTGATGGCAATGGGCTGCGCAGCAATGTTGACGTCATCGCGGCTGACGGTGAACCTGATTCCGCCAGGCCCCGCGCGTTTTCAGGGCATCAAGGCCTTGGCGACGGGGTTGTGCACGGGCACGGCGCTGGGGCCGTTGCTGGCGTCGGTGGCGGTGGATCAAACCGGCTGGCACGTGATGTTCTGGCTGGTCGCCGCGCTGTCGTTGCTGGCGATGATTCCGGTAGCGCTCGCCATGCCCGATCACGGTGGCGTGACGGTGGCAGGGCAGGCGCGGCTGGCGCCGATTGCGGCCTTGGGGCTGGGCAGTTTCTTGCTGCTGCACGCGTTGCAGCGGTCTTATTACGACTTTTTCAGCGACCGCCATCTGCTGGTGCTTTACGCCGCAGCGGGCTTGGCGGCGCTGGCGTTTTTCGTGCGCTCGGAAACGCGTCATGGCGCGCCGTTGCTGAAGCTGGGCGGCATGAAGGAAGTGCGCTTTCTGAGCGGCCTGGCGCTATTCATGTTTTGTTATCTGATGCTGGGCGCCAACGGCTATCTGGTGCCGTTGATGCTGCAACGCGCGCTGGGCTTGTCGTGGGCGAACACGGGCGTGTTCTTTGCGATGGGGCTGGGCGCGGGCGTGCTGACGTTTGCAGTGATGTCGCAGTTGCTTGCCCGCTGGCCGTCGCCGCGCAAATTCTTCGTGGCGGGTTTTACCGCGCTGGCGGCGTTTGCCGTGTTGATGTCGCGGCTGACGCCTTCGGCTGACCCCTGGACCGACGTGTTACCCGCGCTGGCCTGCTACGGCGTGTTCATCATGATCGTCATGCCGGCCACCGCCATGAACACCTTCACGGGGCTGACCCATGACCCCGCGGTGTTCGCGCATGCGCAGCAGGTGAAGAACATGCTGGCGCAGGTGGGGCAGGCGCTGGGCATCATGGTGGCGACGGTGGGCCAGCAGTGGTTCACGTCGGAACACTACAACGTGCTGATGGCGGGCATCGCCCAAGGCAACGCCAATTTTGAAGCGGCCAAGGCGCAGTTGAGCGGCGTCTACGCTGCGGCGGCCGACCCCGCGCGGGCGCAGCAGATGGCCATGGCGCATATCTCGCAATGGCTGGACCAGCAATCGGTGCTGCTGGCGAACCTGGATCATTTCCGGGTGCTGGCCGTGCTGGCGTTGGCCGGGGTGGTGGTCAGCGTCACGCAGCGGGTGTTTCGCTAGGCGGCGCGGCGGATCAATTCCCGGCCAGCTCGCCGATCACCTGGCGCGCCACGTCCGACAAGGACAGGCCGCCATCCATCGCCGCGCGTTGCAGCCGTTCGTGCGCGGCGTGCTCAGTCAGGCCGTAATGGCTGATCAGCAGCAGCTTGGCGCGATCAATGCGTTTCTTTTCTTCCAGCGCCCCGCGCATGGTGTGCAGCGCGTCGTCGGCGCGCTGCATGCGCAGCGTCTGCTCGCGCATCATGTCCAGAATCGACCGCTCCAATTCGCTGCCTACACCGTCAGGCGCGGGGGTGTCGACGATGCGGCTTTGCACGCTGAAGACCATGCTGGGCGCCTGGCCGCTGGCGTGCTCGGCATAGCGGCTGAGCAGCAGGCGGCGGTCGTCCAGTTCTTTGCGGGTGTCGGCGATACGGCGTTCGCACTGCTGCGCCAACGCCTGGGCCAGCAGGCTTTCCACTTCGCGCATGGCGTCGATGCGCGCGGTGCACAGGTCGAACCACAGTTCGGCAAGGCTGCCGTCTACGCGTTGCCCGTCGGCGGTGCGCTGCGCCATGTCGCGCATGCGTTCTACGGGTTCGCCTTGTTGCTGGATTTGTTCCCAAACCGTGCGCGGCGCGCCGTCAGCGTGTTCGGCGTAGATATCAAAACTGCGGCGCTGGTTGGCCGCCAGGCCCAGCATGCGGGCCTTTTGCGCGTCGCTGAAAAACCCGGCTGTAAATCCCATCACACCGCAAGCGCGTTCCTGCCCGCTCAGCTCTTTGCCTTGCATGAAGTTCAAGAGCGCGACCAGGATGCGGGTGACGCCGGGGTCCAGCGCCGAATCGGCCGCTTCGAACACCACGGCCAGCAGGCTGCCGATGACCTGTGTGAAGCGCGCATCGGCGTCCGCCACGGCGATGGCGCGGTCGCGGATCTGGCGGCGCAGGGCGGGCAGTTCGTCCAGCCGGAACAGGGCGAAGGCGATACCGTTGAGCAAGCGGGCCTTGCCGCTGCCATGCGCGGGGTCGGCCGCCAAGCCATCCAGGAAATGGCGCGCGTCGGCCTCGATGCGGACGGCGGTGTCGCTCAAGCCCGCCAGCGTGTGCTGCAAGCGTTCTTGCGGGCTGCAAAGCGTCAGGTTGGAGTAGCCGCGTTCCTTTTGCAGCGCGTGTACCAGCGCGCTGATGCGCACCACCAATTCACAGGTGCCGGCCAAGGCTTCCAGCCCGTGGAGCTCGCTGCGCCGGGCGGCAAGCAGAAAGCGCAAGGGCGGCGGCATGTGGCGTTCGGCCATGGCGGTCTCTTTGTCAGTCTCGGAAAGTCAGGCGCGGCGGCGCAAAACGGGTTCGGTGGACGTCAGCATCGGCGTATCTTTGGTGGAGGTCAGCATCGGCGTATCTTTGATGGACGTCAGCATCGGCGCATCCATTGGCGTATCCATGGCGCCGAAGACCTGGCAGGCGGCAACGTTGCCGATGACCAGCACGGCGGGGCTGCGCAATTGAAAGTCTTGGGCGTCGTGCGTCATGGCGGCCAGTGTCGAGCGGCATTCACGCTGGTCGGCCAATGATGCGCGTTCGATCATTGCCACGGGGGTGTCGGGCGCCATGCCGGCCGCCAGCAACTGGCTGCTCATGTCGTGCAATTTGGCCACTCCCATGTAGACCACCAGCGTGGTGCCGCTGCGTGCCAGCCCCGTCCAGTCGGGCATCGTGCCGTCCTGGGAATGAGCGGTGATCAGTGTAACGCCCTGAGCCATGCCGCGTTGGGTCAATGGGATGCCGCAGGCGGTGGCGGCGGCAAGGCCAGCGGTGATGCCGTTGATGATTTCGCAGCCTACGCCGTGGTCGCTGAGCCATTGCGCTTCTTCGCCGCCACGGCCAAAGATGCAGGGGTCGCCGCCTTTCAGGCGCGCCACGCGCAAGCCTTGCCGGGCATAGCGCAGCATCAAGCGCTGGATGAAGGCTTGCGGCGTGGAGCGGCAGCCGCCGCGCTTGCCGACATGGACCAAGCGGGCTTGCGCGCAGTAGTCCAGCACCTGCGGGTTGACCAGATCATCCACCAGCACGACGTCGGCCAGTCCCAGCGCACGCACGGCTTTGAGGGTCAGCAGTTCCGGGTCGCCAGGGCCGGCGCCAATCAACCAGACGGAAGGGTTCATGAGAGGGCTCCTGGATTCAACGATCAAGAAAAAGGATAAGGATCACGATCAGCTGCACCACGCACAGGCCTTTCCAAAAGGCGAGCGGATTGCGTTCCAGCAGCGGCAGGCGCGCTTGGTGGGCGGCGGACGCTGGCGGGTGACGCAGTACATGCGTGAATTCCGATAGCTCGGGCGTGCGCTCGGCCGGGTCGGGATGCAGGGCGCGGCTTAGCACGCCGTCAATCCAGGCGGGCAGTTCGCGCTCGCGGTCCAGCACCGACACATAGTTCAAGCGCAACTGTGCGGCGCGGCTGCGGGCGCGCGCCACGTCAGCGCCATAAGGCAGACGGCCGGACAGCATCTGGTAGAGCATTGCGGCCAACGAATACAAGTCAGACCGCGCCGTGCCGGCTTCGCCCAGGAACAGCTCGGGCGCGGCGTATTGCGCCGTGCCCAGCATCGGGGGGGCGTCGTCATCTTGCGCGCTGCGGTCCAAGAGGCCGGCGGCCTGCGTGGAGCCCAGGTCGATGATCGTGGCCTTGCCGTCGTCGCCCACCAAAATGTTGTCGGGCCGCAAATCGTTGTGCACGATCTCCAGCCGGTGAAACGCTTGCAGGCCGCGCGCAATCTGTTCGATCAGCGCCACCGCTTGCTCCAGCGTGGGGCGGGGGTGGTCGGCCATCCATCGCGTCAGCGTGCGGCCCGCAATGCACTCGCTGACCGTGTATAGATAGCGGCGCGCGCGCGGCATCGGCCAGGCGCGCACCACGTGGCGGCTGTCGATGCGGCGGGCAATCCACTCTTCGGTCATCAGCCGTTCCAGATACGCCGGGTCATGCCGCAAGTCCAACGACGGAATCTTGATGACCACGGCGTCGCCGCTGGCAATGTCTTGGGCCAGGTAGACGTGGCTGCGATGGCTGGCGCGAAGTTCATCCTGAATGCGGAAGCCTTCAAATTCCATGCCGGCGGCCAGCAACGGCGGGCAGGGCAGGTTCAGGCTGTAGCGCGCAATTTCGTCGGCGCGGCGCGGGGGCAGGGCATCGATACGCACCAGCTGCACGGTCAGGTTGTCGTCGCTGCCGCGTTCAAACGCCAGTTGCACCAGCGCGCGCGCCGCATCGTCCAGCGCGTCGGGATGCATCGCGATGGCGTGCGTGACGTCCTGCGCATGGATGTATTCGTAGACGCCATCGGTTGCCAGCAGGAACACGTCGCCCAGCTCCAGCGGCTGGGTGTGATAGTCAATCTCCAAGTGCGGCGCCAGGCCCAGCGCGCGGCCCAGATAGCTTTTGTCTTGCGAGATCCACACGCGGTGGTCGTCGGTTAGCGGTTCCATCGCGCCGCCGCGCAGCCGGTAGATGCGCGCATCGCCAATGTGCAAGATGTGCGCGGTCGTCGCCTTCAGCACCATCACCGTCAGTGTGCAGACGTAGCCGCGGTCGGCGTCGCGCGGCTGGTCGGGGTGATGGCGCTGGCGGGTCTGCGCATGCAGCCAGCCGTTGGTGGCGCTGAGCACCTTGTGCGCCGACTTCTTCACCGACCACGTTTCGGGCGTGCAGTAATAGTCTTCCAGGAAGCTGGCCACGGCGGTTTCGCTGGCGATGTGGCTGACCTGGCTGCTGCTGATGCCGTCGGCCAGCGCGATGGCGATGCCCTTGGCGCCCAGCAGCGGTTCGGCCGGCACGCACAGGCCGTGAAAGTCCTGGTTGACCGGCTTGCGCCCCGGCTCGGTGTGCTGGCCCACCGCCACCTGCAAGCAGGCGGCGGCGCCGGGGGCGGGGCGGTCCATCACGGCGCGCGTCCTGGCGGGATCAGTTGAAGCGGCGCTTGGGCGCGGTCTTCATGTGCGTCGTGTAGAGCGTCAGGCCGGTCAGAGAGATGCCGCCGATCAGGTTGCCCAGCACCACCGGGATTTCGTTCCAGATCATGTAGTCCATGATCGAGAAGTTGCCGCCCATGATCATCGCCGACGGAAACAGGAACATGTTGACGATGGAATGCTCGAAGCCCATCGCAAAGAACAGCATCACCGGCATCCACATGGCGATGACCTTGCCGCTGACCGACGTCGAGATCATCGCGCCCACCACACCCAGCGACACCATCCAGTTGCACAGCACGCCGCGAATGAAGATGGTCAGCATGCCGCCCGCGCCGTATTCCTTGTAGCCCAGCGTGCGGTTTTCACCGATGTGCGAAATGACCTGCCCGACCTTGTTGGGCGGCACGGAAAACCCGTAGGTGAACACGATGGCCATCAGCACCGCCACCGTCAGCGCACCGGCGAAGTTGCCGATGAAGACAAAACCCCAATGCTTCAGGATGGCTTTCACGGTGACGCCGGGCCGCTTGTCAAAGAGCGCTAGCGGCGTCAGCACGAACACGCCCGTCAGCAGGTCAAAGCCCATCAGGTACAGGATGCAGAAGCCCACTGGGAAGAGGGCCGCGCCCAGAATGGGCGACTCGGTTTGCACCGTGACCGTCACGGCGAACACGGCGGCAATCGCCAAAATGGCGCCGGCCATGAAGGCGCGGATCAGGACGTCACGGGTCGCCATGTAGATTTTCGACTCGCCCGCGTCCACCATTTTGGTGACGAATTCGGAAGGTACCAGGTAGGACATGATGATTCCCTATTGCGTTGTAGGTAAGAGGGCGTGGCGCTCAGGCGACTTCGACGGCGTCGCCGTTGAAGCGCGCCTGCCAGGTGCGCAAGCGTTGTTCGGGGTATTGCACGCACGTGCCGTCGGCCAGACGGAAGTGCTGCTTGTAAAGCGGCGAGGCCACGATCAGGTCGCCGCCCAACTGGCCGATCAGACCGCGTCCGATGACGTTGGCGCCCGATTTCGGGTCGCGGTTGTCGAGGGCGTACAAGGGCGCGCCGTCGGCGTCAGGCAGGTAGAACAGCGCGATCTGCTGGCCGTCCAGCAGAGCGACGACGCCAGAGCCGGCGACGAGGTCGTGGCGGGAGCAGACGGCGCGCCAGTTCGGAGCGGAGGCCGGGCTCAATGCGGCGTTCAAGGCAGGTTTTATGGCAGCCATCAGACGATCTCCTCGGCAATCGGAATGACACGTGCAGCACGAGCCGGGGCCGGCCGGGGTTGGCCACGTTCCTGCACGAATTGGATGTCGGGGTCGCCGCCGCGCTCGTTGACGAAGGTGCGAAAGCGCTTGAGCTTTTCCGGGTCGTTGATGGCGTTGGCCCATTCGCATTCGTAGCGGTCCACCACCAGCTGCATCTGCGCGTCCAGTTCGGCGCCCAGGCCCAGGCTGTCGTTCAGCACCACGTCCTTCAGATAGTCCAGCCCGCCTTCCAGCGATTCGCGCCAGACGGACGTGCGTTGCAGTTTGTCGGCGGTGCGGATGTAGAACATCAGCACGCGGTCGATGGTGCGGATGAGCGTGGCGTCATCCAGGTCGGTGGCGAACAGCTCGGCGTGGCGCGGGCGCATGCCGCCGTTGCCGCACACGTACAGGTTCCAGCCGTTTTCGGTGGCGATGACGCCGATGTCCTTGCTCTGCGCTTCGGCGCATTCGCGCGTGCAGCCCGACACCGCAAACTTCAGCTTGTGCGGCGCGCGCAGGCCCTTGTAGCGGTGCTCGATGTCCAGCGCCATGCGCACGCTGTCCTGCACGCCGAAGCGGCACCACGTGCTGCCCACGCACGACTTCACGGTGCGCGTGGACTTGCCGTAGGCGTGCCCGGTTTCGAAACCGGCGGCGATCAGTTCGGCCCAGATGTCGGGCAATTCATGCAGCTGCGCGCCGAACAGGTCGATGCGCTGGCCGCCCGTGATCTTCGTGTACAGCTGGTACTTCTTGGCCACGGCGCCGATGGCGATCAGGCCATCGGGCGTGATTTCCCCGGCGGGAATGCGCGGCACCACCGAGTACGTGCCGTTCTTCTGCATGTTCGCCATGAAGGTGTCGTTGGTGTCTTGCAGCGGCACCAGGTGCGGGTCTTGAATGGGGCGGTTCCAGCACGACGCCAGAATCGAACCCACGGCCGGCTTGCAAATGTCGCAACCGACGTGGCCCTTGCCATGGCGGGCCAGCAATTCGTCGAACGTTTCGATGCCGCCCACGCGCACCATCGCGTAAAGCTCCTGGCGCGTGTAGGCAAAGTGTTCGCACAGGCTTTTGTCGACTTCCACGCCCCGGCTGGCCAGTTCGTGTTCCACCACCTGCTTGAGCAACGCGGCGCACCCGCCGCAGCCCGAGGCCGCCTTGGTGCATTGCTTGACGCTGCCTAAGTCGGTGCAGCCGCCATCAATGGCCGCACTGACCGCGCCTTTGCTGACGTTGTGACAGGAGCAGATTGTGGCGGTGGCGGGCAACGCGTCCACGCCGAGTGCGGGCGCGGCCTTGCCCAGCGGCAGGATCAGGCTGGCGGGGTCGGCGGGCGGCGCGATGCCATTCTGCGCGTATTGCAGCAGGGTGTCGTAGTAGCGGTTGTCGCCCACCAGCACGGCGCCCAGCACGCGCTTGCCGTCTTCGGACACCACCAGGCGGCGGTAGCTGGAGCCGGCTTCGTCGATGTAGCGATAGCTGCGCGCGCCCGGCGTGACTCCGTGCGCGTCGCCGATGGAGCCCACGTCCACGCCCAGCAGCTTCAGTTTGGTGGACATGTCGGCGCCGGTGAAGGGCGTTTCTTCCGCGCCGCACAGGTCGGCCGCGACGATGCGCGCCATCTGATAGCCCGGCGCCACCAGGCCGAACACGGTGCCGTTCCAGGCCGCACATTCGCCGATGGCGTAGATGCGTTCATCGCTGGTCAGGCAGCGGTCATCGATGGCCACGCCGCCGCGTTCGGCCAACGTCAGCCCGGCTTTGCGCGCCAGCGTCACGTGCGGCCGGATGCCAGCCGAGAACACGATCAAGTCCGTTTCCAGGGGCTCGCCTTCAGCAAAGCGCATGCGGTAGCGGTAACGCGTGCCCGGCTTGATGTCTTGCGTGGCGCGAGACAGATGCACGCCCACGCCCAAGGCTTCGATGCGCGCCTTGAGCGCCGCGCCGCCCGCCTCGTCCAGTTGCACCGGCATCAGGCGCGGCGCGAATTCCACGACGTGCGCTTCCAGGTTCAATGACTTCAAGGCGTTGGCCGCTTCCAGCCCCAGCAGGCCGCCGCCCACCACCACGCCGCGCCGCGCACCGCGTGCGGCGTCGCGGATCAGGTCCAGGTCATCGATGCTGCGATACACCAGGCGCGACGCGCCTTCCGCGCCCGCGATGGGCGGCACGAATGGGTACGAGCCCGTGGCCAGCACCAGCTTGTCGTAGGCCACGCGGCCGCGCTGCGTGACGACTTCCCGCGTGTGGCGGTCGATCTCAAGCACCGGTTCGCCCAGATGCAGATGCAGCCCCTCTTGTTCATAGAAGGCAGCGTCGCACATCGCCATTGATTCGGCGTCGCGGCCGTTCAGGTATTCAGACAGATGCACGCGGTCATACGCGCGCCGCGTCTCTTCGCCGTAGACGTGAATGCGATAGCGCTCAAGTGCGCCGCGCGCGATCAGTTGCTCGACGCAATGGTGTCCCACCATGCCGTTGCCAATGACGACGAGCGTCTGCAAGGAATCGGGAGAGGCCGCTGCTTTCATGAATATCCCCAAGCGCTGAAGGTGAATCAAAAGACAAAAGGCGCCCTGGACCTGTTGGTCGGGGCGCCTTTGCCGGTACTGCTCAAGTTGTGGTGCGGCCTTGCGGCCTGCATGAACCATTAAGCAAAGACCGTGCCAACGCGGCAGGTCCGTCATAACGGGGGCACGTTTTAACGCGCGGCTCATAGGGGAATAGGGCAGCCGGCAGGCAGCGTGTGCCCGCAGGCTGCATGGCGTTGGCATCGCGCGGGATCAGGCTCGCGCGCCAAACTGGTGCACCGCGTTGTGCGTTGCCGCACCGATTTGGGTCCGCGCCCACCCGCGCCGTTGCATCGATACCACTTACGCGGCGTTGCCAAAGCGCTTTCTGCCGGGCCATAATCTGCCCTTCATTGGATTGATAACCGTTCGCATTCACATTGATGCTGAATTGCGGCAAGAACGGGCGCGGGGCGTCGGGTCAGGAGCGGGCAAGATCGTGAGTGGATCGCAAAGTGTGTCGCAGGAATTCGAGCAGCTGTACGGCAACCATCACCACTGGCTGCTGGCTTGGGTGAACTGGCGTCTGGGCAACGCCGCGGATGCGGCCGACCTGGCGCATGACGCGTTTGTGCGCCTGCTGACGCGGCCCTGCCACTTTGATGACGCCAAGCAGGCGCGCACCTATTTGCGCAAGATGGCCAACGGCATGTGCGTGGACCTGTGGCGCCGCCGCACGCTGGAGCAGGCCTGGCTGGAAGAGTTGGCCGCGCAACCCGAGCCGACGGCGTCGTCCGCCGAACAGCAGGCCATGGTGCTTGAGGCGCTGGGCGAAATCGACGCGATGCTGCGCGAACTGCCGCCCAAGGCGGCGCACGCATTCGTGATGGCGGTGGCGTGCGAAATGACCGACGACGAAGTCGCGGCCGTGCTGAAGGTGTCATCCCGGATGGTGCGCAAGTACGTGGCGCAGGCCATGTTGTGCTGCATGAAGCTCGAAGCGCGGCTGGCCGCTGGCGGCACAGACTTGGCGCTGGCGTGATGGGCCGGGTCGAGGCGTCTGGGCAGGAACCGTCGCACCAGGTGATGGAGCAGGCGGCCGAGTGGTACGCCTTGTTGCGTACCGGGTCGGCGTCTGCGGCTGAGCAGCGCAAGTGGAAACAATGGCTGGACAACGCGGCGGAGCACCAGCAGGCATGGCGTTATGTGGAACGCGTGGGCCGTCGCTTTGAGCCTTTGCATGCCAGCCCGGACCGCGATGCGGCGGTCAGGGCCTTTGGCCAGGCGGCGAACGGGGCGCCGCGCAGGCGCCGCGCCGTGCTGCTGGGCTTGGCTGGCCTGGCCGCGGGCGGCTTGGGCTGGGGCGCGTGGCGGCACACGGCGCTGCCTGTCATGGCGTCGACGTGGGGCGCGGACCATCGCGCGGGCGTGGGCGAAACCGCGCGCGTCGCGCTACCCGACGGCACCCAGGTCTGGCTCAAGGCGCTGAGCGCATTCAACGTGGACTTCAACGCCGCGCAGCGCCGGCTGCAATTGGTGAGCGGGGAAATGCTGATCGATACGGGCCGAGATCCGCTGCGCCCGTTCCTGGTGGATACGGAGCAAGGGCGTCTGCAAGCGCTGGGCACGCGCTTTACCGTGCGCCAGGACGCTGGCGATACCTTGGTGACGGTGTTTGAAGGCGCGGTGCGCGTCGACGCCGCGCGCTCACATGCGACGGGCATCGTCCCGGCGGGCCAGCAGCTCCGGTTCACCGCCCATGCCCTGCAAACCATGGCGCCCGCCAATCCGGCGCACGAAGCCTGGGCGCATGGCGTGCTGGTGGCCGACAACACGCCGCTCTCAGAAGTGGTGGCGGAGTTGCGCCGTTACCGCTATGGCCATGTGGGGCTATCGCCGGAATTGGCGCGCATGCGCGTGTTCGGCAGCTACCCCATCAACGATGCCGACCGGGCGCTGGACATGCTGTCGTCGGTGCTGCCGATTCGCGTTCAACGCACGCTGCCCTGGTGGATCAGCGTTGAACCGCGGGGCTGAAAGAAAAAATCTGCATCTGGCGGTTCCGGAAATCGCCATCTCGTTCGATTAAGGATAGTGAGAGTCTGCCGAGCCCGAGGTTTGGCCGGCGTATCGCCCCTCTCTTTCCTTACCTTCCTTCGCACGAGAGCACAGGCCAGTCATGCCCCATCGCACCCCTCTTTCCCGCACGGCGTTCGCCGCCGCGCCCGCTCGCCCCATGGCGTTGACCCGCAGCGGGGCGCGAGCCTTGGGCTTGCCGCTGGCGTTAGTCGTGGCGCTTGCGGCCTGGGATCAGCCGGCCCGGGCGCAAGCGGCATCAGCGGGCGCCGCCCAAACGTCGGACGTCTTGTCGTTTGATATCCCGCCGGGCGCGTTGAACCACGTGCTGGCGCGGCTGGCCAATGAATCGGGCATCTTGCTGGCCGCGACACCAGACCTGGTGGCGGGCCGCCAAAGCGGCGGCGTGCGGGGGAACTACTCGCGAGCGGACGCGCTGCGCCAGGCCTTGGCCGGCACAGGCTTGAGCGCCACGCGCCAGGCGCCGAATCAATTTCGCTTGAACGCGACGCCAGAAGCTGGAGCCACTGTGCTGGATACGGTGACCGTTACCGGCAGCGCGCTATCCAGCGGGTTGCCGCCCGAGTACGCCGGCGGCCAGGTGGCGCGCGGCGGCCGTGTCGGCCTGCTGGGCAATATGGACGACATGAGCACGCCGTTCAGCGTGACGCAGTACACGTCCAAGCTGATCGAAGATCAGCAGGCCCAGAACATTGGCGATGTGCTGGTCAATGATCCGTCGGTGCGCAACACCTATTCGCGCGGGGCGGGCCGCGACGAGTTCAACATTCGCGGCTTCACGCTGTTCAATTACGACGTGTCGTTCAACGGCCTGTATGGCGTGTCGCCGCGCAATTCCAGTTCTTTGATTGGTGTGGAGCGCGTGGAAGTGCTGCGCGGCCCGAACGCCTTGCTAAACGGGATGGCGCCCTATGGGTCCGTGGGCGGCTCGATCAACCTGGTGCCCAAGCGCGCGGGGGCCGAACCGCTGAACCGCTACACCCTGTCCTACATTGGCGACAGCCAGTTTGGTGTGCATGCCGATCTGGCCCGCCGCTATGGTGACACCCAGGAATGGGGCGTGCGGCTGAACGTGGCGGGCAGCGGTGGCGATCTGCCCATGGATGGCTCGAAAGAAAGCCTGGGCGCGGTTGCGCTCGGCCTGGATTACCAGGCCGAGCGTTTCCGCCTGGAAGGCGACATCAACTATCAGAACCGGAATACCGACGCGCGCAGCGGTTTGTTGTTTCCGCCGGAGCCGGGCGTGGCCATTGGCCGGGCGCCCGATGCGCGGGGCAACTTCTTCCCGTCGTGGACGTATTGGAAAACCAAGGAATGGTCGGGCGCGCTGCGCGCTGAATATGACTTGTCGCCGGACTGGACCGTGTACGGCGCGGTGGGTGCGCGCAAGCACGACTTCGAAAGCCTGCAAACCAGTTGGCTGATGCTGGATGGCAATGGCGATATTGGCGCCGTGCCGGCGCGCTTGAACGAGTCGTTGCTGAGCAAGACGGCAGAGGTCGGCGTGCGCGGCCGCTTCCATACCGGCGCGATCAAGCACGAGCCCGCGCTGAGCGCCAGCGCGCTGGACATCGATTATTCGTCCGCCCGCATCCGTTCGCGCACGGTGTTCTCGAATATTTATGATCCGGTTGATTTGCCCAAGCCGAACATTGCCCGCCCCGGCGATCTGCCCCGCACAAGCGAGTCGCGCCTGTACAGCGTGGCCTTGGCGGACACGCTGTCGATGTTTGACGACCGGGTGCAGTTCATTGCCGGCGTGCGGCATCAACAGGTGAAGTCGACCAACTTCGACGCGGCTACGGGGCGGCACACGTCCGAGTACGACAAGTCGGCCGTCACCCCCGCGTTTGCATTGACGGTTCGGCCGATTGAGCCCCTTTCGCTGTACGCCAACTACATCGAAGGCCTGAGCCAGGGCGGCACCGCGCCCGAAGGCGCCGTCAACGCGGGCGAAATGTTTGCGCCTGCCATCTCCAAACAAATCGAGGTGGGGGCGAAGGTCGACTTCGGCCAGTTCGCCACGTCGCTCAGCGCGTTCCAGATCGAGAACCCCAGCAGTTTCCTGGACCCGGCCACCCGCCGCTACGTGTCCAATGGGCAGCAACGCAACCGTGGCCTGGAATTCCTGGTGCAAGGCGACGCCGCGAAAGGCGTGCGCCTGCTGGGGGGCGTGGCTTATACCGATGGGCGTCTGACTCGCACGGAAGGCGGCGTGAACGACGGCAACCGCGCGCCCGCCGTGCCGCAATTCCAGTTCAATGCCGCGGCGGAATGGGATACGCCCTTTCTGCCAGGCCTGACCTTGACGGCCCGCATGCTGCGCACGAGTCGCCAATACGTGGACGTGGGCAATACGCAGGAAATTCCCGGCTGGACTCGTTTCGATGTGGGCGCGCGCTACGGGTTCAAGGCCAACGGCACGCCGATGGTGGTGCGGGCCACGGTGGAAAACGTGTTCAACAAGAATTACTGGCAGTCGGCCGCGCGTGAAGGCCTGACCGTCGGCGCACCGTTGACCGTGCTGTTGTCGGTGACGGCGGAATTCTGATTGATGGGGCAGGGGCGGGCGGCTAGGGCGTGGCCGTCTTGCCCACGCGCATCACTCGCCGGCGCACCCGCAGGCTGCCGCGCACGGTTTTCTTTGCGCCTTTTATTGACTTCGACCGGCGCCCTTTACTGCGGTCGACGCGGGCCTGCGCGCGGGCCCGCGCCGTGCAGGCCGCAGCCAGCGCCAGCAGCTTGTCTTCGTCCAGTTGCTCGGCGTCAACCAGCCCTTCGTCGGCGCCTTTCAGCGCGATCAACAATTCGTCCAGCTTCAGGTGCAGGGCGCGGGCGTCCTTGTTCTGGTTCTGCTGGATCAGGAACACCATCAGGAACGTCACGATGGTGGTGCCGGTATTGATGACCAGTTGCCAGGTTTCCGAATAAGCAAAGGCGGGGCCGGTGCAGGCCCATATCAACACCGCGATGAGCGCGGCGCCGAACGCGGTTGGCGACCCCGCCCATTTGGTGACGTGCGCGGCAAAGTGGTCGAAGAAGCGCGTGATCGCGTGCGACTTTGCAGGCGGTGGTTGATCCCGTTTTGCGTGCTGTTCGTTGTCGTCGGTCTTCACGTTCGGCTTCTGCATGGACCTCACCTATTTCGGCCGGGGACTGCGCAGGCCTTCATCCGCCGGGGCCCGCTCGCCCGAGCGCAAACGGGGCAGGCAATTGACCATGGCGCGCGCCACATTGCGCACCTCTTCCTGCACCGCCTGATCGTGGTCCAGGTCGGCGTGGCTGGTGGCGTAGGGTTCGTAATAGCCGATGTAGCGATCCAGCCGTGCCATGGCCCCGGCATCGATCAGCCCCATCCAGTCCAGCCAGTCGCACAGCGCGCGCCGCTGCACTTCGATGCCGGCGACATCCCCGTGCACCACCACGCCGTAAGCGCGGCCGGCAAGGTGCTTGGGGTAGGGCCAGCCGGCCAGTTCAAGCTGCTTTGCCTTTTCCACATCTTTGCCGGACGTGGTTGTGGGATCTGGGTTGCCGCCATCCGCGCACACCAGGCGGTCAATCATCAGCTTTAACGGGCTGGGCGATTGGTACCAATACGTGGGCGCCACCAGAATCACGCCGTGCGCCGCGACCCACTGTTCATAGATATCGTTCATGGCATCGTTGTCTTGCCCCAGCGAATGGTTGGGGTAACAGCTGCACGGCCAATGGCACAGCGGCATAGCCGACGACACGCAGCCTTTACAGGCATGGATCTGATACTGGTATTCCGACGTAAGCCGGCTCAGGTCGAGCATGTCGGCTTGCAGGCCCGCGCTTTCCACTTCGGCTTGCATCAACCCCGCCAGCCGCCAGCTTTTTGAGACTTCGCCCGGACAGGTGCCGTCGTTGCGGGCGGACCCGATGACGATCAGCACACGCGAACGGGTGCCGGGGTCGCGCTGGACGTTTGCGGCTTGCTCCAGCCGATCGTGCGCGTCTTTCCATTCCACGGACAGGTCGTAGTCCGGGTCGACATAACCCGCACCGGCTTTCTCGGTGATGGGCGCTTTGCGGCCGTCTTGGTACGCATCCCACGCGATGGCTTCCAACCGTGCCAGCGCCTCTTTTTCAGCCTTGAACGCGGGGTCGTAAAAGCGGCGCATGAAGCGCAGCGTGAAGGTGTCGCGCGAAAGCGGGCCGGAATATTGCCCCTTGCGGATATCGGGCTTGGATGCGGTCATCGGGGTCTGCCTGCAGGGGATGATCCGCAGGGTCAGCAAACCCCGTGCCTGCCGCGTTAAGCGTCGTGTCCGCCCGTCATCACCACCATGATTTCGGCCGGCGCGGCGCTGCAGGACAAATAGATATGCCCGACGCCGCTGTCGAAGTAGGCCGTGTCGTGTTTGGCCAGCCGCATCGATTCGCCGTTCTCGAAGCGCAGCTCGATTTCGCCTTCCAGCACCACCAGGAATTCCTGGCCGGCGTGGCGCATGTAGTCCTCGAACTCGGAGGCATCGCGGGCCAGGATGCGGCCGTACATGGGCGTCATGCTGCGGCGCGGGTATTGGCCGGCCAGCAGTTTGTAGTCGTAGGTGCCGGTCAGGTAACCGGGGGCGTCGGCCAGCGTGCAGCGCAAGGCGCTGGGCGCGGCGTCAGCGGGGTCGGCGTGTTCGACGGGGCCGAACAGTTCCGCGATATCTACGTCCAGCGCGCGGGCCACGGCGGCGAACTTGGCGTAGCTGATCGACACCTGGCCCAGTTCCATCTTTGACAGGGTGGACAGCGCCACGCCGGTCAGCGCCGACAACGCCTTCAACGTCATCGAGCGCGATTTGCGCAGCGCGCGCAGGCGCACGCCCAGGCTGCTGCGGTCGGCCAGGATGTCGGCGGCGGGCGAGGGCGGGCGAACGGGGGCCATATCGGTGCTTTCCCTTAGCGGCACGGGCTAGCGTGTTTTTCGCCAGCCTTTTTTGGTTGACGAGTATTTTGTCATATCCGAGAATTCTCATATACGAGAATTCCGAAGGGCATCATGAGCACGCAGCAGTTTGATGTTGTCATCGTGGGAGCCGGCATTGCTGGCGCGTCGCTGGCCTACCGGCTGGCTGCGGAAACCGAGCCGCCGCCGGGTGTTCCGCTCCGAGTTCCGCTCCGTGTACTGCTGCTGGAACGTGAGTCGCAGCCGGGCTATCACTCCACGGGCCGCTCCGCCGCGATGTTCATGGAAACCTATGGCACACCGCAGATCCAGGCGCTGACGCGCGCCAGCCGCGCGTTCTACGAACAGCCGCCGGCGGGCTTTTCCGAGCACCCGATTCTTCAAGATCGCGGTTGCCTGTATATCGCCAGCCAAGCGCAGCGCGACACGCTCATCCACAGTTTCGAGGCCGCGCGGGCGCTGGCCGGCAATGTGGAATTGCTGGATGGCGATGACGCGTTGGCGCGCGTGCCGTGCCTGCGGCCCGAGGCCGTGGCGGGCGGCGCGATGTTCGAACCCGACGCGCGCGACTTGGATGTGCATGCGCTGCACCAGGGTTTTCTGGCGGGCGCGCGCCGCCATGGCGCCGTGCTGCATTGCCACGCCGAAGTCGCGTCGGGCGCGCGGCAGGAGGATGGCCGGTGGGCGTTGACCTTGACGGACGGCACGCATCTTGACGCCGGCATCGTCGTCAACGCCGCAGGCGCCTGGGCCGATGAAGTGGCCAAGCGTTGCGGCGTGGCCCCGGTAGGCTTGCAGCCGTGCCGCCGCAGCGCCTTCACGTTTGCCGCACCCGAAGGCGTGGACTGCACGGCGTGGCCGGCGGTGGTTGGCATCGACGAGAGTTTCTATTTCAAGCCGGATGCGGGCCAGTTACTGGGCTCGCCCGCCAACGCCGACCCGGTGGACGCGCACGATGTCGTGGCCGAAGAACTGGATGTGGCCACCGGCATCTATCACATCGAAGAAGCCACCACGTTGACGATCCGTCGGCCCGCCCATGTGTGGGCCGGGCTGCGTTCGTTCGTGCCGGACGGCGATCTGGTGGTGGGTTTTGACGCGGCACAGCCGGGCTTTTTCTGGCTGGCGGCGCAGGGCGGCTATGGCATTCAGTCGGCGGCGGGCGTGTCGGCGATGGCGGCGGCGCTCTTGACCGGCCAGCCACTGCCGGACGCGCTGATCGACGAGGGCGTGGCCCCGTCGTTGCTGTCGCCCATGCGGCTGCGCAAGGCATCCGGGGGCTAGGCCCAGGCTTTCAACGCATTATTTGCTGTGACTTCTGCTCAGACCAATTGAACAACAAGGGGAAAATAACCATGTTCATGCAACGCAGGAAGTTTGCCGTGGCGTGCGCTGCCATCGCTTTGGCCGCAAGCGCCGGGGCCGTGCAGGCCGCCGGGTATCCGCAACGGCCGATCCAGCTGATCGTGCCCTTTCCGCCGGGCGGCGCGGGCGACGTGCTGGGCCGGATCATCGCCAAGCGCATGGGGCAGGAGCTGGGGCAGTCCATCATCGTCGAGAACAAGGCGGGCGCAGGCACGATTCTGGGCGCGCAGACGGTGGCTAAAGCTGAGCCCGACGGCTACACGCTGCTGCTGAGTTCAGGCACGACGTTCACGGTGAACCCGGCCGTGTACGACAAGCTGCCGTACAGCCCGTCGCAGGATTTCCAGCCGGTGGGCATGGTGGGACGCGCGGCGTTGATCATCGTCGCCAATCCGCAGACGCCGTATTCAGACGTGAAGGGTTTGGTGGACGCCGCGCGCAAGCAGGGCGACAAGTTTTCGTATGGCTCGTTCGGCATCGGCACGGTGTCGCACTTTGCGGGCGAGATGTTCCAGGAAGCCGCCGGCACGCACATGACGCACATTCCGTACAAGGGCAGTTCGCCGGCCATGACGGACTTGATCGGCGGCCAGATTCCGGTCTTGTTCGATACGGTGGTGTCGGCCATGCCGCAGATCAAATCGGGCAAGGTCAAGGCCATTGCCGTGACCACGCCGCAGCGTTCCGGCTTCCTGCCAGACGTGCCGACGGTGGCCGAGGCCGGCTACCCGGACGTCAGCATGGACACCTGGATAGCCGTGTTCGCGCCCAAGCGCGTGCCAGCGGATGTGGTCGCGACGTTGAACGCCGCCATCACCAAGACCTTGCAAGACCCCGACACCCAGAACCAGTTGCGCGCCAGCGGTTTTGAACCCACGCCGATGGACGGCGCGGGGGTCGCGCGCATCATCGCTGAAGAAACGCCGCGCTTCGCGCAGATTGCCAAACGCGCCGGGATCAAGGCACAGTAAGCCTGCTCCCACGCTTCGCAAGGCATGCCCGCCACGCCGGGCATGCCACGCAACACCCGGGGGGCGGTCATGGCCGTCCCCGCGCTGTTTTCAAGACTGACAAGGATTTTTGCATGAGCCATTCCAACGATCTGCTGTCGCTGTCCGCGGTTGAACTGCGCCGGCGCATCGGCGCCCGCAGCCTGTCGCCAGTGGAGCTGCTGGATGCCTGCATCGCCCGCATCCAGGCGGTGAACCCGGCCATCAATGCCGTGACGGCCACCTGCTTTGACCGCGCCCGCGACGAAGCGCGGCGCGCCGAAGCGGCCGTGATGCGCGGCGATGCGCTGGGTGCGCTGCATGGCTTGCCCCTGGGCGTGAAAGACCTGGAAGACACGGGCGGCCTGCTCAGCACTTACGGGTCGCCCAACTTTCGCGAAAACGTGCCGGTGGCCGACAACATCCTGGTGGCGCGCTTGCGGGCGGCCGGCGCCATTGTGGTGGGCAAGACCAACGTGCCGGAAATGGGCGCGGGCGCCAATTCCCGCAACCCCGTCTGGGGCGCCACCGGCAACCCCTTCAACCCCATGTTGAACGCGGGCGGCTCATCAGGCGGTTCGGCTGCGGCGCTGGCCACCGATATGCTGCCCTTGTGCACGGGGTCGGATACCGGCGGGTCGCTGCGCATCCCCGCCGCCAAGTGCGGCGTGGTGGGCTTTCGGCCATCACCGGGCTTGATTCCCGTTGACCGCCGCCAGTTGGGCTGGACGCCGATTTCTGTCGTCGGCCCCATGGGCCGCAGCGTCGAAGATGCCTGCCTGCAAATGGCGCCCACCGTCGCCATTGATCCCTTGGACCCCTTGTCGTATTCCGATGACGGCGCGTTGTACGCGCTGCCGGGCCGGGTGGACTTGGGGTCGTTGCGCGTGGCCTACACCGAAGACTTCGGCGTGTGCCCGGTGGACGACGACATCCGCCGCACCTTCCGCGCCAAGATCGAAGCCATGCGGCATTTGTTCCGCAGCTGCGATCCGGTATCGATAGACATGGGCGAGGCCGACCGCTGCTTTGACGTGGTGCGCGCCGAAAGCTTCGTCGCCGCGTTTCGCGACACGTACGAAAAAGATCCCGGTTTGCTCGGCCCCAACGTGCGCGCCAATTACGAGATCGGCGCCAACATGACGCTGGCCGATCGCGCCTGGAGCCATCTGGAGCAGACGCGCCTGTTCCGCCGTTTCCAAGCGCTGTACCGCGATTACGATCTGGTGCTGTCGCCGGTGACGCCGGTGTCGCCGTTTCCGTGGTCGGAGCTGTATGCGCAGACCATCGAAGGCAAGCCCGCGCGCAATTACTACCACTGGCTGGGGCTGACTTACGTGGTGACGCTGGTGGCCAACCCGGCGCTGTCTTTGCCGTGCGGCGTGGACGAACGCGGCATGCCATTCGGCCTGCAAGTCATCGGCCCGCATCGCGGCGATGCGCGCGTGCTGGCGTGCGGCCATGCGATGGAGCAGGCGTTTGCGGCCAGCGACGCTTTGCACCGGCCGCGTCCGGATTTGACCAAGCTCGCCCAACCCGTCCCGGCGCTGCGTGAGCTGGCGACGCATCCCGCGCCCGAAGCCTTGGCGACGCGTGCGTTCACGGCTGAGGAGGCCGCGTCATTGCGCGCGGGCGGTTCGGCGTCGGCGGCGGTGTAAAAGCGGGGGGTGGGGGACGTGGGTTCAAGCCGGCATTCGGGGCTGAGAATCGTGCGGCTCGGGGCTGAGAATCGTGCTGCCCGGGGCTGAGAATCGTGCTGCCCGGGGCGGCTATCCAAACGCCGCCTCGACCGCCGCAAACGCGGCCGCCACCAGCGGGTCGGCACGGCGCGGCGCCTGCGTGATGAATGACAGCTCGGCCTGAATCGACAGCCCCTTGATCAGCAGCAAGCCGTTGGCCTGCGACTCACGCAGCGCGATGGAGTCCCGCACCAGCGACAGCCCCACACCCGAGCGCACCAGGTCCAGCATCGACGCTTCCTGATCCACTTCCGCCACCGCGTTGGGCGCGATGCCCAGCGCGTCGAATTTGGCCGTCAGCAGGCGGTGGTGCACGGAATCTGGCGGGGTCCAGATCCACGGCAGCGCGGCAATTTCCGCCCAGCCGCGTCCGGCCACCTGCGCGCCCCAGCCCTTGGGCGCCACCACGTAATAGGCAAACGACGCCAGCGGCAGCGCGTCCAGCCCCGATCCGCCTTTGGACCCCGCAGGCCCCAGAAAGAAGCCCACATCCAATTCCCCCGCCCGCACCTGCCGGCCCACCGACCCCGACATGCCGTGGCGCAGCGTGGGGCGGATCTTCGGGTAGTGCTCGACCAGGTATTGCAGGGTCGCGCCCAGCCGTAAAAATTCCGGGTCTAGGATGGTGCCGATGCGCAACTCGCCTTGCACCGTGTCGCGCAAGGCGCCGATGGCGCGCTGGAAATCGTCCAGCGCGTCCAGGATGCGCTGCGCCGACGGCAGCAGCGCGCGGCCATCGGCGTTGGGCGCCAGGCCTTGCGCGGTGCGCGCGAACAGCGTCAGGTCCAGCGATTCCTGAAAGTTCTTCAGTTGCAGGCTGAGCGCCGGCTGGGTCAGGTGCAGGTGCTCGGCCGCGCGCGTCAGATTGCCTTCGCGCGCCACGGCGGCAAAGGTGCGGATGTGCTTCAGGTCCATGGCGATGTCCGGAATCGGGGGATGAGCATTATTAAAGATGCTTATAAACCGGTTTTCAACATTTCATTGGACAGTTGCGAGCCGCTGCGCCAGAGTCTTGCCAGATGCCCGGCGCGCGCGCACGCGACGCAGCCGGGTCGGCTCATCGTGACGGCGGCCTTCGATTAGGGGGCGCCGGATAAAACCAGATAAGAAGAGCTTATGGAGACATACGACATCATCATCGTCGGCGCAGGCTCGGCCGGCTGCGTGCTGGCCAATCGGCTGAGCCAGGACCCGAACACGCGGGTGCTGCTGCTGGAAGCGGGCGGGCGCGACAACTACCACTGGATTCACATTCCGGTGGGCTATCTGTACTGCATCGGCAACCCGCGCACCGACTGGATGTACCGCACGGTGAAAGAACCGGGGCTGGGCGGGCGTTCGCTGATCTATCCGCGCGGCCGCGTGCTGGGCGGCTGCTCGTCCATCAACGGCATGATCTACATGCGCGGCCAGCGTGAAGACTATGAAGACTGGGCGGCGCTGTCCGGCGACCCCGGCTGGAGCTGGGACCAAGTGCTGCCGGTGTTCAAGCGCAGCGAGGACTATCACCGTGGCGCCGACGAATTCCATGGCGCGGGCGGCGAATGGCGGGTGGAAGCGCAGCGCTTGCGCTGGGACATCCTGGAAGCCTTTGCCAGCGCGGCCGAACAGGAAGGCATTCCGCGCGTGCAGGACTTCAATCGGGGCGATAACTTCGGCAGCGGCTATTTCGAAGTGAACCAGCGGCGCGGCTGGCGTTGGAACACGTCGAAGGCGTTTCTGCGCCCCGTGCAAAAGCGCCCGAACCTGCATGTGATGACGGGCGCGCATGTGGAACTGCTGATGCTGGAAGGCAAGCGCTGCGTGGGCGTGCAGTTACGGCGCGATGGCAAAAGCCTGACCGTGCGCGCGCGGCGCGAAGTGGTGCTGGCAGCGGGGGCGGTGAACACGCCGCATCTGCTGGAACTGTCGGGCATCGGCGAACCCGCGCGGCTGCGCGAAAGCGGTATCGCGCTGCGCCATGCCTTGCCCGGTGTGGGCGAAAACCTGCAAGACCATCTGCAACTGCGCGTCATCATCAAGGTCAATGGCGTGAAGACGCTGAACCGCATCACAGCGTCGTGGTGGGGCAAGGCGGGCATCGGCCTGGAATACCTGATGAAGCGCAGCGGGCCGATGAGCATGGCGCCGTCGCAGCTGGGGGCGTTTGCGAAGTCGGACCCGGGGCAAGCGCGCGCCAACGTGGAATTCCATGTGCAGCCGCTGTCGCTGGGCGCGTTTGGCGAACCGCTGCATGGTTTCGATGCGTTCACGGCCAGCGTCTGCAACCTGCGGCCGACCTCGCGCGGCAGCGTGCATGCGCAGGGGCCGGTGCAGGCGGGTGAGGCCAGTGCGCCCGTCATCGCGGCGAATTACCTGAGCACGGAAGCCGACATTCAAGTGGCGGCCGATTCCATAAAGCTGGTGCGCCGCATTACCGCTGCGCCTGCGTTGCAGCGCTATCAGCCGCAGGAATGGCTGCCGGGGCCGGACTATCAAACAGATGCGCAGCTGCGCGAAGCCGCCGGCAAGATCGGCACGACCATCTTCCACCCGGTAGGCACGTGCGCGATGGGCAAGAGCGCCGACAGCGGTGCGGTGGTGGATTCGCGCTTGCGGGTGTTCGGGCTGGAAGGCCTGCGTATTGCGGACGCGTCGGTGATGCCACTGATCACGTCCGGCAATACGAATTCACCCACCATCATGATTGCGGAGCGCGCGGCCGACATGATCCGCCAGGATGCAATGCCGGCCTGACGCGTTCAGCGCAACGAGCGGTATGTGTCCTGACGTTGCGGGTGGGTCAGCATCACTTGCCAGAGCTGGCCCTCGCGCGACCTGAAGAAGCCCGCGCAACACATCAGATAGTATTTCCACATGCGGTAAAAGCGCACGCCATAACGCGCTTGCAGCGTGGGCCAGGCGCGTTCGAAGTTGTCCCACCAGGCCATCAGCGTGCGGTCGTAGTCGGCGCCGAAGTTGTGCCAGTCTTCGATGATGAAGCGGTGTTCAACGGCGGTGGCGATTTCACGCGCGGACGGCAGCTTGCCGTTCGGGAACACGTAGCGGTCGATCCACGGGTCGGTGCTTTGGCTGGTGGCCGCGATGCCGATGGTGTGCAGCAGGAACACGCCGTCTGTCGACATCAGGCGCTGCACGTTGCTGAAGTAGGTGTCGTAGTTTTTGGGGCCGACGTGTTCGAACATGCCCACGGACACGACCTTGTCGAAACTGCCTTGCAGGTCGCGGTAGTCTTGCAGCAGCAGCGTCACGGGCAGGCCTTTGACCCGTTCCTGCGCCAGCGCCAATTGCTCTTTCGATACCGTCACGCCGGTGACCGTGGCGCCATAGTTTTCGGCGGCGAACTTGGCTAGCCCGCCCCAGCCGCAGCCGATATCCAGCAGCGTTTCGCCGGGTTTGAGTTGCAGCTTGCGGCAGATCATGTCCAGCTTGGCCAGTTGCGCCTCTTCCAGCGTCTTGGCGTTTTCCCAGTAGGCGCAGGAATAGATCATGCGGCTGTCGAGCATGGCTTCGAACACGTCGTTGCCCGCGTCGTAATGCTGTTCGCCCACTTCAAAGGCGCGGCCCTTGGATTGCAAATTGAAGAGCTTGTGGCGCAGGTGTTCGGCAATCAGCTTGATGCGCGCCACGCCCAGCGCGGCGGAACCCATGTCGGCGCGCAGCAGCCGCGTGAACAATTCGTCCAGCCGCTCGCAATCCCATTCCCCATCCATATACGATTCGCCCAGCCCCAGCGACCAGCTGGCGAACACGCGTTCGTACATGTGCTTGTCATGCACCTGGATGTCCCACGGGCGCGAGCCATTGATCTGCACGTCGGCGCGCGACAGCACATCCTGGAGCACTTTGGGAGGTTCGGGGGGAGGGGGGCTGACCGCGGGGGGGGAATGGTCGGGGGTGGTCAGCGGAGAGGCAGGACTGCTTTGCTGCATACGGACTCCATATCAATTTTGGGATGACTGATCTGGCAATGCCTGAAGCTCATAACTCTCGCCCTAAGCGGCGGCCGATTCCAATTTAATGAATGGATCGGCGCGATAGAAAAATGCAATTTCCTGCCGGGGGCGCCGAAGAGAATGGGGAGATCGTAGCGAGGCGCGGGCGCAGTGTCCAGCACGGGGAAGGGGTGCGGCGCGTGGCCGACATCGTCGTGGCTGCCGCGCCCCATTCATGTGCATGTTCGAGTAGCGCGATTACACTAGTCCGCCCTGTTGTGCCGCCGTCCTGGCGCGCGCCGGTTTGTGGAGTGTGTAGATGGTGGACGCCACCCAGCAGCCCCGATTGGACTTCGTCACTTGCGCCAGCCCGGCCGGTTTGCACCGGATGGCCTACTGGGAATGGGGCGACCCCGCCAACGACCGGGTGCTGCTTTGCGTACACGGCCTGACCCGCAGCGGCCGTGATTTCGATGTGCTGGCCCGCCGGCTGGCCGGCCAGTACCGGGTGGTTTGCCCCGATGTGGTGGGGCGCGGCCGGTCGGATTGGCTCGTCAACCCGGCGTTCTACACGGTGCCGCAGTACGTGTCCGACATGGTCACGTTGATTGCGCGGTTGCAGCCGGCCCGGCTGGCATGGGTAGGCACGTCGATGGGCGGGCTGATCGGGCTGGCGCTGTCGGGCGCGTCGGTCTTCGCCACCGCGATGCAGGCCATGCGCCCGCACGCGGGCATGCTGCCGCCCGGCCAGGGCATTCAATTGGACAAGCTGGTGCTGAACGATGTCGGCCCGCGCCTGGAAACGGGCGCCTTGTCGCGCATTGGCCAGTACGTGGGCGAGCCGGGCGAATTCGCCACGTTTGAAGAAGCGGTGGCCACCATGCGCGCCAATTCCGAGACCTTTGGGCCGCATACCGACGCGCAATGGGCAGACTTGGCGCAGTACCTGTACCCGGAAAACGGCGGTAAGTGGGTCAAGCACTATGACCTGGCGCTGGCCCAGGCGCTGGCCGCGCAAACCCCTGACGAACTGGCGGCAGGCGAACAGATTCTGTGGCGCTCTTATGATGCGACGCCTTGCCCGGTGCTGATCGTGCGCGGCGAAAAGTCTGACTTGCTGACGCGCACCACGGTTGACGAGATGCTGAAACGCAATCCGCGCGCCCAAGCCATGGAAGTGCCGGGCGTGGGCCATGCCCCCACGCTGATCGCTGACGCGCAGGTTGAACCGGTGGCGGCGTTCTTGCTGGGCTGAATGGGTCGGCTGAATTGCTCGGCTGAGCTGCTGACCTGAGTTTGTTGCCCGGACCTGACCTAACCAGACCAGGCCGAACCGTCCGCCTCGCGATTATGGGGACAGCCCGGCGCTATCCACCGCGCCGGGCCTTCTCTACAATAGCCCGATGACATCGCGCACCTTGAACATCGACCTCCATTGCCATTCCACCGTTTCGGACGGCGCGCTTGCGCCCCGCGACGTGGCGCAGCGCGCGCACGGCAATGGCGTGGACGTCTGGGCGCTGACGGATCACGACGAAGTGGGCGGCCTGGCCGAAGCCGCGCGTGCGGCCGAAGATCTGGGCATGCGCTTTGCCACGGGCGTGGAAATCTCGGTGACGTGGGCAGGGCTGACGGTGCACATCGTGGGCCTGCGCTTTGACCCGAACAACTCCGCGCTGGTGGAAGGGCTGCGCCAGACGCGCTCGGGCCGCGCCGAACGCGCCAAGCGCATCGGCGACCGGCTGGCTGAAATGGGCATGCCCGGCGCCTACGAAGGCGCGCTGCCCTTTGCCGGCAACCCCGAACTGATCAGCCGCACGCACTTTGCGCGCTATCTGGTCGAAGCCGGCTACTGTCCCGACGTGCAAACCGTATTCACCAAGCACCTGGGCGACGACCGCCCCGGCCACGTGCCCATGCAATGGGCCACCTTGGCCGAAGCGGTGGGCTGGATTCGTGGCGCGGGCGGCCGTGCCGTCATCGCCCACCCGGGCCGCTACAAATACACCCCTTTGCAATTCGCCGCGCTGTTCGACGAATTCCTGCAACTGGGCGGCGAAGGCATCGAAGTCACGACGGGCAGCCACACCGTCGAAGAAGCCCGCCAATACGCCGACGTTGCACGCCGCTACGGCTTTCTGGCCTCGCGCGGTTCGGACTTTCACAGTCCCAAGGAAAGCCGGATCGACCTGGGCCGTCTGCCCTCGCTGCCGTCCGACTTGAAACCAGTCTGGCACGACTGGTTCTGACGCGGGCGGCGCCGCCGCCCATCCTGCAAGCCATTGACTGGGATCGCGCCATTGCGGCGCAGCCGCTATGAACAAAGCCTTTGTGAAAGAGTCGGACAACGACGACGACGATGATCTGCCGCAAACCCAAGCGCTGCCGGCAGGCACCAAAAACTACATGACGCCCGAAGGCTACGAACGCCTGCGCGCCGAGCTCACGCATCTGATGAACGTCGAGCGCCCGTCGGTGGTGCAAGTGGTGTCCTGGGCCGCCTCCAACGGCGACCGCTCTGAAAACGGCGACTATCTGTACGGTAAAAAGCGCCTGCGCGAAATCGACCGCCGCATGCGCTTTTTGACCAAGCGCCTGGACATCGCCGAAGTCGTGGACCCGGCCATCCAGCCCAACCGCGACCAGGTGTTCTTCGGCGCCACCGTGCTGTATTCGGACAAGGCCGGCGAAGACCACAAGGTCACCATCGTGGGCGTGGACGAAGCCGAACCCTTGGCCGGGAAAATCAGCTGGATTTCCCCCGTGGCTCGCGCGCTGATCAAGGCGAAGGAAGGCGATACGGTGGTGCTGCGCACGCCGGGCGGCATTGAAGAGCTGGATATTCTGGAAGTCAGCTATCCGGCGTAATGGACGCCCATTGAGACCGATGACCCGATCCCGCGATCGCATCCCATCGGCGAATCTCCCCTGAAAAGGAAACAGGCGCCAGCTTGTGGCTGGCGCCTGTTTGGTTGGGAGGGATCTGACGTCCCTGCCTCGGTGTGGCGGCTTGCGCCGCCGTTCCCCTGGGGCTTGCTGCTAAGTCGGTACGGTGCGGCTCACTTCTTGCGTGCGGCGATGGACTTCTCGGCCATGTTGACCAGGTCTTCGCCGATCTGCTTCTTCCACTTGTCGTAAACGGGCTGCGTCACCTTGGCGAACGCGTCGTGCTCGGCCGGCGACAAGGACGTGACCGTCACGCCGTGGCCTTCAATTTCCTTCAGCAGCGACGGGTCTTCCGGCGTGACGCCCTTGCGCGCGATCACGATCTGCTGCTTGCCGGCGTCAAGCGCGGCCTGGCGCACGATGTCGCGATCTTTTTCCGACCACGAATTCCACACTTCGCGGTTCACCACGAAGATCAGCGGGTCGGCCACGTAGTTCCACAGGGTCAGATACTTCTGGCCCACGGTGTACAGCTTGGAACCGGTGTAGATGGACAGGGGGTTTTCCTGGCCGTCAACCGCGCCGCTGGCCAGTGCCGGCTGCGCATCGGCCCAGCTCATCTGCGTGGGGTTGGCGCCCAGCGCGGTGAACGTGTCGATGTACAGCGGCGAACCCACCACGCGCAGCTTCATGCCCTTCATGTCTTCGGGCTTCTTGATTTCGCGCTTGGAATTGCTGACCTGGCGGTAGCCGTTTTCGCCCCATGCCAGCGGCACGACGCCCGCCTTTTCGATCAGCTTGAACATCTCTTTCCCCACATCGCCTTGCACCAGCGCGTCGATGGCGGCGTAGTCGGGCATCAGGAAGGGCAGCGAGAACAGGTTCAACTGCTTGACCTGCGGCGACCAGTTGATGGTTGAGCCCACGGCCATGTCGATCACGCCTTGGCGGATGGCGGTGAATTCGCGCGTCTGGTCACCTTGCACCAGCGACGTGCCTGGATAGACCTTGATGTTGATGCGGCCATCGGTGCGCTCGCGCACCAGCTTGGACCAGATTTCGGCGCCCTGGCCCCACGGGAAGGTGGTGCCCACGACGATCGACAGCTTGTATTCGGGCTTGTAGTTTTGCGCGTGCACCGGCGTCATGCCGACGGCAGCCGCCGCGCACAACGCGGCGCCGATCAGGTTGCGGAAGTTCATGCGATGTCTCCTCTCTTTGCGAGTGTGTCTGTTGTTGTGTTGAGAACCTGCACTTCAATAGCCCAGCTTTTTCGGCAACCACAGCGCCAGCTGCGGGAACACCAGCACCGCCACCAGCACCAGGAACATCGCGCCCAGCAGCCACACCACCCAGCGCACCGTGGACTCCATCGGCACGCGCGCAATGCGGCACGACACCATCAGGTTCACGGCCAGCGGCGGGGTGAATTGGCCAAGCGCCACCTTCAAGGTCAGGATCACGCCGAACCACACCGGGTCCCACCCGTAGGCGTTGGCAATCGGCATCAGCAGCGGCACGAAAATCAGGAAGATCGAAATGCCGTCCAGGAACATGCCGACCGTCATCAGCAGCAGAATCAGCAGCGACAGCACGCCCCATTCGCCCAGACCGGAATTGACGATGGCGTTCGTGATCGGGTCAATCACGCTCAGCGTGGACAGCGCCCAGGCGAAGATGCCGGCCAGCGTCACCACCAGCATGATCACGGCGGACAGCTCGGCGGCTTCGCGCAAAATCTTGTACAAGTCGCGGAACTTGATGGTGCGGTGAATGAAACCGCCCACGAACAAGCCGTAGAACACGGCGACGACGGCGGCTTCGGTGGGCGTGAACCAGCCCATGCGCATGCCGCCCAGAATCAGCACAGGCGCCGCCAGCCCCCACGACGCTTCGCGCAGGCTGGCCCAGAAAGGCGGGCGGGGCAGGTGGGCTTCCAGCGCGCCCATCTTGTATTTGCGCGACAGCCACACCGCCGGAATGATCAGTGCGAAACCGGCCAGAATGCCGGGGATCATGCCCGCGGCGAACAATGCCGGCACGGACGCGCCCGGCACCAGCACCGAGTAAATGATGAAGGCCACCGACGGCGGGATCAGGATGTCGGTGGCGGCGCCGGCCGCCACCACCGCCGCCGAGAACGAGCCCGGATAGCCCGCGCGCGACATGGCCGTGATCATCACCGCGCCCACCGCCGCCGCGCAGGCCGGGCCGGAACCCGAGATGCCGCCCAGGAACATGGCCACCGCAATCGACACCAGCGGCAGCATGCCCGGGCCGCGGCCGACGATGGCAATCGCAAAGTCCACCAGCCGTTTGGCCACGCCCGAGCGGTCGAAGATGGACCCCACCAGCACGAACATCGGAATCGCCAGCAGCGGGTACTTGGCCAGCCCCGCGTAGAAGTTCTGCGGCACGGTCAACAGGCCATACCAGGGCGTGTCCAGGTTGGACAGCACGATGGCAACCGTGCCGCCAATACCCAGCGCCACGCCAACCGGCACGCCGATCAGCATCAGCACGATGAAGACAACGAACAAGAGGGTGGCGATCATTTCGTGTCGGCGCCCCGGGCGATGCGGCGGATCGTGCCGATGGTGCGCAGCGAAATCGCCGCGGCCATCACGGGCAGCCAGATCGAATACCACCAGGTCGGCACGCCAATCGCGGGCGAGGTTTCTTCGTAGATATATTCGTCGGACACCAGCTTCACCGACAGCACGGTCAGCAGCAGGAAGAACGCCAGCACGCAGCCGTTGGAAATCAGCGCCATGATGCGCTGGCGGCGGGGTGAACCGTTGTCGGCCAGGATTTCGATGCGGATGTGGTGGTTGCGCACGAACGCCACGCTGCCGCCCGCCATGGTCAGCACGATCAGCAGGAACACCGAAATTTCTTCGGTCCACGCAAACGACTGGTCGGTGAAGTAGCGCACCAGCACGTTGGCGAACGTGATCAGCGCCAGCGTCGCCAGCAGGATCACGGCCAGCCAGTCTTCGATGGCCAGCGGCACGCGGACGGGGGGATCTGCTTCAACGGGGATGATCGGTTCGACAGGCTCGGCGGGGGCTTCGGAACGGGACATGGGTGAGGCGACGGCAGGGCGCTAGGCGCGCTTTCTATTGAGAGTCGCTGCATCCTACCGTTGCCCCGGGGGCGCGATAGCTCGTGTTTTCCCGTGGTGCGGGGCGACAACAACATGTTGCATTGCGTCAGATGAGGCCTGGCCAGAGCCACGGGGCGGCGAATAAACCGCGATGCCCTCAGGGCTTTACCGAAATATTGCTACGCACCATGCGGGTGCAAGGTCGGCGGAATTCTTTTGTAACAATAGGGAAAACTGGGGGTTGGCAAGATTCTTGAACGGTTCTTGAACGCTTCTTGAATATCGGCTCCGGGAAAACCCCCTAAACAGGTAAAATCACTTTTTGCACCCATCCTTATACGGCGCCCGCATCGTGTCCCTAGTTCAGCATCTGCCTGGTTCCTCCGTCCTGTCCTCCTTTCGTCGCGATCGCCTACTGGCGCAATTGAAGGAAGCCGGCCTGCCGGTGGCCGACATCTCCGCTCGTTACGAGCACTTCGTCAGCACCGACGCCGCGTTGACGGCCGAACAGCAGCAACACCTGACCCAACTGCTGGACTACGGCACGCCCAGCACGGCCGACGCCCCGGCCAAGAGCCTGTCCCTGCTGGTCATTCCCCGCCTGGGCACCATTTCCCCGTGGGCCAGCAAGGCCACCGACATCGCCCACAACTGTGGCTTGTCGTCGATACACCGCATCGAGCGCGGCGTGCGTTACGTGATCACCCCCGAACGCGGCCTGCTCGGCACCAAATCGTTTGACGACGCCATGCTGGCGCGCGCGGCGGACTGCCTGCACGACCGCATGACCGAAACCGTGGTTGACGCCAGCTTCGACGGCCAGGCGCTGTTCCAGACGCTGGCCGGCAAGCCCATGCGCACGGTTGGCGTGCAGGCCAGCGGCGTCCAAGCACTGGCCGAAGCCAATATTTCGCTGGGCCTGGCCCTGTCGGAAGACGAAATCGAATACCTGGCCAAGTCGTTCACCGACCTGGGCCGCGACCCCACCGATGTGGAATTGATGATGTTCGCGCAAGCCAATAGCGAACATTGCCGCCACAAGATCTTCAACGCCGAATGGGTGATCGACGGCCAGTCGCAGCCCAACACGCTGTTTGGCATGATCCGCGCCACGCACAAGGCGCAGCCGGAAGGCACCGTCGTCGCGTACTCGGACAACGCCGCCATCATGGAAGGCGGCCCCGCGCAGCGCTTCCAGGCCGGCGTGCCCGGTGTCACGGGCGAGGGCGCTGACGGCGCCAAGTACATCCGCCGCGACACCACCGTGCACACCTTGATGAAGGTGGAAACGCACAACCACCCGACCGCCATCGCCCCGTTCCCGGGCGCGTCCACGGGCGCGGGCGGCGAAATCCGCGACGAAGGCGCAACCGGCCGCGGCTCCAAGCCCAAGGCGGGCCTGACCGGCTTCACCGTGTCGCACCTGCGTTTCGACGACGCGCTGCAACCCTGGGAAGCCGACCACCACGGCCTGCCCGAGCGCATCGCCTCGCCGCTGTCCATCATGATCGACGGCCCCATCGGCGGCGCGGCGTTCAACAACGAATTTGGCCGGCCCAACCTCCTGGGCTACTTCCGCTCGTTCGAGCAGACCGCTGGCGGCACGCGCTGGGGCTATCACAAGCCCATCATGATCGCGGGCGGCCTGGGCAGCATCGACGCGGGCCTGACCCACAAAGACGTGATTCCCCCTGGCGCGCTGCTGATTCAGCTGGGTGGCCCGGGCTTCCGTATTGGCATGGGCGGCGGCGCCGCCTCCAGCATCAGCATGGGCAGCAACTCGGCCGAACTGGACTTTGATTCCGTCCAGCGCGGCAACCCGGAAATCGAACGCCGTGCCCAGGAAGTTATCGACCGCTGCTGGCAGCAGGCCGAGAACAACCCCATCATCGCCATCCACGACGTGGGTGCGGGCGGTTTGTCCAATGCCTTCCCGGAATTGGTCAACGACGCCGGCCGTGGCGCCATCTTTGATCTGAAGCGTGTGCCGCTGGAAGAGTCGGGCTTGTCGCCCGCTGAAATCTGGAGCAACGAATCGCAGGAACGCTATGTTCTGTCGATTCTGCCGAAAGACTTGGAACGCTTTGACGCCATCGCCCGCCGCGAACGCTGCCCGTACGCGGTGGTGGGTGTGGCCACTGAAGAACGCCAACTGCGCGTGGTGGACGGCGAGGGCTTGCCCGGCCTGGACACCATTCGCCCGCAAGGCGACGCCGAAGTGCGCCCCGTGGACGTGCCGATCGACGTCATCCTGGGCAAGCCGCCGCGCATGACGCGCGACGTGCGCCGCCTGCCTGGCGTGTCCGCGCCGCTGGACCTTGCCGGCATCGACCTGACCGAAGCCGCTTACCGCGTGCTGCGTCACCCGACGGTCGCCAACAAGTCGTTCCTGATCACCATCGGTGACCGCACCGTGGGCGGGCTGTCCAGCCGTGACCAGATGGTGGGCCCGTGGCAAGTGCCGGTGGCTGACTGCGCGGTTACCTTGGCCGACTACGAAGGCTTCCGCGGCGAAGCGATGTCGATGGGTGAACGCACCCCCATCGCCATGCTCGACGCTCCGGCGTCCGGCCGCATGGCCGTGGCCGAAGCGCTGACCAACCTGGCCGCCGCCGACGTGGCGCGCCTGGAAGACATCAAGCTGTCCGCCAACTGGATGGCGGCTTGCGGCGTCGACGGCCAGGACGCCGCGCTGTATGACACCGTGTCCGCCGTCAGCGAGCTGTGCCAGGCGACCGGCCTGTCCATTCCCGTGGGCAAGGATTCGCTGTCCATGAAGACGTCCTGGGAACAGGACGGCGAACAGCGCCAGGTGGTGGCGCCGGTGTCGCTGGTGGTCACGGCGTTTGCACCCGTTGCCGACGTGCGCGCCAGCCTCACGCCGCAGTTGCGCACCGACGCCGGTGACAGCGTGCTGATCCTGATCGATCTGGGCCGTGGCCGTCACCGCATGGGTGGCTCGATTCTGGCGCAGACGTACAACCAGGTCGGCGAAACCGTGCCGGACATCGACGCGCCGCAAGAGCTGCGCGCGTTCTTCATCACGATCCGCACGCTGGCCGAAGCCGGCACCATCCTGGCCTACCACGACCGTTCTGACGGCGGCCTGTTCGCCACGCTGACCGAAATGGCCTTCGCCGGCCGCACCGGTATCTCGGTGAACCTGGACATGCTGACGTTCGATCCGCAATCGGCGGATTGGGGCGACTACAAGATCCGCCCGGATCAAGTGAAGGTGCAGCGCGAAGAACTGACGCTCAAGGCGCTGTTCTCGGAAGAAGCGGGCGCCGTCATTCAAGTGCCGGCATCGCAACGCGACGCCGTCATGCAAGTGCTGCGTGGCGCTGGCCTGTCGGCCCACTCGCACGTGATCGGCGGCCTGAATGGCGCCGATGAAGTCGAGTTCTATCGCGACGGCAAGAAGGTCTGGGGCCAGCCGCGCGCTGAACTCGGCCGCGCCTGGAGCGAAGTGTCTTACCGCATCATGTCGCGCCGCGACAACCCGGCGTGCGCGCAAGCGGAACTTGACGTCTGGAACGACACGACCGATCCGGGCATGAGCCCGAACGTGTCCTTCGACCCGCAAGAGAACATCGCCGCGCCCTTCATCAACACCGGCAAGCGTCCGCGCGTGGCCATCCTGCGCGAGCAGGGTTGCAACAGCCAGGTCGAAATGGCCTGGGCGTTTGATACCTCGGGCTTTGAAGCCATCGACGTCCACATGACCGACCTCTTGGCCGGCCGCGTGGACCTGGCGCAGATGCAAGGCCTGGTGGCCGTGGGCGGCTTCAGCTACGGCGACGTGCTGGGCGCAGGCGAAGGCTGGGCGCGCACCATCCGCTTCAACAGCAAGCTGTCGGATCAGTTCGCCGCCTACTTCGCGCGTCCCGATACGTTCGCGCTGGGCGTGTGCAACGGCTGCCAGATGATGGCTGCGTTGGCCCCGATGATTCCGGGCGCCGAGCACTGGCCGCGCTTCACGCGCAACCAGTCGGAAAAGTACGAAGCGCGTCTGTCGATGGTGGAATTGGCGAAGTCGCCGTCCATCTTCTTCGCTGGCATGGAAGGCGCTCGCATTCCCGTCGCCGTGGCGCACGGTGAAGGCTTTGCCGACTTCTCGCAGCAGGGCGACGCCAGCCGCGTGCTCACCGCCGCGCGCTACATCGACAACCGTGGCCAAGCCACCGAGGCCTACCCGTTCAACCCGAACGGCAGCCCGGGCGGCCTGACGTCCGTCACCACCGCCGATGGCCGCTTCACGGTCATGATGCCGCACCCGGAACGCGTGACCCGCAACGTCATGATGTCGTGGGCGCCCGAGACGTGGGGCAATGCCGACACGGGTGGCGCGTACAGCCCGTGGATGCGCATCTTCCGCAACGCGCGCGCCTGGTTGAAGTAAAGCTACAGCGATAACACGCTTGCGTTCTGGTTGCCGCTTGCGCGGTGCATCGGAAGCATAAAGAACGGGCCTTGCGCCCGTTCTTTTTTTGCGAGTTCGGATTGGCCGGGCCACGATTGGCCACGCGCCGGTTCCGCAAGTAGGATGAGGGCAGCCCGCATTGGCGGAATCCTGCATTCATAGGGGGAATCGTCATGAAGCTGAATAAGCTGCACGATGTCATCGGAACCGTTTTGCTTATCCTGGTTCCGCTGATCTACGCGTTTTATGTGGCCGTGATGGCACTGTCTTTCGGAAAAATCCAAGGCGGGTTTATTGCTGCTGGCGATAGCCACGGCGTGGCGCTTGCCCGAGGCATGTTGCACATGGCGTTGTCGCCCGGCGCATTTGCTGCCGCGGCTGCGTGGATGTTGCTGCGGCGCTCGCCCGCGCACCGTATCCGCTGGGCATGGGGCGTGTTCGCCTGGCTGTGGTTCAGCATTGCGATGTCGGTGGTGCTGGCGCCGGTGTTTTATGCGTGGGCAGCATTGCAGGCGGTGTGGGCAGCGGCGTTGGCCTGGACCTGCCGGGCGGCTCGCCATTCTGCGGCCTGAGGCAACTTGCCTGAAGCAACGTGCCTGAAGTGACACGGCCAGAAGCAATAAGCCAGAATCAACAAGCCAGAAGCAACAAGCCAGAAGCAACAATGCCTGCCGAAGCGGCAGGCATTGTCACGCGAGAGCAAGCGAAAAACGCGCTAGGCCTTGCGGTTATGAGGCGCCGTTGCGAAAGTACGTGGCTTCGCGCTCGAACTGCGTCGCCAGTTCTTCGGCGGCCGGCGTCAGCGGATGTGCGCTGCGTTGGAACAAGCCGATGGCATAGCTGGGCAAGGGTTCGGACACGGGCACAATTTCAAGCTGTTCGCGCAGCATGCCGGTTGTGATCAGCGCGGTGGGCAACAGCGCCATGCGATCACTGTTGGCCACCAACGCTGCCGCGTCGATCAGGCCATCCGTGTACATGTCCACGCGCGGCGCGCCGAGCCCGGCGTCGTCAAATACCTTGTAGACCGCTGCACCTGGCTGGCCGGGCGGCCCTGCAACGGTGAACACCACGTCTTGCAATTCATACATCGTGCGCGCTTGCCGCAAAGGATGATCGCGGCGCGCCGCCACCACCAGCGGACTGTCGATCAGCGAGCGCACCTTCAACTGTGAGTCCGCATTCTCTGCATTCACGGGGCAGATGGCGAAGTCGAGTTGGCCGTCGCGCAGCAACGGCGTCAGCGTGTGGTAAAGCCCGCTGCGGCAACTGAGCTCGACTTCGGGGTAGACCTGCCGAAAGCGCTGAATGGCGGACGGCGCCAGCAACACCGATGCCGCCGCCGAGATGCCATATTGCACCGTGCCCATGCGCTCGCCGCGCATTTGCGACATGGTGTCGCGCGCGCGTTTGGTCTCGTGAACCAAATGCTGCGCATGAGGAAGAAAACGTTTGCCGTAGTCGTTGGGCCGCATGCCTTTGGCGTGCCTGTCGAACAACGGTAATCCCAGTGTGCGTTCCAGCCGTCGCAGGGATTTGGTCATTGCCGGTTGAGTTTGCCCGGTCGCGCGGGCTGCCGCGTGCACGCTGCCATGTTGCGTGACCGCCAGAAAGTCGAACACTTGCTGCAACTTCATGTTGATGCCTCCCCGTTATTACTCGGTCGATCTTGCTATTAGCGTCCCCGCTTGCTCGCATCTAGAGTGCTCAGTGACCGTAGTTCATTCACACGAAGGAGGCAAGCATGCGCACTGAGAACGTGGCGGAACGGCCAAACGTAGTCTTCATCGTGGCGGACGATTTAGGCTCCGCAGACCTGGGTTGCTATGGCGGCCGGCCCGCGGATTTCGGCGATGTGTCGCCTGAACTGGATGCCTTGGCTGCAAGCGGCATTCGCTTCACGCAGGGCTATGCCAATGCGCCCGTGGGATCGCCCACGCGCTTTGCATTGATGACGGGGCGCTACCAATACCGGCTGCGTGGCGCGGCCGAAGAACCTTTGAACGGCAGCGCGCGCGGCAGTGACATGTTGGGCCTGCCGCCGGCGCATCCTACGCTGGCGTCGTTGTTGCGCGCGGCGGGCTACGCGACGTCGCTGGTCGGAAAATGGCACTTGGGTTACCCGCCACATTTCGGCCCGTTGCGATCGGGGTATCAAGACTTCTACGGCTCGCTGTCTGGCACCGTGGACTACTTCAGCCATCGCGACCAGCATGGCCAGTACGACTTGTGGCAGAACCTGCGTGCGGCCAATGCCACCGGCTACCTGACCGATCTGCTGACCGAGCGCGCGGTGCAAACCATCGACCACGCGGCCCAAGCGCGCACGCCGCTCTTTCTTAGCCTGCACTACACGGCGCCGCAATCGCCGTGGGAAGCGCGCGGCGATGAAGCGCGCGCCTATCAGGTGGCGCCCAATCTGCTCGACTTGAATGGCGGCAGCGTGCATACCTATCGCAGCATGATTCATCACATGGATGAAGGCGTGGGACGCGTGCGCCAGGCGCTGGCGCGCAACGGGCTGCTGGATAACACTCTGATCATCTTCACTAGCGGCAACGGCGGCGACCGCTTTGCCGACAGCTGGCCCTTGATGGGCGGCAAGATGGACCTGACCGAAGGCGGCATCCGCGTGCCGTGGATTGCGCACTGGCCCGCCGTGATCGCGCCCGGCCGCATCAGCCGTCAACAGTGCATGACCATGGATTGGACCGCTACGGTGCTGGACGCGGCGGGCGTGGCGCCGCACGAGGACTTTCCGCTGGACGGCGTGTCGATGTTGGGCGTTTTGCATGGCAAGCCGGAGTTCGAACGCAAGCTGTATTGGCGCACCAAGCACCGCGGCCAGCGCGCCAGCCGGCAGGGCGACTGGAAGTATTTGCAGGTGGATGGCTACTCGTACTTGTTCGACTTGTCGCGCGATGAGCGCGAACGCGCCAATCAGGCCACGCATGATCCCGGCAGGCTGGCGGACATGCGGCGCGACTGGCTGCAATGGAATGCGGCGATGCCCGTGATTCCGCATGACGCCGCTACCGGGCTGGGGTATACGCAGCGCCACATGCCGCTGCGCTGACTGGGCAAAGGGCGGTCAGGGGCGGTCAGGGGCGGACAGAGGCGGTCAGAGGTGGTCAGAGGTGGTCAGAGAGGTGGTCAGAGGCGGTCAGAGGCGGTCAGAGGCTGCCAGCGGCTGTCAGCCCGCTGTAACCCAATGAGATATTTAACTTTTCATTGCAGCCTGTCGTTAACCCGGGGAGCGTTATGCAAACCGGAGTGACCCTATATGTTCAAGAATTTAAGTATCCGCGCCATTTTGACGACCGCCCTGGCCGTCTTTTTTGGCCTTTTCCTGGTCACCGGCGTGGCCGTCTATCAGCAACTCACGTCCAACCGCACGTCCATTGAAGTCTTGCTGGACACGAACCTGGTGCGCGCCAATGCCGTGGACGGCGCGGCTGCCGAACTGCTGCGCGCACGTCTCGTCTTGCTGGCCGCCCAGAGCGCGCTGATCGAAGGCAAGAGCATCGACAGCCTGCCGAGCATGCAGCGTCTGGACGGCTACACGAAAAAAGCGTCTGACTTGATTGATATGGCGCGCAAGCAACCCGAAGTGTCGGAAGTAGGTAAGCCCTTGTTCGACGCCGCGTTGGCCGCCTATGACGTCTACCAGCGCGACGCCATCGCGCCGATGGTGGCGGCCATTCGCGCCGGCAAGCCCCAAGACGCCAGCCGCCTGAACCTGGAGAAGGTCACGCCGCTGGGCATCGCCTTCACGCAAGCCATCCAGAAGTATGTGGACTACGCGGACGAAATCGGCCAACGCGTGGCGCGCGAGGCATCCACGCGCATCAACGGCGCGATTGTGCTGCTGGTCTGTTTGCTGGTGGTGGTGGCGGTGCTGGTGGTGAGCCTGTACGCGATCTTCGCCCGCTCCGTTTTCCGCCCCTTGCATGACGCGGGCCGTTTGTTTGACCGCATCGCGGGTGGCGACTTGAGTAACCGCATCGAACAACGCGGCGACAACGAAATCGGCGTGCTGTACGCCGCCGTCAAGCGCATGCAGGACAGCCTGGCGCGCACCGTGTCGGCCGTTCGCCTGGGCGTGGAAGAAATCCACACCGGTTCGCGCGAGATCGCGGCTGGCAACATCGACTTGTCTTCGCGTACCGAGCAGCAGGCAGCTTCCCTTGAGGAAACGGCCGCCAGCATGGACGAGCTGTCGTCCACCGTGAAGAACAACGCCGACAGTTCGCGCAGCGCCTCGCAATTGGCGACGGTGGCGTCCGAAGTGGCCACGCGCGGCGGCAAGGCCGTGGGCGACGTGGTGGGCACGATGCGCGGCATTGCCGACAGCTCCAAGCGCATCGCCGATATCGTGGGTGTGATCGACGGCATCGCGTTCCAGACCAACATCCTGGCACTGAACGCCGCAGTAGAAGCCGCGCGTGCAGGCGAGCAGGGCAAGGGCTTTGCGGTGGTGGCCAGCGAAGTGCGCGCCCTGGCGCAGCGCAGCGGCCAGGCGGCCAAGGAAATCAAGGGCTTGATCGACGATTCCGTGCAGAAGGTGTCGATCGGGTCGGATCAGGTGGAAGCCGCGGGCGCGACGATGGAAGAGATCGTGACGTCGGTGCGCCGCGTGACGGACATCATCAACGAGATTTCCAGCGCGTCCGAAGAGCAGTCGCAGGGGATTCAGCAGGTGAATCAGGCGGTGTCGCAGATGGACAGCGTGACGCAGCAAAACGCCGCGCTGGTTGAACAGGCCGCGGCAAGCGCCGCGTCGCTGGAATCCCAGGCGCAACGTTTGCGCGAAGCGGTGGCCGTGTTCAAGTTGCAGGCGGGCGGGCAGGTGATTGACGCCGATGCGCCGGCGCTGGGCCGGGGCGCGCAGGCGGCGCTGATCGGCGCTTAAGCTTTCAGGCACCGGCCGTTATCGGCCTGAAGCAATAGCCGAATTCAGCGGCGGCTGACGCAGGCATCGGCTGACGCAAGCATCGGCTGACGCAAGCCACAGCCGTATCTGGCTACAGCCATCGTCATCGCCCCGGGGAAGCCGTGCTTGCCCGGGGCGTTTTGCTGCTTACTGATCCAGTTGGATCTTGGCGTCGGCCGCCACGTTCTTCCACTTCTTCACGTCGCTTGCGATCACTTGCTGGAATTCATCCGACGTGCCGGCGACCACGGTGCCGCCCAGGCTGGCCATCTTGGCCTTCACTTCGGGCGTGTTCAGCGCCTTCACGGAAGCGTCGTGCAGCTTCTTCTTCACGTCTTCCGGCAGGCCCTTGGGCGCCAGCAGGCCGTTCCAGGCGTTGGCTTCGTAGCGCGGGAGGCCGGCTTCCTTGAAGGTCGGCGTGTCGGGCAGTTCCGGCGAACGCGTGTCGGCGGCGATGGCGATGGGACGAATCTGGCCGCCCTTGATGTAGGGCAGCGAGGCCGGCACCGGTTCCCAGATCATCGACACCTGGCCGCTGATCACGTCGGTGAAGGCCGGGCCCGCGCCACGGTAGGCGATGTGCATGAGCTTGGAACCCGTCATCGACTTCATCAGTTCCATGGCCAGGTTGCCCAGGCCGCCCGCGCCCGACGAGGCGTAGGTGTACTTGTCCGGGTTGGCCTTGGACGCCGCGATCAGCGCGTTCAGGTCGCTGGCCGGGAAGTCTTTGGTGACGCTCAGCACGCCCGGCACGGTGACCAGTTGCGTGATGGCGGTGAAGTCTTGCACGGCGTCATACGTCAACGTCTTGTACACGGCCGGGTTGGTGCCGTGGGTGCTGGAGGACGCCAGCAGCAGGATGTAGCCGTCGGGTGCGGAGTCGGCCACGTAGCGCGTGCCAATCGAGCCGCCTGCGCCCGCCTTGTTTTCCACGACGACGGTGGCGCCCAGCTCGGTGCCCAGTTGGGCGGCGAACACGCGGCCGATGATGTCGGCCGTGCCACCCGGGGCGAACGGCACGATCAGGCGCAGGGGCTTCGCGGGGTAGTCGGCGGCTTGCTGCGCCGAAGCGGCGCCGGCGGCCAGCGTAGCGCCGGTCAGCAGCGCCAGGGCAAGGGTGGATTTCTTGAAATTCATCTGTGTCTCCAGGCGAAGGTTAGTCGAGGCTGCGGTTCAGCCAATCGACGATCAATCCGGCTATCTGGTCGCTGTTGCGGTCCAGCATGCAGAAATGGGAATTGCCGGCGATGCCGGCGGCGGGCAGGTCCAGCACATCGGCGCGTTGGCCGGCCGTGCGCAGGGCGTTCCAGTAGGCGTCCGTCTGGGCGCGGTAGCGCTGCCAGGTGTCGTCCGCGCCAAAGTGATCGCCCCAGACCAGCAGTTGCGGGGGCAACTGACAGCAAGCCGTGGCGGGCGTGCCCGTCGGTTCGACGGCGACCACCGCGCGCACGGTGGCCGCGTATTCCTGGGCGAGCAGGGTGGCGAAGCCGCCGCCCTGGCTGTGTCCGATGACAATGCAGGGGCCGGCCAGGTCCAGCAATTGGCGGTAGGCGTCCAGCGCCATGTCGCCGTGAGTCAGCCAGCGCGGCACGAATTGCTTGGAGAACGTATCGAAGGCGTCGGTGGGAAATTGCTGCGCGGGGTAGGCGTGGCGGGGCTGGCCCGCGGGCGCATAGCCGTCGGCCGGGCCGATGCGAAACAGCCGCCACGCTTCTTCCTTGGACCGGAAGATGGGCGCGCTGTCATAGACCTGCGGATACATCGCCCACGACGCGCGGCCCCGTTCGGGCGCGTCGGACACAAACACGTCATAGCCCGCTTGCAGCAAGCGCCACAGCCAGCCCTCGCGGCCATCGGGCGTGCTTTCCCACTGCGCGCCCGTCATGCCGCCGCCGTGCCAAAGCAGGATGGGGTAGGGGTGGCGCGGCTGGGCCAGCCGGTATTCCTGCACGTACAACTGACCGACGCTGTAGCCGCCGTTCATGTCGACCAGGCGGGCCGACGCGTTGTCCACCACTTGCTGTTGCTGCATCGGCACACCGCCGGCGACAGCCTCGGCGCCGCCCAGAAAGTGGCTGCGGATGGATTTGAGCAAAACAGGGGCGTCGGGCATCAGGGTTTTCCAGAAGTCGATGCCGGGATGTTAGTTGCCAATTGTTTCTGGGTTGTGCAAAATGAGCATCCGCTGTGCCGAATCGGCACAGCCCATGAATACCGATCCCGCCCCGGACAAGCGGGCAGGGATGAGAGAGACAGATGGACACCAAATGGCTGGAAGACTTCGTCGCGCTATCGAAATCGCGCAACATGTTCCAGGCGGCCGAGGCGCGTAGCGTGACGCACCCGGCGTTCGGCCGCCGCATCAAGGCGCTTGAGGAATGGGCGGGCGTGGCGCTGGTGGAACGCGGCCATCAGGCCACCACGCTGAACGCGGCCGGGCGCAGCATGCTGGCCGCCGCCATCGACGTGCTGGACATCCTGCGCGACACCCGGCTGGCGCTGCAAAAGCCCGAGCAGGAACGCAACCGCAAGATCATCATCGCGTCGGGCAAGACGTTGGCGCATTCGGTGCTGCCCGGGCTGATGGCCAGCGTGCAGCAGGGCATGCCGGCGTTCCAGCTGAAGGTCATCACCACCACGCTGAACTACGGCGTGGACATGCTGGCGGATGGCGAGGTCGACTTCCTGCTATGCCATGCGCACGAGCCGCTGTACGCCAAGATTGATAACCCCGGCTACCGCTGCCGGCGCGTGGGCGCCGACAAACTGGTTGCGGTCAGTGCGCCCGTGTCGGAGGGCGGCCGCCACCCCCGCTATGCCGTGCCCAAGCTGGCGTCGGACCCGGCCGTGCCGTTCCTGGCCTATGCCGACAGCATGTCGCTAGGCCGCATCCTGCACGATCGCCTGCGCGGGCTTTGCGTGGTGCCGCAATTGCAGACGTTGTATGAATCAGACCTGGCCGACGCGCTGCACGCCATGGCGCGCCAGGGCTTTGGCCTGGCCTGGCTGCCGCACACGCTGATCGAGGCCGACTTGCGCGCAGGCAAGCTGGTGCGGGCCGACAGCGCGCGTAACGACATCCATATGGAGATTCGGCTGTATCAGTCGGTGGACAACGCCAAATTGCTGGCCCGCCAGGTCTGGACCCGGATCGAAGCCTACGCGGCCCGATAGCGGCGCCGTTCAGCCATAACCATTCAGGCATAAAATAGCGAATTACCCCATACCCGCACACCCGCACACAGGATTCCAGCGCCATGAACGCACGTATCCCCGAAGACGCACTGCCGCCCACCCTGGACCCGAAAGCGCTCCAGGAATTTGTCGACGACAAATGGGACAACGAGATCATCCCCGCACTGACCGACTACATCGCCATTCCCGCCAAGAGCCCGGCCTTTGACGCCGACTGGGAAAAGAACGCGTTCATTGAACGCGTGGTGCGTGATGCCGCGCAGTGGGTGGAAGCGCAGAAAGTATCGGGCCTGAAACTGGAAGTGGTGCGCCTGCCGGGCCGCACGCCCGTCATCTTCTTTGACGCGCCGGCTACCCGCAGCGACAACGGCGACACCGTGCTGCTGTACGGCCACCTGGACAAGCAACCGGAATTTTCGGGCTGGCGCGCGGGCCTGGGCCCGTGGACCCCGAAGTACGAAGACGGCAAGCTCTATGGCCGTGGCGGCGCAGACGACGGCTACGCCGTGTATGCGTCCTTGACCGCCATCATGGCGTTGGACAAGCAAGGCATTCCGCGCCCGCGTTGCGTGGGCATCGTCGAAACCTGTGAAGAGTCCGGCAGCTACGACTTGCTGCCTTACGTAGACGCGCTGCGCGACCGCCTGGGCAACGTCGCCCTGGTCGTGTGCCTGGATTCGGGCGCCGGCAACTACGACCAGCTCTGGATGACCACGTCGCTGCGCGGCATGGTGTCCGGCACGCTGGAAGTGCAGGTGCTGGACGAAGGCGTGCACTCGGGTGACTCCAGCGGCGTCGTGCCGTCGTCGTTCCGCATCTTGCGCCATCTGCTGGACCGCCTGGAAGACAGCGGCACCGGCCGTCTGCTGCCGCAAAGCCTGCATTGCGAAATTCCCGCTGACCGCGTGGAACAGGTGTCCGCCACCGCCCGCATCCTGGGCGACGAAGTGTGGCGCCGTTTCCCCTGGAGCTGCGGCGCCGAAGGCGGCTTTGTGCTGCCAATGACGACCGAGCCCGAACAAGCCCTGTTGAACCGCACCTGGCGCCCGACCTTGTCGGTGACCGGCGCCGAAGGCCTGCCGCCGCTGTCCAGCGCCGGCAACGTGCTGCGCCCGCGCACCGCGTTCAAGCTGTCGCTGCGCCTGCCGCCGCTGGTGGACGCCGTGGCTGCGTCGCAAGAGATCAAGGCACTGCTGGAAGCCGATGCGCCCTACAACGCCAAGGTGATCTTCAAGGCCAATGAAGGCGCCGCCACCGGCTGGAACGCGCCGGCCGCCGTGCCGTGGCTGACCCAGGCGCTGGACGCCGCCTCGCAGCAGTACTACGGCCAGCCTTGCGGCTATATCGGCCAGGGCGGCACGATTCCGCTGATGAGCATTCTGCAAAAGGGCTTCCCCAAGGCGCAGTTCATGGTGTGCGGCGTGTTGGGCCCCAAGTCCAACGCCCACGGCCCCAATGAATTCCTGCACGTGCCGTATGGCAAGAAGCTGACGGCTGCCGTCGCCCAGACCATGGCGGCCATTCCGGCATGATTTCGACTTCTGACGCTTACGCCAATGTGGTGGCTGAAACCCGCCACTGGCTGACTCAGGCCGTCATCGGCCTGAACCTTTGCCCGTTCGCCAAAGCGGTTCAGGTCAAGGACCAGATCCGCTTTGCGGTCAGCGACGCCACCGACGCCGAGGGCGTCCTGACCGACTTGCAGGACGAGCTGGCGCTGCTGGCCGAGGCCGACCCCGAGCAGATCGACACCACCTTGCTGATCTTGCCCGACGCGCTGGACGACTTCCTGGATTTCAACGATTTCGAAGAGCTGTCCGACCGCCTGCTCAAGCGCATGCGGCTGGTGGGCGAGCTGCAAGTGGCCACCTTCCACCCGCAGTTCCAGTTTGCGGACACGCAGCCGGACGACATCGAGAACTACACGAACCGTTCGCCGTACCCGATTCTGCATCTGCTGCGCGAAGACAGCATCGACCGGGCGGTGGAATCGTTCCCGGACGCGGCGGACATCTATGAAAAGAACATCGACACGATGAAAAAGCTGGGTCTGGAAGGCTGGAAGAGGCTGATGACCAAGGCGTAGCCGGTGTAGCCGGCCGCCTGCCCGCATCCAAATCCTTGCCGTCTTCGTATATGGGGCATGGGGCCACAGACTACTGGCCCCATGCCCCATGTTCTTCACAAGGAGACGACCTTGCCGCCCCGTGGTTCCTTCGTTCAGGCACGCCGATGCGTAGCGCGCTGATCCTTGCCGTGCTGGCCTCGGTTCTGGTGCTGGGGCTGGCGGCGTGTTCGCCGCTGGCCGTGCTGAATGGCGCGGTGCCTGAAGACGCCAGCCGCGTCGTGTCAGGCGTGGCCTACGGTGATAGCCCCCGCCAGCAGTTGGACATCTACGCGCCGCCTGGCGTCGATCGCCCGCCCGTGGTGGTGTTCTTTTACGGCGGCAGCTGGCGCAGCGGTTCGCGTGCCGACTACAAGTTCGTGGGCGACGCGCTGGCCTCGCGCGGCATCATGGCCGTTATCGCCGACTACCGGCTTTACCCCGACGTGTCATACCCGGACTTCGTGGACGATTCCGCGCGCGCCGTCGCCTGGACCTTGCATCACATCGCACGCTACGGTGGCGACCCGGCCGAAGTCTTCGTAGCCGGGCATAGCGCGGGTGGCTACAACGCGGCCATGGTGGCGTTGGACGCGCGCTGGCTGGCGCGCTTTGACGCGTCACCCGCCATGCTGCGCGGCTGGATCGGCATGGCCGGCCCCTACAACTTTCTGCCCATCGTGGCGCGCAGCCTGAAACCCGTCTTCCATTTCCCCGGCACGCCGGCGGATTCCCAACCGATTGCGCACGTCAGCGCCGCCGCGCCGCCCGCCTTGCTGATGGTGGGCATGGCCGACACCACGGTCGACCCCGCGCTCAACACGGAAAGCCTGGCGGCGGCGTTGCAGGCGGCGCACGCGCCGGTCAGTGTTGTGCGTTATGACCGGCTGGGCCATGCGCTGCTGGCGGGCGCCTTGGCGCGTCCGCTGCGCTGGCGCGCGCCGGTGCTGGACGACCTGGCGGCCTTTGTCTGGCAGACGGCCCGGGCGGGCCAGCCCCCCGCGCAGGCCGCAGCCGGCCATTCCCAGCCCCCCGCGAAGGCCGCGGCCGCCCATTCCCAGCCCTGATCTTGGGCGTTCCATTCCGCCCACTTCCCCGGGGCTGATGCAAGGCTCGCCGCAATCGGGCATTATTTGCGGCCACGGGTCGTGTTGACCAGCATAGAGGGGTAAGTCGTGCCGCAAGACATGCGCTTGGCGTTGGATGCACCAGACTGGATCTCGATGGCGCTGATACCGATTGCACAAGCACAGGCAAGCGATATTGCGCGTACCGATGCCGACGCCCGGCGTCTGGAAGCCGACATGCAGCCCATGGGCGCCAAACGGCGCGGCGAATTCCTGGCGGGCAGAGTGTGCGCGGCGCGCGCCCTGGAAGCCGCCGGCGCCGGGCGCATCGGCTACGTGCAGCGCGGCGAAGACAAGCTGCCCGTGTGGCCGGCAGGCTGGCACGGCAGCATCAGCCACAGCACGGCATGGGCGGCTGCGGCGGTGGCGGCGTCCCGCCATTGCGTGGCGCTGGGATTCGATATCCAGGAACGGGTCAGCCCGCGCGTCATGACCGAGGTCATGCCCTTGATCGCGAACACCGCCGAATTGGCCCGCGCCAGCCCTTACTTCGAACGCCGCAGCGCGCTAACGCTGTTGTTCTCCGCCAAGGAATCGCTCTACAAGGCGCTGCATCCGCTGGTGCGCACATTCCAGGATTTTGATGGCGCGGAATTGACGTCGATCACGCCCACCCGTTTGCAGCTGACCCTGACGCGCAGCTGGGGGCCGGGCGGCTGGGAGGCAGGGACGGCGGTGTGGATGCATTACACGTGGCAAGACGACCTGGTCGCCACCTTGTGTTGGCTGACCGGCAATCGCACGGTTTGATCTAGGGTTTTCCCTAGGCATCTGACGGGCATCGGGGTTCGTATATGGCAGTGTCCCTGCCAGATTCGCCGAGAGAAGCCCACTATGACGCCGCACTCTGCCTCTACGTCTTCCGAGCCCTATGCGCCCGAGCCCGCCGCGCCGCCGATGTCGTTTGCCGACCGCCTGCTGCGTCAACACTTGCAGAGCCGCTTAGTCGGTTTGCGAGGCGGATCGCTGACCATCGAAGACGCCATGGGCCAGATGCAGGCAGGCGTCAGCGGCTCAGCCCAAACCCAAACCCAAACCCAAACCCAAACCCAAACCCAAACCCGCCCCGTGCACTTGCGCGTGCGCGACCCGGCTTTTTACCGGGCGCTGGCGAGCAATGGCAGCGTGGGCGGCGGCGAGGCGTATGGCGACGGCCATTGGGAATGCGATGATCTGGTCGGCCTGATCCGCCTGCTGGTGCGCAACCGCGATTGGCTGGACAGCATGGAAACCGGCAGTGCGCGCCTGGGCGGCCTGGCCATGCGCGCGCTGCATGCGCTGCGCCGCAACACCCGCGCCGGCAGCCGCCGCAACATCGCCGCGCACTACGACCTGGGCAATGCGTTCTTCCAGCTGTTCCTGTCAGACGACATGATGTACTCGTCGGCCATGTGGGAAGGAGAGGACGACACGCTGGAGCAAGCGTCCACGCGCAAGCTGGATGTGATTTGCCGCAAGCTGGACTTGCAACCGGGTGATCACGTGGTCGAAATCGGTACCGGCTGGGGCGGCTTTGCGCTGCATGCCGCGCGCCATTACGGTTGCCGCGTCACCACCACCACGATTTCGCGCGAGCAGCATGCGCTGGCTTCTGAGCGCATCCGCCGCGCCGGGTTGCAGTTCCGGGTGGACGTGTTGCTACAGGACTACCGCGACCTGCATGGCCAGTTCGACAAGCTCGTCTCGATAGAAATGATCGAGGCCATCGGCGCGGCTTATCTGCCCACGTACTTCGCCAAAGTGGGTGAACTGCTCAAGCCGGCGGGCGTGGCGCTGATCCAGGCCATCACCATCGAAGACCATCGCTACGCGCAGGCGTTGAAAGCCGTGGACTTCATCAAGCGCCATATCTTCCCGGGCAGCTTCATGCCGTCGATCCAGGCGATGCTTAACGCCAAAACGCGCGCCAGCGACCTGAGCCTGGTGCATCTGGAAGACTTCGGCCTGTCTTACGCGCGCACGCTGCAAGCGTGGCGCCAGCGCTTCATGGCGCGGCTTGACGCGGTGCGGGCGCAGGGGTTTGATGAACGCTTCATCCGCCTGTGGGAGTTCTACCTGGCCTACTGCGAAGGCGGATTCCGCGAACGCGCCATTGGCGTATCGCATCTGCTGCTGGCGCGCCCCGCAGCCATGCCCGGCGCGGCGCGCTGGACCGCCGGGTAGGCGAGGGAGTCCACATGACATTCTGGGCCAACCTCATCGGCTACCAGATCGTCTGGTTTGGCGCGGTGATCGGCGCCAGCCGGGGCAACCCGTGGTGGGGCGTCGCGCTGTCGGCGGGCTTTGTGCTGATCCAGGCCTGGGTGTCCGACAGCCGCCGCGCCGACTTGCGGCTGGTTGCCGTGGCGCTGTACTTGGGCATGGTGCTGGACGGTGTGCTGGCCGCCAGCGGCTGGGCGCTGTACGTCACGCCACGGCCCGCCTTGCCGATGGGGGGCGCACCCATCTGGATCTTGGCGCTCTGGGCTGCCTTCGCCATGACCTTCAATCATTCGCTGGCTTACCTTCGCGACCGCCCCGCGCTGGGCGCAGCGTTGGGGCTTGTTGGCGGGCCGCTGGCATATTGGGGCGCCGCGCGAGGGTGGGGCGCGATGGTGTTTGTGCCGCCCGTCTGGCGCAGCCTGACGTGGCTGGCCATCGGCTGGGCGCTGGCGATGTGGGTGCTCTGCCGACTGGCCCGGCGTTGGGAACGCAATTTGCGGAGGCCATCCGCTTCGATCACAGGGGGCGCGACATGAGCCCGGGTATGCAGATTCTGATGGTGGCGGTGATGGGGGTGGTGCTGATGGCTGCCGGGTGGCAGTGGCAGCGCCGCCATCGCAATGCCGGCATTGTCGATGTGATGTGGACGGCGGGTGTTGGGCTGGGCGCGGTGCTGACTGCGCTGACGGGGCCGGGCGCCGTCATGCCAAGGCTGCTGCTGGCGGTGCTAGGCGGCGTGTGGGCGGGCCGGCTGGCGCTGCATATCTGGCGCCGAGTGCGGGACGGCGAAGAAGACGGCCGCTACCGCGCGCTGCGCGCCCACTGGAACGGCAGCCAAACCAAATTCGCGCTGTTTTTTCTGGCGCAGGCCGGCTTGATCGTGCTGTTCACCTTGCCCTTCATCGCGGTTGCCGCCAACCCGATCCCCGGCATGACGCCGTGGTTGGGGCTGGGGCTGCTGATCTGGATTGTGGCGGTTGCTGGCGAATCGCTGGCTGACCGGCAACTGGCGGCCTTTCGCGCGGACGCGGCCAACGCCGGGCGCGTGTGCCAAGTAGGCTTGTGGCGCGTGTCCCGCCATCCCAATTACTTCTTCGAATGGCTCCACTGGTTCACCTACGTGGCGCTGGCCGTGGGCGCCAGCTTCGCGTGGCTGGCGTGGGTGGGGCCCGTTGTGATGTTCATCTTTCTGCGCTGGATCAGCGGCATCCCCTACACCGAGGCGCAATCGCTGCGCACGCGCGGCGAGGCCTACCGCGAGTATCAGCGCACGACGCCGATGCTGTTCCCCTGGTTTCCGAAACCGGCCTCCGCCGCCGGCTCCCCGCCACGCCATGCAAAGGGCAAATCATGAACACCGCCATTCTTAGCGACGTCCAACTTCCCTCGGATCGTCCTGCCCCGGGCTTGCTGGGCTGGGCCGAACGCGGATGGGTGCCCGATGCGCTGGTGCGCCAGGGCATCCGGCGCCTGTGCGCCGACCGGCTGCGCGACGAAAGGGCGGGCGGCCCGGCGGCGCAGGCAAGGCGCTATCAGCATTTGATGAACGAGCTGCAGGATAGCCCGCTGGCCATCCATACCGACGACGCCAACGCCCAGCACTACGAATTGCCTGCCGACTTTTTCAAGCTGTGCCTGGGCGGGCGCTTGAAGTATTCAGGCTGCTACTACGCCACCGGCCGCGAAACCCTGGACCAGGCCGAAGCCGCCATGCTGGAGCTGACCGGCATGCGCGCCGAACTGGCCGACGGCCAGCGCATTCTGGAGCTGGGCTGCGGCTGGGGCTCGCTGACGCTGTGGATGGCGGAACGCTATCCGAATGCGCGCATCACGGCCGTGTCCAATTCCGCATCTCAGCGCCAGCACATCCAGCAGCAATGCCAGCTGCGCGGCCTGGGCAATGTGGAGGTCATCACCTGCGACGTCAACACGCTGCAACTGCCGCCCGCGGAGTTCGACCGCTGCGTGTCCGTCGAAATGTTCGAGCACATGCGCAACTATCAGGACCTGCTGGCGCGTATCGGCACGTGGCTGCGGCCCGCGGGCAAGCTGTTCGTACACATCTTTGCGCACCGCAGCCTGATGTACCCGTTCGAAACCGAGGGCGCCGACAACTGGCTGGGCCGGCACTTCTTCACGGGCGGCATCATGCCTGCGGCGGACACCTTGCTGTGGTTCCAGCGCGATCTGCACATCGAAGCGCGCTGGCTGATCGACGGCAGCCATTACGAACGCACGGCGAATCACTGGCTGGCGAACCAGGACGCCAACCGCGCCGCCGCCATGCAGGTGCTGGAGCACGCCTATGGCCCGGCGCTTGCGGCATTGTGGTTTCAGCGCTGGCGCATGTTCTGGATGGCGTGCGCCGAACTGTTCGGCTATGAACGCGGGCGGCAATGGATGGTCGCCCATTACCGCTTTACGCGGCCTTGATAAGAGAGGAATGCCATGCGCCACATCTTCCGAAGTTCTGCGTTGGCATTGGCGGCCGTGCTGGCCGGTTGCAGCAGCCCGCCGCCGATGCCGCCCGTGGCGCAGGTCGACATCCCGCGCTTCATGGGCGACTGGTATGTGATTGCCGGCATTCCCAGCTGGCCCGAACGCAAGTCATTCAATGCGGTGGAGTCTTACGCCTTGATGCCCGACGGCCGCATCCAGACCACCTTCCGCTACCGCCACGGCAGCTTTGACGCTGATGTGGAAACCATGCACCCGGTAGGCACCGTGCAGCCGGGCACGGGCAACGCCATCTGGGGCATGCAGTTCATCTGGCCGATTCAGGCGGAATACGTCATCGCTTACGTGGACGACGCCTATCAGCAAACCATCATTGGCCGCTCCAAGCGTGACTACGTGTGGATCATGGCGCGCACGCCCACGCTGCCCGAAGCTGATTACGCGCGTCTGGTCGCCAAGGTTGGCGAGCTGGGTTATGACACCAGCCAGCTGCGCGTGGTGCCGCAACAATGGCCGGAACCTGCGGCCCGCCCGCGCTAGTGATCGCATACCAAATACCACCCGGCGGAATTAACCGCGCCCCACGCGCATCACACGCCTGGGGCTCCCCTGGCGCACCGGGATATCCCTAGATAGCCCATCGGCGGTATTGCATACAACATACGGCCATTGTGACCGCTGCTGTTCGGCTGGCGGCCTGTGCGTCCTTCCCCGTTTCCTCGTCTTGCCACGCGGCGCTTGCCTGGGCGCGCGCGGGGCTGGTGCCTTTGCCCTTGCTCGGAGAGCCGTATGCGATTGTCCCGCCGTCACGCCCTGGGTGCGCTTGCCGCGCTGCCCCTGATGTCCCTGAGCTCGCGCCCGGTCTGGGCGCAGAACACCTTTCCGACGCGCCCCGTGCGCCTGCTGGTGGGCTTTGCCCCCGGCGGCCTGACCGACATCGCCGCGCGCGCCTTGGCCGAACGCATGGGCAAGACGCTCAAGCAGAACGTGGTTGTTGAAAACCGCCCGGGCGGGCAGGCTATCATCGCCACCGTGGCGGTGGCGCGTGCAGAGCCCGATGGCTATACGCTGGGTTTTGCCGGCACCAACGGCATGATCCTGAACCCCTTGCTCTACAACAATCTGCCGTACCAGCAGTCTGACTTCAAACAGCTGGGGTCGATGGGCAAGTCGCCCATGCTGCTGATCGTGCACCCGGACCTGGGTGTGAAGAACGTCCAGGAATTCATTGCGCTGGCCAAGAAGAAGCCGGGCGACATCACCTGCGCCCACGCGGGGCGCGGCGTCATCAATCACCTGGCGCTGCTGCACTTTCAATCCAAGACGGGCACGCAATTTCAGGACGTGCCCTACAAAGGCAGCGGCCCCGCGCTGCTGGACCTGATGGCCGGCACGGTGCAAAGCACGTTCGACTTTCCCACATCCGCGCTGCCCAACGTCAAGGCGGGCAAGTTGCAGGTGCTGGCCGTGACCGCCGACAAACGCCTGTCCAGCCTGCCCGACGTGCCCACCATGAAGGAAGCGGGCGTCGACGGCTTCGAGCTGTATACGCGCATGATGATCTCTGGCCCCGCCGCCATGCCCGCGAACGTGGTGGCCGTGCTGGAAAACGCCGTGCGCGAAGGCACGAGCGACCCCGGCCTGATCCAGCAATTCGCAGAGCAGGGCGTGGCCGTGGAATTCACGTCGTCGGCCGATCTGGACAAAGTCATCGCCGATGAGTCCGCCATGTGGGCGCAGGTCATCAAGGCCAATGGCGTGCCCAAGACCGATCTGAAAGCCTAACGCCACCGTCAAGGACACCTTCAAGGACACCTCGTGACTGAACAAGCCCGCATCACCGTCACCCCCGAATTCGCCCTGATCGACGTCGCACGCGAGATCCGCATCGACGGCTTTCCGGCCTATGCCTTCATCACCGTTACCGCCAGCATGCAAATGTGCGGCGCGCCGTGGCGCTCGCAGGCTGTGTTCGTGGCCGGCTTCGATGGCAGCCTGGACTTGGGGCGCGACAGCCCCGTGTCGGGCAGCTACGCCGAGCCCTCGGCCATGGGCATCGTGTGGTCCATGGTCTGCGAAGACATGAGCCGCGTGGTGTTCCCGCCCGACCGCACCGAGCCGCTGGTGATCCAGATCGAGGCCACCGATGGCGTGCGCCACGCGTCGGCGCGGCTGGTGCAAGACTTTCTGGAAGACGGCGTCACGCACCGCGCAGTCCGCGAAACGGTGGGGGGCATGACGGTGTCGGGCGAGCTCTATACGCCCGCCGGCCCCGGCCCGCATCCCCTCGTGATCTACATGAATGGCTCGTCGGGCGGCGTCAACGCGCCGCGCGCCGCGCTCTTTGCCGCGCGCGGCTTCCAGTGCCTGGCGCTGGCCATCTTCAATTACGAAGGCCGGCCCAAGTACTTGAACGACATGCCGCTGGAATATTTCGAGCACGCGCTGCGCTGGGCGCACGACACGCTGGCGCCGCGCGACGGCTTTGTGGCGCTGTCGGGCATCAGCCGTGGCGGGGAAACGTCGCTGCTGGTGGCCTCGCACTATCCCGATCTGGTCAGCGCGGTGGTGGCCTATGTGCCGTCACCCGTCACGCACGGCGTTGTCAGCGCCGGTTCGCCCGGCACCGGCCGCAATGCCCAGGTTTGGACAAAGGGCGGCGAACCCTTGCCGCATCTGTGGGAAAACAACGCCAGCGCTGATTGGGAAGCCGCCTACGCCTCCGAGCCACCGTATCGGCAGACGCACGCGTTCTTAAGCGCCACGCGCGATAGCGCTGCGTTCGAGCGCGCGCGGATTCCGGTGGAAAACTATCCGGGTCCGGTCATGCTGGTCAGCGCGTCAGACGATGGCTTCTGGCCCAGCACCGCGTATTCCGAAATTGTGATGCGCCAACGCCAGGCGCACGGTCTGCCCACGTTTCATCACGTCTGCATGGGGGCGGGGCACCACGTGCATTACCCCTACCTGCCGGCCACGCTGATCAGCAAACCGCATGCAATGTCGGGCTTGCTGCTGGATGCGGGCGGCACGCCGGCCGCGAATGCGGCGGGCAATGAAGGCTCGTATGTGGCTGTGCTGGAATTTTTGGGGCGGGCGGCAGGCAAGGCGTAAGCCGTTGCGTTCCCGCCGCAGCCGCGGCCAAGCGCGCCTATCCGGTGGCAGGCCCGCCACCGGTTGCCGCGCGCTATCGCAGGCTTATTCTTCGCTGGTCCATTCCACCTGCACGCCCAGGCTGCGCAGGTTTTCCACAAACTGGGGATGGGCGCGGCGAATCGGCGTGGCGTTGCGGATTTCCGAGCGGCCCTTGATGCTGCTGGCCACCATGAACAGCGCGATCGCCACGCGGATGATGTAGGGGCTTTCGACCACGGCGGGCGTGAGCGGCATGCCGCCAAACGTCACCACGCGGTGCGGGTCGGACGAGAACACGTGCGCGCCGAACTTCGACAGCTCGCCCGTCCAGCCCAGCGCGCCGTCATAGACCTTGTTCCAGAACATCGCGTTGCCCTCGGCGCACACGCCCAGCGCAATGAAAATCGGCAGCAGGTCCACGGGAAAGTACGGCCACGGCGCGGCTTCGACCTTGGTCAGCACATTGCTGGTGAAGGGCGTTTGCACCTTCAGCGGGCCGGAACGCAGCGCGCGCGACCAGCCGTCCTTGTGCTCGATCTGCACGCCGAACTTGGCGAACGTGCGGTCGATCAGCGGGAAGTTGCCCGGCGTGCGGTTGCGCACCACGACGTCGCCGCCCGTGATGGCGCCCAACGCCAGAAAGGTCGTGATCTCGTGGAAGTCTTCTTCAAAAGTGAAGTCGCCGCCGGTCAACGTGGCGCCGCCGCGCACCGTCAGGCGCGACGTGCCGATGCCGTCGATATCCGCGCCCATCATCACCATGAAGCGGCAGAACTCCTGCACGTGCGGCTCGGACGCAGCGTTGGTCAACGACGATTCGCCAACGGCTGCCGCCGCGCACAGCACGAAGTTCTCGGTGGTGGTGACCGACGCGTAGTCCAGCCAGTGGTGCGTCGCTTTCAGCGGGCCGCTGCTGCGCACCAGCAGGGAACCGCTGGCGCGTTCCACTTCGCCGCCGAACGAGCGGAAGATGTCCACGTGCGGATCAATCTCGCGCACGCCCAGCGTGCAACCCTTCACGTTGTCTTCCAGCCGCGCCACGCCAAAGCGCGCCAGCAGCGGCGGCACCAGCATGATCGACGAACGCATCTCTTCCGGCAGCCGGTGCGACGTGGCGTCGAACGTGGTGTGGCGGTGATGCAGGTTCAGCGTGCGCGTGGTTTCGTCCAGCTTCACGTCGCTGCCCAGCGTGCGGAAGATGTCGAGAATCTTGCGGACATCGGTAATGTCCGGCACGCCGTGCAGCGTCAGGGGCTGGTCGGTCAGCAGCGTGGCGCACAAGATCGGCAGCACGGCGTTCTTGTTGGCCGAAGGAATGACGCGGCCACGCAAAGGCGTGCCACCGTGGACGATGAGGTTGGACATGGGTGAGGCGGCGGGGAAGGGGTTTTGTAGCGAGGAGTGGCGGGAATTGTACTGTTGTCGCCATAGGGCGGCCGGCCAGCCCGGTGATGAAACGTTTCAAACTGCAAATTGACGTGGCCGCCCCGGGTGCAATAGCCCTCGGGCGTACCCCCTACGCCCTGTAGCGCGGCGTCAATGCCCCACCACGGCCAGCCCCGAGCTCCGTAATCCGGGCCGGAACGCATGCGCGTGCGCCGACCACGCCATGACGAACGCCAGGGCGACCAGCACGACCAGCGCCCACGGAAAGGCCCCAACGCCCCAGGCCTCAAGCAGCATGCCGCCCGCCACCCCGGCGCCGGCGATTGCGCCATTCCACGCCACCACGTTCATGGACAGCGCCACATCTGCGCCGCTGCCGGCCGCATCGGCCAACGCGGTTTGCAGCAAGGTGGCGGCCCCGCCGAAGCTCACGCCCCAGACCGCCACGCCCAGATAGATCACGGTGGGGTTGGCAGGCGCCAGGGCGAAGAACAGCGCCGTGACGGCGAAGGCGGCCAGGCTCGCCAGCACCGTCACGCGCAAATGGCGGTCGACCAATCTGCCGGTGATCCAGATGCCAGCAAGCGCCGCCGTGCCAAACACCAGCAACACCAGGTCCACCCGTTCAGACAGGCCGGCAGGGTCGACAAAGGGCGCGATATACGTGTACAGAATGTTGTGCGCCAGCATCCATGCCACCACCACCGCCAGCACGGGCCGCACGCCCGGCGTCGTGAACACCCGGCGCAGCGGCATGCGTTCATGGGCGGACTGCCCCGGGTAATCAGGCACCTTGGCCAGCACCCAGACGATCAGCGCGAGCGTCAGCGCCGACATGATCCAGAACGCGACGCGCCATCCCACCGTAGCGCCCAGCAAGGTGCCTAGCGGCACACCCAGAGACAGCGCGATCGGTGTGCCCACCATCGCCAACGCCATCGCCCGCCCTTGTTGCCAGGGGGCGACCATGCGCCGCGCGTAGCCCGCCAGCAGGCTCCAGGCCAGCCCCGCCGCCATGCCCGCGAAGAAGCGCGCTACCAGGGTCAGCCCATAGTTCGTCGACAGCGCCGTGGCGGAATTGAAGAGTAGAAAGCCGATGATCGTCATCAGCAACACGTTGCGGCGGCGCCAGCCGCGGGTGGCGATCGTGAGCGGAATGGCCGCCAGTAAAGAGCCCAGCGCATAAGCAGTGACGGTCTGCCCGGCCAGCGCCTGGCTGACGTCCAGCCCGGCGCTGATCTGGGGCAACAGCCCCGCGGGCAGGGTTTCGGTGACGATGCATAGAAAGCCGGTCATGGCCAGCGCCAGCAGCCCGGAGACAGGCAGGCGGTCAGACGCGGGCTGCCCGGTTGAAGTCGTTGAGTGATTCACGCAAAAGTCCTTTTGTAGAGAGTGCCGGATCGATATCTGCGGCGGGCCGGGCGCGGGGGACGGGCGCCATGGGGGCCACGATTGAGGGTCGCTAGTTATATACCGATCGGTATAAATGTAGGCGCGCAGCTTTCGCGTTGTCAACGACTTTTGTATCGATTAGTATTGATGTCGCATTCGAAAAAGAGAGACTGCTATGGCGCAAATGGGCAGGCCGCGCGCGTTTGACCGCGATCAAGCGGTCGAACAGGCGATGCATTTATTTTGGGAACAGGGCTATGAATCAACGTCGCTCAGCCAGTTGAAGGCCGGCATTGGCGGCGGCATTTCAGCGCCCAGTTTTTATGCGGCGTTCGGGTCGAAAGAGGCGCTGTATGCCGAAGCCGTTCAACGCTATCTGGACACCTACGCCCGCGTGAACGACAGCCTGTGGGACGACAACACCCCGCCCAAAGCCGGCATAGAACTGGCGCTGCGCCGGTCGGCGAAGATGCAGTGCGAACGCACGCATCCTAAAGGCTGCATGGTGGCGCTGGGCGTCATGAGCGCGCCCACCCCAGAACATGCCGACGTCGCCAAGCCCTTGGCGGCATCGCGCCAGCGCACGCATTCGGGCTTCATCCGCTGCGTGGAGCGCGGGATCGCCAGCGGCGAGCTTGCCGCAACCACAGACGCCAAAGTGCTGGGCACCTTGTTCAACAGCTTTCTGTTGGGCGTGTCGCTCGCGGCGCGGGACGGCGTGCGTTACCCGGTGTTCGACGCCGCGATCACGCAGCTGATGCTGCAATGGGACGCGGCGAGCGTGGGCAATCAAACCAAGACAGCAAACTGAGACAGCCAGCTAAGACAGCCCCGCAGTGTCTCAGACGTCCGTTTCGCCGCGGCCAAACGTCAGCTCGCGTCCGCGCCCATCCACTCGCAGGCGGGCCTGTTCCATGCGCCGCCGCAAGCGCCAGCCGCCGAACCAGCCGCTGTCGTTATTGATTTCGCCGCTTAGTCGCTGCAAGTAGTCGTCTTCGGGCGATAGCGCGCAGGCGCGCGCAATCCACACCTTGGCCAGATACGCATTGGGCTCGCAACCGCGCCCTTCCATGAACGCGATGGCGTAGCTGCGTGCGGCGGTTTCGCGGTCGCCGTCATCGCTTTGGTCCCACATCCAGGGCAGCACGCGGTCGAGCGCCGCGCGCTGGTCCTCATCTGACCCGCTGTGCATCAGCATCAGCCAGCTCAGGTTGCGGGCGGCCATGGCTTCCATGCGGGAACCGCGATCGGCCACGCGCCAGTTGTTTTCCAGCCAGAGCCGGTAGGTCTGGTATTCGCCTTGGGCAAGGTCGCGGCCTTCGTCGATGGCGGCATAGGCCAAATTGTTGCGGGCCACCAGATGGCCGGCTTCGGCGGCACGCGTCAGCCAATCGCGCGCGGCGGTCTTGTCGATACCCGCGTAGTCGACGTCGATCTTGCCTGCATACAGCTCGCTTAGCGACATCAGCGCATCCGACCGTTCGCGCGCGGCGCCTTCCTGCCACAAGAACATCGCGGCCTCAGGCGACACGTCGCCCCACAGATTGCGGCCCAGCTGGGGCAGGTTGAACGAGCGGTCCTTGCCGTCCAGCGCGAAGCCGCGTTCCAGCAGCGCTTGCGTATCAAGCTCGCCGGTCTGCAAACCGAACAGGCCGAACTGGCTGCCCACCGCCGCCAGCAGCACGGCTTCCACATCGTCGCCCCAGCGCGCGCCGCGCAGCAGAATCTGCCGGAACAGGCCGTGCGTGTCGGGCATGCCCTTGAACCACAGGCACGCTTGCAAGGTGAACACCGTGCCGGGGTAGGCCTCGTCCGTCAGGTCGATATCCGCAGGCGCCACGGCGCAGGCCTGCGCCAGCAGGTCGTAAGCGTGTTGCAGCAGCGCGGCGTCCCAATGCACGTCACCGTCATCATCGACATGGCGGGCGCGCATGGTTTCGAAGTTGGCGTAATGGCACAGGGCAACGGCGCGCTGCTCGGCGGAAAGCTGCAAAGTCAGCCATTGCTCGAACGCGTCGCGAAACGCGGCGTTCTGCGCGTCGTCGTCCACGTCCGGATAGAAGGCGGAGCAGCCCAGGTAATCGAATTCTTTGTGGAACCGCAGTTCATCGCGCTCGGCGTCGGTCAAGCCGGCGCATACGGGGCCGTTGATGAACGCGTCCATCTCGTCGTGGCTGCCGCCCCAGCGCGGATACAGGAAGTACAGGTACGTGGTGAGCACGCCCACATCATTGGGGCGCAAGGCTAACGAGGTCCGCAGCCAATAGGTTTTGGGATCGTCGCTGTCGCCCGTCTGGCGCGCGGGCAGGCCGGCGGGCAAGGACGCGGGCAGCTCGGCCAGGCCCATGCCGCTGTGTTCGGCGAGCAGGCTCAAGCCTTGTTCCCAGACCTCGGCGGGCCAGCGTGCCTGCAACGCATCGTGCGAAGCCGGCGCGCCGGCGGCCAGCGCCGCCAGCCATTCCGGTTCGCCCAGGTAGGCGCAGACGCGCATGGTTCTCTGCACGGCCACCACGGGCCGCTCATGCAGTGCCATCGCTTGCAGGAAGGCCCCGACGGCATGGTCGCGCGCCATCATTGCGCCGGCCCATTGCTCATCGTCCACGTAGTCGGCGGTGTTGCTGCTGCGGATGTTGCCGGCAATGGTCTCCCACTGGTTGCCGTAGGCAAGATGCGCGTGATACGACGCAGGCCGCGCCTCGCGCCACGCGCGCAGGCGGGCAAGATTCTCCGCCGCTGACAGTTGCGGGTCGCTGATCTGGTCCAACAACCACCGATATCCGAACGATTCGCCTTTGCTATCCAGCCACCGCAGCGCGGCGGGTTCCAGGATGGCGTCCAGTTCATCAAACTGGCCGCTTTGCAGCCGCTGCCGAAGTTCCGCGCGGCGCGCAAGATGGGTATCGATCGTGTCGGGGGATGAAGTCATTCGCTACGCAGGTGGGTTCAGGAAAAGGCGAACCCACGCCGGCAGCGCATGGCGCATGCGGGGGCCGCATTCTTATTACAACGGCAGATTGGCGGATTAGTTAAGGACGGGGTCTTTTGACGCCGGGTGCTTACGCACCAGCACCGTGCCCAAAATCGCCAGCACCAGCCCGCCGCCGACATAGGGCAGGCCAAAAATCAGCGCCCAGAAGAAGAGGGCGGTGTTGGCGTCGCGGGTGTCTGCGGCGCTGGTGGCGTGTGCGCCAACGTCCATCGTCAGCAGCGTGGCGGGAATCGTCAGCACCATGGCGGCGCCCAGCGCCACACAACCCCAGCCGATCAGACGGCGCAGGTTGGCAATGCGCGCCAGCAGGACGCTGGCGATGATGGTGACGACGAGCCAGATGACGAGGCCGGCAACGATCATCGTGTCCGGGTCGCCTGACGCGGCTTGCTCGCGGGGGCTCAAGGCCAGGATCACCGGCAGCAGCACGCCGTAGCTGACTCTGCCGATGAGCAATCCCAAGACGATGCTGACAATCCATTTGACGGTGTTTGAGGGCATGCCGAAGGTCCTGGCCGTTAGGCGGTTTGTCCATCAGGCGATTGAGCCGTTTGGACGCTTAGCCATTAATCAAGTAGTGATATTGCACCGGGAAAAATAACACGGCATCGCCTACGCCCGGCGGCGCACGTTCTCCTGGTGCAGCAGCTTGATCTGCTCCGCAAACTCCGGCACCGGGCCGTCTACGGTTGCGCCATCAATCACGTCTTGAATCGCCAACGGTTTTACGCGCGATGGCGCGACGCCCCATTCGCGCATCCACTGCGCATACTGCTTTGACGACGCCGCATACACGATGCGGCCCAAGCCCACCCAGCCATGCGCGGCCGAACACATCGCGCAGTGCTCGCCGGAGGTATACACGGTGCACGATGCGCGCTCGGCTTGCGGCACATTGTTGGCCGCCCAACGGGCGATTTCGAATTCCGGATGCTGCGTGTGGTCTCCACCCGAGACGTGGTTGTGGTCTTCGAACAGGACCTCGCCCGTCGCGGACACCAGCACGGAACCGAAGGGCTGGTCGCCCAGCTCCAACGCGCGCTTGGCCAGGGCCACGCAACGGGCCAGGTGTTTCTTGTCCAGGTCATTGATCATGCGGTGTCTCCTTGTAGGGTTGTGGCGCTTGCGCAGAATTGCTTGCGGTAGGCCGACGGTGAAATCGCAAAGGCATGGGTGAAGTGCTGGCGAAACGATACCGAAGATCCGAACCCCACGTCTTCGGCGATGCGGTCGACGGCAAGCCGACCGGTTTCCAGCAGGCGTTGCGCGGCGGCTAGCCGGTGGTTCAACAGCCATTCGGACACGGTGGCGCCGGTCTTCGCCTTGAAGTGGCGGGTGAATGTGCGCCGGCTCATGCCGGTTTTCTCCGCCAACAGGTCCAGCGACAGCGGCTGCCGCAGGTTTTCGATGGCCCAGTCCAACGTGGCGCTGAGCTTGTCCGAGCCGCTGCGTTCGGGCAGCGGTTGCTCGATGTACTGCGCCTGTCCGCCGTGCCGGTGCGGCGCAACCACCATGCGGCGGGCGATGCGGTTGGCCACTTCCGCGCCATGATCGCGGCGCAGCAGATGCAGGCAGCAGTCAATGGCGGCGGCGGTGCCGGCGGAGGTCAGGATGTCGCCATCGTCGATGTACAACGATTTGCGGTCGAGCTTGACCTTGGGATAGCGGCGTTCGAAGTCGTCGCCCCAGACCCAATGCGTGGCGGCCGTGCGCCCGTCCAGCAAGCCGGCTTCAGCCAACACAAAGGTGCCCAGGCACAGCCCCGCGATGCGCGCGCCCCGGGCATGTGCGGCGCGCAAGGCCTGCAACAGGGCAGGGGAGGCGGCGGCTTCGGGGTCGCTCCAGGCGGGCATGATGACGGTGTCGGCCTGGGCTAGCACCGACAGATCATGTTCGACTTCGATCTTGAAGCCTGACAGGGTGGCAATCAGCCCGGCCTTTTCTGCGCAGATCAGCAAGCGATAGCGCGGCACGCCCAGCCGCGCCAGATCGTCGCCAAACACCATGCAAGGCACGGACAGGTGAAACGGGCTGATGTCTTCGAAGGCGATGACGGCGACGGTGTGCATGGCGGGCGTGCGGATTGGGCTATGGATGGCCAGGGCGTATGGACCAGAACAAACGGCCCCGAGCGAAAGGTCCAGAACAAACGGGCCAAAAAAAGGGCCAACAAACGGGCCAACAATAGGGCCAACAAAAGGGCCAACAAAAGGGCCAAAAAAAGGGCCAACAAACGGGTCATAGGTTGGCCCGATTCTAGCAATAGTTGTCCATCGGGCCACTATTAAGAAACCCGCATTGGCGTGACACTGGGTGTTCTTTCATCTACCGACAAGAGACAAGCCATGAGCCATCCCACCATCCGCACCCTGGCTGGCGCCACCGCCCCGGCATCGCTCGACGCGTCCAGCACCGCCTTGCTGGTTATCGATTTCCAAAACGAATACTTCAGCGGCAAGCTGCCCATCCCCGCCGGCAAGACGGCATTGGGCAACGCGCAACGCCTGATCGCGCACGCCGACGCGGCCAAGATCCCGGTTTTCCACGTGCAGCACGTCACGCCCGCCGGCGCGCCGGTGTTCGCCGATCAAAGCCAGACCGGCGAGTTCCATCCCGAATTGCAACCGGCCGCGCACCACAACGTGGTTCGCAAAACATCCGTCAGCGTGTTCCCCACGACCGACCTGGACCAGCAATTGAAAGCCGCCGGCGTCAAAACGCTGGTCATCACCGGCCTGATGACGCACGCCTGCGTCGCCGGCGCCGCCCGCGACGCCGTGCCGCTGGGCTATGACGTGATCGTGGCCGAAGACGCCTGCGCCACCCGCGACCTGGACCGCGCCGACGGCAGCGTCGTCAGCCACGACAACCTGCACCGCGCAGCACTCGTCAGCATCGAAGACACGTTCGGCGATGTGATGACGACCGAGCAGGTGTTGAAGCTGCGGGTGGTGTAAGACGCCCAGCGATCAATAAAAAATATCCACGTAATCCGTCAGACGATCGCAGCTTTCCATCTGCTGCAAGCGCCAGTATTTGCGTTTGCCGGTGGCGCGGAATTCGTAGTCGCCGGTGCGTTCGCAGCGGCGGCCTTTGTCCGGGGCGTCCAGAATCAGGATGGTGCCGCGGAAGATGAAGCGGTCGCTGTCGATCGAGACGATTTCACCGTTGATCTTCAGCGTGCCTTCGAAGTTGGCCTGCTCGCCATCGATGCGAACGACGTCATTCACGTCCTTGGCGTTCAGCTTGCCGCGCTGGGCGGACCACAGCCATTGCACGGTGACGCCGCTGTTGTTCAGCAGGCGTTCGTAGGCGGCCTGGTTCTTGATTTCGGTTTTTTGAACCGGGGCGAGGGCGGTGGCGCTGTTTTGCTGGACGGGGGAATGCGCCCGCAGCGAGCCGTCCGTCTGCGCGGCGATGATCGGCGAGGCCGAGGCAAGGGCAAGGCCGAACATCAGCGGAACCAGCCGGGAAATGCGCGGCGTTCTCTTGGGCGTAGTCGTATCGCGATCAGGCGTCATGTGCAGGGTCATGAATGAAGTGGCTAAGGACAGCGCCGCCGTCGTACGAGGGCAGCTACGGGCGCATAAAATAGCACGCAGCTTGCATCCAATTAATGCCGGTTTTCGGTGTTATGTATCCATCGGTTAACCGATGGCGTCGCCGGGCCGCTAAACCAGGAGTCCGAATGCTGATCGTCCATCATCTGGGAAAATCACAATCCGAGCGCATCGTCTGGCTGTGCGAAGAACTCGCCATCCCCTACGAGCTGAAGGTCTATGACCGGGACCCGGTCACGCGCTTGGCGCCGGTTGAATACAAGGCGCTGCATCCGCTAGGCACCGCGCCGATCATCACCGATGGCGATATCGTGCTGGCGGAGTCCACCGCTATCGTTGAGTACATTCTGGCGAAGTACGGCAACGGCAGCCTGACGGTGCCCGCCACCGACGCGGCGTTTGCCGACTATCTTTATTGGTTCCATTTCGCCAACGGCTCGCTGCAACCGAGCTTGATGCGCTGCATGGTGCTGTCGCGCGCCGAGGTGGCTGACGACAAGCCGACCATGCAGTTCGCCCAGGCGCGGCGCAAGCAGGCGTTGAGCCTGATCGACACGCAGTTGGGTAAAACGGATTATCTGGCCGGCAATGCGCTGACCGCCGCCGACATCGTCGCGGTGTTCTCGCTGACGACGATGCGGATGTTCTATTCGTTCGATCTGTCGCCTTACCCGAATATCCTGGCGTATCTTCAGCGCATCGGCGCCCGTGATGCGTACCGCCGGGCCATGAAGAAAGGCGACCCGGACATGACGCCGATGCTGACCTGAAGCGAGGGCGGGCTACAGCACCAGCGGCGAGATCTTGTTGCCGTCGATCGACACACCCGCCATCAACCCACTGTTGTTCATGACGAAGCTCACGATGGGTTGTTGAACGGAGTTGGAATCGATGGCGCCGTTGGCGCCGACTGTTGCAACGGCCACGGTGGCGTCGGCGCCGATCGTCCAACCGCTGCTGGCGCGGAACTTGGCCAATGCTTCATCCGTCATGAACAACAACACCATGGCCTTGGACTGGGCGCCCGCCTGAAAGCCGATGGAGCCCCCCGAGATGCTGTAGTAGCTGGTGTCTTGGCCATTCACCCGCAGTACGCCAGACCCGGATTGGCCACCCACGATGAAGCTGGCGCTGAGCACTGACGGAAACACCAGCACGCCGCGCGCGCGTTGAACCAACTGCTTGGACTGGGGAGAGGCTTCGTAAAGCCGGGTCAAGGTGGCGTTGGTGGCGGCGTTAATTTCCTGGCGCTTTTCAGCTTGAGTGGCCGTCGATTTGGACCCACTCGTCGTGCAACCGGCGAACAGCACGCTCGACACGCCCAACGCTACTGCCGCCAGAGTGGTCCTACGCCATGTTGAAGGGATCTTGTTCATAAGCGTTTCCTTTTGGATGCAGACGGATCTTTTGGATGGGTCATGCCCGGGCGGCACGCCCTGCAAAGCAGATTACTCTCGTTGGCGCGCATTGGCGCAACCTTCTTTGCGCATCTGGGAAAAAATCTGGTGGCGTGAGGCGGTTTACTATCGCGCCATGTTCTTGTTCATCTTGTTCTGGATCGTGCTGGCCCTGGTGGTGGGCGTATTGGCAGTCGGCCGGGGGCGCAAGGGATTTGGCTGGACGATACTGGCCTGCCTGATCAGCCCGCCGCTTGCCGCTGCGTTTTTGTTCGCCATTGCCGACCGGTCGCCCCACGCCCGCGAGCCGGTTCCCCCGACGCATCTGGTCTGCCTGCACTGCGACGGGCGCATCTTGCGCGATGCTCGCGTGTGCCGGCATTGCGGAGCCGATGTCGCCGCATGACAGGCTGACCGCCTGACTACAGGACGGGCAAATCGCCGGACCGCCGGAGCGCCGGACCGCCAAAGCGCCAAACCGCCAGAGCGCCAAACCGCCAGAGCGCCAAACCGCCCCACGGACGCTCCCGCCTACTCGAGCTTGATGTTCGCCTTGCGCGCCACCTCGCGCCAGCGTTGCAGATCCGTGCGCAATTCCGCCGTGAACTGGGCGGGCGAATCCAGTACCGGTTCCACCCCGCGCGACACCAGCGCTTGGCGCGCGTCGGGCGTGCTCAAACCCTTGCGCAACGCGTCGTAGAGGCGGTTTGTCAGCTCGGCGCTTAGATTGGGCGGGGCCAGCACGCCAAACCAGGTGGTGGTCTGGAACCCCGGCACGCCGGCCTCTTGCACGGTCGGAATATCGGTTGCGGTGCCGGAGCGCACGGCGCTGGTCACGGCCAGCGCCCGCACCTGACCGCTTTGAATCAAGGGCAGCGACGAAGGCAGGGTGTCGAAATAGGCATCGACGCGTCCGCCGATGAGATCGGTCATGACCTGGCTGCTGCCTTTGTAAGGCACATGCTGGAAGTTTGATACGCCGGACGATTGCACGAACAGCTCGGCGGCCATGTGGGTGATGTTGCCGATGCCGGCGGAGCCATACGGAATGGGCGTCTTGCTGGCCTTGGCGTAGCGCAGGAATTCATCCAGCGTTTTGACGGGCAGCTTGGGGTTCACGACCAGCACCAGCGGGGTGTAGCCCACTTCGGTGATGGGCGTGAAATCGCGTTGCGGGTCATACGGCAGCTTGGGCGATAGCGCAGGGCTGATGGATTGCGACGCCGTCACGCCCAGCAGCAGCGTGTAGCCATCGGCGGGCGCGCGCGCCACTTCAGCGGCAGCGATGATGCCATTGGCGCCCGCCTTGTTATCGACCACGACGCTGGCGTTCAGCGCTTCGCCCAGCCGTTGCGCGACCTGACGCGCCACGAAATCCGCACCGCCGCCCGGCGGAAATCCCACGATCAGCCGGATCGGTTTGTCGGGGTATCCCGCCGCAGAGCCGGCCAAGGCCGACGCCGGCGCCGCGCAAAGCACGGCCGCACCCATCACGGTCACGCCCATCATTGCCGCAGACGTCATTGCTGCAGACGTCATTGCCCCAGTCATGGCCTTGATCAGGCCCGACATCATGTTGAGCTGTTTCACTTGCAGTCTCCTTGATTTATTGTCGGGCGATCTGTGCGCCCTTGTTTTGGTATTTGTGCCTGAACAACTGGTGTTTTATGCCTGCCGCCGTACCGGCGCCCACGCAAAATCGCCCGAACGAATCGCGGATACTGCGCCGCTTTCCATCAAGGCCTCGCATTCATCCGGCGACAAGCCTGCCGCCTGCAATACGTCCAGCGTGTGCTCTCCCAAATCAGGCGGGGGCAGCGTCTGCACCCCGTCATCACTCGCATGCAAACGCGGAAACTCCGGCACATCGAACGCCAGATCGCGATAGCGCACGCTGCGCAGCGTGCCTGCCTGCCGCGCCTGTTCGGCATCCAGCACGCGTTCCAGCGGCAACACTTCCGTGCAGCCCACCCCCGCCGCTTTCAAGCGTGCAACCAGGTCGTCAAAGCGATGCGCGCCCACCGCTGCCTTGACGATTTCCTCCACCTGTTCGCGCGCCTTCTTCCGGTCTTTCAACGACGCAAGCGACGCATCGGCCGCCTGTGGCAGATCCAATGCCTGGCAGAACTTCAGCCAGTGTGCGTCCGTCAGCATCAACAGGTACATCCAGCGTTCGTCCGAGGTCAGGTACGCACCATACCCCGGCATGCTGAATTCCCCATGCGGTTCGCGTTCGGGGCGGCCCAGCAGTTGCGTCTTCAGTTGCACGCCGACGAGGTCGCGTGACGCCACGTGCAAACCGGTTTCATACAAGCCGATTTCGACGTGTCCGCCATCTGTAGCGGTCTGGGGTTGCAGCAAAGACGCCAGGATGCCAATGACGGCATACGCGCCCGCAAACTGGTCGTGATACGACGGCCCCAAGCGGCTGGGGCGGCCATTGATGCGGTTGGCTTCCATGACGCCGGTGGAGGCTTCGGCCACGGGGTTCGAGGCCAGATCGTCGGCCTGCGGGCCGTCGGCGTAGCCGCGGATGTGGCAGTAGATCAGCCGGGGGTTGACGGCCTGGCAGTCGGCGCGCGTCAGCTTCAGTTTGCGCGCCGCCTTGGGCGCCAGGTTATGAACCAGCGCGTCGGCCGTTTCCAGCATCTTCAGGAACGCGGCATGGCCGTCGGGGTGGGCCAGGTCGATGCACACGCTTTTCTTGCCGTGGCTGTACGCAATGAACGTGCCGCTGGGGCCGCCGCGCACCAGGCTGCGGGTGGGGTCGCCGCGCGGGGGTTCCACCTTGATTACCTCGGCGCCCAGCTGCGCCAGGATGTGCGAGGCAAAGGGCGCGGCCAGCATGGTGCCCAGTTCAATGACCTTGCGGCCGGAAAGTGGTGCGTTCGGCATGATGTCTCCTGGCTGTTTTCTTAAAAGAATGCATTCTATATGGGTAAGGATTGCGCAGAGATAGTCTTTTCCCTAGGGAAAGCCCGTATTTTGCGCGTCAGTTAAAAATATAGAATGCATTCTTAGTCGCGCATCAGACAGCGGCCGTCGAAGAACAACCAGGAGACATCACCGTGCTCAGAAGGACATTTCTTTCCGGCTGTGCCGCGGCAGCCTCGATCTCGCTTCCAGGCTGGGCGCGCGCGCAATCCGTTTCTCCAGGCATCGACGTGGCCAGCAAGACGGTCACCGTTGGCGCGTTCACGCCCATCACCGGCCCGGTGCCGTTCTATGCCATTCTTTCGCGCGCCGCCGACGCCTGCTTCAAGTGGGTGAATGAAACCGACGCGCTAAAGGGCTGGAAGATCAAGTCCGTCAGCTACGACGATGGCTACGAGCCGGCGCGCAGCGTGGCCGTAACCCGCCGCCTGGTGGAAGAGAACAAGATCTTCGCCTTGGCCGCGCCCGTTGGTACCGCGCAATCCGTGGCGGTGATTCCCTACGCCAAGGAAGTGGGCCTGCCGATGATCGGGCCGATTGGCGGCGCGACGGCGCTGTTCGCCGAACGGCTCGTGTTCCCGCTGTTGCCGGACTACGGCTGGTCTGCCGCATCCAACCTGGACTACGCGTTTGGCGGGCTGAACGCCAGCCGCGTCGCGCTGCTCTGGGAAAACGACGAACTGGGCCGGTCCGCCAAGCGCGGCTTTGACCTGCTGATGGCGGCCAACAAGAAGCAGCCGGCGGAATCAATTCCGTTTGAAGTGCGCAGCACCGATTTCACGCCGCATATCCGCCGCATCGCCAACGCCAAGGCAGACGTCGTGATCCTGTTCGGGTCCAACGCGAATCTGGCCGCCGCCTTGAAAACCGCCGACCGCCTGGGCTTTCAGGGCAAGTGGATGGCGCCGTTCTTCACGGCCGACCCCACCACCTACAAATTGGCCGGCCCCTTGCTGGATGGCGCGTACTTTTCATCGTGGCTGATGCCCGTGGATGCCGACGACGCCAACATCAAGGCGTATCGCGACACGGTGGCCAAGCTCTATCCCAATGACCCCATCGGCGTGTTCGGCCTGAATGGCTGGAGCAACGCGGCCTTGTTCGTCAAGGGCTTCCAGATGCTGTTGGCCAGCGGCAAGCCGCTGACGCGCGCGAATTTGGTCGACGTGATGGAAACCATGACCAACGAAACCGTAGGCGGCGCGCGCCAGGTCACGTTCAAGGCGGGCGACCATCGCGGCGCGCGCCAGGAAGGAATCATTCAGGCGGTGTCCGGCGGCGGCTTCAAGCTGGTGCGGGACTTCAAACCCTATCCCGCCGACGTGTTCGACGCAAAACTAGCCTAGGAGTCAGGGCGTGACCAATACCTACGACGAATGGATCGGCCGCGAAGAATCGCGCACGCAGCACATCGACGCGACGGCGGTTGCGGCCATGGCGGCCACGCTGGACCGGGACGCTGCGCCCGCCGCGGGCGAGCCGCTGCCGCCGGGCTGGCAGTGGCTGTTCTTCAATCCGGTGGCGCGCCGTAGCGGCTTGGGTACGGACGGGCATCCGCAGCGCGGCGGTTTTCTGCCGCCGATTGAGTTGCCGCGCCGCATGTGGGCGGGCAGCCGGGTGCGCTATCTGGCGGACGTGAAGATTGGCGCTGACGCTACGCGCCGCAGCCGCATCCTGAAAGTCGAGAACAAGGTCGGCAAGCGCGGATCGCTGTGGTTTGTGACCGTGCAACACACCACGCGGTGCGATGGCGCGGACTGCATCATTGAAGAGCAAGACATCGTCTACCGCGAGGCCACGCCGCCCGGCGCGGCAGCGGCAAGCCCGCCTGAGCCCTATGCCGGCCAGGCGCGGTGGGGCCGTGAGGTGCAACCCGACACGACGCTGCTGTTCCGCTATTCGGCGTTGACGTTCAACGGCCACCGCATTCACTACGACCATGCCTATGCGCGCAACGAAGAGGGCTATCCCGATCTGGTGGTGCATGGCCCGCTGACCGCCACGCTGTTGCAGCAGCTGGCGCTGGACCATGGCGAAGGCCGGGCGCTGGCCAGCTTTGAGTTCCGCGGCGTCAGCCCCTTGTTTGTGTCGCGCCCGTTCCGCCTGGAAGGGCATACGAATGAAGACGGATCGCTTGCGCTGTGGGCGCGCGGACCGGACGGAGAATTGGCGATGTCCGCCACCGCGACGCTGCGCTGACCGCGAGCGCGCACCCCAAGAAAAAAACGATCAGGAGACAAGAAAAGATGGCACAGCATTTGAGCGGCCCAGCAAGTCTTGAAGGCCAGGTTGCGTTGATTACGGGCGGCGCGGGCGCCATGGGGCAGGCGATATCGAAGGCGTTCCGGCAAGCGGGCGCGCGCGTCATCGCAACCGACCGCGTCGAGCAGCAAGAGATAGGCGGCGGCATTGATTACCGGCGCTACGACGTGACCTCGCGCGCCGAAACGGATCAGGTCATCGACAAGATCATCGAGGACTACGGCCGCGTCGACATCCTGGTGCTGTGCGCCGGCATCATCGCCCGCACGCCGCTTGCCGAGAGCACCGACGATGAGTGGGACGCCGTGATGTCCGTCAACGTGCGCGGCGTGGTGAACCCGGCGCGCAAACTGTTTCCGCTGATGTGCAAGCAGGGCTTTGGCAAGATTCTGGCGGCGGGCTCCATTGCGGCCAAGAACGGCGGCGTGGCGTCGGGGCCGGCCTATGTGGCGTCCAAGGCGGCCGTGCACGGCATGATGCGCTGGATTGCCAAGGCCGGCGCGCCCCATGGCGTGTACGCCAACACGCTGGCGCCCGGGCCGGTCGAGACCGCCATGTGGGCCAGCGTCACGGGCGGCGGCGCGCCGTCGGCCAACGGCACCGTGCCGCTGGGCCGCTACGGCAACCCGGATGACATTGCGCAGGCGGCGCTGTTTCTGTGTTCGCCGGCTTCCAACTGGATCACAGGCACGTCGCTGGATATCAGCGGCGGCATGTGGATGGACTGAAGCCAGGAGCGCGCCATGACAGCAGACAAGCACCCCGTGATCGGCTTTATCGGACTAGGCGTGATGGGTGGCCCGATGTGCCGCAACATCGCGCTGAAGCATCCGGCGGACGTGATCGCGTTTGACATGAACGCCGACGCATTCCGCTTATTGGACGGCACCAAAGCGCGCCGTGCCGCGTCCGTTGCTGACGTAGCGGCGCAGGCGGACGTGGTGTTCCTGTCGTTACCGGGCGGGCCGCAGGTTGAGCAAGTGTGCGTGGCGCCCGGCGGCCTGACTGATGGGGCGCGCCGGCCCGCCGTGATTGTCGACCTGAGCACCACCACCGTGGCGTCGGCCCGTGGCGTGGCCGAACAGCTTGCCGCGCGCGGCGTCGCCTTTGTGGATGCGCCGGTGGCGCGCACCCGCGAAGCGGCCCAGCGTGGCGAGCTCAGCATCATGGTGGGCGCAGACGAAACGCTGTACCCACGCATTGAACCGCTGCTGCGCTACATCGGCTCGGACGTGACGCGTTGCGGCGACGTGGGCTGCGGCCAGGTGGTCAAGCTGATCAACAACGCGCTGGTGTTCGAGAACACCGTGGCGCTGGCTGAAATGATGGTGCTGGGCGAACGCGCCGGCGTGCAGCCCGATGTGCTGCTGGACGCCGTGTCCAAGGGGTCGGGCGACAGCTTCGTGCTGCGCAATCACGGCCGCAAGGCCATGCTGCCGCGCCAGTTTCCCGACAAGTCCTTTCCCCCGGAATACGTGTTGAAAGACTTGAGCTACGTGCTGGAACTGGCCGCGCAAAGCGAGCTGACGGCGCATGTGGCCGAGCTGGCCCGGCGGTATTACGCGGCCGCCGCCAGCGGCGGTTTCTCGGGACGGTATTTCCCATCGGTGATCGAACTGATCGACCGGGGCGACGGGCCGGCGGCAGCGGAATCTGAACCCGGCCAGTCCGCTCAACCCGGTGCGTCAACGCAAAGGAGCCGGGCTCATGGATGACCTGATCGGCCTGATCTGGGCGGGCGTTGTCAGCGGTTGCCTGTATGCCATGGGCGCCATCGGCATTGTGCTGATCTACAAAAGCTCCAACGTCGTGAACTTCGCGCACGGCAATCTGGCGGGGCTGGCCGCGTTTCTGGTGTTCGGCTTCACGGCAGGCCTGTTCGCCAACATGGCCTGGGGCGCGGCGGTGCTGCTGACGCTGGCCATCATGGTGGCGGTAATGGCGGTCAGCTACTTTCTGATTGCGCCGCTGGTGTTCAAGTCGGACCTGACCAGCACCATCGCCACGCTGGGCGTGGGGCTGATCGCCCAGGGCGCCACCCAGCTGCTGTTCGGGTCGAACGTGGTGTCGCTGGACTTGCCGCTGCCCAAGTGGCGTGGCGAGATGGGGCCGGTGATCGTCACCGCGTATGACCTGGCCGTGCTGGGCACGACGGCGGTGGCGATTGGCCTGCTGTATCTGCTGATCGAACGCACCCGCATCGGCATCGCGTTTCGGGCGGTGTCGGCCAACCCCTTCGCCAGCCGCGTTTGCGGATTGAATCTGCGCCGCGTGCATTTGTTTTCGTGGGTGGTGGCGGGCCTGCTCGGGCTGGTGGCGTCGCTGCTGATTGTGCCCACCACCTTTCTGTCTTCGACCAGCGTGTCGTCCTTCATGCTGCAAGCGTTTGCGGCGGCGGTGGTGGGCGGGTTCAACAGCCTGCCGGGCGCGGTGCTGGGCGGCATTTTCATCGGCGTGATCATGAACCTGCTGTCGTTCTACGTCGCCGCCGAATTCAACAACAGCTATCTGCTGCTGACGATTCTGCTGGTGCTCAATGTCTTCCCCAAGGGCGTGCTGGCCATACGCGGAGGTGCCCGTGTCTAGTGTGATGCTATCCACCAATGCGTTGCCTGCGTCCGCCGCGCAGGGCCGTGCCGCCGCGTCGCCGTTCAAGCGCTGGTCTGCGGGTATCGGCGTAGCGGGTCTGCTGGCGCTGATGCTCCTGCCGATGGCGGCGGGCGGCTACTGGACTTACACGCTGGGGCTGTGCTTTGCCAACGCCATTGCCATCATGTCGGTGAGCTTTCTGGTGCGCTATGCGGGCGAGGTCTCGATCGGCCACGGCGTCTTCGTTGCCGCGGGGGCGTACACCGTCGCCTTGATGGAAAAGTACGTAGGCGTGTCGCTGCTGGCCAGCTTGCCGGTGGCGGCGCTTGCCGGCGCCGTGTTGGGCATGGCCTTCGCCTTCCCGTCGCGCTTTCTGTCGGGCATTTATCTGGCGGTGGCCACGATGGCGCTGGCCTTGGCCTTGCCCGAAGTGCTGCTGCATTTTTCGTCGGTATCGGGCGGCTATGAAGGCCTGTACGTGAAGCTGGACGCGCTGCCCGGGCTGGCCAAGGAAACCCAGCGCTACTACCTGCCGCTGGCCGGGCTGGTGGCGGTGGCGCTGCTGCTGCGCCATTTCCGCCGCTCGCGTCAGGCGATGGCCTTGCTGCTGATCCGCACGTCGCCGCATGCGGCCGAATCGTTCGGCGTGCGCCGCAGCTGGGCGCGGCTGTCGTGCATGGCCTTGAGCGGCGCCATTGCCGCCATCGCGGGCGCCATGCTGTCGTTCAGTTCATCCACCGTGTCGCCCAACAGCTTTACGTTGTGGACGTCGATCTTCCTGCTGGTGGGTTCCGTGGTCAGCCTGTATTCGCTGTCGATTCTGGGCAGCTTGCTGGGCGGCCTGTTCCTGACGCTGATGCCCTTGTTGTTGGCGGGGGCGGGTGACTGGGTGCCCATTCTGTACGGGTCGGCGCTGCTGATCGTGGTGCTGGGCTTCAATGCGCTGCCGGCTTCGCTGCGCGCCCGTTTGCACGGAGGCAATCCATGACGACGGCGCTCGCTATGCCTGACACGGATGCCCTGGTGGTTGACGACCTGTCGCTGTCGTTCGGCGGCATCCAGGTGCTGCAACACATCGGGCTGCATCTGAAGGCCGGTGAAATCACGGGCTTGATCGGCCCCAACGGCGCAGGCAAAACCAGTTTCTTCAATTGCCTGACGGGCTTGTATTCGCCGCAGCAGGGCAGCATCCAGTTTGGCGGCCGCCGTCTGGAAGGGATGCCGCCCACGGGCCGCGCCGCGCTGGGCTTTTCGCGCAGCTTTCAGCATGTGGCCTTGTGCCCGGAACTGACCGTGGCCGAGAACGTGATGGTGGGGCTGGACCGGCAGTCGTCGGCCGGTTGGTTCGACGCCTTTTTGCCACTGCCGCGGGGCAAAGCGGAACGCGCGCTCAACCGGCAACGCGCCTTGACCGCGCTGGAACGGCTGGGCGTGGCCGAGGTGGCTGACGAATTTCCGTCGCAACTGCCGCCCGGCGTACTGCGCCTGACCGAGATCGCGCGCGCCATTGCGGGCAACCCCCGGGTGCTGTTGCTGGATGAACCGGCCGCGGGCTTGAATTCCATCGAGACCGCCGATTTGTCGTCCGCCTTGTTGCGGCTGCGCGCGCCCGACCTGGTGCTGGTGGTGGTCGAACACGACATGGACTTGATCATGGAAGTTTGCGACACCATTCATGTGCTGAACGTGGGCCGCCTGCTGGCCTCGGGCGGCCCGGAACAGATTCGGCTGAACCCGGAAGTGGTGCGCGTCTATCTGGGAGACGAAGATGAATGACGCATCGCCGCGCTTGCTGGAGGTCGAGGGCTTGACGGTGCGCTATGGCGCGGGGCCGGTCGTGCACGGCATCGGCCTGTCGGTCGCCGCCGCGACCGTGGTGGCGTTGCTGGGCGCCAATGGCGCGGGCAAGTCGAGCACGCTGCGCGCCATTGCTGGGCTGGAACCGGCGCAAGGCCGTATCCGGCTGGACGGGGAAGACATCTCCGGGCTGTCGGCCGCGCAGCGCTTTCGCCGGGGCATTGTGTACGTGCCGGAAGGTCGCGCCATCGTGACGGACCTGACCGTGGCGGAAAACCTGGTGCTGGGCTCGTACTTTGTGGATGCCCGCACGCGAGCGCGCCGCGAACAGATGGTGATGGATTTCTTCCCCGAGATTGCCGGGCGCCGGAATGCGCCGGCCGGTCTGCTCAGTGGCGGTGAACAGCAGATGCTGGCGATCGGGCGGGGGCTGATGTCCGCGCCGCGCCTGCTGTTGCTGGATGAACCGTCGCTGGGCTTGGCGCCCTTGCTGGTGTCGCGAGTGTACGAACGGCTGGCGGTGATTCAACGTGAACAGCAATTGGCGGCGCTGTTGGTCGAACAGAGTTTTCATGTGGCGGCCAAGTTGGCGGCGCACGCGTGGGTGCTGCGCCACGGCCATATCGTGGGTGAGCTCGATAAACAGGCGCTGCGCAGCCGCGAAGGCCGGCAGCAAGCCATCGACGCGTACTTGGGCGCGCGCCAGACCGCGCAAGCGCCGTCTTCCGCCATTCACGCATAGAAAAGGAACCTGGGCATGAAGCAACTGAAGCTGCAAGGTGAAGTCTTGGCAAGCGGGCTGGAATTTCCCGAAGGCCCCGTGGCGATGCCCGACGGCAGTGTGCTGGTCGTGGAGATTGCAGGCGGACGCCTGACCCGTGTGCTGCCCAATGGCGAACTGCGCAACGTAGCGGACCTGGGCGGTGGCCCCAACGGCGCGGCGCTGGGGCCCGACGGCCATTGCTACGTCTGCAACAACGGCGGCTTCAGCTGGCGCACCGACGCGGGCTTCACGCGGCCCACTGGCCCGGCAGACGGCTACGACGGCGGCTGCATCCAGCGCGTGGATGTCGCCACCGGCGCCGTGCAGACGCTATACACCCACTGCGACGGCGTGCCGCTGCACGGCCCGAACGACATCGTCTTCGATGCGCACGGCGGCTTCTGGTTCACGGACTTCGGCAAGACGTTCGAAGACAAGATATTGCGCGGCGCGCTGTACTACGCCCGCACGGACGGCAGCGCCATCCGCCGCGCGGCGCATCCGGTGCTGACGCCCAATGGCGTGGGCTTGTCGCCCGATGGTTCGCGGCTCTATGTGTCTGAAACGGAGACCAGCCGACTGTGGTCGTACCCGATCCCGCGTCCTGCGTCTGCGCCCGGTGAATTGCAGTTGGCGGCGTGGCCGTCGCCCAACGGCGGGCAATTGGTGCACGGCTTGCCCGGCTATCAACGCTTTGATTCCTTGGCGGTGGAGGCGGGCGGCAACATCTGCGTGGCCACCTTGGTGCGCGGCGGCATCAGCGTGTTTTCACCCGAGGGCGAGCTCATTGAATTCCACGAAGCGCCCGAAGGCTATTGCACCAACCTCTGCTTTGGCGGCAGTGACCGCCGCACGGCATACATCACGCTGTCGGGCTACGGGCAGTTGTTCGCGGCGCTCTGGCCGCGTGCGGGCTTGGCGCTGAACGGGTGATCATCATGACGCTGCCTACGAATGACACGCTGACGATTTCCCGCCCGGGCTCGATGCCCGCCTGGCGCTCGGGGTTACGAATGGGGTTGCGCGCGGGGTTGCCCATCGGACTGCGCACGGGGTTGCGTATGGGGTCGCGTTTGGGGTTGCGTTTGGGGTTGCGTATGGGGTTAAGGGTGGCTTGGTCCGGCATCAGCGCCGCCATCGCCATCTGCATCGGCACCATGCCGCAAGCCCAGGCCGCCAGCTGGCCCGACAAACCCGTGCGCATCATCGTGCCGTATGCGGCCGGGCAGGGCGCCGACTTACTTGCGCGTCTGGTGTCGCAGGAATTGGCCAAGCGTTTGAATCAGCCCATCGTGATCGAAAACCGCGCCGGCGCAGGCGGCAATATCGGTTCCTCTGCCGCCGCCCGTACCGCTAATGACGGCTACACCTTTCTTTTCGGCACCAACGCCACCAATGCTGCGAACGAATTCCTGTACGCCAGCCAAGGCTACGACGCCACCGCTGATTTTTCAGGCGTGGCGATGATCGGCTTGTTGCCGATGGTGATCGTCACGTCCGCGGCCGACCTGCCCGCCAACAGCGTGGGCGAATTGGTCAAGCGGGCGCGCGCCCGGCCGGACACGCTGAACGTCGGGCTGCCCAGCACGACGGCGCAAGTGGTGTTCGCGGAATTCGTGAAGTCGGCGCAGGCGCCGTTGTTCGCCGTGAAGTACAAGGCGTCGGGCCAATCGTTGACCGACACCATGGGCGGGCAGATTCCGCTGATGATCGACACCGTGACCGCCGCGCGGCCCTACCTGACCAGCGGCAAGTTGCGCGCCGTGGGCATTACGTCATTGAAGGCCAGCGACATGCTGCCCGGCGTGCTGCCCGTGTCGGAGCAGGGCGTGCCGGGCTTTGACGTCGTGGCCTGGGACGCCTTGTTTGCGCCCCGCGGCACGCCGCCGCAGATCATTCAACAAATGAGCGAGCACGTGCGCCACGTGCTTGAGCAACCCGAGACGCGCCGCAAGATGCTGGACATCGGCGTGGAACCGCTCGTGATGGGGCCGGCGCAACTGGATGCATTCGTGAAAGACGAGCGCCAGAAGTGGGGCGCCATCATCCAGGCGGCAGGCATCCGTATCGAATAGACAGTTTGGAATTACCCCCGCGATCAACGCGTTTTTTTACGTTCTCAAAGAATGCATTCTGCATTCTCTTTATAGGTAGAGGAGTCGCAACCGTGAGCAATGTCATGAATCTTCCCCAAGCCGATGTCGGCAACGCACCCGCCGAAGGCCGTATCACCGACGAAGCCGTCGCCGCCGCGCGCGCCATGATCGGCTTGCACCTGCGTCCCGAAGGGCCGTACCTGCAAGACGCCACCGCGGACACGCTGCGCAATTGGTGCAATGGCATTGGCGACTTGAACCCGTTGTACCGCGATGCTGGCTACGCCTCGGGCACGCGTTACGGCACGCTGCTGGGCCATCCCATGTTCCCGATGGCGTTTGGCTGGCTGGGCCGCACCCGCTGGGGCCTGCCGGGCGTGCACGGCTTTTATGCCGGCAACGATTGGGAGCTGTTCCGCCACGTGCGTCCGGGCGACCGCATTACCGCCATCGAACGCGTGGTGGGCGTGGAAGAAAAAGAGAGCAAGTTCTCGGGCCGCCTGGTGTTGCAGTACGTGGAAGCCAGCTACTACAACCAGCGCGGTGAGCTCGTTGCGCGCGCGCTGGGCACGTGCACGCGCCACGAACGCAAGGCTGCGCGCGATACCGGCAAGTACAAGGAAATCGTGCAGCACGAATACGCCGATCAGGAACGCGACCGCATCGACCAGATGGTGCTGGACGAGCCGAAGAACATCCGTGGCGCCAACGTGCGCTATTGGGAAGAGGTACAGGAAGGCGAAGAGCTGCCGACGATTGCGCGCGGCCCCTTGTCGCTGATGGACACGATGGGCTTTCTGGTGGGTTGCGGACGCGGCCATACGCACGGCGTGGTGCTGCAAGCGGCGGTCAAACATCCCGGCCACTTCTTCCGCAACCCGGAGGCGGGCGGCGGCGTGGAATACACCGGCATCGGCCACCACCGCGAATCGGTCGCCAAGGAAGTGGGCGTGCCAGGCACGTATGACTACGGCCCGCAGCGTTCGTCGTGGATGTGCTCGCTGGTGACCAACTGGATGGGCGACGCGGGCGTCATCAAGCGCGTGCGTACCGAAATGCGGCGCTTCAACATCATGGGCGACACCACGTTCTGCAAAGGCAAAGTCCTGCGCAAGTACGTGAAAGACAACACGGGGCTGGTCGACATCGAACTGGCCGCCGAAAACCAGCGCGGTGAACTGACCACGCCGGGGATCGCCACCGTGGCCTTGCCCTCGCGGGACGTGCGCCTGCCGGCCTTCCTGGATGGGTCGGGCGTGGACCTTGAACTGCCCGTTACCCGCTGACCGGCCCGCGGCCGCAACCTTGCGAGACAGCCCCTATGCAGTCCAACGATACGCAACAAACCGCCATGCTGCCCTTGTCCGGCTGCCGTGTGCTGGAGCGCTCGAACACGGTCGCGGCCGCCTACGCCGGACGAATGCTGGCCGTCATGGGCGCGCAGGTCGTCATGCTGGAGCCGCCTGGCGGCTCGCGGCTGCGGCGCGCGCCGCCGTTGATTGGCGACAGCGATGAAAGCGCGCTGTTCGCCTATCTGGCGGTGGGCAAGCGCAGCCTGGAAGCTGACCTGACATCGCCCGACGGCCGCGCCTTGCTAGTGCGCGAGCTGGCGGACGCAGACATCCTGATCGACGACACGCCCGTGCGCCAGCGCGAGGCGCAGGGCTTGTCGCCCGCGCAGATCGCCCGCGACTGGCCCGCGCTGGTCCACGTCAGCGTCCTGCCTTTCGGGGCGACGGGGCCCAAAGCGGATTGGGATGGCGAAGAGGTCAATCTGCTGCACGCGGGCGGTGAAGGGTTCCTGCTGCCCAACGGCTTGTCGCACGAGCTGTTCCCTGACCGGCCGCCCTTGAAAATCTATGGCCACTTTGGCGGGTACCAAGGCGGGGCGATGGCGGCGCTTTGCGCGCTGTCCGCCTGGTGGGCCGCCCCATCCGGCGGCGGACAATACGTGGACGTGTCGGTGCAAGACGCTGTGCTGTCCGTCGGCGCGTTCGCTTTGCAACGGCTGGGCGACGGGTCGCTGGAACACCGCAGCAGCCGCCGCTTCCGCTATGGCGGCGTGTTCGAAGCGCAGGATGGCTTCATTGAATTACTGACGCTGGAAGACCGCCAGTGGCGGTCGCTGGTAGACCTGCTGGGCCAACCGGCCTGGGCGGCCGACCCGGGTTTGCGCGACCCCCTGGAACGCAGCCGCCGGGGCGATGAAATCAACGGCCATATCCGTGAGTGGATGGCCCGCCACACAGTTGAAGACATCGTCCAGCGCGCACAGGAATTAGGCGTGCCTGCCGCCAAATACCGCTTGCCCGCTGAAGTGGTCCAAGGGGAACAAGAGCGCGCACGCGGCCTCTTCGCACCCGCCGTGCTGGCCAGTGGCCGCGAGGCGCAGATTCTGGTCGCGCCGTTTCAGTTCCGCTGTACCCCGTTGCCGCGCGCGGGCGCCGTGCCCGCCTTGAACGAGATGGCACAGGAGGCCACCGCATGAGCCAGGCTCTGGCACGTTCCCCGCAGACTGATCCGCTGCGTGCGCCGCTTGCCGGCGTGCGCATCGCGGACTTCACCATTCATGCAGCAGGCCCGTTCTGCACGCACCTGCTGTCCCAACTGGGCGCCGAGTGCATCAAGATTGAAAGCGCCACCCGGCCCGACGCGTTTCGTAAACCGCACGCGGTCTATGGCCGCATGTCGGCCGCAACGTTTGATCAGGTGTCGGCCAACAAGCTGTCGGTGCGCCTGAACCTGAAACAGCCCGAAGCCGTGACTTTGGCCAAGCGCATCGTCGCGCTGTCAGAGGTGGCTGCCGAGAGCTTTCGCCCCGGCGTCATGGCACGCTTGGGCTTGAGCTTCGATGCGCTGCGCGAGGCCAAGCCGGATCTTGTCCTGCTGTCCTTGTCATCCTGCGGCCAAAGCGGCCCCGACTCACACTTCGCCGGCTACGCGCCGCTCTTTGGCGCCTGGGGCGGGCTGGGCTGGATGAGCGGTTACAGCGACGGCCCCCCCGTTGAAATGCGGCACGTCATGGACCACGCCGCAGGCGTGCACGCGGCGCTTGCGACCTTGGCGGCATTGAACCAGCGCCGCCGCACGGGTCAGGCGCAGCACGTCGACCTGGCGGCGCGCGAAGTGGCGTCCGCCATGATCGGCGACGCACTCGTGCTGGCCAGCCTGGGCATCACACCCGAACGCCCGGGCAACGCCGACCTGGCCATGGCGCCACACGGCGTCTACCCCACCGCGCAGCCCGACCGGTGGCTGACCTTGGCGGTACGTGACGACACCGAATGGCGCGCGCTGGCGCACACCTTGGGCCAAGGTGAGGGTGGCGAACGCTACGCCACAGCAGCCCTGCGCCGCGAACACCGTGCCAATCTGGACCAAGACTTGACCCAATGGTTGAAGACGTGCGACGCCGAAGTCACGGCGCAGCGCTTGCAACAGGCGGGGGTGTGCGCACACGTGTCGTGGACGATGCAGGACGTAGCGTCAGACCCCCATCTGCAAGCGCGCGGCGCGGTCACGCCGGTGCAGGCGCCCGACATCGCGCCGCGGCTGGCCGTGGGTGCGCCTGCGCGTTTCAGCGGGTCGGACCAGGTGGGCATCCGGCGCTTGACGCCCGCCTTGGGCCAGGACGAGGATTATGTCTTCGGGCAGCTACTGGGCCTGAGCACAGCGCAACGCGCCGACCTCGAAGCGCGCGAGGTGATCCTGTGAGGTTCGCAAGGCATCCTGTGAAGCCCCCGACGTCATCCTGTGATGGCCCCGGCGTCATCGTGTGATGGCCCCGACGTCATCCTGTGATGGCCTCACGCACTGCCAGGCGCAATCGGACAACCCAACCCCCATCACGCAAAGGAATCCCTGATGAAAGACGCGATCTATCTGGTGCTGGACATGGAAAATGATCTGGTCCACGCCGACGGCCCCAACGGCCGCGCCGCCTACGGCGAACAAGTGCGCAGCCGAGGCATTCTCGAACACACGCGGCGCGCGCTGGACAAGGCCCGCGCCGCCGGCTTGCACATCGGCTTCGTGCGCGTGGGCTTTTCGCCCGACTACCGCGAATGCCCGCCCAGTTCGCCGATCTTCTCGGGCGCGCGCAAGAACGGCATCTTCAAGCTGGGCGAGTGGGGCACGCAGGTGCATCCCGATCTGGGGCAACAACCCGGCGACTTCGACATCATCAAACACCGCGTCAGCCCGTTCTACAGCACCAGCCTGGAATCCATCCTGCGCGCCAACGGCATCAAGCGAATCTATTGCTCGGGCATCTCGACCAACGCCGTCGTGCAAGCCACCGTGCGCGATGGCCACGACCGCGACTACGACATGATCGTGCTGGAAGACTGCTGCTGCGGGCTCACCACCGAAGAGCACGACAACGCGATCAAAAGCCTGCAACGCTTCTGCCGCATCACCAATTCCCAAGACGTCGTTTTTGAATGAGCCGCCCATGAATCCGCTTGCCCGCAGCCTGTTGTTCGTTCCCGGAGACCGCCCCGACCGCTACGCCCGCGCCGTAGCCAGCGGGGCGCACGTGGTCATCCTGGACCTGGAAGACGCCGTGGCGCCCGCCGCCAAAGCGCAGGCGAGGGCGGACGTCGCGGCCTGGCTCGCCCAGGGCGGCCACGGCATCGTCCGCATCAATGCTGCCGACACCGAGTGGTATCAGGAGGACGTGCGAGCGCTGCAAGGGGCGCCCGGCGCGGCCGTCATGCTGCCCAAGGCCGACGCCGCCACCGTGGCGCAGACCGTGCAAGCCTTGCCCGGCCGCCCGATCATCGCCTTGCTGGAAACCGTGCGCGGCTACATGGACCTGCACAAGATGGCGCGTCTGCCGGGCGTGGCGCGCATCGCCTTTGGCAGCGTGGACTTCGCTGTTGACAGCGGCATCGCCGACGAAGGCGACGCCATGACCGCCATCCGCACCGAGATCGTCCTGGCATGCCGTCACGCCGGTTTGGCCGCGCCCATCGATGGCGTCAGCCTGGAATTCAACGACCCGGAACAGATGCAGGCGGACGCCCGCCGCGCGCGGCAACTAGGATTCGGCGGCAAACTCTGCATCCACCCCCGCCAAGTCGGCGCCGTCAACGCTGCTTTTCTGCCCACCGCCGACGAGCAAGACTGGGCACGCCGCGTGCTGGCCGCCTTTGACGCCAGCCACGGCGCGGCCACCGCGCTGGACGGAAAAATGATCGACAAGCCGGTCGTCGAACGCGCCCGCCGCATCGCCGCCGAATCCCGGGGTGCCGCCATGGCTTAACGGTTAGAATCAGGCCCACAGGGGCTTCGCGGCCTGTAATCAGGGTTTGACCCAAGGGGGTTTAACCCAAGGTTTAACCGGCAAGTCCGGGCCAATCAGGCTTAATAAATGGAATACCGAACGAAAGAGGAACAAGTCGCGGATTATTTGCGAGAGCGAATCATCTCGGGCGTGTTTCCGCGCGGGTCGCGCTTGAAGCAGGCAGAGATTGCCGAGCAACTGAAGTTAAGCATCACACCCGTTCGCGAAGCGCTCAAGCTGCTGGAAGCCGAAGGCTACATCAGCGGCGACTCCTACCGCGGCGCGCGCGTCGTGCCCTTCGACGCCGGCGCGTCGGCCGAAATATTGCAACTACGCCTGCTGCTGGAATCGCAACTGGTCCGCGCCGCCATCGAACGCATCACCACCCAAGACATCACCGAACTGCGCGTGCTGGCCAACGACTTCGCCAAGTCCTTCGAAACCGGCGACCGCGCCACCGCACGCGGCATCAACTACCGCTTCCACCGCCAGCTCTACGACATCGCGCAGCTGCCCCAGACCCTGCACTTCGTGCAGATCCTGTGGGCGCGCTACCCGTTCGACTTGATCAACTCGGCGTCGGGCCGGGGGCAGGACGCGGTAAGAGAGCACGAAGAGATCTTGCAAGCGTTCGCGTCAGGCGACGCGTCGGCTGCGATGCTGGCGATGCGAAAGCATATCGAGTCGGGATGGACGGTGTTGAAGTCGTTGAGCGGGGCGGGGGAGTCGGATTAGGTGGGGCAGCTGTGCTTTGCTTTCCGAGTCTGGACGCTAGCCCGCACTGCGTGATTCAGCGTCCATTTCGGCTGGCCATTGCACTTTGGGGGCTAGCCGAAGCGCCAGGTTGTAGCGCGAGACTGCATTGGGGTCACGGGACGTTTTGACTTGCGGTAGCGCATCGGGGCCTAGCTGCATGTACGTGCGGACGTAATCCCACAAGCTGCCTTCGTCCTCGCCCACACTGAGTGGGAATCGATCAATGACTAGATTCGTCCCGGGCTTGACGACAGCGATGGAAATCCCCCAACTGATGATCAACCCTCCGTGAGGGGTGAATCCGCGCTGCCGCCAGAGCTCTGCTCGTAAGTCCTCCCATTGGTAAGTGTTGGTGGTGACGTGCCAACGGGTGGGGAAGCGGAACCAGCTTTCGTTGAATCCGTACGTATAGACTTTGCGCAGAGCCCTGTTAAATCGGATGGGGCAGTCTCTGGGGGGCAGCACAGCAGAGCAGATAAGAAAAATCGGCAAGATAAGGCAAAAGCCCACGGCCAAAATTTGAACAACGATCATGAGAGGGTCGAATCCAAAGAAGCTGGCAGGGATCAGGATTCCGAACGACCAAATTAGGTAGATAACGCTTGCGATGGTTTGGAATACAGCCAAAAGTAATGCCGCGCCTCGATGTGGCGACACGCACCGCGATAGCTCCAGAAACAAATCGCTCTGCTGATTGATAGGTGGAATGATGTCGGTGAATTTAACGATTCTGCTGGTTGGAGCCGGGAGATCGGCCTGCCATCCGGCACATGGCCGGTCCAACATTGGCGATGACCTTGCCATAGATATCCTCGTCAGATTGGCTTTGTAATTTTGGTTTCAGCCGGACCTTCTCCGCTAGAGTCCGCCGCGTGTTTAGTCTTGTGTGGCAGTAGCTTTCCGAGAACTACAGGGGCACCTTCTCGGGGCTGGGGAGGGCTTAGGGTCCGCTACGTGACTCCAAGTCCATCGCAGCCGGCCATACGACTTTTGGCGCGAACCGAAGCGCAAGATTCAATGGCGGCACTTTGTTGGGGTCATTGAATTCTTCTACCGGTGGCAATGCTTGTGGGCCTAGTTGCATGTAGGCGCGAACGAAATCCCATGAACTGCCCTCGTCTTGCCCGACACTCAACGGGAACCGGGCGATGACTTCATTGGTGCCGGGTTTGACGACGGCGATGGAGACGCCCCAGGTAATGATTAGGCCGCCTTGCGGGGTAAAGCCACGCTGCCGCCAGACCTCGGCTCGCAGGTCGTCCCAGTTGTAGGTGTTGGTAGTGACATACCAGCGGGCAAAGGGGTTCCACCATATAAGGTGAAAGCCGTACACATAGACCTTGCGGCGAAGACGGTTGAAGCGGATGGGTTCATCGCGGGGGATGGCCGTGTCTATGCGAATGCAAAAAAAAGTCACGAACCCAATAAGAAATAGAGGACCGACTTCATTTGCGGTGTTCGCAAGCCCCATTCTCCAAAGCTCAATTGGGTTGGCGATGTCGAGCAGGAGAAGCAGTGATGCGCCTATTCCGAATATTGATTGAAACAGCAGTAGGCCGCGCATCTTTGACGATCGGCGAGAAATCTCCACGTAAGCGTCATTGCATGCGTTTATTACCGGCCTAAGTTCCCCTCCAATTTCACTCAAGATCGGACAAGTAGGCGCGGCTAAATGTCGCTGCCACCCGGGATGTTGCTTGCTAAGGGGTGGGCTTTTCGTTCGCATCATTTTTCCGGCCCCTGGGCATGATTTGCGGGTTGTCGGCATTGATCTCAGGCCCACTACGCGACTCGCGGTCGATTGCTGTTGGCCAATCAACTTTGGGAGCGAGCCGAAGCGCCAAGTTCATGGGAGACACCGCGTTGGGATCATTGAACGCTTCAACCGGCGGCAAGGCATTGCGTCCTGCCTGCATATAGGTGCGCACGTAATCCCAGGAGCCGCCTTCATCGTGGCCCACGCTCAGCGGAAAACGCTCAATGACTTCGTTCGTTCCGGGTTTGACGACGGCGATGGAGACGCCCCACGTGATGAGCAGCCCGCCTTGCGGGGTGGCGCCACGTTGCCGCCAGAGCTCAGCACGCAGGTCTTCCCAGTTGTAGGTGTGGGTGGTGACGTACCAGCGGGCGAAGGGGTTCCACTTGCTGAAGTGGAAGCTATAGACGTAGACCTTGCGGCGAAGACGATTGAAGCGGATGGGTTCGTCGCGCGGGATTGAAATGTCTACGCGGATAAACAATGCGGTTAGCCAAAGTATCCCTGTATAGGTCGGAATGGCCAGAAAGAGAAAGACGATATCTAGCTCGCCAATCGTAAACATCGGTGCAGTGAATATGAGGGTGGCGACGAAAATCGGAACAATGAGAAGCAAGAGCCCCCGCATATTGTTATGGCGGCGACTAATCTCCAAATAGGTGTCATTCATCGCGTTGATAGCTGGTGGGACATCAAATCCGAGAGCGGGAGGGTCGGTGGTGGGATGGCTTAAATCGCGCGCCCATCCTCGATATGGGGGAATAAGACTAGGTCTGCGGGGGAGGGGGCTTTTGTTGTTGGACGACAATTTGTGCCTTTAGGAAATAGATCGACTGCGTTCTGGAATGATCAGAGCGCGTTTAACGGGATGCGACGGTTGTGATTTCCGCATACCCCTCTTTGTCCTGAATATTCGGCCAGTACTTAATATGTAGTGTCGCGGACTCAATATCTGCTTCTGCGATATCCAGCAGGAGGCATCCGGCGATGACTGGCCGCTCACTCGTCGGGCGCTGACTCGCAGCAGAGTCAATGCAAAAGCCGGGGCGCTTCAGGCTGGCGGATACCGTCTCAATGGCTAGAGCGTTGTGCTGCTCGGCGATGACGATTTGTTCGGGCAAGTAGCTTTGCAGTGCAACAGACATGGCATAGCCCGAATGCTCCGGCCACCAACTTGGAAGCTCGACGCTGTATTCAAGCGTGGTCCCCCACTGCATGCCCGCACCATCAATTGCCGTGAGAGCCAGCCGGGGTCGAAAATAAAAGTCGAAGTCCACCACGAGCCCCAGTAGCGCGGCGTTCAGCGCCCCGATTGCGACATCCGTGTCGGCACTAGCCTCACCGCTTCTGGCGATGCCTATCGAGCTATTGGCGTGTACAGGAACGCTCGGCAGGGTCTTTGCGGTATTCCACCAAATAGGTGGCGCTTCGTCATGTTTTCCAAAATAGGAGCGGCGAGCCCATTGCTCGATCAAGGTTGACTGTTTTTTCTTGGCGTATTCAGAGGTCGTATAGGCAAGCAGACCTAACGCGATGGCCCAACCGAGGGGGCCTAGAAGCGACCCCAAGCCGAAATATGCGACATATACCGCTATACCGGCTGAAGCGATCGAAAGGCTCATAGCTACGTAGTGGTAATTTCTTGCCGTCGCATCGCCTTGTCTTCCTGTCCGGCTCGCAGCAAATCCACTTTGCACCCCCTCCACCATCCCCGCCAGCGCGCTCGTTACTCCCCCATACCGAATTAACCCCTTTCCAAGCACCAACGCGTTCAACGCTCGCGCCTCCGGCAGGCCGGCTTTCTGAAGCGCCGAGGCCATGCCCTTGATCCCCACTCCCGTCAGTTCAATCCCCACTCCCAATACCCCAACCGCACTCGCCGCAACGCCAGCAACCGCCTCCGGATACTTCGCTCCGATCGTCTGCTCCAGCTCCTTCAAGCTGCGCTCCAGCCCGTCCTGCTGAAAAAATAGCGCCCCCATCGACAGCACCAGATCCAAGCTGGCCAATCCCCGTAACCCCACAAACGCCTGATGGCCGCGCAGTTTCGCTTCCGCCGCTGTGGCGCGCAGCTCTCCCGCAATCGCGCGCGCCTGCGGCTCCAAACTCTCTATTCCAACGACGATCCTGCGCCAGCCGCCATCCACCGTGGCGCCTGCACCTGCGGCCATCGCAGCAAGCTTGTTCTTCAACCCCCCAGCCGTATCCGAAACCCAGAACGACGCTTTGAATATCTGCTTCTGCGCTGGCCCAGGCAGCGCGATCATTCCGCTGAAGATCATCGCGCGCACTTTCTTGCTGGCCTGTTGCGCGGCCTTATCGAACTCTTCGCGCATCTGCTGTGTCAGCAATTGCTGGTATTCACCCAGCGTCAGCTCAATTTCGACCCGGATCAGCTGCATCTGGCTGCTTAACAATAGGGCGACCTGGTGCAGAGAGGTCACGACTGGCCGGAGCTGTTCCTTTACCTGCGCTTCCAGGCCGTTGAAGGCGTTGTTCAACGCGCCCTGCAACAGGCCGATGGCTTCCGACACGGACGCGCGAAGGTATATCTGGCCTTCTGCCGAACCCAGCACGTCTTTTGCCGCCGCATAGAGCTTGCCGGAATCATTCGCCTGAAACCCCTGCGTGAAACTCGGCTTCAGCCCGGCGAGCAGGCTGTCGTTCTTGGCCAGCATGGCTTTGTATAGAACGCTGTCCGGGTTCTCGAGCAGCGCTTGCCATAGTTTTTGCGTGGGGCCTAGTTCGGTGGAATCGTTCGCCACGGGCGCTTCGCTCGGCCCGCCATCCAGGCAAGCCGCCACCATCTTCGTGAAGCTGGCAGCGGAATACGAATCTGCGGCCGAGTAGTCGTGTTCAGCAATGCGCTGCCAGCTGTCAGAATGCAGCCACTCGGCATAGCGCTTGCCCACCGTATCAATCAGCGCTTGCCGGCGTTGCCATTCCTTGTCGTGCTCTTGTTGAAACCGCAAGCGCAGCGGTTCGTTGTAGCGTTGTTCAAGACGCTCGTGATATTCGGTGGTGATGCGCCGGGCGACGATCTCGGTTTCGCGCGCGACGTCTACGGGCGGCAAGTGTGTACGCGTACCCAGCACCGGATGATCGTTGTGCTGCTTGCGATATTCGGTTTCTTTTTCTACCTCGATCTGCGCTTCCGCCTGCGCCCAGGATTTCTCAAGCGCCTTGATTTGCAGCAGCGCGGCCGACGTGAACAACAGGTACTGGCGTTCGGCATTGCCGGCCCAGGCCAGGCGATCTTGAATCAGAATCTGGCGTTGCTGGTTCAGTTCCAGCACGGTGCCTACCGGATCGGGCAACACCAGGACGGGCACGCCTTGCGGGAGCGCGTGCGCGCGGGCGGCGTTATCGACGTAGTCATTCAGCGGCACGATGCGGTTCGTCCGCAGGTGCAGGCCATGCCGGCTGCCGAAGTCGCGCGCGTCGTAGCGATATTCCCAGACTTGGTCCGTCAGATAACCATCCGCGTACGTCAGCCCGTGGCCCAGCGTATTGGGCGTGTCGCGCAACGCGGCCAGATCCACTTTCAAGAAACGCGAGGAGGGTGCGCGTTGCGACTTGTAGGCGTCCAGCACGGGCGCCGGCCAACGGTCGTGCGAGAACTCGATCCACGCTTGTTTGTGCTGCTTCGTATCAACGTGGATGAACGATGCGCGAATGTCGTGGCCTTCGGAGGTGCAAGCCTTGGACAGCGGCTTGGCCGGCCCCTTGGGCATGCCGTAGGGATCGTATTGCCGCAGATGGCCTTGCGCATTGACCTGATAGGCGTGCCAGATTTCCTGATCCAGCAGCACATACACATAGCCTTCTCGCAGCATGCGATGCCGGTCTGGCTGGACGTCGATGTGATGGCGGTCGCGATCGGGGTTGAAGTCGGCTGATGGAGGCAACGGCGCTTGACGCAGCAACAGCACGGGCATGCCGCCTCGCTCACAAGTGCGGCAAGCGCCCGCCGGCACCGAGGACGTTTCGCGAACGGCCAGCCTGATCTGATTGGCAAAGGAACCCATCGTTCAACTCCGCTCGCGGGCTAAGGTGTTCAGGATGTAGTGCCATTCCCCGTCGCTCATGCGTGCAAGCGAGGCCTCGAGCGACGTCTTGCCGGATACGGCGTCGTGTATGCGCTGCTGAATGTGCGGGTGCGTTTCCAGGCGCGCGTGCACGGTCAGGTGCTGTAGCGCAAACGTCATGCGGTCCTGCGCGTTGCGTAGCCCAAGCGCATGGCTGCGCTGCAATGACGACAAGACCTTTGCTACGGCCAGGTTGGCGGGACCGCCGTCGTCGCGCAGCCGCGGTGCGAACCCGCGCACAGCATGCGGCATGGGCTGCGCCGCCAAGCGCTGCCACGCGGACAGTACGTTGCTCACCAGCGGGGCAAGGTGTTGCGTGGCAATGTCCGGGGCGTTCAGCGGCGCGGCGGGTCTTGCGGCGTTGCCGCACAGTTGCAGCAAGCCGCCGCAGCTGGGCAATATCCATTGGCTGACGGGCCACAGCCAAGGCGCAACGCGGTCTTGCAGACAAGTGGCCAGCAGTTCCAGGCGCATTGGCTCGAACAGCGGGATGAACCGTCGCCCTTGCGCGCCGGCCAAGACGCAGCGTTGCGCCAGATCGTGCGCCAGTTCGTCCAACGGCGACGGGCTACTCAGCCAGCCGCAGATCAAACGTTTCGCGCCGATGGGTTCCGCCAGCGCTGCGTCCACCGTCAAGCGGACAAGATCCTCGTCAAAGGGGTGTCCGGCGTCGGCTAGCGTGATCAGCTTCGGGCAGATTGACGGCGCATAGGCCAGATCGGCGCGCAAGACGGTCTCGACGGCGTCGGATGGAAACCGCTGCAACAAGGCGTCGGGGTGAACGGGCAGGTCGTCATCGCAATCCGCCAAGGGATCGATCAGCAGAAAGAAGTTCTGGTCCGCGATTCGGGACCGGCTCAATAGCGCCGCGTACGTGGTCATCGTGGCGCCTGAACTTGCTGGGTGCCGCAGCGGACTGAAGCGGGCTTGAACATGACGGATTCCTGGTTGCGATAGCGGGCCGAAAGATCGGCGGCATCTTAAAAAGAGGCGCTATCACGACTAATGCAAAATCCGTGCCATGTGTGGGGGAAGAAAAAATATCATCGTGCTATCAAGGGCTTAGCGATTTTTGACGCGGCCGCTGCGTCAACCTTCCCGCGATAAATCCTTGAAAACGCGGTGTTTCAGCGAAGAATCGAGCCAGATTTGACCCGATAAAAAATTAACGCCGCGATATCAACGACTTAGGTCGAGTCAATTTTGGCCCACTCGGGTCAAATCTGGCCCGGCCTCGCTATACTGCCCGGCGACTTCACTTCATACAGGCTCATGCCGACATCGCCGCATTCCCCCGCATCCCCCATGGAAGGCTATTGGTTCCACCTTCCCGACGCGTCCGACACGTTGATCAGAAACGGCAATCACGTCAGGCTGGCTACCGCCGCGCCGCCGTGGATGGTGGTTGATCAAGCGCTTGCCTCTATCACCATCGGCAGCCGCTGGCCCGGGCAACTGTGGCGGGTGCGTGTGCAGGAGCTGGGTGACATGTCGGGGCTGGTGGCGCGGCCCGGCTACTGGCGCGCCGCAGCGATCGAGCTGCTTGAAGCCTTGCCGCTGTCGACGTTGTTCGGCGCGCATGGGGATGCCGTGCTCAATATCCTGACGCGCATCAACGGTCTGACCCGCGCGCAAGCCGAAGCGCTGGCTCAAAATGTTGACCCGAATGCAGCGGCGGCCTACGGCCAGGCGTGGATACGATGGGCGCAAGCGGGCGGAGACACCCGGTCTACTGACCCCGACGAATGGCACGGCACGCTAGCCGCGTCCCGTGGACGAGACAAGGAGCGGTCGCCGCTTCATTCCGGTTTTGTGTTGATTCACACCCAACTGCGGCAACGCGCCCAAGCCATTGATGGCAACGATGCGTTCGTGCTGATAGAAGAAGACGGCGAAACAGAACAAGTGCTGTCGCCGTTGTGGCAGCAAGCCTGCGACGCGCTGTTGTTCGCCGCCATGGCGCAGGGCGCGCCGCAGTATGTTTTGGCCGATGAGGCGCGGGTGTTGAGTCGGGCTTGGGATGTAATAACTGAATCGGATTAATCTGCTGATCGCCAAGAGGTCCGGCGCGAGGCCTTCGGCTTGGGCGCCACGCCCATCCGCGAATCGCGCGCCAGCGCCAGCGTCACCAGCTTCTCCGCCGACGCTTCAAACGCCTCATCGGTTTGCGGCAAGTACAACCACTTAGGCAATTCGGGATGCGGCTGCAAGCTGGGCATGTCATCCATCAACGCCGCTTGACGATCGTGTGACGTGCACACCATCACGCCATTCCATGGCGCTTCACGATCCGCCACGACCAGATACAGCAGGCCGTCCAGATAGGCGGCGTCGCACCCGAACATCTTGCGGCGCGTATAACCGGCGTCACGTTCCAAGGGTTCAAGAATCCATAGCAGCGAGTTCAGGCGGGCAGGGCGCTGCTTGTTGGGCGGGGCGAAAGGATCTGACGGATTGCGCATGAATGGCATTTTAGGCGGATGGCGACGCGTCGTTTATGCCAAGATTTTCATTTAGACTCTTCGAGCCGTTGCCGATTGTCTCTTGGCCGTCCTGACCACACCCACCCCCCATGTCCGAACACCACCAATTCATCTGCCCACGCGATTTTCATCTGGCGCCGCCCGATTGGCCCGCACTAGAAGCGCGCCTGTTGGACGGCGGCTTTGTGCTGCCCCCGTGCGGCAATCAAATTCCGTATCGCGCGTTGCGGACTCTGAGTTTTGGCTTGGCCGCGCTGAACGAAGGCTCATATCAATATGCAGATTCGATCGCCACGGCGGGCGACGTCATTGCGCAATATGTGCAGGCGGGTTATCTGCCCGCCGATTTGCCGATCCAGCATGACGCGTCCATCGACGAGACGCTGGCCCTGTTGGCCAGCCACGGGATCACCCCCGACGCGCTGTACAACGATGATGAATCCAGTGATTGGCGCAGCCCCCAATACTGCCTGGGTCCGGCAGCCAGGTCTTGCCTTAGCGCCGCGTCGCGCGCGGATTATGATGCGGACCCCAGGCACTTCGCGCTGATGCTGCTGGCGTACAACGGGCCAAATCCGCACGTCGCGGTGGGCGAGAATCTTTCGGAACCCTGTTTGCCGGGTACGGACGAGCCCTTGGAATCCATGCCTCCTTTTGACTCGCACGTGGATTTTATTGGCGAAGCCTATGAGAACCCCGCCGCCCAATGGCACTGCGCGCAGAATGGACGCAGCTATCGGATTCTGGAATTGGATTGGGGTTTCAGTCTGGCGATGGGGTTTCGCACCCTCCGCGCCGAGGGGCTGGACCGGGAAAGCGCCGAAGGGCTGGCGACGCTGATTGGCGACCTGACCGGGCAGCCAATGGTGTGCAGCCACCGCCATACTTGAGGGCGTGGCAGGGGCCTGCCGCCACACTGCCTATAATTCCCCCGTATTTCCCCCAATCTTCGCTTTGACGGCAACCCTGCCGTGCCTCATGTCTACCTCGCCCCTACGCGTGCTGTCGGTCATCCCGCCGATGACGCAGCTGAATACTCCTTACCCGTCCACCGCTTATCTGACGGGCTTCTTGCGCTCGCGCGAGGTGACGTCCTTTCAGGAGGATCTGGCGCTGGCGCTGGTGCTGCGTCTGCTGTCTGCCGATGGCCTGCGCGCCGTGGCGGACAAAATCGCCACGCTGCCGCTTGAAAAGCACACCCCCGCCATCCAGGCCTTCGTGGCGATGGAATCGCGGTATTTGTCCACCATCGGACCCGCCATCGCCTTCCTGCAAGGCCGCGATTCGACGCTGGCGCACCGCATCGTCGGCCGCCACTTCCTGCCCGAAGGTCCGCGTTTCAGCTCGCTGGACGTCTATATGGACGAAGACGGCGGCGATCCCTTGGGGTGGGCGTTCGGCGCGTTGGGCTTGCACGACCGCGCCAAGCATCTGGCCACGCTGTATCTGAATGACCTGGCCGACGTGCTGCGCGACGCCATCGACTCGCGCTTCGAATTCGTTCGCTACGCGGAATCGTTGGCGGGCAGCCAGCCCACGTTCGACCCCTTGGCGGCGTCTCTTGCCGCGCCGCTGAACCTGATCGACGAGACGCTGCGCGAGCTGACGATGGACGCGCTGGCGCGTCACACGCCCACCATGGTGCTGCTGTCGGTGCCATTTCCCGGCGCCGTCTACGCCGCCTTCCGCATCGCTCAGGCCATCAAGGCGCACGACCCCAGCATCATCACCGTGCTGGGTGGCGGCTTCGTCAACACCGAACTGCGCGAACTGAAAGACCCGCGGGTCTTCGACTACTTTGACTTCGTCACGCTAGACGCTGGCGAACGCCCCTTGCTGGCCCTGCTGGATCACGTGCAAGGCAAGCGCTCGCGCCAACGCCTGGTGCGCACTTTCTTGCGCGACAAGGACACGGGCGCCGTCCAGTACGTCAACCTGGTCGAACCCGACGTGGCCTTCGCGGAAGTGGGGACGCCCACCTGGGACGGCCTGCCGCTGGACCGCTATCTGTCGCTGCTGGACATGCTGAACCCCATGCACCGCCTCTGGAGCGACGGCCGCTGGAACAAGCTCACCGTGGCCCACGGCTGCTATTGGAAGAAGTGCAGCTTCTGCGACGTCAGCCTGGACTACATCGGCCGCTACGAAGGCGCATCGGCGACCGTGTTGGCCGACCGCATCGAAGCCATCGTGCGCGAGACCGGGCAAACCGGTTTCCACTTTGTCGACGAAGCCGCGCCGCCTAAATCGCTGAAGGCGCTGGCCACAGAGCTCATCGACCGCAACGCGGGCATTTCCTGGTGGGGCAATATCCGCTTTGAAAAAACCTTCACGCCGGAGTTGTGCGAACTGCTGGCCGATAGCGGCTGCATCGCCGTATCGGGCGGCCTGGAAGTGGCGTCGGACCGCTTGTTGAGCCTGATGAAAAAAGGCGTGTCGGTGGATCAAGTGGCCCGCGTCACGCGCGCCTTCACCGACGCCGGCATTCTGGTGCACGCGTATCTGATGTACGGCTTTCCCACGCAGACCGTGCAAGACACCGTCGACGCGCTGGAGTACGTGCGGCAACTGTTCGAGAACGGCTGTATTCAAAGCGGGTTCTTTCACCGCTTTGCCTGTACGGTGCATTCGCCGGTGGGAAAGAACCCGGAAGAATACGGCGTGACCTTGCAGCCGCTGCCGGAAGTGACGTTTGCCAAGAACGACATCGGCTTTCATGACCCGACGGGCGTTGACCACGACGCGCTGGGCCGCGCCTTGAAAAAGGCCATCTACAACTACATGCACGGTATCGGGCTGGAAGAAGACGTGCGTACGTGGTTCCCGTTCAAGGTACCAAAGACGACGGTATCCAGAAACCGCATCAGCCGGGCATTGAGTCAACAGGGTTAATTGCAGTCTGAATCCTTGGATAAGTGTTCACAGTCCGACTGCCGGGGCAGTCACAAGGTGGCTTGATGATAAAAAATACTGCACTCCTGGCACTGACGGCCGCACTCTTGACGGGATGCGGCCCAAACAAAATCATTGTGGATCTGCCTTCGCCCCAAGGCCAATACCACGTCGAAGTCCGCAAATGCCCTCAGCCGGGCTCCATGTCATCGACCGCGCAAACCCAGGTCTCAGTCCTGAAGTCCGGCATGTCAGAAAACTGCCAGTCTGCGGTGAATGCGTTGGCGCAGTTCCAGTCGTATTCGCCCGACGACCAACTGCAACTGGAATGGCTCTCGGAGGCGGAGCTGCGGGCTTGGCATCCCGGGTTTGATCCGAAGTCCGGGCCGCGTTCGGCTTCGTACAAGGCGGATAACCCAGTCAAGGTGATATTTGCGCCAGCGAAGTGATCGGCGCGTCGTGGGTTCGGCGAGTGCGGCCGCGCGCTACGCCAGCAATGCCAACGCGTCGGCAAGCGACAGCACGGTGGTGCGGGACGCAAACGCCGTCGAAAACAGGTGCTCGTGCACAATCGCATCCGGGTCGTAGCAGCAGTCTTTGACGGTAAACAATCGGTAGTCCGCATCGCTTGCATGAGCAATTGACGACAGCATGACGCCGGTGGACGCAATGCCCACCATCAGCAGCGTATCGATGCCTTGCGCGGACAGCCGCAGTTCAAGGTCCGTACCAAAAAACACGCTGGCGCGATGGGCGGTGATGATCGGCTCATCAGACTGCCGGCCCAATTCCGGCGAGATCTGATCGTCGATGAATAATCCCAGTTGTTTGATGCCTTGCCCGTTTTTATTTAACGGACTGACTTCGGGATAGCCTGGGCTGAACCGAATCTGCGCGAAATAAATCTTGATCCCTTGACGCCGTACCGCGTCGCAGAGCGTGCGCGTATTCGCCAGCAAAGTGGGCGCGGCCGAGGGGAATAGGTTGATGATGTCGGTCTGATAATGCATGACCAACAACGCGCAGCGGGCGGGCTCAAGGGTGAGGGCCGTGCTCATGTTCTCCGGCTCCTCACGTGAGTCAGCCTAACCGCACCACACCGTTTCGATATTGTTGTCATCGGCATCCTAGTTCGGAATCAGACTGCATTTTTTTAGCACGAGCCGATGGAGATATTGCAGTCTGACTGCATAAATATTTGACTGCATAAATATTGCAGTCAGACTGCATAAAAAGTGTCAGACTGCGTCTTTTCTCGGGTAAGGGCAGGCGGTCGCCCTTTGGCCATTGCGTTGGGTCATTCAACGACTCGGCTATCGGTATCCAGTGTGTACGTATGACGTTGATAGAGGTCTTCCGATGCGTCTGAACCAGTGCCAGAATTTCCACGACTTTCGCCGCATGGCGCAACAGCGCCTGCCTGGCCCCATCTTCAATTACATCGACGGCGCCGCCGACGATGAAACTACCTACCGCCGCAATACCGACGCCTTCGAGTCCTGCGACCTGGTGCCCGACGTGCTGCGCGGCGTCGAAAACGTGGACATGTCCGTCACCGTCATGGGCCAAAAATTGGCGCTGCCCGTGTACTGCTCGCCCACCGCCTTGCAGCGCCTGTTCCACCACGACGGCGAACGAGCCGTGGCGGCCGCCGCCGGCAAGTTCGGCACGATGTTTGGCGTGTCGTCGCTAGGCACCGTCAGCCTGGAAGAAGCCCGCCAGATCAGCGGCGGCCCCCAGGTTTACCAGTTCTATTTCCACAAAGACCGCGGCCTGAACCGCGAGATGATGGCCCGCGCCAAGACGGCCGGCGTCCAGGTCATGATGCTGACAGTCGACAGCATCACCGGCGGCAACCGCGAGCGCGACAAACGCACCGGCTTCGCCATCCCGTTCAGGCTGAACCTGGCCGGCATCGCCCAATTCGCCGCGAAACCCGCCTGGGCCATCAACTACCTGACGCACGAACGCTTCCGGCTGCCGCAGCTGGACACCCACGTCGACATGGGCGGCGGCGCAATGTCTATCAGCCGCTACTTTACCGACATGCTCGACCCAGCCATGACCTGGGACGACGTCGCCGCCATGGTGCAGGAATGGGGCGGCCAGTTCTGCCTGAAAGGCATCATGTCAGTCGACGACGCCAAGCGCGCGGTGGATATCGGCTGCACCGGCATCGTGCTGTCGAACCACGGCGGTCGGCAATTGGATGGATCGCGCAGTGCGTTTGATCAGCTGGCGGAAATTGTTGATGCAGTCGGGGACCGCATCGACGTGATGATGGACGGCGGCGTACAGCGCGGCACGCATGTGCTGAAGGCGTTGGCGCTGGGGGCGAAAGCGGTGGGGTTAGGGCGGTATTACTTGTTTCCGTTGGCTGCGGCGGGGCGGCCGGGGGTGGAAAGGGCGCTTGAACAGATGCGCGTGGAAATTGAGCGGGCGATGAAGTTGATGGGGTGTAGGACGGTGGGGGAGTTGGGGAGACGGCAGTTAAGGTTTCGGTGATAGGGCGTATCGCCTAAACGCTTGGTTCGCCGTGGCAGCCTCTTGCAAAGCCTGTGGCAGCCTCTGGCAAAGCACTCGGCAATTCCCCTGGCTGTTGCAGCGCTAAAAATGTAGGACTCATTCACTGTCTTTGTTTGCCGCTTTTGTTCATGCTCCCGCTTGCCTACGGTCTATGATGGCTGGTCGTATCGAACAGCTGTGTGACTTTTGATAAGGCCCAAAGGCAATACTTATGATTCCTGCGTGGAACCTTCAAGGCGTTATTCCGCCAGTGCGTCCAGGTGCGCATGGTCACGATCCAGATCGTTCTCCGTATCAGGCATCCCTTCAATCGCTGGTCGGCGCGATGGGGACATCATGTGCTCGATTGCAAATTCTTGAAGGGCTTCTTAAATTTCGCGCTGAGATCCACACCATTGGAGTCGATACAGGATTTCAATGGCTGAATGGCAGCTTCTCTGAAAATGTCGAGGTCGTTGAGGCGCGAGACCCACGTGATATGGATGTAGTGACGTTTTTGGAACTTCCCAAGGGGCTGGATCAAGAGGCGCTCGTCGCTAGGAACCCTCGTCTTTTTGATCAAGCGTACGTGAAAGATGCATTTCAAGTGGATGCCTATTGGGAAGTTCTGGGGCGCCCGCTGAAAGCAGAGGCGGTGCAATCCGTCTCCTATTGGTACAGCATGTGGTCCCACAGAAGAGACGGCATGTGGAAGGGCTTTATCCAAGTGGGACTGGAACCGGCCGAAGATGTGGTCGCTGTTCAAGGGTTAGCCCAAGCCAAGGCCGATCTTGGAGCCGAGCCATGATTAAACGCGACGAATTTCTCGCCTCTGAAATCCGAGAGTTGGAGCGGATGCTGGAGGGTATTCCCGAGTCAGCGGCGATACAACGAATCTCGATTCAGAACCGGTTGAAAACCGTTCGTGGGGCGCTCGACCGCGAGCTTGCCTCTCCAAAGCCTTCTCGCTTAAAGCTAACCTTTCGAGGCCGCCCAACAATCGGCAGCCACGGAATCGCTGCTGACTTCGGGGGTAAAGCCACCATCGCGTTTGCCGATGCCTTCGCAGCAGTGGTGGCAGGTCTCAACGAAAACCTTCAATTTATGAGGCCGATTCCTGATCGCGAGAAGAATCAACTTTTGATCACCGGTACGGCGGTAGGTTCGTTTGGATTCGAGTTTGAACTGCCTGCAGGTGGTCTGTTTCCCGAGCAGGAAAAGACCGAGGAAGCCTTGCAGAAGATGCAGTCTTTGCTTGAAGCATCGGCAACGGGAAGTGATGACGATGTGGCGGAATTTGTTGATGCCATTCATCCTCGAGCCGTAAAGAAAATTTCTGAGTTTCTCTCCGTCTTGTCTCAATACCAAGCCTGGTGCGGGCTGGAATTCAAGGGCAGGATATTTAGATATGAGGGCTTCGACCAGTTGACTCACTCCGCCAGCCGGCTTGGCGAAGAGAACATAAAAGAAGCGTCGGAATGCTATGCGGGTGAGTTCGTGGGCATTCTTCCGAACTCGCGAACGTTTGAGTTTCAGACCGTTGATGGGCTGATCAAAGGCCGGATAGGGTCTTCGATTGAAGATCCTGACGTGATTCTCAGAGACTGGCTCAAGCGGAACGTACTCATTACGCTAGCGGTCGTTCAAGTGGGTCAAGGGCGCCCGCGGTTTACGTTGAACGCCCTTCCCGAGTGACTGTGTAACGGCTACGCCGACGGTTTCGCCCCGTCGCAATGCTCCCTGAACGCCTTCTCCCCGGCGTCAGACACTTCAACCCATTTCTGATCCGGCGGCGCGTCTGCGACATAGCTGTCGTGCCAGTTCCACCACTTATACGTCGGCGTTTGCGGATACCCCTCGGGGGAATCCTCCCAGGCTTCCTGCCTGCCCAGCGGCGTGATGTCCAGGTAGTTCCACGTGCCACCCATCTGCTCGTCGCCACGATTATTCAGAAAGTACGTGCGGAAGATACGGTCGCCATCGCGAAAGAACACGTTTGTTCCGTGCCATTCATCCACGCCAAAGTCCGCATCGAAGCTGTCGGTGAGCGTGAACCACGGCATCGTCCAGTCCATGCTGGCCTTCAAGCGGGCGATGTCGGCAGGCGGCGCGCGCGAGACAAACACCAGGGTGGTGTCTCGGGCGTTCAAGTGCGCCAGATGCGCGACCTGATCGGCCACCATCGAACAGCCCCGGCACGCGTGCTCGGGCCAGCCGTATACGCCGGGTTCGAAGAAGGCGCGATAGACGATGAGCTGGCGGCGCTTGTCGAAAAGGTCGCGGAGCGTCCGCTTGCCGTTTGGGCCGTCGAACGTGTAGTCCTTGTCGACGGGCGTCCAAGGCATGCGGCGGCGCTCGGCGGCCAGGGCGTCTCGGGCGCGGGTTTGCGCTTTTTCTTTCAGCAAGAGCTGCTGGCGGGCAGCTTCCCATTCGTCGGCGGTGACGACGGGCGGCGTGTGCATGCGGCCGGTGGGTGGGGTGGGGGTGGTCATGGTGTGATGCCTCCGGTGGTGATTCCTTCTCGGCTGGGATGAACGGCGGGTTGCGTGGCAGCCCGCTGTAAATGTGCTGAGGGATAGTGTTGCACCGGGGGCCGGGAACCGGGAGTAACAAATGTGGCGCTATTTCAGCTGCGCCTAGTTCTGCTGCGCGTCAAATTCGCTTCGATTCATCACGTCAAAGTACAGCGTGTCGTACCACACCAGGCCCAACGGATACTCCGTGTCCCCGGTTCGTGTGCTGTCGCAATCGTTGTCCAGCCGCAGCCCGAAAAACGCGTCCATGGGCGCAGCGCTGGATCGCTGCGTGGCCAATCTAAGCGCTTTGCCTGCTTGTTCCAAGTCAGCCGATAACGCATCAACCGCAGCGCCCGCCTGCACGCATCGCGCAATTTCTTGTTCTACGCACGCCTTCAATTCGGCCTCTTCGGATTCGGACATCGTGTCTAGCTCAATCGTTTCCAGCAACAGATACGTATCGCGATGCGATTCAAGAAACTCGATGGTTTCGTCCAGATTGGCGAGCAGTTCGTCGGCGGATGCGCGAGCGGATAGCGATGGGGCTTGCGCGTCGGCGCCTGAAGACACGGCGCTTGAAGATGCATCTTGCCGAGGCGCGAATAGGTGCTTCAGCCGATTGATGAGGGAAGCAGATTGCGGCGCAGCGGCAGCAGCAGGTTCAACGGCGGAAGGCAAATCCGCCGTCGCCGCCCGGATGATTTCCGTGAATCGTTTGACGCGTGCAAAACCCGTATCGAAGTGACTGCTGATCGCGTAGAGCGCTGTTTTGCTTTCGGGTTCGTCGCTATCGAAGCCGTCGGCGATTAACGACGCGCACAGCTGCGGATCACCTGACATCAACAGCCGGTACATGAACGGCACGTCGTACGGCCATTCAGAAAGTCCGGAGACGGTGTCCGGACGGTCTGCGTAGGAGCTGGGGCGGTTGCTTAAGCTGTAGAGATACGAACGGTTGGCCATGGGGGTAGTTGCTGCACAATGAGGAGCAATGAGAATACAGGGATAGCAAGGACTCATAAACACGGAAGATCCAAAATCACGGCACCTGTCTTATCGGTTCTGAGCCTGCGAACAGTCGTGTAGTATTCAACCCCATTCAGCGGATAGCTATGCCCTTTGTGGTTAAGCCGTTGTCTGCTGCCAGATCACTTCCCTTATTTCGATACCCACTCCAAGGACGAAGAATTGCATTGCCAACAATGTGGGGCTGAGCACAATGGCAATCAGCGGCTGTGTCTTGAATGCCAGCGCGTGTTGCGGGGTGCGTCGACCCCCAGCCTATTCAACGCCGGTGAAAGTGGATTTGGTATTGCCAAAGGCGGCGTGGCACCGCTAGATCAGCCGCTTGGAGCCAAGGGCGGACTGTATGCGGGTGGGATCGAGAGGACACACGTTTACGCCGCCACATTCCGCGGAAGGCCAGCCAGGATTTCAGAGTTTCGCGAGTATGGTGTCGCGATAACGGTTTTCTCGGTAGTTGGTTTCGTGTTCGCCCCTTCGGCTTGGTGGCTCGTTCTGCTTTTACCCAGCCTTTTTTCGATCAACGTGGGCACGGGGTTGAGAGACAAACGAGTCCATCGCGTTGCGTCAGTGTTGACTGTGGAAGCGAATAAGTCTGGTCATGTGTTTCTTACCCAAATTGGCGGCGAATGTCCGATTTGCTGTGGCTCGCTAGGACTCAGAGAGATCAAAGACGGCAAACAGACGAAAGCCATTATCCAATGCAAAGAGAATTCTCTTCATCGTTGGGATTACGACCCGAAGGTGCTGGAGGAGTTATCGGGATCTGTGTGAGGTTGGACTGTCAATGCAGCGTCAACCCCCCGCAAACCGCCCCGCCAACTGATCGCAATACCGCACCAGAATCGCCGCATCCACGCCCACTGCCGTAAACAAACTCCCCGCCTCGATATACCGGCGCGCCAGCGTCTCATCCCCCGTCAGCACGCCCGGCGCCTTGCCCGCTGCGCGTATGCGCTTGATGGCGCTTTCCACCTCTGCCACCACCTTCGGATGCTGCGGCTCGCCGGGATAGCCCAGGCTGGCGGCCAGATCCGCGGGGCCAATGAAAACCCCATCCACGCCATCTACCGCAATCATGGCGTCCAGGTTCTCCAGCGCTTCGCCAGTCTCGGCCTGCACCAGCAAACATAATTCTTCTTCGCAGCGCTGCATGTAATCTGCCACGCGCCCATACCGCGTCGCGCGCATCGTGCCGCTGACGCCTCGCACCCCTCGCGGCGCATAACGCATGCCTGCCACCGCGCTTTGCGCTTCATCCGCGTTCTGCACATAAGGCAGCAGCAACGTCTGCGCGCCAATATCCAGATACTGCTTGATCTGTACCTTGTCATTCCACGATGGCCGCACCACCGGATGGCTGTTGTACGCGCCAGCCGCCTGCAACTGCGCCATCACCGTCGGTAGTACCACGGGCGTGTGCTCGGTATCCAGCAGCAGCCAATCAAAGCCGCTGGCCGCCACCATTTCCGTGCTGTTCGCAGCCCCAAGCGTGACCCACAGGCCAGTCTGATGGCGCTGTTCACGCAGCGCGCGTTTAAAGGTATTGATGGGGAGTTCCATGCGCGCCGCCTTATGAGAAATGCACCGAGATGCTGCCCAGCTTGCCGTAGTCGGCATGCAGCGTATCGCCGCGCTTCACCGCAACGGTGCGCGTAAAAGACCCCGCCAGCACGATGTGCCCGGCTTCCAGCCCGTCGTCGTGCTGGGCAAGCTTGTTCGCCAGCCAGGCAATGCCCAACGCGGGATGCCCCAGCACCGCGGCCGACACGCCCGATTCCTCAATCACGCCATTCTTCAGAAGCAGGGCGCCAACCCAGCGCAGATCAATATCCATCGGCCGCACCGGGCGACCGCCCAGCACGATGCCGGCGCACGCAGCGTTATCGGCAATGTTGTCGACGATGCGGCGCGGATACTTGCTGCGGCCGTCGATCAGTTCCAGCGCTGGCACCACGTAATCCGTGGCATCCAGCACGTCGAACAGGCTCACATCCGGGCCGCGCAAGGGCTTGCCCAGCACAAACGCCAGCTCCACCTCCACGCGCGGCACGATCAGCTTGTCGGTGGGGATGGTTTGCCCGTCTTGGTAGAACATCGTGTCCAGCAAATGGCCGTAGTCGGGCTCATCAATGCCCACGGTGCTTTGCATGGCCTTGGACGTCAGGCCGATCTTGTGGCCGCGCAGCTTTGCGCCGTCAGCAATCTTCTGGTCGATATTGCGTTGCTGGATGGCATACGCATCGGCAATCTCAATACCGGGAAACGCCTGGTCCAACTGCGTGGTCGGCACGCCGCTGCGCTCGGCTTCAAGCAGCAGGCTGGCCGCGCGGGCGCGGTCGTCGTCGTTAAGCATGGAAGGCTCCTGATCAGTGCGCGGCGACTTCGTCGGCCACGGGGTTGGACAACACGCCGATGCCGGCGACTTCCACCTCGACCACATCGCCTGGCTTCAAGAAACGCGGCGGCGTAAAGCGCACGCCCGCGCCAATCGGCGTGCCGGTGGAGATCACATCGCCGGGTTGCAGCGTGGTCCAGATGGAGATGTAGCGGATCAGTTCCGCGAACGGAAACATCAGGTTGTCGGTAGCGTCTTGCTGGCGCAGCTCGCCGTTCACGCGCGTGGTCACCGTCAACGGCGCGGCGGGATCGAATTCGTCCGCCGTCACCATCCACGGGCCCATCGAGCCGCTGGCGTCAAAGTTCTTGCCCTGTGTCACGTTGAACTTGCCGTGCTTGATCCAGTCGCGCAACGTGCCTTCGTTCAGGCAGGTCAGGCCCGCGATGTGGCTCCAGGCGTCTTCGGCCGCAATGCGGCGGCCGGCCTTGCCGATGATGATGGCGATCTCGCCTTCGTAATCCAGTTGCTCGGATTCCGGGGGGCGCAGCAAGGGTTCGCCATGGCCCACGAACGAACCCGGAAAGCGCGGAAACACGCTGGGGTAGGCGGGCGGCGCGCTGCCGTCCTGGTATTCCTCGTTGCGCTTGCCGTAGTTCACGCCGACACAGATGATTTTTTCTGGCGAGGGTATGGGCGGCAACAGCCGCACGTCGTTCAGCTTGTGCGTGGCGGGAAGCGAGTCCGCCAATTTGGCCAGCGCGGGCAGGGCATCGGCTTCCAGCGCAGCGCGCAGGCTGGCAAAGCCATTTCCATCCAAGGCCACAATCTGGTCCTGGCCGCGCAGCGCGCCAAAGTGCGTGCGGCCTTCATGCGTATAAGTCAGCAGTTTCATTCGTCGAATCCAAACAAGCGAGCGGGGTTGTCCACCAGGATTTTCTTAAGCGTTGCGGCGTCGCCCGCATAGCGCGCCAACTGGTCCACCAACTGGCCCTCGTCGGGCGTGGGCTTGGTGGAGACGGGGTGTGGCCAGTCGCTGCCCCACACCACGCGGTCGGGGTTAGCGGCGATCAGCGCTTGCGCAAGCGGCGTCACGTCGTCCCAAGGGGGGCCGCTGCGTGAGATCTTTTCCGTCAGCGACAACATCACCCAGAAGTTGCCGCGACGTAGCAACGACTCCAGCAACTGCCGAGTCGGATCTGCCGCGCCCGCAGTGGGATCGGCACGCCCCATGTGATCCAGCAGCACCGGAATATCCAGCCGTTCAAACTGCGCCGCCTGCGCCATCATGCCGTCGGGCTCTGGCTGAAATTTGGCGTACCAGCCCAGTTCACGAATGCGCGCAATGGCGCGGTCAAACACAGCCGGCGCCATGCTGATGCCCAAGCCCTGACGCGTGAACCGCGCCCCACGCACGCCCGCATCGTGCAGCTTCTGAATGTAGGCGTCGTCACGCTCGGCCAGCACCACCGCATTCGCGCAACCGCGATACGACGGGCCGGCAGCGGCCAGGCCGTCCAGCACCACCTGGTGATCCGCCCCGTAGGTGGTGGCCTGCACGATCACGCCGCGCTCGATGCCCAGCAGGCGATGCAGGCCCAGCGCGGTCTCGATGGTGGCGCTGGGCATCTCGTACGCCGCGCCGGGGCGAACCGGGTAACGGTCTGCGGAGCCGAATACGTGAAACTGGCTGTCGCAGGCCTTAGGCGGCAGGCGAGTGGCGGGGGCAGTGGGGCGGGGATTGAAGGGTTGGTATTGCGAGGGTGGGTATTGCGGCGCTTGGTTCTGCGACGCTGGATTCTGCACGGACTGATTCTGCGAGCTTTGGCTCCGAGTCATTTGGCTTTGAGTCATCGTCTGTCTCCCTTAACCGATCACGGCCACAAAATCGCATTCGATCAGCTTGTCGCCATCCAGATCGGCCTGCATCGTGTGGCGCGCCGGGCGGTTCTCCGCATCCGGAAACGCCCGCAACCACACCGCATTCAGCGCCGCGCGCTGGCTGCGGTCGCGCATCCACACCGTCATCTTCGCGATGTGCTCCAGCGAGCCGCCGCCCGCTTCCACAATGCGCCGCACGTGGTCGAACATCAGTTCGCACTGGCGTTCCAGCGACGCGCCGTAAGCGCCCGTGGCGGGGTCGGTGCCTTGGATGCTGCCCGAATACAGCATGGGCCCAATCCGGCACGCGGCCGGAATGGGATTCTTGTGGCTGAAGCCTTCGGCGTAAATGCTGCGTCTGCTCATGGCGGTTCCGTGTGGAAAGAAGAGGGTGGGGCGGCATCGCGGCCATGACCACGCAAGGCCGCGATGCGCTCGGTTTTCTGGGCCTGGCTGCTAGCGGGTCAGGCCGGGCTGTGGTCCGGCGGCTGTGGTCTGGCCTTAGTTCGCTGTGATGCCCGCACGCTTGATGATCGGCGTCCAGCGCGCGTCTTCCGACGCCAGATAGCGCGTGAATTCCTCGGGCGTACTGCCGCGCGCCTCGGCGCCCAGCTCATCAAAACGCTGAATGATCGTCGGCTGCGCCAGAATCTTCGTCAGCGCTTCGCTCAAGCGCTTCTGCACATCCGGCGGCGTGCCTTTGGGCGCCAGCAGCCCGGTAAACGTGGCCGCCTCCATGCCCTGCACACCCGCTTCCGCAAACGTCGGCACGTCCGGCATCGACGGCACGCGCTTGGCCGTCGTCACCGCCAAGGCGCGCAAGCGGCCGTCCTTCACATACGGCAGCGCCACTGAAATCTGATCAAAGTTGAAATCCACCTGGCCGCCCAACAGATCGGTTGTGGCCGGCGCGTTGCCCTTGTATTGCGCCGTCGTCCAACGCGCGCCCGTCAACGACTGCAACAGCTCGCTGACCAGATGATTCGTGGTCCCCGCACCCGGAGACGCCATGTTCAGCTTGCCCGGCTCCTTCTTCGCCAGCGCCAGCAACTCAGCCAGCGTCTGCGCCGGCAAGCCCGGCTTCACCTGCAACACCAGCGGCGTGTACGACACCGAACTGATCGGCGCAAAGTCCCGATCCCACTTGTACGCATCCCGCTTGAAAATCAGCGGCGAGAACAGCAGCGGCCCGTTCGCCGCCATGAACAAGGTGTAGCCATCGGGCTCGGACCGCGCCACCTGCTCGCCGGCAATCATGCCGCCCGCACCCGGCTTGTTCTCGACAATAAACGGCTGCCCAAACGCCGCCTGCAAGCCCGGCGCAATCAGCCGCGCCGCCACATCCACATTGCCGCCCGGCGGATAGGGCACCACGATCTTCACGGGCTTCTCGGGCCACGCGGCGTGCGCCAGGGAAGTCAGAACGGTCAGCGCCACCGTGGCGCAGGCGCGAAGCGCATTGCGATGCATGGGTTGTCTCCTGGTCGTGTCATCACGTTTTGTTTGTTGTGTTTGACGACACTCTAGAAATTCCTGCGCCGCTGAACAATCCGAATTTCAAGAAAAGTTCCGGATATTGGACTCTTTTGGCAGGTTGCTTTGCGGGTCGCTTCTGGCATGACCGCATTTCGCCGCAGAATTACCCTGGGCGTCTATTGCGCACGCGGTTTTATTCATTGTTGAATGTTCAATATCCGGACTACGGAGCCAGACCCACCATGCACTTTCCCGCCAGCGACCTGAACCCCGAACAAACCTACCGCCTGATGAGCGGCATCGTCGTGCCACGGCCCATCGCCTGGATCAGCAGCGTCAACGCCCACGGCGGCGTCAATCTGGCGCCGTTCAGCTGCTACACCTTCGTCTCAAACAAACCGCCCATGATCGGCGTCAACATCGGCCGCAAAGCCGGCAAACGCAAAGACACCGCCGAAAACATCCTGGCCAACCGCCACTTCGTCGTCAACGTCGGCGACGAAACCCTGCTTGATCCCCTGCACGACAGCGCTCAAGAACACCCGCCCGAAATCAGCGAAGTCGACGTGCTGGGCTTAAGCGTGCTTCCCGGCGCCGTTATCGACACCCCACGGCTTGCCGCCGCGCCCATCAGCCTGGAATGCCGCTTTCATAGCGTCACCCCGTTTGGCGACACCGGCGCCGAGTTCTTCGTGGGCGAAGTCGTGATGTTCCATATTCGCGATGGCCTGCTGCAAGACGGCAAGATCGATACCGCATTACTACGCCCCATCTGCCGCATCGGCGGGCCGAACTACGCATCGCTAGGCCCCATCGTCACCAAGCGCGGTATTCAGCAGACGCCCAAATCCATTATCAAACCGGAGGCCGCGTGAGCGAATCAGAAGATAAAAGCGCATCCGGCGCGCAGACCGTGCGCAGGGCCTTGGCGCTGCTGCGGCTGATTGCCTGCGGACAAGAGCGCGGCGTGCGGCTGGTGGATCTGGAACGCATGTCTGGTTTGAATCGGCCCACCGTGCATCGTTTGCTCAAGACGCTGGTGCAAGAGGGCGCGGTTGAACAGGATTCAGAAACGCGACGGTATTTGATCGGGCAAGAGATCAGTTTGCTGGGGCTGGCCAGGACAAGGCGCTTTCCGCTGCTGACGCTGGCGGACCCGTATATGAGCGAGCTGGCCGATCAGGTGGGGGATACGGTGTTTTTGAGTATTCGACATGGGCACGATTCGATATGTATTGGGCGGCGGACGGGAAGGCATCCGATACAGGTGCTGTCGATTGAGGTGGGGGTTAGACGGCCGCTGGGCGTGGGGGTGTCGGGGGTGGCGTTGTTGGCGAGTTTGGGAAGGGAGGAAAGTGTGGAGTTGGTGCGGGGGAATGCGGCCAGGCTGGAGGTGATGGGGGAGCGGGTGGAGGATGTGATTGCGCGGGTCGAGGTGGCGCGGAGGGAGGGGATTGCGCATGCGGCAATGGGGTTAATGCCGGGGACTAGCGCGGTGGCGGTGCCGGTGTTGACGGAGGGAGGGGTGGCGCTGGGGGCGATTACGGTGACGGCGATGGCGGAGAGGTTGGGGGTGGAGAGGTTTGGGATGGTGGTGGAGAGGATGAAGGCTGCGGCGGGGGGGATTGCGGGGAGGTACGCACAGGTCTTGGGTCAGACGTAAATCTTTGGCCGGACGCCATCTGTCCGTGAGTTGTCCCGGGCGCTAATAGGAAGTTCGGCCAAGCTTCTGCGTCGCCGCTATGGCGTTCGCTCCAAATGTGCAATGCCATAGTGGTCAATTCTCTCGGCCACCATGAGACTGTGCCACATGGTTCCTTCGCGCTTCAGCAACGCCTCTCTGTGTCCGACCATTACTGGCGACGGCTGCTGCGTATCATTTAGAAAAAAAACGCCATGTGCAGTAATATCGGAAGCGTTTTGGCCTGTGCTCCGGCACTGCGTCTGAAACGAAGCGTGTCTACAGCACTTGTGGCGCGAATTGCCGTCTGCCGGCATTCCAGTGATGTGACCCGCCTCTAGTACGAAACAGTAAGGCCTTTCCTTGGTTTGTCCTGTCTTCTGTGGTTCTCAATATATGAGGCAAGGAAGGGGGGAGGACACCGCACATCTAAAGGGGCGCTGTTGCATAGGCGCTCATCTGTCGGATGTTCAAGCAACTTATGCACCGCGCGAGCCACATCTCGCGCACATATTGGAGCAGCGCATGGAACTGATGGAGAAACTCAGAGGTCTTTCCGAGAAGATTCGGCAGCAAGGTTCCGGAATCAAGACCGAGGAAGCGACCAAGAACGCATTTGTTATGCCGTTCATCCATAACATCTTGGGGTACGACGTATTTGATCCCAATGAGGTGACGCCCGAGTTCATCTCCGATGTAGGCACAAAAAAGGGCGAAAAGGTCGATTACGCGATTCTTCAGAATTCGGAAATCCAGATCCTGATTGAGTGCAAGAAGTTCGGTGATCCGCTCAACATAAATCACGCCTCCCAACTGTTCCGCTATTTTCACGTCACGACAGCGCGAGTTTCGGTTCTTACCAATGGACAGATATATCAGTTCTACACCGATCTTGATGCGCCTAACAAGATGGATCAGAAGCCATTCTTGGAACTTGATCTGCTAGATATCGACGATTACATCGTGCCGGAGTTGAAGAAGCTCACTAAAGGCGCCTTTGACCTGGAGTCGGTCATTAGCGCGGCTGGAGAACTCAAGTATTTGAGCCAGATCAAGAAGGTCGTGGCGAATCAATTCGTAGCGCCAGAAGAGGATTTTGTGAAGTTATTCGCTTCGCGAGTGTACGAGGGCGTAATTACACAACGCGTTCGAGACCAATTCTCTTCGTTGACGAAACGCGCTTTAAGTCAATTCTTGAATGATCAAATCAATGAACGACTGAAGTCTGCCATGAGTAGCAACGCGGTTGCCTCCGTAGTTGCAGACACACCAGAAGCGGAAAATGTGGAAAATAAGGCGGACGACTCAATCACCACGACGCTCGAGGAGATTGAGGGGTACCACGTTGTCAAAGCAATTGTCAGAGCTGTCGTCGATGTCAAACGCGTGGTTCAACGCGACACCCAGAGTTATATGGGAATACTGTTGGATGACAACAATAGAAAGCCTATATGCCGTCTTCATTTCAACCGTGCCCAGAAGTACGTCGGAATATTTGACGAGAATAAATCCGAGACCCGGCATCCCATTTCGTCAATAGACGAAATATATGGCTTTTCAGACGCGCTGAAGAAGACAGTGGGATTCTATGCGGCCGATGCTGCAACTTGACGCATCTGGCCGTGGCAGAGAGGGCGACAATAAAGCTCTCAGATCGAAATAATGGTGTCAGCCTGAGAGATAGCGGCGGATAGCTGGTGAATTGCCGGTTGATACCTATATCCCCGCGGTTTAACTTGTGGCCTGCTAGGTTTGATGGTTTGTGCGGGCTGGCGCTTGAGCCATGAAGTTGCTCGATTGGGATTCGATAAATTTAATAATGCGCTATGAATATCGATAAAATATCTAAAACAACGATAGTTTTCTTAATATTTTCCGTTGCACTGGCTGTGATTTCTATCTCTTTGATGATGTGGTCCAGCTATAAAGCCAACCAGCCTCTTATGATTTACGGCCGAGAATTTGGTTTTGGTACAAATGAGCTAAAAAAAAGAACAGAAGATTTGCTGCAGTGTCGTTCAACTGCGGAAAACGCTGCAAATGATTTTCACGATACCTTGGAATGGTTCAAGGCGGAGAATTCCAGGTTGAAGGCAGAAAATTCTAAATGGACTTCTGAGTATCAGGCGCGTGCGAGAAGAGATGCTGAGATGTGGTATCCGGTTAGTGATATAGATTTCGTGGAAGAGGGGACTTTTACGACATCGGATGGTAAAGAAATGGGCAAGGGGGCGTGGAAAAGTAGTAGCAAAGATTTGACGCTCAAGTTGCTCTCATCTTGGGTTGGTGAGGTTGTATTGGAAACTAATCTGAATCCCCCATCGGATAGGATTCGGCTTGATAAGAATGCGATGATTATAAATGCTAATGTTTGGCAATATAGAGTTTACTTGTTATCTTCCTACAGCGACAGAGCTAGTGTTAGGGTCGAAAGGAGGGGGAAATAATTTTGTTGGTTAGTTCAGAAATAAGGTGTCAACCGGGACTACCTGGATTTTATGGACAGTTTGGTTAAGGAACTGCCGCCTCAATCTGAGCCGGGGTTCAATAGCCAAGCCCCTGATGATTCGCCGGCTGTTGTAGAAGACATCGATGTAGTCAAAGATCGTCAGCCATGCGTGGGCCTTGCTGTGGCGAATAAGGTGTTGGACTCATGCCTCCGAGTTGAACAGGGCATCAGAGTTGCAAGTCGTAGTTCTGGATCCTGTCATAGGCAGGGAGATAAGCTGTCAACCTGCAACTTCGATCGAGTCATGCCCGGGGTTGACCCGGGAATCGGAATTGGAAGCCGTAGTTCCCGAGTCTGTCTCGAGCAGGGTAACTGTTGCCATTATTAAATTAACGCATTCGAACAAAAATGAGCCGAGTAACCGTAGACGACCTCCCTGACCCAGACGATTCACGAGCGGTGTTCGCCTTTGCAATGTCCTTCAGTGGCTATGAATATTTCGGCTCGTTTTCCGCTTCTATGAAAGCGGCAAAACTGCGCACGCGCGCGACATTGCTTGATGTTCGGAATGAGCTTTTTGCTTCGGCTCGTGCGTCTCGGCATGCGGGAACTGAGGATTTCTTAGACTTGTACCGCGAGTTGCTCCCCTTACTGCATGAACTAATTGGGCCGGATGCATAAGTCTGTTGTTAGCGGAGGTTGCTGGAAACGTTAATCACGTGCCGCCGCAATCATTCCGAAGTTAGCCGAATTAAGGTGTTTTACTCAAATTTGGCCTGGTCCACTGCGGTGTTCAAGTCTATTTGGTCTGACACCTTTGTTTTTGGTGGATGTTTGGAGCATAGGTTTCAGACTGCAATTTTGCACTGACTTGTCGTCTGAAATGTAGTCAGACACATTTATTTCGTGCTTATGATGCAGGCCGCATCGGCACTTTAACTGTCCCAGCAAAGGGTAGGTATGTATATCGAACGCATTCAGGTAGAGGAAGGCTTTCTTGCAGGGCTCGATGTCTTTTTTACGCCCGGGCTCAACACGATTATTGGTGCACGCGGGACCGGTAAAACATCGCTCATCGAGCTGATTCGGTTTTGCCTCGATGCAGTGGGCACGTCTGCCGACACTTCGCGGCGAAGTCGCGAACATGCAATGTCGATTCTGGGAAGTGGTCAAGTCACCGTCTCGTTGATGGCCGAAGGGCAGCAAGTTCTGGTGACGCGAACGGCAGTTGAGAGTGGTCCGCGCGCTAGCGCGCCTTTTGTAAAGCCCCTTGTCTTCTCTCAAACAGAAATTGAGACAGTTGGCCTGACCCCGGGCGGACGGATCGGACTAATTGACAGTTTTTTGCCGGTCACAGAGGGTGAACCCGAGGCTTTGCCCGCCAGCGAAATCCGTTCAGTTTCTTCCCAAATCGAGAAGGTCAGAGGTGAGCTCGAAGACGCCGCAAAACGTCTAACCGAGCGTCCCGAAATTGAGGCTGCATTGGCTGCCGCGTTGCAGGAGGAACAGGCCCTCACGGCAGGTTCTTCACATATCAGTAAGAAGACTGCCGCTTTACAGCAGATCTCCACATCGCTATCGGGGTTTTCTGCGTCGCTCGCCGGGCATCAGTTAATGGAGAACTTCCTTGCTACCTGGTACCAGCAAATCGAGAAGGCCCAGGCGGCCGAGGTTCAGTTCACCGGTTTGTCCGAAAATGAAGCCGAGCTTGCTAAACGTGCAATCGGTGTTGCACGAAGCAAGATGCAGGAGGCACTGGCGCTGGTAGCTGAGGCTTATCACACTCTGAAAGCGAAGTCCGAGAGCATCAACGCCTCGAAGTTGCAGCTGGAGGCAAGTGCACGTCAAATGCGGACGGAGGTGGACGTTCTGCAGGCCGGCGCTGGCGCGGTGATGCGAAGGGGACAAGAACTCCGGGAGAAGCATTCGATCATGACCGCTGCCTCCGCACGGGCACAGGCGCTGCAAGTGCAGCTAACAGCGCTTCTGCAAACACGGGACGCCGCGTTGGACACCTTAGAGGCAATTCGCGCTGACCGGGCGAAGCGTCGCGAAGCTGTCGCCGCAGATCTGAATCAGCGGTTGGGCCCGAACATCAGGGTCAGAATCCTTCGCAACGGTCAAGCGCCTGCATTCGCGGCCACAATCTCGGACCTTCTGCGTGGGAGTGGTTTGAAATATGGGGAGGTGGTCGGCCCGCTTGCCAGGCAGCTAAGTCCACGAGCCTTAGTGAAGTCTGTCGACGATTTCGATTTTAGGCTCGTCGCGCAGATCGCAAATATTAGCGAGGAAAGAGCGGCTAAGCTGCTAGGGTTCCTACGTTCAGCGGACCTGGGTTCTATCGCGACCTTGAATGTTGACGACGACGTGCAACTTCAACTGCTTGATGGGCAGGACTATAAAGACTTCGCCGAATTATCGACGGGTCAACGATGCACCGTGGTATTGCCGATCCTGCTCTCGCACCGGAATCGGATGCTGATCGTGGACCAGCCGGAGGACCATATTGATAACGCCTTCATCGCCGGTACCCTGATCCGCTCAATTCACGACAGTGCTGGTTCAGGACAGGTGCTTTTCTCGACGCACAATCCGAATATCCCCGTATTAGGCGGTGCCCAGACAGTTGTGCAGATGGGGTCCGACGGTAAAAGAGGATATGCGCTAAACAGGGGACCATTACATGCACCGCAGATCATCTCTGCGATCTCTTCGGTGATGGAGGGCGGAGCTGAAGCTTTTGCATATCGTGCGAATTTTTATGGTGCAAGTGCGAGTTAGCCGATGGAACGAGACGAGGCTTTGCGAGCGTTAAAGGAAGTTGCTCCTCTCCGGCGATTCGCAGCGGCTCGGGCATTGGCGGAAATAGGACGGGCCGAAGATGTCGCCGAGCTTCTAGTCGCGAAGAGCCTGGAAGCTGAGGCCTTTGTGTTGGGGTGGCTGGATCGAGCCATTTTGCGTTGTCGCGAAAGAGAACCTCTGACGGCCCCTCATTTGGCGACCGCTTTTGATCCTATCGCCTACCGCAAAGCAGTGGAGTGGGTGACCGGCGTTTTCGTGCACGAGATCGGCAATAAGTTTGGGCTCGCGGAATATTGCGCCGGCGAAGAAATAGCTGATTATGCAAATTCTAAGACTAGAAGTCGGATGTCGGATCTCTCCACAACACTGGCAGCAATCGAAGATCTTCAGCTCGCGACCAAATCGATGTCACAGGAAGAGTTCGATCTTGCGGGGTTCGTTGACCAGACGATTTTCGACGAGCAGTTTGACGGTGCTATTGAGTTGCTCGCAGTGGGCCCCCGCCCGATGCTGATATTTGGTGTTCCTCGCCTATTGAAGCTGGCGCTGCGCAACGCTCTTCGAAATGCGGTGGAAGCATCTAAACAGGTTGAAGCGGTCTACAAAATCCGCGACATCGATCCTGAAGGGCGAGAACGCAGAAAAGTCGTTGTGAACTGGGGTGTTACAGACACTGCGTGCTACCTATCGGTGCTCGATTCGGGGGTCGGAATTCCGAAAACTGGTGGATCATGGTTCGACCTAGGCGCCACGACCAAGCGGGGGCACTCCGGTTTTGGCTTGGCTATCGCCCGCCAGGCAATGGAGACCATGGACGGCACGGTCGACCTTGGTCCGTCGAATGGCGGCGGTGCAAAGTTTCTTATTACCTGGCAGCTAAACCTATGAACGTTCTTCTTGTAGACGACGATCCGAACTACCTTGATACGCTGCGTGAGATTGTGACAAAACTCGAGGGTGGAGTATCTCTCGTCGAAACGGACAACGCCGAACAGGCAATTGAGCTACTAAATACCCATTTTTTTGACTTTATCGTCCTCGATATGAGTATCCCGTGGAACGCAACCGATACGGTTGATAGCGCGGCGCACGGCATGCGTGTTTTAACCGAAGCGCAGGCCCGTGTGGCGGGCACGCCTATCTTCGTCCTCACTGGCTCGCCGGCGCGAGCATATGGTGAACACGTCGAAGATCTGCTGAAGGGGGGAGCGAAAGCGGATATTTGGGGTGACGGAGTCGAGCGAGCCGTCATGAACTTCAGTCTGAAACGTGATTTGCGGCGCTTTGAGGAAGTTCTAGCTAATTACGTCGAGGCATACCGGGCGATCCGCGACGTCGAACTGGACAAGGGCTCCTTAGACATTCGGGAAGGGTTTGACCGTCTTATACGAGTGTTCGCACGCGCTCTAGACAACGTTTCGTGTTCCGTGTCGCAAATCACTGGAGGACTTTCGGGAACGCCCGTGTTTCGGCTGCAAGTCGCTGACGTTCAAGGAAACGTAACGCAGGGTGTCGTTGGAAAGCTCGGACCCATTGGCAAAATCATGGACGAGGCAAACCGTTACGACAAGTTCGCAAACCGGCTACCACCCGAAGCCACGCCAAGAAAGATCCGTGTGCAGAAGTGGGGAGGAGGGGGTGATGCAGGCCTTTTTTATCAGCTTGCAAAGGGCTATGACGAGACGGTGTTCTCCATTATTTCGGCAGACGACCGTATTGCTCATACAGTGCAACAGCTTGAGCGATTGACTGCGGATTGGGTAAGGCGCACGGAACAAAAACAGGTGTGCGACATCCGCCGCGCGCAGATGTCTGACGATAAATATCACGAGATTGTCGAGACCTTCGGCATCCAATGGACAGCAGAAATTGAACGAAAGGCCGTTCGGACCAGCTGGGCCTGCACGCACGGCGACATGCATGGATCCAACATCCTCGTCGATGAAAAGTCGCGTCCCATCTTGATCGATTTTGGTGACATGTCTGATGGTCCATCGTCCCGCGACCCGATCACACTGGAACTTAGCGCCCTTTTTCATTCTGACGGGCCACTGCGTGGGTCAGGATGGCCAGGAGATGCAGCAGGCGCCATATTTGTAGATGTCGATGCATACCTCCGAGACTGCCCCGCTGCCGAGTTTGTAAAGGCATGTCGCCGATGGACGGACGCTCGGGTGGCCAGTAAGCGTGAAAGGCTTGCAGTTGCCTACGCGTATCTCGTCAGGCAATTGAAGTACGAAGACACTGATAAGCGATTAGCTATCCAACTGTTGGAAGGGGTAAAGCACGGCTTTGAGCAAACTTGATTGAGTCAGCAGACAAACTCCCCTGCACGAACGGCAACATATCTCGACCCCATTGCAAGCAATCGTTCGCCGTACGGAAGCTGATGCGAGGCTGCATCCTAGTTCAACCGTAGCTAAGCGGTGCATAGCGGCCACACGTCAGTAAAGCCCTAAATTCTTGACAGATTCTATAAAGAGTTGCTTGGCCAATCGAGGGTCGAACGGCAGCAATGGGTCGCAAGCCGACTTATGGACAGTGTTTTCTGCGCTTGCTGACATGATTGCGCTATTGCGTCGGAGTTCCTGCTCTGGAAAATAATGGATCTACCGGCGGTTCATCCATTGAGCTTGCCGCTAGGTCAGCGATCTGATCGCACAGGCTCTCCACTCCGCCAAGCAAATTCGACACCACCCAAGCATCCAACGGCCTTGCCCCCGCAGCTTCCGGCTCATTCACACTATTCCCCACAATCCTCGCAATAGCCCAAATTCCCAAGCAAGCCCGCTCGATCTTCCGCAAATCATCAACTCGAACAACACCAAACTCCGGATCATCCGGCGTGGCCCAACGGTCATAGGTAAAAGGGTGGTCGCTCATCTCGGCGCTCCGGTGTAATTGACGCAATGAAAGAAAGGAGGCCGCCATTGCGGCGGCCACTTGTTCTGTCTTTCCGGCTGTCAACCCGGGCGATCCTTTGGACCACGGGGCGAGTATGCCCCGTTAGGCGACGGACGCGATGCGGTTCCGTGCCAAATTGATCACGCTTTCTCTTACGTAAGCGCAATCGCAGGCTACTGATTACAGAAAGATCAGCAGCCCACCACCAGCTAAAGCTATCTCTGGTTCATGCCAATCACCCAAGCAGATACCTACTCAGCGACGGCCGTCCCAGCCACCGGCACAAAAAACCGATCCTTCAACTCCTGCAACCCAATCCTCTCCAACATCTCCGTCAGCCTCTCCGCAGGCTTCCTGGTCGGCAAATCCTTAAACTGCGCCACGATCAGCTCATTCTTCATCGAATGCTCCCACCCGACCAACTCAGTCACGCTGACCTGATACCCATGCGCTTCCAGCTGCAAGCACCGCAGCACATTCGTAATCTGGCTTCCAAACTCCCGCGTATGCAGCGGGTGCCGCCAAATCTCCGCCAGCGGATCAGCCAGTGCCTTGCCCTTATTCTTCCTTAGCACCGAAGCCACCTCCGCCTGGCAGCAAGGCACAACCACGATGTACTTAGCCTTCTTCTCCAACGCAAAGTGAATCGCGTCGTCCGTTGCCGTATTACAAGCGTGCAACGCAGTCACCACATCAATCGACGCCGGCAACTTATCCGACGTAATCGACTCCGCCACGGAGAGATTCAAGAACGACATCCCGCCAAACCCGAGCCGCTTAGCCAGTTCTTCTGACGACTTCACCAGTTCTTCACGAGTCTCGATCCCATAAATATGGGACCCATTCCCGACGGCATCCTTCTGTTCCTTGAAGAACAGGTCATACAAAATGAACCCCAGGTACGACTTACCAGCCCCGTGATCCGCAAGCGTGACGGCGCCGCGTTCTTGTTGGACGTCTTTCAGCAACGGCTCGATGAACTGAAACAGGTGATAGACCTGTTTCAGCTTACGGCGGCTGTCCTGGTTCATCTTGCCGTCGCGGGTCAGGATGTGCAGGGCTTTTAGCAGTTCGACGGACTGGCCGGGGCGGATGTCGTGGGTTTTTTCTGACATGGGGGAAGGCAAAGCGCCCCGCTAGTGGCGGGGCGCGTAGTGGCGCGGAAAGCGTCAGTTTAACGAAAACGCTGACGTGGCCGCAGGGCGGCGGAAAAGCGGGTCTTAGCCTACGGTGGCAAAAACCGGTTCGCCCAGGTTCAGCATCAAACGATTTGCCCAGGCGAAGATCGCGTCCGAGTGCAGCAGGTCCAGCACTTCGCCTTCGCTCAAGCCCGCGTCCTTCAATGCCTGGATGCTGTTGGCGTTGACGTCGGCCTGGGCTTCGGTGATCTGGATCGAGAACTGGGCAATCGCCAGTTCACGCGCAGTGGTGCCGGCGGTGTAGGGGTCTTCGAACACTTGCGCGATCACTTCATTACGCTTGGCCAGTTGTTCGAAGCGCTGCGCGTGGACGGATGCGCAGTACACGCAGCCGTTCACACGCGAGACGACCGTGGAGCCCAGCTCGCGTTCGGCGCGCGACAGGCCGCCTGGGGCGTACATGATGGCGTTGAAGGCGGTGGAGCGCTGGCGCAGGATTTCCGGTTGGTGGACCAGAAACAGGTAGTAGTCCGAGACCTTGGCCTTGGGGTGGCTTTCTTCCAGGACGGCGACTTGTTCCGGGGTGGCGGTGTCGACGTTGACGACGTCGAGCCATGCCTTCCACTCCAGCACTTCGTTGGTGAAGCCGTGGGCCTTGATGACGGCGCCGGGTTCGGTGGCGGCGGTGTTGGGTTCGAAGGGCGCGGGCGGGACGGCGGCGGCGCGGGGGGCTTGGCCTTCCAGGTCTTTCATCGCGGCCAGGCCGGCGACCAGACGGGTCTGGTACGACAGGAAGGCGATCAGTTGCGACAGGGTGACGACCGCTGGCGTGGTGACGCCTGCTGCGGGCAGGGTCTTCAGCGCGGCTTCGTCGCCTTCGACGGGGTTTTCGATCAGCTTGCGCGTGAATTCCAACACGGCAGCCAGGCGCGGGGTGGAGGCGTCTGACGGCTTGCCGGATTCTGCGACGGCGATGTCGGCGGGGGCTGCATCCGTTTCTGCCAAGCGGGCGCGGTAGTGCGAGGCCAGCAGCGGCGACGGGCTGATGCGGGTGGCGTACAGCGCGACCAGCAGGCGTTCGGCCAGCGACAAGCCGGGCAGTGCCGGGTCGAACAGGGCGTCGTAGCTGCCTTGCGTGGCGGCGGCGACTTTTTCGCGTTGGTGGCGGACTTCAAAAGTTTTGCTGCCGGGCGTCAGGCCGACGAGTTTGTCGACCAGATCAATGACGGCGTCATAGACGATGGGTTGTTGTGCCATGGGGATGTTCTCCTTGGTGTCTGATCAGCCGGCGTCGCCGGAAGTGCTTGCTGAATGGGCAGGAGCCGACTGCGAGCTTGCGGAATCCGCGCCAGTCGAACTAGCCGCTGTCGCAGCCGAAGCCGAAGCCGAAGCCGCCCGCGCTTTCACCGCCGCGTCCAAAAACTTCTTCACGCCTTCCCACGATTCCTGGTCGGCGCGTGCGTTGTCTTTCGGATTCCCGCCACTCGTGCTGATCTTGCCCGACACGGGGTGGGCGTAGACGAGCTGGGTGGTGGGCACGTACGGGAACAGGATCGAGTGGCCGCCGTTTTCGTAGTCGAGCCATTCGACGGGGTAGGGGTGTTTCACGTCGACCAGCTTGTTCTGCACCATCTTCGAGTACAGGCTGGACGGCCAGGAACCATCGTCGGTGGCCGACAGCAGCATGACCGGGCCTTCGATGTCTTCCACGCGAATGCGGGCGCGGGCGACGGCGTCGGGGTCTTGCAGCGCGGTCAGGATGGCTTTCTCGTGACGATGCGGCGATGGGCCTTCATCAAACGGCGCCCAGGTGGCGGTGCGGTTGTTTTCCCAGACGTGGGGGATGGGCTTGCCGCCCAGCAGCCAGGTCGGGCCTTCGCGGCCGATCTTGGGGTCGCAGGCGTTCTGGCCGCTGTGGACGACGGCGCCGGGTACGTAGGCGACGACGGCAGACACTTCCTTGGGGAAGGTTGCGCCCAGCAGCAGTACGAGTTCACCCCCGCGCGACTGGCCGCTGATGGCGACGAAGTCGTGCTTGGGTTGAACCTTTTTGCGCAGCCAGCGCAGGCCGGTCTGGAAGTATTCCAGCGGGGTGTTCGAGATGTAGTCGGACAGGCCCGGCGCTTTGAAGTACGCCAGCGCAAAGGCGGCGTAGCCGCGGGACGCATACAGCGCTGCGCGTGGTTCGTTGATGCCGCCGCCCGAGCCGTTCAGGATCATGACGGCGGGGTGCGAACCGGGCTTGCTGCCTGCCGGCAGGTACAGCGTGCCGACCAGACCTTCTTCGCGGACGTCGTGGCGCGTGACGCCGTCCAGCGCCAAGCGTTGCGTGAACGTGGCTTGCGCCTGCGCACCCGCCACGCGGGCGACCACGTCGGTAACCAAGGCATCGGTGACCGGGTGGTTGAAGTGTTCGCGGCTGGGGGAATCCACGGGCGCTTGCGACCAGACGAGGCCCATCGGGGCCACGCCGGTGTAGTCGCCCGAGAGGGGCGCGTCGCGGGTCAGGTCGACCACGCCGTCCTCGCCAGCCGTGTACGCAGCTTGCGCCTGCCAGAGCACGCCGTTGCGGCGGGTCAGCGCGGTGATTTCTACCCTCTGGCCCGGCTCGACGTGCTCGACCCGGATCTGGCGCGGCACGTCGATCAAGGCGTCCGCGGGGGTGATGGTTAGGGTCGGCACCATGGCTTATTTACCGGCGGGTTCTTTGGTGACCATCATGGCGGCCGTGCGGTCGCTGGTCATCGGGGTGACCTTCAGGCCCTTCTTGGTGGCCCAGATGTTCTTGTAGTGGAACAGCGGGAAGATGGCGACGTCGTCAGCCACCAGCTTGACCGAGTCGCGCAAGATGGCTTCACGCTTGGCCACATCGAATTCCGACGTGGACTGTTCCAGCGCGGCATCCACCTTGGGGTTGGAGTAGTGGCCCCAGTTGGACGCGCCCAGGCCCTTCTTGGCGTCGACGGTGGCCAGGATGTTGACCAGCGCGTAGCTGGCTTCACCCGTGCCGTTGCCCCACGCCAGCATGCTGACGGCGAATTCGTTCTTGTTGGCGCGGCCCGAGTACACGGCCCATGGCACCACTTCCACTTGGGTCTTCACGCCCACGCGGGTCCAGAACTGCGCCACCGCCTGGGCCGTTTCCGGGCCTTGCGGGTAGCGGTCGTTCGGCACGTGCATGGTCAGCTTGAAGCCGTCGGGAAAGCCCGCTTCGGCCAGCAGCTTCTTGGCTTGCGCGACGTCGTTGGGGATGTCTTTCACGTCGGGGTTGTAGCCGAAGGTGCCCTTGGGCATCCACTGGTTGGCTTCGGTGGCCGCGCCTTGCAGGATGCGGTCGGAAATGGCCTTGCGGTTGATGGCCAGGTTCAGCGCCTGACGCACGCGCAGGTCCAGCAGCGGGTTCTTGTCCAGCGGCTTGCCGTTGTTGTCGGTGATGTACTGGTTGGGCGCGGGGTTGAAGCTGGGTTGCAGGATCATGACGCGCAGGCCGTCGTACGGGTACACCGCGATGTTCGGGGCCTTTTGCAGCTTGGCCAGGTCCGACACCGAGACCTTGTCGATCACGTCCACGTCGCCGGCCAACAGCGCAGCGGTGCGCGAGGCGGCGTTGTTGATGTAGCGGTAGTTGACCTTGTCCCAGGTGGCCTTGTCGCCCCAGTAGCCGTCGTTGCGTTCCATGATGACGCGGTCGCCCGGCGTGTAGGACACGAACTTGTACGGGCCGGTGCCAACCATGGCCTTGCCCGAGTTGTAGTCTTCGGTGGTCGACTTTTCACCAACGTGCTTGCTGACGACGTGTACAGATGCCAGGTTCAGCGGCAGGTCGGGGTTGGGCGCCTTGGTCTTGACGATAAGGGTCAACGGGTCTTTGGCGGTCATCGTGTCGATGGTGCGCAGGTAGCCGGCGTACGTTGCCACGCTGCCCGGCACGCCGCGCGCGCGGGTGTAGGAATAGATCAGGTCGTCGGCGGTGAACGGCGTGCCGTCTTGCCACTTGACGCCTTCACGCAGCTTGAATTCCCAGGTGGTGGAGTCCAGCGGCTTCCAGCTGACGGCCAGGCCCGGCTGGAGCTTGTTCCACTTGTTTTCGATCAGCAGGTCCCAGAAGTGCAGGGCCACCGAGCGGTCGCCGGCGTGGTTGTTCAGCTGCGGGTCCAGGGACGACAGCGGGTCGGCAAAACCGATCGACAGGTTGTCGGCAGAGGCCGCGGCAGAGGCGCCGAGAATGGCGGCGGTCAGGGTCGAAAGAATCAGGCGTTTCATGTTCGGGGTCCTTGGTAGGGGGGGAACGAGTTAAGTGTTCCGAAGGCTGCGTTGTCATTCAGGCCACTACAGGCATTCAGGACAACGCGGCCAATTAGGTTCAGGCCATGTCGTTCAAATGACAGGCGCTTAAATGGTTGATGGCGATTCCCTTCAACGTGGGAACTTCGGTCTTGCAGCGCGGCATCGCATGCGGACATCGCGGATGAAAATGGCAGCCGCCGGGCGGGTTCAGCGGGCTGGGAATCTCGCCTTTGATCGCGGTAAAGATCTTGTGGCGCGACTTCAGGCTGGGAATTTCCGCCAGCAGCGCTTGCGTGTACGGGTGGTTGGGGCGCTGGAACACTTCGTCCACGGTGGCCGTTTCCACGACGCGGCCCAGGTACATGATGACGACGCGGTCAGACAGGTGTTCCACCACGCCCAGGTCATGGCTGATGAACAGGTACGTCAGGTTCAGTTCTTCGCGCAGGTCCATGAACAGGTTCAGGATTTGCGCTTGAATGGACACGTCCAGTGCGGCCACGGCTTCGTCACACACCAGCATGGACGGCTGCACGGCCAGCGCGCGGGCAATGCCGATGCGCTGGCGCTGGCCGCCGCTGAATTGGTGCGGGTAGCGTTGGCGCAGGGCGGGGTCGAGCCCCGCGCGTTCCAGCTGGGCGCTGACGTAGTCGTCAAAGCCCGCGTTGTCGACCAGGCCATGGATGCGGGCCGCTTCGCCCACAATCTCGTCCACGCGCAGGCGCGGGTTAAGGCTGGCGTAGGGGTCCTGGAAAATCATCTGCACGGTCAGGCGCGCGGCGTGGGCTTGGGCGGATGTCATGTCCGACGGGCGCACGCCGTTGATGCGTACTTCACCGCCCGATGGCGTCAACAAGCCGGCGGCGATGCGGCCCAGCGTGGATTTGCCGCAGCCGGATTCGCCCACCAGGCCGACCACTTCGCCGGGGTTCACGATCAGGTCCACGTTGTCGACCGCGCGCGTAATGGCGGGCGGCTTGGACAAGCCCATGCGCTGCATGGCGCGGCCGGCTGCGCCGACCTTTCTTTCGCCAAAGCGCTTGCTGACTTGAGCAAGGTCAATCAGCGGAGTGGGGGCGGCGGATACAGTCATGCCGTCACCTCGTTGTGGATCTGGATAGTCGGATGGAAGCAGCGCACGTCGTGTTCGGGCAGGGCTTGAGTGATGCCGGGTTGCTGGCCACAGGCGGCGGTGGCGCGCGAGCAGCGCGCGGAAAACGCACAGCCGGCGGGCAGGTGCAGCAGGTTGGGCGTCATGCCGGGAATCTGGCGCAGGCGCTGGCCTCGTTGGTTGTTGCTGGGCAGGCTGTCGATCAGGCCCACTGTGTAGGGGTGCTGCGGGCGGTCAAGCACGTCGTCGACCTTGCCGTGTTCAACGATGCGGCCGGCGTACATCACGGCCACGTCATCAGCCAAGCCCGCCACCACGGACAGATCATGCGTGATCCAGATCAGGCTGGTGCCGTGCTGCTGCGCGAGCTTTTGCACTTCAGACAGAATCTGCGCCTGGATGGTGACGTCCAGCGCGGTGGTGGGTTCGTCGGCAATGATCAGGTCAGGGCGATGCAGCATGGCGATGGCAATGGCCACGCGCTGGCGCATGCCGCCAGACAGCTGATGCGGGTAGGCCAGCAAACGTTCTTCCGGGCTGGGAATGCCCATCATGCCCAGCGTGTCGCGGGCCAGCGTGCGGGCTTCGCGCTTGCTCATCTTGTTATGCGCGCGCACCGTTTCGATCATCTGCACATCCACCCGCAAGACGGGGTTCAGCGTCATCATCGGATCTTGGAAGATCATGGCGATGCGGTTGCCTTGCAGGCGGCGCAGTTCGCGCGGGGCCAGCTTGGTCAGGTCGCGGCCTTGAAACAGCACTTCGCCGCCCACGATGCGGCCCGGCGCGTCGACCAGACCCATGATGGAAAAGCCCGTCACGGATTTGCCCGAGCCGGATTCACCGACCAGGCCCAGGATTTTGCCGCGCTCCAGCGTGAACGACACGTCGTCGACGGCGGGCAGCACGCCCGCGCGGGTATGGAAGTGCGTGCGCAGGTTGCGCACTTCAAGCGTGGCCGGCGCGCCGGTAGCGGTGCGGTCGGTCATTTGTGAGTCCTTGGGTTCAGCACGTCGCGCAGGCGGTCGCCCACCAAGTTGATGGCGACGATGGTGATCAGCAGCGCGATGCCGGGGTAGAAGCTGATCCAGTATTCACCGGACAGCATGTATTGAAAGCCGTTGGAAATCAGCAGGCCCAGCGACGGTTCGGTCACCGGCACGCCCAGGCCCAGAAAGCTCAACGTGGCCTCCAGCGTGATGGCGCGCGCAATCTGCAAGGTGCCAATGACGATCAGCGGCGGCAGGCAGTTGGGCAGAATGTGCTTCAACATGATCCGCCAGTTGGGAATGTCCAGGCAGCGGGCGGCTTCAACGTATTCACGGCGGCGTTCCACCAGGGCTTGGCCGCGCGCGGTGCGGGCGTAGTAGGCCCATTCCAGAATCACCAGCGTCAGCACCACGTTGCCCACGCCCTTGCCCAGAAAGGCCAGGATCATCATGGCCACCAGGATGGACGGGAACGACAGGATCAGGTCGACCAAACGCATGATGAAGGCGTCAACCTTGCCGCCCGCGTAGGCGGCAAGCAAGCCCAGCAGCGTGCCAACGATGCCGGCGATAACCGCCGAGCCCACGCCCACCATCAGGCTGATGCGCAGGCCGTACAGAATGCCGGACAACAGGTCGCGCCCTTGGCCGTCGGTGCCCAACCAGTAGTGGAAGGTGTCCAGGCCATTCATGGAACCCGGCGGCATGCGGGAATCCAGCACGTCGATTTGCAGCAGGTCGTACGGGTTCTGCGGCGAGATCCACGGCGCGAAAATGGCGGCCAGGATCAGCAGGGTGGCCACGGCCAGGCCGAACACCGCCGTCTTGGACGACATGAATTCGGTCAGGTTGCGGCGCCAGGGCGATTCGCGGCGCAGGGCCGGAACCTTCTCGGGGGTTGCAGTGGTGCTCATGCCGAGCCCTCCAGCCGTACCCGGGGGTCCAGCACTTTATAAAGAATGTCGACGATCAGGTTCAGCGTCACGAACAGGCACACGACCACAATCAGGTAGGCCACGATCACGGGGCGGTCCAGCGCGTTCAGGCTGTCCAGGATCAGCTTGCCGGCGCCGGGCCACGAGAAAATGCTCTCCGTGATGACGGCGAACGCAATGGTCGAACCCAGTTCCAGGCCCAGCACCGTCACCAGCGGGATCATCGTGTTGCGCAGCACGTGCACACAGACCACGCGAAACGGCGACAAGCCCTTGGCGCGGGCGAACTTCACGAAGTCCAGCGGCATCACGTCGCGCACGCCGGCGCGGGTCAGGCGGATAACGAGCGAAATTTTGAACAGCGACAAGTTCAGCGCGGGCAAGATCAAATGGCGCCAGCCGTCGGCAGTCAACCACGACCACTGAAAGCCCAGGAATTCCACCGTTTGCCCACGGCCGCTGGCGGGCAGCCAGCCGAGTGACACGCTGAACGTCATGATCAGCATCAGCGCCACCCAGAACGTGGGCAGCGAGAAGCCGACGATGCTGCCGGCCATGATCATTTTGGAAAAGCGGCTGTCGGGATAGAGCCCGGCAATCAAGCCCAGCGGCAGGCCGATGATGACGGCCAGGCCCAGGGCGCTGATCGCCAGTTCAAGCGTGGCGGGCAGGCGCTGGATGACCAGTTCAATGGCGGGAATGTTGTAGACGAAGCTATTGCCCAGGTTGCCGTGCAGCGCCCCGTTCAGGAACGCCAGGTATTGCTGCCACAGCGGTTTGTCCAGGCCAAGCTCCGCGATGATGCGGGCGCGGTCGACCTGGTCTACGTCCTGGCCGATCAGGATGTCAACGGGGTTGCCGATGGCGTGCAGGCCCACGAAGACGATCAGCGTCATCAGGAACACCACCACCGCCGCTTGCGCGACACGGCGTATCAACCAACCGGTCATTGCGCGGTCTCCGCTTGAGAGGCCGGGGTGGCGATTGCCGCAGGCGGCGGGGCGGGCGTCCACTCATCGCCGAACACTTCGGGTTCGGAAAACGCTTCCATGTTCGCGTAGTACGTTTCGACGTCTTCGCGGTAGAACAGGCCGGCGATGCCTTGCGCCAAGCGCTTGGCGCCGTCGCTGATGGCGGGGATGTCGCCCGAGATCGTGCCTTGCGTCAGCGCGGCGGGGTAGGAAAAGCAGTGCACGCGGTCCAGACCCGGGCAGGCGCCGGGGACTTTTTCTTGCAGCTCGAAGACGGCGCCCAGGTCGGGCGAGTCATGCAGTTCCTGGTCTTCTTCGCCGGGGGGCGGGGTGAACCGGTCGCCCCAGTTGCGCACGTGAGGCGCCAGCGGCGCGAATTCCGGGCGCACGGTCCAGTCGATACGAAAGCCCGTGGAGAAGATCAGGAAGTCCAGCACGAACACGCCCTTGGGCGTGGTGACGTGGATGTCGTCGCCCACCATTGCCAGGTCTTGCACGCCACAGCCCAGGTTGAAGCGGGCGTTCGGGAAGCGCGACACGCGCAAGGTGCTGCCGCGCGGGGGCGGCACTTGCGCGGCGTTGATGTAGTGGCGGATCTTCCACTTCCATTCGTCGGGCAGGGTCAGGTGGCCGTGGGTCAGGCCGGGGTTGCCCGCGCCTTTGCCTTTGTTTACGCGGGGGATGTCGTTACGGCGGATCAGCAGGTCGACGCTGGCTGCGTCGGCTTCCAGTGCCGTGCCTGCGCTGTCCATGGCGGACGCGCCCGCGCCCACGACGCCGACGCGCTTGCCGGCCAGCGTGGCGTAGTCCATCACGTCGGACGAATGCGCCCAACGGTCACGCGGCAGTTTCTTGGCAAAGTCAGGCACATACGCGCCGCCCAAGCCGTCGCGGCCGGTGGCCAGCACAACACGGCGGGCCAGCACGGTGTTGCGGCCGGCGGGCGATTCCACGTCCAGCTGCACCAGACGGTCGGCACGCGGCTGCACCGACAACACGCGGTGTTCATTGCGCACGTCCAGGTTCAGCACGCGGCGATACCAGCGCAGGTAGTCCATCCATTGCAGGCGCGGAATCTTGTCCAGCGCGTCCCATTCCGCCGAGCCGAACTGCGCTTCGAACCAGGCGCGGAACGTCAGCGCCGGCAAGCCCAGGGCAGGGCCGGTCAATTGCTTAGGCGAACGCAGCGTTTCCATGCGCGCCGTCGTGGCCCACGGGCCTTCATAGCCTTCGGGCGCCTGGTCAAAGATCGGCGCGGTAATGCCCAGATGCGTCAACGACGCCGCCGCAGCCAAGCCGGCCATGCCGCCGCCAATGACGACGACGTCCAGCACTTGCTGGCCGTCCACAAGCCGGGGCGCGACCCAGTTCTTGGCGGGAATTTCCAGCCAGGACAAGTCTTGCCGCAGGCGCGCTTCCAGCGCGGCTAAGCCTTGCGGCGGGGTGGCGATGGGCTGATTCATAGTGCGGGGGTTTCCAAAACAGGGGCGTCATCACCGTAGATCGACTGCAACAGCGCCGAATGCTCGCAGGCGTCGTGCAGCACAAAGCCGGGCAGCAGGGCGGCGGCGGCATCGGCCAGCGCGTCGGCCATGGCCTGGCAGGCCGGCGTCAGGGGTTGCGACTGCGGGGTGATGACCCCAAAGAAAAAAGGGATGTCCAGGTCGATGGGCCGGATCGCCACGCCCGGCATCGGGACGCCGTAAGCGGTGATCGGTTCCAGCACCGACACACCCAGGCCAGCGCGCACGGCGGCCAGAGCGTTGACGGACGAATTGGTTTCGATGGTGCCGGGCGCATTGCCGTCGGGGGCGAGCGCTGCGTCCAAGCGGCGGCGCAAGCGGTAGGGGTTGGCCATGGTGATCAAACGGCGCCCGGCCAGGGCCGACACCGGCACCACGTCCAGGGCGGCCAGCGCATCGTCTTCGGGCAATGCGGCCACACAGGCGGCCTGCCCAATCCAATGCACGGTCAAACCACGGTGTTCCAACGGCAGGCTCGTCGCGCCCAATTGCGCAGCGCCGGTCAATACCGCGTGCACCACGCGTTCAGGTGACGCGCTGCGCACTTGAATGCGGACCGCGCCGGCTTGGGATTCAATGCGCTTCAGTGCGTCGGGCAGCAAGCCCGCCGCCAAGGCAGACGTTGCAGCCAGCAGCAGCGGCTTGGCCTGGCCGCGCGCAATCTCTTCGGCGCGCCCGCGTATCTGCTGCAAGCTGGCCAACGCGCGTTCCACATCGTCATACAGCAGGAAGCCCTGTTCGGTGGGCGTGACCCGCGGGCCACTGCGCGCGAACAAGGCGTAGCCAATCTCGGCTTCCAGCTCCTGAAGCAAGCGGCTGATGGCCGGTTGCGAGCGGCCAAGCACACGCCCGGCAGCGGTGACGCTGCCGGTGGACATAACGGCCGCGAAGGCCTCGAGTTGGCGAAGTTCCATCTGTCTTGCTTTATGCTCAGAGCGAATTCTTGCCCAGCAAGTATGCGCGCTGCAAATAGTTAAAAGGCATAAGCAAATACCCTAATTGGGGATTTCCTCATGCCTTTTCATAACTGCGCGTTATTTCAATGACTTAGGGCGATGGCGTTTGGGAGCGCTTCTTGCGATGCCCTTGTGCGGCTATGTGGCCGAACAAGGTGAAGCCCATGAATACCCCACTTCCCAACGCGCCAACCGAGCCGACAAGCACTGAGGAATCCAAGAAGTTGGATATCCCCGAGGACGCGGCTGAAGAACCCTTTCCTCCGGACGGAGACGAAGGACCCTTCCCCCCGGACGGAGACGAAGAGCCCGGCGAGTCAGATGAGTTGGACCCGGAGGAGCCGGTAGGCACTCCCGCGTCCAATCAGCCTGCGCCGTAGTTGACCCTTCTGCAGTTGATCCCCCGCAGTTGACCTTCCCAACATTGACCTTCAAATGCGGCCCCGCTGTGGGGCCGCATGACTTCACGATCTCAAGAGAACCTTATGGCTACCAACAAAAGCGGTGACATGGCACGCATCCATGATTTGCTTTATCAGGCGCTGGAAACGGAGCTGGGCGGCATCAACGTCTACACCGCAGCGCTTTCCTGTGCCACGAATGAAGACTTGGCGAAAGAGTGGCAGAGCTATCTCGACGAAACCAAGACGCATCGGCAGGTACTCCTTACCGTGTTTGAAGAACTCGGCCTTGACCCTGATAAGCGGGTGCCCAGCCGCGAAGTGGTCAAGCACCATGGTGATTCACTGGTGAAGGCCATCGCGCTGGCGAAGTCGAAGGGCGACGCGGTGGCGGCGCAGGTGGCCGCTGCGGAATGCGTCGTCTTGGCCGAAACGAAAGACCATCAGAATTGGGAGTTGATTGGCCTGGTCGCTGACAAGCTGAAGGGCAAAGAGGCCAAAGTCTTGAAGAAGGCCCACGAAGCGGTCGAGCAAGACGAGGACCATCACCTGTATCACACGATGGGCTGGACCCGGGAACTGTGGATCGAAGCGCTGGGCTTTCCCGCCGTTTTGCCGCCGCCAGAGGAAGTGAAGAAAGTCGAGACGGCGATTGGCGCCGCACGCGCCGAACAGGCGCGGGACACCATGCTGTGACGTGCTAGCGCACGCGTTCTGTGTTCAGGCTGGCCCCGGTGCGGGGCCATTTTTTCGTTGTTGGCCGGGTGGCCGATCGGGCACAAACCCGCCTGAAGTATTGATTACGGCTCATCCCAATCAGCGTGCAGGCGCGGCCCATGGCCATGGCCGTTGATGACGGAATCCCGGTCGTCGTCTCGCCCGGCCGACCGCGGCGTTGCGGCGGCGCCTGTGGGCGACTCGCTCCAGCGCGGTGGTGTGGGTTTTGGGGTGGCCGCGGGTTCAACGCGATGGGCTTCAGGCCGATGCATCTCTTTAAGAACCGTATGCCGGGGCCCTGAATTGCTGGAGTGCTTCATGATGATCTCCTCTGCCGAGTAGGCGGGTGATCTGACCTGCGGGTGCCGCAACGGGGAACAAGGGCTAGCTTCAGTCCCGTCCCGGGCGACGGGCCGGACTTAGGTCTTGTCGCCTTGCAAGGCGCTTGCTTTGCTGGCGTCGACCTGAGCCTGTTTTTGCGCAGCATCATCCTTGGTCGCGACCTTCGCTTCCTGTGGCTTGCCGGGAGGCTGGGTTTTGTCCGGATGAGCGCCCGTAGCGTTAGCCCCAAAGCGTGTTGGGAATGTCATAGTGCGCACCTTTGATGTTGTGGTGATGTCGACCTTTAAGGTCGCGGTGACGGTTTGCCACCTACCCACAGTACGTCTTAAAAATCTGATCCCCTACGGATCAATTGAAACAGGCAATCTTGATTCCGGCCCTGGGTTCAGGGGGCGTTGGCCGAACATATCTATCAAGTTGAAACATCCATATGCCATCCACTTGGATGGTTTTATGATCCGTTTCATGCCTCCACGTCCCCCACGCCTCGCTTCCGCTCCCAAGCCTTCCGACGAAAAGATCACGATCAACCTGGGTTATGTCGACCTGGGTCAAATTGATCTGCTGGTTCAGGAAGGCTTCTACGCCAATCGGACCGATCTGATCCGCACCGCGATCCGCAACCAGCTTGCCACCCATGGTGAAGCGGTGCGGCAGGCGGTCAGCCGGAAAACGTTGGTGCTGGGTATTCAGCACTACACCGCCCAGGATCTGCTGGCGGTTCAGGCCGCCGGTGAAATGCTTCAGATTCGGATTTTGGGTCTGGCGACCATTGCGCTGGACGTGACGCCCGAGCTGGCGCTGGCCACGATTGAATCCGTGACGGTGTTGGGGGCGCTGCACGCAAGCGCCGCCGTCAAGGCCGCCCTGCGTCAGCGCATTCGCTGACAGTCCTAGCCGCTTTAAAGGTCACACCATGCACCCTGAATTTCAGCAGCTCATGAGCCAAGCCACCCGGCTTACCCGTTCCGGCAATCTGGCTGCGGCAACGGCCGCCATTCAAGCCGCGTTGCTTGGCGTGCAGCCAACGGCCACCGCCGCGCAGCCGCGATTCGATGATGCCGACGTCATCGACGTCGAAGCCTGGGAAGTTCCGGAATCCAAGCCCGTTGTCGAACCCGTTTCTGAAGCGCCCTCGCAGCCCGCTTCCCAACCAGATGTTTTCCTCTCCGGCGCCTTTCGCAACGCCGCCGGCCAGCGCAGCTACAAGCTCTACGTGCCGCCTGGCGCGGGCGATCAGCCCCGGCCGCTGGTGGTGATGCTGCACGGCTGCACTCAAGACGCCGATGATTTCGCCGCCGGCACCGCCATGAACGACGCCGCGCGAGCGCAGGGCTTCTATGTGCTGTATCCGGTGCAGCCGCGTGAGGTGAATCCGCAGAAATGCTGGAACTGGTTCAAGCACAACCACCAGCAGGCGGGCAAAGGCGAACCGTCGATTCTGGCGGACATGACGCGCCACATCATTGCCGAACACAACATCGATACGCGCCGCGTCTACGTGGCTGGCCTGTCGGCGGGCGGGGCGATGGCCGCGATTCTGGCTAGCACTTATCCGAAGCTGTATGCCGCAGCGGGCGTGCATTCCGGGCTGGCGGCGGGAGCCGCCAAGGATCTGCCGGGCGCATTGGCCGCCATGAAAGGAATGGGCGCGGGGCCGGCGGCGGCGTCGCCTAATGCGGTGCCGACCATCGTCTTTCACGGCGATCGCGATACCACCGTCCACCCCAGCAACGCGGACGCGGTTGTCGCCGCAAGCGCAGGGGCCAGCGCCCGCGCCGAAAGCCAACGCGTCGCCAGCGCGAACCACGGGCGCGACAGCACCAAGCGCGTGTACCGGAATGCGGCGGGCGACGTGGTTGCGGAATATTGGGTGGTGCATGGAGCCGGCCACGCCTGGGCCGGCGGTTCCGCGCGCGGTTCCTATACAGACGGCAGCGGCCCGAATGCGACCCAAGAGATGCTGCGATTCTTCTTCGAACACCCCTTGGTCGCTAAGCACTAAGGCGCGTTGCGGCTTTCCCGCGCCGCGCGATCAGACCAACGTGACTTTACCCGTGGCCAGGTCGTAGACGCCGCCCGCCACCATCAGCTTTTTCTGCTGAACCATGCCTTGCAGCACCGGCTGCGCCGTCTGCAATCGCTGGACGGCCTGGCGGACGTTTTCAGCGATGGCGGCGGTCAGCAGGTTCTTGGGGTCGCCCTTGCTGGCGCGTTCCACGGCGGGCTTGATGGCGTTGACCAGTTCGGGCAGGTGGCCAGGCAGTTCGGCATTCTCTTTCAGCACCTTTATCGTGGCGTCGACCGCGCCACAGTTGTTGTGGCCCAGAACCAGGATCAATGGCACGTTCAGAACTTTGGTGGCGTATTCAAAACTGGCCAGGCCGTCGTCATTGACGAAGTTGCCCGCCACTCGAACGATGAATACGTCGCCCGGATTCTGGTCGAACGCCAACTCCGGCGCCACCCGGGAATCGGAACAGCTCAAAATTGCGGCAATCGGCTTTTGCGTCTTGACGCGAGCGGCACGGCCCGCTGAAAAGTCTCGAACGTTGGGCTTGTTGGCGGCGTACCGCGCGTTGCCGGCCATCAAGCGCTTCAAGGCGGCGTCACCGCCAATATCGTTGGACGGGACTTCGGCGTGGGCGGCTTCAAGCCAGCCCGTGGCTCCGATGGCGGCAATCCCAGCAGCGGCGCCCAGTAGCAGGCGGCGGCGGGGATTTTCAGGGGTGGAGAGGGAAAGACAGTTGGCGCAATCGCACATAGGGTTCTCCCAAAGGACGAGATGTCCAGAGAATTCGTGCGCGACTATTGTGCGGCGATAACAGTGTTTCGGCGCAGTAACCCGTGTGGACTTCACAATTGTTTTTCGCGGCGGCCGCTTGACCTTGCCAACGTTGGCATCTTTAGGCTCGGGGTCTTGGTTTGGATCTTCCAAGACAGACACACAAGGCCGCCCGATATGCCAAAAATCACCGTTCTTCCTCATCCCGATCTTGCGCCCGCCGGCGCAGTGCTCGACGTGTCCGCAGGCACGTCCCTTTGCGATGCGTTGTTGGATCACGGCATCGACATTGAACACGCGTGCGAAAAAAGCCGCGCCTGCACCACGTGCCACTGCATTGTGCGCAGCGGCTTCGATGCCCTCAATCACGTGGAAGAGGGCGAAGAAGACCTGCTGGACCGTGCATGGGGCGTCGAACCGCAGTCGCGCCTAAGTTGCCAGGCCATCGTCGGCCAACAAGACCTGACGGTCGACATCCCCAAGTACACGGTCAATCATGCAAAGGAAAACCACTGAAGCGAATGCGGCGATGGCGGTCAGCGCAATGGCAAAACCGCCCATGATGCGTACTGGCCGAAGTTCGCAAACTATGGACGTTTGTGTGCAACCGCCACGGCGACGGCGCCATCTGGCAACCGGTACTTTCCATCGCCCAGCCAAATCACTTGTTCACCCGATTCCAACGTGCAGACATAGCGATGTTCCGGCGATGCGTCTGCGCTCCGAATAATGACCAGGCGACGTTCAACACGTACGGTCGATCGGTCCGGCAGTTTGACAATTACGTCAGACAGTCGTGAGCCTGAGGCCATGACAATGTCCTCCCTAAAATCGCCATTCCGCATCGGGCCGGATGTTGTTATGCCAGCGGATGGCGGTTTCTCCCTTGGCGCTTTTATTGATAGCACTGAAGGCGGGGAGGGGAATATCGCCCGTGTGGTTGAATGCCGGGTGTGTGTTTCGCGGGAAAGGCTGGGCCGGCCAGCCAAGGTCCCTGTGGGGCTTGTATAGTTGCAAGATGCACGTCCGGGGTCCGGGCAACGGCAATATTGGCAAATGAGGCAGCGATGGAAATTTCGTACGGTGAAAAGTTGTATGGCTACAAGCTAGTGCAGCGGGAGAAGATCCAACCCGCACGCGAACTGCCGCCCGTGATGACCGAGAAGGATAAAGAAAAGGTGGCATCGGCGGCGAAAAGCGTCATTGCCGTCCATCGGGATGTGCTCATTGCTCTGAAGGATCGGTAGGTGCTCGATTCTCAGTTTGTCATTGCCATTCACGATGAAATCCTGGCCGAAACCGGTGGCCTACCCGGTCTGGCGGGCGGTGGCGTCGGCGCGGTAGAGGCAGCGCTTTTTCGGATAGAAATGCACGCCCACTACGCAGGGTTGGATGATGTTTTTGGCATTGCGGGCCTCTACGCGGAAGCGGTAGCTCGCGGCCATGTCTTCCGGCCATGTCTTCAATGATGCGAACAAGCGAACTGCGCTGACTTGTGCGTTGACCTACCTATATCGGCAAGGCATTCAAATACCACGGGTCGCCGAGCTCGAAGAGGTCGTCGTCCTGCTCGCGGCGGGTGAAATTTCTGGTGCGGCATTCGCCGATTTTCTCAGCGCAGTGTGGCTCGCGCATGACAAGCCAACGGTAAATGCGGAGACTTGAAAAATCGCTGAACCTGTTGTGGTGACTGCCGTCGGCGCGGGCATTTCCACTGTTGAAGGGCTTGTTTTCGAACCCTTACATCGCTGTTACGACTGCGCAGATAGGATTCCTATATTCGAAAATTGGAGTCCATCATGAATAACGAAAAGCCGACCCCTGAACCGAACAAGCGCCGCTGGCCTTTCGGCTACGGCGACCAAGAATCGTCACGCTAATGGAGTCAGCCATGGATTGCTCAGTGGAAGGAAAGGTCGCTTTTGCGGACGGGCATTCGTACCACTTCGCGACGGTGGATGCCGCGCTGGCGTTTGCGGAATGCGTGAAAAGCTCGCAGCAACCCGGCCAGTGTGCGGCGGCAAACGGCTGTACGCAGACGGTCAAGCTGCAAGAGGTGAAGACCGAGGCGGAAGAGAAAGAGGAAGCGGAAAAGGCCGGGGAAAGGTCTAGGGGCTAAGGGCTTCTGACCAATAATCCGGTGTCCCGATCGCCCTATATATAGGGCTCCATATATAGGGCTCCATAGCCCAATAGCCCCCTCAGCCCGATAGCCTCGCAGCCCGAAGCCTCGCAGCCCGATAGTCCGACACGGCAGCCCGCTACATCGTTGCCCGACACGACAGCCCGCTACGCGGTTACCCGCGCCGCATCGCCATCGGCCGGGCGCGTATTGCCGGGCTTGCCGTAGAACCAGATCGAGCAGAGAAAGGCGCTGAACACGCCGGCCGGGCCGCCGATGGCCAACGAGCCGTTGAGTTCTTCCCATGAAAACTCGCGGCTCGTGAACCCTTGCACAAAGCCCACGCCGAAAACGCCGCCTACGAGCGCAATCTTGGCGTATGACCACCACGTGGTTCGAGCGGGCCGCAAGGCGCCTGCCACGACGCCGCATAACAATGCAGGCACGGCGCCAAATATATAAAACCAGGGCAAGCCGAAGATCAGCATCATCAGATTTTTCGGCGCCATCGCGATGGTGCTGATGGTGATGGTGACTGCGGCGCCGCCGATTGCTGGCGCGAACAAGGCAAACATGATGGCGCCGGCCAGGACGTCGCTGCCAATGCGGCGCGGCGTATCGCCCGGCGCACGTTGGGCATAGCGGTAAGCCACGAAAGCCAGGGCGGCCAGAGTCAGGATGCAAACAGTGATGAGTAAACGCATGGCGCCATTCTGTCATAAACCCCTGGCGCGCAAGACCCGCCGCTAAACCGGTTTGCCCAACAGGCCGCCGCGCCGCGCCACCAGCGTCGCTTGCGTTCGATTGGGCACGCCAAGCGTGGCCAGAATCACGGAGATATGCGCCTTGACGGTCTTCTCCGTCACGCCCAGCTGCTCGGAGATGTCGCGGTTGCGTATGCCGTCGCACATCAGGCGCAACACCTCAATCTGACGCGGCGTCAATTCGCTGAGCAGGGCGGCTTCATCGGGCCGTTCAACCGGGGGCGATGGTGGCGACATACCGGGCTGCACAGCCGGCGTCACTCCGGGCAGCACGCCGGGCGACACACCGCGCGATACACCGCGCAGCACACCGGGCGACCCCAGCACGCGTTGCGCGTCAGGCTGGCCGTCAGGCAGGTAGGGCAGGTCGATTTGTTCAAGGGCCGAGAGCAGCATCTGGCTGCTCGCCGATTTGTGCAGGAAGGCGCGGGCGCCGGCGGTCATCGCGCAGCGTCGGTCGTGCGCATCTTCAGACGCCGACAACACCAGGATGCGCACGCCTGGCCGCACTTGCCGCAGCCGCTTCAAAAGGGCCGTGCCGCCTATGTCAGGCAGGTAGTAATCCATGATGACGCGGCTGATGTCAGCGCGCGATTCAAGAACGGCCAGCGCTTCAGCGCCGCTTGCGGCGGGGCAGATATCCAGCGAAGGCGCCATGTGTCCGATCGTCATCATGAGTCCCTCACGGAACATGGTGTGATCTTCGATCATCAGCACTGCGGTCACGGGAAGTCTCCGGAAAGCGGGCCGCGTCAGCCAATTGGCCGAGTCGGAGTAGGGATGGAAGGGGAATCCGGCACCGATGCAAGAGCCCGCGTAGCGCGGATCGGCCGTGACACAGTCGGAAATAACTTAACAAAGCCTGACGTGCCGGTCAACGAAATATCCAGCCGCCGTGGCGTCGGATTGTGTTGCGTCCTAGGACTAAGGTCCAATGCGGCCCCTATTCATTCCGGTTAATTTTCGGCGTCAACGCAAGGATTCAGTTACCAGGGAAGTGGTAACTGAATATTTTTTGCGGTGAGGATAGCGTCGGGTGAGGACGGCCCGATTATTCAATTTCTGTCCATTTATCCCGAAAAGTTCCGGGCCGTTTTTGACGTGATGTGAAATATATCGGTTTATGTCTGGACTTGCCTGCATTAGCCGGCAGGTTCGTGTTCTGCATAGGGAAAATGCCCAATTTCAGGTATGGACGAAATTTGACAAAACCCGTCTAATTCTTGCGGTTGTTCACCCTTATGACGTATGGATTTTTCGGAAAAACTTCATGCTGAAGTTGCGCATAATCCTTGCCGAAAACGTGGACAAAGTGACAAACACCGGGTAAGGAGAATTTAATAATGTCAGCAACTGTGTTTTACGAGCGGGCTGTTGCGCTGGACCGTGCGGCGCACCAAAACACCAAAATCCAAATCCAGCCGGACCACTACGCGTTTGCGCACGACACGAATGCGCTGCCCATTGCGGCCAGCGAATTCGCCGATGCCGGCCGTCATTACCCCATCGTTTTCGTCGGTGACGAAGCCGGTAACTTCCACGTTGCCGTGCTGCTGGGCCTGGAAGACAAGTCCAACCTGTTCGTGACCGAGCAGGGCACCTGGAGGCCCGACACCTACGTGCCGGCCTTTGCCCGCCGTTACCCCTTCGTGCTGGGCACGACGTCCGAAGCCGACCGCCTGGCCGTCTGCATCGACGAGTCCTACCCCGGCATCAATACCGCTGACGGCGTGGCCTTGTTTGAAGACGGCAAGGAAACGGGCTACCTGACGCAGATGATGGAATTCCTGCGCGTGTTCCAGGGCGAAATGGAACTGACCAAGAACATGGCCAAGCGCTTGAACGAGCTGGGCTTGTTGTCGGCCAAGACGATCACGATTTCGCAAGCCGATGGCGACCGCTACCTGAGCGGCTTCTGGGTGGTGGACGAGCAGAAGTTTGCCGGCATCGACGACGCGCGCGTGGTCGAGCTTCAGCGTTCGGGCATCCTGCGCTTGATCGAACTGCACCGCGCATCGCTGGGCAACATCCAGCGCCTGGCCATGCAGTTGGACGAGCAGCGCCGCCTGAAGGCGCAGCAGCAAAAGGACGTGGCGTCCAGCACTGACGCCGCGCCCGCTGACACGGCGTCCGCCGAGTCCGCGGCCTGACAGCGCCACCCGGGCCATGCTGACCGCTACCTTGACTCCCGCGATCGGCCCGGCCGCAAGCCAACCCGGCGCCGAGCCGGAGATCCACATCCCCCTGCACACGCTGCGGGGGGAACGGCGGATCTGGGCGGATCGCCTGCTGTCTGTCTTCAAGGGCAGGCAGATCGACGGGGTCGAGTGGTCGATGAAGTTTTCGGCCGCGGGTCTTGTTGGCAACCGGTTCATGCTGGGCATCCAGCGTGAACACTGGCATCAGCTGGACATGGCCACGCTGTCGCAGGCGCTGGCCATTCCGCAATCCCTGTGGATGCGCGTGCAGCAAGACATGGAGCACGCACGCGCCATGTTCTTCGCTTACGAGCCGGACGGCGCGGCGGGCACTTACCGCATCTACCTGGAATTCATGCCCACGCCCGAAGCGCTGCGCCAGCACGGCGTGTTGCCCTTGGGCTGCGGCTACAAATGGCATCCGGCCACGCAGCAGGAAGCGGCCATTACCGCCTACCGCATGCGCTATCTGGCTGACCGCGCCGCGTTTGACGCGCATCTGGCGCCGCGTTTGGCCAAGCTGGCCAACCCCGTGTTGCGTCAGGTGGCCGAACGCATCGCGCAAGAGGCCTGCGAGCAAGCCGACCCCAGCGGCTTCATGTTTCTGGAAGTGGACGAAGCCGACACCCGTCGCGATTCGTTCACCGTCACCTTCCGCGGGGCAGATCTGCCTTTGCGAGCCTTCATCCCCGACCTGTTGCGTGTTGCCGCCAGCTTGGCGCTAGCCGAAAGCGAGGTCCTGGGTTTTCTTTTGCCCGACGAACCGCGCAGTCTGTACAGCCTGGCTGCCGGCGCCGCGCGGGACGGACACGAGTTTCTGACTGTCTACTATGACTGACAACGACAAGCTTCTCTTCCGCCCCGCGCCCACGCGCACGGGCATGATCGCGCTGGCCGTGTTGACGGCAATGGGTATGGCGGGCTGCGCCGCGCAAAAAAGCGCACCGGCCGCGAAGGCTGACACCGCGCCGATGTCGGCCTCGGGCGTCGCCACGCCGGGCGTCGCCACGCCGGGCGTCGCCACGCCGGTCACCGCCACCGCAGCGCCGGCAAGCGGCGTGCAGACCGAAAGCGGCACGTTGAAGATGGGGCAGCGCACGCCGGAGCAGGATTCCGGCTTCGGCAAGACGACGCCCAGCGCGCAGATGGATGACGTTGCGCCGTCGCCCGCGCCGCGTTTTGACGAAACCACCGTGCTGCCCGCGCCGGTGTCGTACCTGCCGCAAGACAACCCGGCGTACAACGGTGCGCAGTTGCCGGATCAAACCGATCCGATGACGCTTGACCAGGTTTACATGATGGCGCTACAGAACGACCCGCAATTGCAGGGCGCCTATCAAGAGCTGCAAGCAGTGGGTTACGGCGTGACGTCCGCGCGCGCGGGCCTGTTGCCCAGCGTCACCGGCGAAGTGAACCGCAGCCGCGTCAAGCAGAACGTGGTCGATAGCGAAAACGCCGTCTACCAGACGGGCCGCGCCAACTGGGCCGAGAACGGCTGGGCGCTGACCCTGAACCAGCCCATCTTTGAACTGGGCGCGTATCACAAGTGGCGCCAGGCGCAGGACGCCGAACGCAAGGAAGTGGCCAGCTACGCCTACGCGCAGCAAGATTTGATGCTGCGCACGGCCACCGCGTATCTCAGCGTGCTGGCCGCGCAAGATCAGGTGGAACTGACCGAGGCCGAGCGCCGCACCACCCAAAAGCAGATGGAATTGGTGCAGGCCCGCTATCACAGCGGCCAGGAAACGCGCGTGGGCTTAAGCGAAGTGCAGGCGCGTCTGGACATCCAGGACGCCAACACGCTGCTGGCGCGCAACGATTACCTGGACAAGCAGCAAGCCATTCAAGAAATCATCGGCTACGGCAACCTGAAGCTGCGTCCGGTGCGCAAAGACCTGCCCATGACCTTGCCTGCGCCCAACGACGCGCAAGCCTGGCTGCGCACGGCGCTGGACCAGAACTGGTCGATCCGCGCGGCGTCCGCCGGCGTGGCCGTGGCCGAAAAAGAAGTGGCGGTGCAAAAGGCGGGCTACTACCCCAGTGTGAACCTGCGCGCGTCCACCGGCCGCAACGAAACCGGCGGCAGCTTGTTTGGCGGCGGCAGCACCGTGGCCGATACCCGCTTCACCGTGAACCTGTCGGTGCCGATTTTTCAGGGCGGCTACACGTACGGCATGAGCCACGCGGCCGCCAGCCGCTTGAGCGCCGCGTCGTCCGACTTGAGCCTGACGCGCCGCAAGGTGCAGCGCCAGGTGTTCTCGTCATTCCAGAACATCGTCATCGGCGTGGACCGCATTCGGGCGCTGAACAGTTCGGTGGAATCGTTTGAGCTGGCGCTGAAGCTGAAGGAAGAGGGCTTTACGGCGGGCTTGAACGACATCGTGAGCGTGCTGGACGCCTCGCGCAATCTGTACAACGCCAAGCGCCAGCAGGCCGAGGCTGGCTACAACTTTGTGCTGGACGGCCTGAAGCTCAAGCAAGCAGCAGGCACGCTGAACGCCGCGGATATCGCGGCGATCAGCCAGCAGATTCTGTAAAGCAAAGCAGAAAAGGCAGGACGTGCGCGGCACCACCCGCGCACGTGGGGAAGTTCAAAATCCTGGGCGCGTCCGGCGCCCGCAATAACAAATGTCGAGCGACGATATGAGCATGAAGAAACTGGCGCGCAAACTGTGGACCGGCCGTTCCTCTCGCGAGGTGCAGCAATCCTTGTTCCGCAGGCGGCCACTCTTCGAGGCGCTGGAACGCCGTTATCTCATGTCGGCCGACCTGCTTGTGCCGCCGCCGCCTCCTACCAGCGACCAGGCGCCCGTTGTGGCGCCGGCCGATCCGGCAGCGGGCGCGCATCAGGGCAAAAAGCCCGCCGCGCCCGGCACCCATCCTTATCTGGTGGAACGCGCGGCCTTCAAGGCGGTGGCGCAGCACAGCGAGATGCTGACGCTGGACCAGTACGCCAAGGCCAACGCCACGCGCCAGGGCGACGCCAAGGCGTGGCTGCCCGGGCAGGAAGCGAACGCGGCCAAGCCGTCGGCGCTGGCGGCGAACATTGCCGGCTACACCACGCAGTCTGAACAAACGCCGGTGCGCCAGATCATCTTCGTGGACCCGGCCGTTGATAACGCCGAGCAGATCGTGCAAGGCCTGTACGGCTTGATCAGCGGCAAGACCGAAGGCCTGGACGGCCTGATCAAGCCCACGGGCGAAGGCCCGCAAGTGCAGGTGCTGCGCGCGCACGACACCGAGATCATCGTGCTGGACGGCCGTTACGACGGCGTGGACCAGATCACGCAGATTCTGGGCCAGCACAAGGACCTGGCTGCGGTGCAGATTATGAGCCACGGCAGCGCCGGGTCGCTGACCTTGGGCACCGCCACGCTGGGCGAAGGCCAGCTCGACACCTACAAGGAACAGCTGCGCGCCTGGGGCGACGCGCTGTCTGACGACGGCGACCTGCTGCTGTACGGCTGCAACGTGGCCGCCGGCAAGGGCGGCATCGCCTTCGTGGACAGCTTGTCCGCCATCACGCGCGCAGACGTGGCCGCCGCGACGCACACGGTCGGCAGCGCCGCGTTGGGCGGCGACTGGGTGCTGGACTACCGCAACGGCGTCATCGACACCAACTCGGTTACGGTCGCCAGCTGGAACGGCGTGATGGCCAGCGCCACCGGCCTGCAATCGGGCGGCTCGACCTTGCAGGGCGTGGCCACCAACGACCACCTGATCGGCTACGGCAGCAACAACACCTTCGTCTTCAACAACAGCTCCACCGCTGCTGTCACGACGATCGAAGTGCGTCAGGGCATGAAGCAGGAAAACGGCGTCTGGGTGCGCAACGACGACGACGAGAACAGCAACAACACGCTGGACTTCTCGGCCATCAAGGGCAACGTCACCGCCATCATCAGCAACGACGACGCCTACCAGATTCAGTATTCGACGGTGGACGCCGCTAACGTCTGGACGCAGCACACCGTGAACGTGGTGTTCAAGTCGGCCGACGGCACACAAAGCCTGAAGATCGGCGGCAAGACCTTCAACCTGATTGGCACGGCGCTGGACGGCAAGACCTTGCTGGATTACAGCGGGTACGCCACCGGCATCACGGTGGACCTGTCCGGCCCCACGGCGGACGCCAATGGCGAAGAAGTTCCGCCGCCGCCGCCGACGGGATTCGGCTATGTGCGCGCGATCAGCGGAGTCAAAGGTTCGACGCAGGGCGGCAACAAGATCACGGTGGTGGGCGACACCACCGTCACCATCAACAATTCGCAAGACATCATCAGCGGCAGCGGCGGCGGCAACACCTACATCGTTGCAGGCGGCGCCATCGGCTTCACCCTGACCCAGCAGGCTGGCCAAAGCGGCAACACCCTGGACCTCTCCCAATATGGCGTTGACGTCACCGCCCGCGTGCAGACCAGCGGCGGCATTTCCGTGTACCTGGGCGCAGGCGTGGCCGCCGACGGCAGCGTCAACAACCTGAATGGCGCCACGGCGCTGGTCAGCAATCTTGATGTGCAGATGTTCTTCGGCGTGGCCGGCAAGACCACGCTGGACTACTCGGCCTATGAAGACAACGTCACCGTCAACCTGAACTTCCAGGACGGCAACACCGGCCTGTACGACGCCAGCGGCATGGCCGGCGTGCTGAACATCAGCAACGTCATTGGCGCGGGCGGCACCTACGGCAACGACATCGTCGGCAGCCTGGGCGACAACATCATTACCGTGGCCAACAGCCGCGGCCAGAACCGCATCAGCGGGGGCGGCGGCAACGATCTGGTGATTGGCAACCTGGCCACGGGCGGCGCCACCGAATACATCGCGGGCGTGGACAGCAACGCCACCCTCAGCGGCGACAAGACCTCGGCCACGCTGACGAACACGCCCGTGGACGCGGGAGCCGCCACGACGGTGACCCTGCGCGGCGTGAACGCCGTGACCTTGCAGGACTATCGCACCATTGACCCCACCGCAGCGGCCGGCACGGCCGCGCACGCGGGCACCATCGTCACGCTGGACGGCACGAATTATCGCGGCGATCTCACCCTGATCGGCAGCGCAGGCGCCAACGTCCTGAAGGGCGGCTTGGGCCACAACACGTTTACCGGCTACCAGGGCGCAAACGAGCTCTGGGCGCAGGCGGGCTCGCTCAGCAACACGCTGGACGAAAACGGCGAGTGGAATTTCACGCTGACGAACACGGGTTTGTCGGCCACGTATCAAACGGACGGCACGGCGCTGGCGGCGGGCCAGGCGGCGCCAGTGCTGGCGAACACGCTGCATGGTGTCTTCAGCGACGCGCGCCTGAACGGCGGCCTGGGTTCGACGCTGATTGACGCGTCGGCCTTCAGCGGCAACACGGTGCTGGTCAGCGGCCTGATGGCCGGTGGCGTCATCAAGTCCGGCTCCGGCGCGAATACCAAGCATCAGATCATGCTGCTGGGCGGCCGCTACGCTATCACGGGCGGCACCGGCGCTAACGCCACGACCGAGCTGGTTGTGGCGGCCGATGGCCTGACGGGTACTGACGGCGCGGGCTATGTTGCGCAGATGGCCGCGACGGGCGGCGTGGGCTACGTGTCGTTCGAGCAAACGGGCGGCACGACGTGGATCAAGCGTTCCGCCAGCGAAACGCAGGCCACCGCCTCCACCTACACCGGCATCACCAGCGCCCGCATCGTCAGCGGCGAATACGGCAACTGGATCGACACCTCGCGCTTTGCCGGCACGGCGGTGCTGGACGGCGTGGCCGGCCTGTCGAACTATTTCGTCATCAGCAACGCTTACGCCACGCAGGTGATCGGCTCGGCCGGTTCGAACACCATCGAGCTGTCCACCGGCGGCAAGAACGTCACGCTGAACAATAGCCAGGTCGCGATCAGCACGGGCGGCGTTACCGTCAACAGCGCATTCACCAACGTGAATGACTTCCGCTTTGTGGTGCAGGGCGGGGCAACGGCCAACACCGTGGACACCACCGCCTTCACCGGCGTCACCACGCAGACCTATCTGGCGGATTTGACGTCTGGCTACACGCCGGCTGAAGGCCCGGCGCTGGCGTTCGTGTTCCCCAACCACGCTAATGCGCGGGTCGATGTCGGCCTGGAAGGCGTGCGTACGGTTCAAGACCTGCTGGACGCCATCGGCGCGGGCGTCATGGTGAACGCGGCGGGCGAGCCCTTGCGCATCGCCGTCAGCGGCCCGAACGCGGGCAAGCTGATTCCGGATACCGACAAGACCACGCCTTGGGACTATTTGTACGCGCTGACGGCCAGCCTGGATGCCCAAGGGCGTTTGCAGGTGGCTTACAGCCAGGACGCGATTGCGGCCGGTTTCTCGGGCGTGTTCTCGCTGGCGCCGGGCATGCAGGCGGCGCTGAACGCCGACGGCACGGTCTCGAACTCCACCGTCAGCCTGTCGGATGCGGCCTACAAGCTGGGCCTGATCGCGGCGGGGCAGCTGCAAAGCAGCTCCACCAGCGGCGGTGTTCTGACCGGCGCGGCGCTGGCGATTGGCCATCAGACGGAGTTCGTGCTGGCAGGCACGAATTCCACCATCCGCTCGGGCGGCGGCGACAACACCTTTGTCGTCAACTATGGCCAGACGGCGCTGAACACCGGCGCGGGCAACAATATCCAGGCGCAAACCGCGGCAAGCAATCACCTGGTGGTCAACACCAGCGTGGGCGCGGTGCTGAGCAACGGGAACGTGCATTACGACAATGGCGGCACCAGCACGTCGATTGTGAACTTCGGCGGCAACGCGTTCTCTGACGCCACCCTCATCGCCACCAACACCACGGGCGCGACCACGCTGGATGCGTCCACCTGGAGCAAACCCGTCACGCTGGCGACCAGTGGCGGTTACGACACGTTGATGGGCAACACCAGCAACGTTTCATTCATGGTGACGCAGCCTGCCGACACCACGGCAGGCACGGTCACGGTGTCGCTGGCGTCAAACACGGGGTCGGGCAACAGCCTGCAAGTGATGGCGCTCGGCGCGGGCACGGCCTTGTCGAACCTGATCTCGACCAGCGGCGGAATTGTCGGCGTGACGATGGGCGCCAACACCGACAAGCTGGACTATGTGGTGGACATCGGCAACGGCACGGTCGACACGGCGCTCACCGTGACGGGCCGCAACGTCACCATCCGTGGGCAATCGTTCTCGGTACTTACTGACATCACGCTGGACAATGCCCACACCCTGCGGCTGGAAGGCGAGAAGATCACGGTGGGTGCGACGTCGGGCGCGAACATCGTGCTGGCGGCGGGCGCCGTCGAATTGGCGGCGCAGCGCTACCGCCCGTGGCGCAGTGGCTTCGCCCAGATCTACACGCTGGAAACCCGCATCACCATCAATAACGCCACGTTGTGGGCCAAGGACGCGGGCGGCTCGGGCGTCAGCCTGACGACCAAGATCGACAGCAAAGACTACGATCTGGACCCGCTGATCAAGAACGCCGCCAACCAGAGCGGCATCCTGGGCACCTTGGCCGGCGGGGTGAACTCCGCGTTCGACGCGCTGATGAAGTTCCTGGACGGCGCCAGCGCCATGGCGTCGTGGGCGGGCATCACTTATAAGTCGTCCATCAATGTCGGCACGCAGGCGCGGCTTGTGTCCAACAGCGATGTGACGATCACGTCGACGTCGTCGGCCACGGTTACGCTGAGCCCGCTGGTGGCCAAGATTGCCGGCATTGCGGTCGGCGTGCTGCAAAACTATTCAAACATCGACGTGCAAGGCACGGTGATTGCCTCCAAGGCCATCACCATCAAGTCTGAAGTCACCAACGAGATGTCCATTGCCCTGTTGCCGGGGCATATGGGCGCCGTGCCGGCCGTGATCGGCGTGGGCGTGGCGGTTGTGCTGAGCGAATCCACGGTGCATATCGGTGCGTCCGCGCGCCTGGAAACCGGCTTGCAGCACACCGCGAACCCCACAACGGGTACCGTCAGCGGCGTGGGCGGCGACGTCACCATTCAGGCCATCACGAACCACAAGAGCACGATTTCGATTTCCGCCAATGGCGCGATGGCCGAAAGCGACGACACCCAGCCGGTGAAGGGCGCGGACGGCAAGATCGACCCGTCGAAAGAAACCGGCAAGTACAAGGCCAGCGTGGCCAAGGTGGGCGTGGCCGTGGGCTTTGCCTACAACCAGCTCACCACCGAAGCCTTCATGGACGGCACGATCGTGACGCGCAACGCGGGCAAGGTCACCGTTGAAGCCAAAGCCGTGGACACGGGCAGCGCCATTGCGGTCAAGACCATTCTGGGCGGGCGTGCCGCAACGGGCAGCGACTACCTGTCGTCGGCGCAGCTTGAAGCCAAGAACGCCGCCATCGCCAAGACCGTTACCCCGGTGGTGGGCGGTGCGCTAAGCGGCCTGGGCACCGGCACGCAGTACGTGAAGAGCTTCTTCAGCGCGCTGGTATCCGATAGCCGCGGCGGCAAGTTCGGCGACAAGATCACGCAGATCAAGCAGGAAAAAGATTTCGAGGACCGCGCCAAGTACGACTCGGATATCCAGAAGGAAATCGACGAACCGTCCACCGAGTTCCAAGTGGGCGCGGCGCTGGGCATGTCGATGAGCAATATCACGACGACCGCCCGCATCGGTAACGGCATCAACGCCGCCACGGTCACCACGGCGGGCGGCGACGTCACCGTCAATGCGGTGACGCAGTACAACACCAAGCTCACGGTCATGAGCGGGGTGGATGACCAGGCCATCGCTGACAAGCAGGCCTTCCTGAACAAGAAAAACAACCTGACCACCAATCAGCCGGAACGCGCGGCGGGGCCGGACGGCTCCGACTTTGGCGCGGCGGCCGCGGTGATCATCGGGATTGACGACGTCAAGACGCAATCCAGCATCAGCAACCTGGCCACCATCACCACGAATGGCGGCGATGTGGCCGCGACGGCCAGCACGCTGAACCAGATCGACCCGAACAAGCTGTGGCTGGTGAACCTGTACGCGCCGTTTGACGGCATCGACACCAAGTGGAACGCGGCCGATGGCACGACGGCCAAAATGTCGGTGGCTAGCGCTGCCGCCACCAGCTTCCTGAACAATCTGCAAGCCACGCTGACCAGTACGGGCGGCATTTCGTCCAGCTTCAGCAGCTGGGCCAGCGCCACCGCCAAGAGCAAGAAGCTGGCCCTGTCGGGCGCCTTCACCGTGCTGGTGCAAGACACCAAGACGCTCGCCAACGTGGCAGGCAAGATCGACACGCGCCTGGCGGGCGGCGCGGCCGGGGATGTCACGGTTGACGCCGAGAATTCCTCGCAACGCTTGAATCTGGTGGGCAACATCATCCTGCCGTCGATATCCATCGGCGGGGCGAAGTCGTTGCAAAAGGCCGATCCCAAGGCAGACGGCCAAAGCCGCATGAGCTACGGCAAGGACCTGGCCAAGGGCTTCCTGACGCCCAAGTACCAAGGCTTTGACTACGGCAGCAGCTCGAAGGAAGGCTCGGCGATTGGCGTGTCGGTGTATGTGAACGCCGCAAAGCACGACACGCGCGCGGTGGTCAGCGATACCGCCGTGATCAACACCGGCAAGCTGACCGTCAACGCCGACAACGAATTGATCTCGGTGACCTTGGGCGCCTCGGGCGGCCAGGCGAAGACCTTGGCTGTCAACGGCGTGGTGCTGGTCAATTCGACCAGCGCGACAACGTTGGCGCAGGTGGGGCGCGGCGCCACGGTGGACGCCAGCGGCGCGGCCGTCATCCAGGCGACGGACGCCACGTGGGTCGGCACCATTGCGGGTGCCGCCGCCAGTTCGCAGGCGGCGGGCGTGGGCATGAGCGTGTCCATCAATGATGTGAACCGCTGGACGCAGGCGCTGATCGGCGACACGCTGCGCGTGTCCGATGGCGCGCCCACCGGCTTGCCGGCCGGTTCGTTCTCGGCCGCGTCGCTGTCGGTGCGGGCAGAAAACAAGGGCTTTGTGGGCAACTTCGCCGTGGCCGGCTCGCGGGTGTCGAGCCCCGTGGCGGGTGCGGGAACGGGCACGGGCGCAGGCACGGGCGGCAGCGGTGGCAGTGGCGGCAGCAGCGGCGGCAGTGGCACCGACACGTCGGCCATCAAGCTGCCCGGCAGCCAGGGCGACGGGTCGTCGTCCACGGATGTCTCGACCAAGCTGGAGGAACTGAGCAGCAAGGTCGGCGAACTGACCCAGGATGCGGGCGCGGCGACCGGCGGTGGTGCAGGTGGCGCGGCCAGCAGCCAGCCGTCCAAGGCGGGCGTGGCGATCTCGGGTGCGGTGGCCGTCAACATGGTCAGCGACTTTGCTCAGGCCTACGTCAACGCGGCCGGCATGGTCATCAAGATCGGCGGCGATGCGTCGATCACGGCATTGAACAACACGCACACGCTGGCCCTGTCGGGCTCGGCGGCGTTGGCGCAGTCGGACACCGCGAAGTCGAACGTGGGCATCGCGGGCGCCTACAGCATGAACATGCTGGGCGGCGAAGCCCGCGCCGAAGTGATGGCGGTGGGGGAATTGGCGGTCACGGCGAATCTGGCCTTGGCTGCGCGCCGGACCGGCGTGGCGGTGACGATTGCCGCCGGCATGGCCGGGGCGAAGGGGCAGAAGGGCGTGGCGGTGGCCGGCTCGGCCGCCGTGGGTGTGGCTGACTACGCCAACATCGCCGTGCTGAGCAACGCGGCCAAGGTATCGGCGCGCGACATCACGGTGCAAGCGCGCGACCTGAGCGTGCTGGCCACCGTGGCGGGCGCCGTGGCGACGACGGACGGCAAGGCGGGCGTGGGCGCGGCCATTGCGGTCAACGTCAGCACCAGCAATGTCGAGGCGGGCATCCGCCAGGTAACGGACCTGCTGTACACGGGCCGCATTGACGTGTCGGCGGAATCCACCCAGGTCGTCGTCGGCTTTGCCGGCGCGTTGGGCATGGCGCGCGATGGCGCGGGCGTAGGCGGCTCGGTGTCCGTCAACGTGGTGTCCAACCGCATTGAAAGCTATCTGATCAACAGCAAGGTCACGCATAGCGGCGCGGCCACCGGCAATCACGACATCAACGTCACGGCGCAGGACAAGACCACGCTGGTGGCCATTACCGGCGCGGCGGGGGTGGGCAAGAAGGCGGGCGTGGGCATCGCCATCAGCTACAACGAGATCGGCAACGCGGTCACGGCGGGCATCCAGGGCTCGACCGTGGATACCAAGGGCCACGGCGCGGTGAAGATCAGCGCCGAAGACACGTCGTCTTTGGGCGGCGGCGCGGTGGGCGTCGGCGTGGGGATGGGCACGGCCAAGTTCGCGGGCGCGGGCTCCATACAAGTGAACCGCGTCAGCTCGGCCGTGGCGGCCTATGTGCTGCCGCGCTACGACGCCAATGGCGCGGTGGTGGCGCGCAGCAACATCAACGCCACGGCGTTGACGGTGACGGCCACCGAGAACAACACGCTGGTTGCGGTGACGGGCGGCGTGGCGGTGGCGGCGGGCGGTTCGGTGGCGGCGGGGGCATCGGTCAGTGTCAACGAAGTCAGCTCGCGCGCCAGCGCGTTGATTGAAAACGCGGACGTGGATGTGGCCGGCAAGGTGGATGTGTCGGCGCATTCGTCGCCGTTGCTGGTGTCGGTGGGCGCGGCAGGCGCCTTGTCCAAGAATCTGGCGTTGGCCGGCGCGGTCAACGTCAACATGATGCGCGGTGCAACCGAAGCGCGCATCAGCGGCAGCACCATCAAGGCGGGCAGCCAGACGGGCTTCACGGGCGACGCGGTGCGCGTCAACGCCTCGGATGCCTCCGCGCTGTACGCCATCACGGTCGCGGGTTCCATCGCCACGCAAGGCGCGGCGGTGGGCCTGGCCGTGGCGGTCAACATCATGGGCGGCAACACCGCCTTTGACCGCAACCTGCTGGGCTTCAACAACACCACGCTGGCCGATTCCGGCGCGGCGGTCACGACCGTGGACGTGGCGGATAACGCGGGCGCGACGCCCAACCCGAAGGTCTCGGCCGCCATCCTGCGCAGCGATGTGCATGCGGTGGCCGGCAACGTCAACGTGTTCGCCGGCCTGGTGGACCCGATGGCCGCGGGCGGCAATGCGCAACTCAACGGCGGCGACCAGCTGTCGGTGGGCGGCAACGACATCAAGGTGGACCAGGGCGGCAGCACGCTGACCTTTACGGGCAACGCCGCCGCTGTCATCAACGGCACGCAAGACACGAGCGGCAATGCGGGCATGCCCGGCCAGACGGGCAGCACGGGCGGCGAGTTTTCAGGGTGGCAAACCGGCGACGGCATTTACCTGAGCGCGGGCGCGTCCAACATCAAGCTGGCCGATGGCTCCAGCCTGCGCAACGATCGCGTGTACTACGTGATCCGCCGCGAGGCCGCCAATGGCGAAGCCGTTATTCAGCTGGCGGACACGCAGGAAGACGCCTTGCGCGGCAAGGCGCTGCAATTTTCCAGCGTAAGCAATCTTGGCGCCGTGGACTTTGCCCATGTGCGCATGCAGAATTCCACCAGCGTCAACCTGCAACCCTTCCACGGCGTGGATGCGGGCGTGACGCTGAACCCCGCCACCAACACGCTGACGCTGAACGCGCCGTTCGCGGGCGTGCAGGAAGGCTCGGCCATCGTGTATAGCGGGTCGGTGGGCAGCAACGGCCAGATCGACGACGTGCTGGCCAACCGCATCCTGGCTCAAGGCAAGGACGTGCTGAAGGTGGGTGTGACCTATTACGTGGTCAACCTGAGCGCCGATCAGACCTCGTTCCAGCTGCGCGACGGCCAGGGCAACCTGATCGATTTGTCCGGCGCCACGGTGGGCAGCGCCTTGCAGCGCTTCAGCGTGAACAACCCCGCGGGCGCGGTGCTGAACGCCGATGGCAGCCTGACCTTGCCCAAGGCGCACGGCCTGGCCACGGGCGACAAGGTGGTGGTCAGCGTGGGCGCCAATGGCGTGCTGACCGGCCTGGCGAACGACGGCGTGTACGTGGTCGAGGTGGTGGACAGCACCACGTTGCGCTTCAAGGACGTGAACGGCGCGGCCGTGACGCTGGCTGCGCTGGGCTACGTGGCCGAGTTCAACACCGGCACCAAGCGCTATGAGTATTTCCTGACGGATGCGGCCGGCAACAAGGTGCTGGACGCGCAGAGCAAGCCGGTCTCGGTCAACCCCGACGCGATGATCGCATTCACGCAAGTGGAATTGCAGCGCCAGACCTCGCAAACGACGACCAGCACGGGCAGCGACGGCACCGAGAACACCAGCATCACGCAAGGCACGCCGACGGATGCGACCCTGTCCGCCAGCAGCGGCAAGACGCAGGTGGCGGGCGAAAACAGTTTCACGTTCGCGACCGACGCGGGTTTGGCCACGGGCGACACCGTGATCTACCGCAGCCAGGGCACGAACATCGCTGGCCTGGTCGACGGCCAGCGCTACTACGTGATCAACGCCTCGCAGGGCGGCACGTTCCGCTACCAACTGGCCAGCTCGCTGGAAAATGCCCAAGACGGCATCGCCATGCAGCTGGGCGCCAAGACTGGCGCGGGCGGCATCAGCTTGCAGAAAGCGGTGGATCGCATCACCTCCGGCGGCTTGATTTCGCTGGACATCGGTTCGCTGACGCAGGGCCATGCCCTGACCAACAGCATGCTGAGCATTACCGTGGCCGGCGCGGGCGGCAAGTCCCTGGGCGGCGCGGGTGCCATCGGCGTGAACCTGTCGCGCGCGGACGTTACCGCCATCATCGACAACACGGGTGCGGCGGCCGGCACGAAGGTGCTGGCGGACAGCGGCGCGGTGTCGGTATCGGCGCAAGACGCCAGCCGCATCGTCACCGCCACGGGCGCATTGGGCATTTCGCTGACGCAAGGCGCATCGGCGGCCATCGGCGCGTCGGTGGGGGTGGCGGACATGCGCAACAACGTGCGCGCCGCCATTGCCTCGGCGACGGTCACGGCAGAATCCGTCCAGGTACGCGCCGAAGAACGCGCCAGCATCTACAACGTGTCGGTGGGCTTGGCGGGTGGCGCGGGCGTGGCAGTCAGCGGCTCGGTGGCCGTCAACACGATCCAGAACACGGTACACGCCCAGATTCGCGACGCCGCGGTCACCGCAACCACGGGCGATATCCGTATCGCCGCACGCGACATGGCCAGCATTTCGGCGCTGGCCGGCAATGTGTCGGTGTCGGTGGGAGGCCGCGTCGCGGCCGGCATGGCGTTTGCCGTGAACCAGATTTTCGACACGGTGTATGCGGGCGCGGTGCGCTCGTCGCTGTCGGCGGCGGGCGACATCGTGGTGCAGGCCACCTTCGCCAAGCCCGATGATTTGTCGCCGGGCCTGAACGCGCAGATTTCCGCCATGGCGGTCAGCGGCGCGGTCGCCGCGGGTGGCTCTGGCGCCAACGTGGGCTTTGGCGGGTCGGCGGTATTGAACTGGATCGCCAATACCATCACCGCAGAAATTGGCGACACCGTCAGCGGCCAGGATGTGATGGCGGATGGTGACATCGTGGTGCAAGCCAATGATGCGTCCACCATCAACAGCTTGGCGGGCGCGGTGGCGCTGGGCCTGGGCTCGCAAGGCGCGGGCGTGGCGGTGGGCGCCAGCCTGTCTTACAACTACGTGGGCGGTGCGCCCGCGGGCACGGCCCGCGAGCATTCGGTGTCGGCCTTGATCCGCGACACGCAGGGCGCCGTGCGCGGCGCGCACGTGCAGGTGGCATCGCTGTTTACCGGCCAGATCCACAACGTGACGGTGGCCGGCAGCGTGGCCGTCGGCACAGCGGCGGTGTCGGTGGGCGGCGCGGTGTCGATCAACCGCGTCAACAGCAAAACGGAAGCCGGCATCCGCAACGCGCGTCTGGTCGAGGCCTTGTCCTCGGGCGGCGCGCCGGGCGTGGCGGTGCAGGCGCGTGACGACGGCTATGTGCTGGCGGTAGCGGGCGGCTTGGGCGTGGCGGTGTCGCCGGGCAGCGGCGCGGGCATTGCGGCCGGTGTATCGGCCACCGACAACACGGTGCGCAACAACACGCGTGCCTATATTGATGGCACTTCGGACACTGACACCAGCCTGCGCACGCAGATCGGCTCGGCCAACGGCATCGCCGTAGACGCAATCAATGACTCGCGCATCGTGTCGGCATCAATCGGGGTGGCGGCGGCGGTGGCCGTGGGCCAGGGCTTCGCCGGGGCCGGCGCGGGTGCGGGCAGCGGCAACACCATCGGCGGCTCGGTCGAGGCGACGCTGCACAATGTCGACCCGAAGGCGGGCGGCGTCATGGACGGCGACGTGCGCGTCAACGCCGAGAACACCGGCAGCATCGTCACCGTGGCCGGTGCGTTGGCCGTGGCGGTGTCGGCAGGTGGCATGGGCGCGGGCGCGTCCGTGGGCGTGTCGGTCGCTATCAGCGACATCAGCACGGTCGTCAAGGCGCTGGTGGACAACTCCGTCATTCGCACGCGCGGCGGCAGCCAAGGCGTGACCGTGTCCGCCAGCGATAGCGCGGCCATCACCGCCATCGCCATTGGCGGGGCGGTCAGCGTGCAGGCCGGCAGCGCGGGCGTGGCCATTGCGGTGGGCACGAGCGTGGCGGTCAACAAGGTTTTCAACACGGTGCATGCCCACATTCAGGGCGGCGCGGTGGAAACAGGCGGTGCGGCGTTGACCGTCAGCGCCACGCAACAGGCCGACATCACGTCGGTGGTGCTGGGCGCATCCGTTGCGGTGTCGGTGGGCGATAGCGCCAATGCCGCCATCGGTGGCGGCGGCGCGCTGGCGCGCAACGTGATTTCGGCCAGCGTGCAGGCGGGCATTGCGGACGCCATCATCAACACGTCTGGCGCGGGCAACACGCTGGGCGCGCTGGATGTGCTGGCGCTGGGTCTGTCGCAGATCAATGCGGTGGTGCTGGGCATGTCGGCCTCGGTGTCGGTCAGCCATTACGCGGCGGCTTCGGCCTCCATCGGCGTGGCCATGGCCGAAAACGTCATCGGTTACGACGTCAACAGCGCGGGCCAAGTGGTGGCGCTGGGCGCGGGCCGTCCGGTCAATGAGATCGTGGCGTCCATCGACGGCAGCACGGTGACGGCGGGCGCGGTGCGTGTCAACGCCAGCAACGCCACGTTCAAGGCCGACGGCAGCGTCGACCAGCAGCAAAGCATCGACGCCGTGGTGGTGGCGGGCGCAGTCGCAGTGTCGGTGGCCTACGCGCCGCCCATCGTGGACGGCGCGAGCCTGGCGGTGTCGGGGGCTGGCGCAGGCGCGCGGGCCGTCAATAAGATCAAGACGGGCATCACCGCCCGCATCACGGACCAGAATCAGGCGCATGCCTGGAATGCGGCCAGCGTGTCGGTCGTGGCGATGGACGTGGCGCGCATCGACAGCACGATTGCCGCCGTGGCGATTTCGGTGGCGGTGTCGCTGGGCGCAACCGCGTCCTTGTCGGTGGCCGCATCGCTGGCGCAGAACGACGTGGGCAACGCAGCGTTGGCCAAGGTTGACGGGGTGAACTTCGTCAACGCGCCGGCCATTACCGTCAAGGCGGACAGCAAGGCCAGCATTCATACCGTATCGGTCGCGGCATCGGTTGCCGTGGGCGTGAGCCTGGGCGGCATATCGCTGGCGGGCGGCGGCGCGGATGCGCGCAACGTGATCAGTTCGTCCGCGACGGCGGTGATGAACGGCTCGCGCATCAGTGGCAACGGCGCCAACGCACTGACCATTGATGCCGACATGAGCGGCACGATCAAGGCCACGGTGGTGGTCGCCAGCGTGGCCTTCACGGCGGCGGGCGGCTCGCTTGCCATCGGCGCATCGGTGGCCGAGAACACCATCACGCAAGACGCGGGCGCACGCGCCACGCTGTCCAACACGCAGGTGTCGAACCTGGGCGCCATCAACGTCACCGCCGACACGATCCAGACGCTGGAAACCGTGGTGGTGGCGGGCGCGGTGGGCATTGCGTACAACGGCGTCGCGCTGGCGGCGGCGGGTTCCAATGCATCGAACACCACGCGCGCGGTGACGCGCGCACAGGTGGACGGCCTGACGCAGATTGACGCCAACGTGCGCGGGGCGGAGAGCCTTTCCGTCAAGGCGACGAACACGTCCACGCTGAAAGCCACCGCCGCAGGCGCCAGCCTCTCTGGCACGTCGCAGGGCCTGGCCCTGTCGGTGGGCGTGGCGCTGGCCAGCAACAAGGCGCTGGGCGCGGTGGAAGCGTCGGTGGCGAATTCGGTGCTGAATGTGGGTTCGGGCGTTGGCACAGGCGCGCAGATGACGCGCGTGTCCGTCGCAGCCGAAGACACAACGACGCTGGAAGCCAAGGCCATTGGCGCATCGCTGGCGTTTGCCATGACGGGCGGGTCGCTCGCCGTGGGCGCCTCGGTGGCGAGCAACGTGGCGGCCATGAGCGTGCAGTCGTACGTGTCGGCGTCCACCTTGAACGTGTCGGACGCAGTGGCCGTGTCGGCCAAGGAGACCGCCAAGCTGGATGGCGTGTCGGTGGCGGCGTCGGTTGCGGCTGGGTTCTCGGGCGTGTCCGTGTCCGGTTCGGGCGCGGAAGGCACGCACATCATCGCCAACGATGTGGGCGGCTATATCACCGGTTCCACCATCACCGCAGGCACGGGCGTGTCGGTCAAGGCGGACAACACGTCCACCATTTCGGCGGTGACGGGCGCGGTGTCGGTCAGCGCAACGGGTGCGGGCCTGGCGGCCAGCATCGGCGTGTCGATCGCCAACAATACGTTTGGCGCGTACGCGGGCGACGGCGTCAGCCGCAGCAACCGCGCGCTGGCGTATATCGACAACAGCACCATCTCGGTCACCAAGGGCAATGTGGATGTGCTGGCGACGTCCACCGAGACGCTGACCAGCGTCAACTTCGCCGGCAGCGTCGCGGTGGCGGGCTTTGGCGGCTCGGCGGCCGGCTCGGGCGTGCAGGTGACGAACCGCTTTGCCACCACGACGTCCGCCTATATTCAGGGGTCTGACGTGACGGCCGGCCTGACAGGCGGCGCAGGTTCCGTGACGGTGCGGGCGCAAGACACCAGCACCATCCTGAAGTCCGGCGCGTATGGCGTGGCCGTGGCGGCCTCGTTGCCGGTGCCGGGCAGCTTCGGCCTGAACCTGGCCCTGGCCGTGACGCTGGTGGACAGCGTGGCGGAGAACCAGGTCAGCGCCTACATCAATACCGCCAGCGGCAAGAACGTGGGCGCATACGACGCCGTGTCCGTGCTGGCGCTGGAAAAGACCGACTTCAAGGGCCTGGACGCCGTGACCGCATCGGTCGCGGTGGGCGGCGGCATCGCGGCATCGGGCGCAGGCGTTCGGGTCACGAACAACACCCGCAACAACGTCAGCGCCAAGATCACGGGCGGCGGCAACGTCGGGGCATTGGGCAAAGTCGAGATCACGGCCGACACTCAGGTCAGCGCGCAGATCGACCTGACGCAAGTCAGCGTGGCGGTCGGCATGGTGGGCGTGGCGGTCGGCGTGGGCATCGCCGAGAACATCGCACGCGACACCACCACAGCGTCGGTGGACGGCGCCAACGTGGCCGCCCCGGTGGTGGACATGAACGCGCTGGTCAGCGTGGACTTCAGCCAGACCCAGACGGCCGGCGTGGCCGCCACCACGGGGCTGGCCGTCAACGTCAACAAGGCGCTGGTGGACATCGCCACGACGACGCTGGCCGAAGCCAAGAACGGTGCGGTGCTGACCGGCGTGTCGGTGACGTCGCCCGGCCTGGGCACGGCGCCCGGCATGGTCAACATCAATGCGCAAGGCACCTATTACGGCCGCGCCTATTCCAAGGCGATCACGGGCGGCGTGATCGGCGTGGGCGTGATGAGCGCTGAAACGCGCCTGGGCGGGTCGCTGAAGGCCTCGGTGGACAACGCCAAGGTGCAGGGCGATATCGTCGGCATCACGGTGGGCGCCACCACCGAACGCAACGGCGAAGCCGGCCTGTTGGCCGAAGCGCGTTCGCTGGAAGTGGGCGGGGTGACGGTGTCAATTGACTCCGCGTCGCTCACGACGAGCCTGGACGCGCGCGTGTCCATCGGCAACAACGCCCGCGTGGACGGCACCTTGCTCAGCATCACGGCGGGGCAGGTGCAGTCGGTGGACGTGAAAATGGACGCCGGCACGATCGCGCTGGTGGCGGGCCGCCAGGGCAAGATCGACGTGGACGTCGGCGGCAAGTCGGCCATCGACATCAGCGGCGGCGCGCAAGTCACGGGCAACAAGCTGGACATCCGCAGCAACAACACCGTGCGCGGCACGTCCACGCTGAGCGGCTATTCCGTCAAGGTGGCGGGCGCCGACGTCAGCAAGCACACGGTGACGATCAAGCCGGAATCCACGATTACGATCACCGGCTCGCGCCAGGCGGGCGACACCATCACGTCGGCAGGTATGACGGTGGTGAGCGCGCGTGGCGACTACGGCACGCCGGGCATGCTGGACCTGGTCACGACCAACGACATCATCTACACGCAGCGCAACAAGATCACCGGCGTATCCGGGGTCTCGGTCACGCTGTCGACCAACCACCTGAGCACCGACGGCGCCTTGTCCAAGGTCAAGGTGGACGGGGCCTTCCTGCGCAATGCCTTTGGCGACGTGGTCATGGCGGCCAACACGCGCGGCGTCACGACCACCATCAGCGACCTGCTGGTGGTGGCGGTATCCAGCTTCAGCAAGTCCGACAGCAATAACAACCTGACGGTGCGCAACGCCATCGAGATCGACAATTCGTCGATCGAGGCCGACAGCATCCTGGCGCTGGCGGGCAGCGGCAAGGCGTCCGACCCCTTGTCCACTGGCTATCTGCTGGCTAACGACAACGTGTCGTTCACGCTGGTGGGCATTGCCCAGATTCCGGACGTGGACAGCGGCGCGAAGGCGCGCCAGATCAACACGGTGCTGATCGACGGCGTGTCGTCCAACGGTTCGCTGCTGAAAGCGCAGCGCAATGTGCGCCTGGAAACCAACCCGTCCACGCTGGACCAGGCCAAGGTGAATGGCACGGTGCAGGTCATCGGCCTGAACCTGAACCCCACGGCCAATCTGGCCGATGGCGTGGTGGACACGACGTCCAGCAAGGTGGCAACGGGCTCCGCTACGCAGATCATCGCGGGCGTGAACAACGCGGCCAACCTGTTTGTGATTCCGGCCGAGCTGCTGAAGGAACTGGGCCTGTCCGGCCTGGGCGTGCAGGCGGCCGGCGGTGCGGTGAAGTTCGATTCGAACTCGGCCGTCGTGAAGGCGATTCTGGAAAAGCTGCTGGGTGCGGGCAAGACCAGCCTCGATGGCGCGGCCGGTACGGTCAATATCGACGTGAACTATGAACTGACGGCGTTCACCGCCGCCGACATCAAGGTCAACGTCACGACCGGCATGATCATTACGGACGGCAATAACAACTACTACCGTTACAACAGCCTGGACAGCCGTGACCTGAATCTGGCCACCGAGAACTACAACAACAGCTACTGGCTGCGCCTGAATAACCCGACGCAAGCCCAGAAGGACGACGCGCTGCGCACGGACTTCGGCAGCACGGCGGCCGCCCAGGTGGGCAGCCTGTACTTCGTGCTGAAGACCCTGGACGTGGGCATGCCCACGCTGCGCTACGCCAGCCAGCAGAACGTCATCAGCGAGCAGATCCGCACGTTGACGAAGATGCAGACCGAGCACGCGTCCGACCCGCAGGCGGTGGCGCGTTACCAGGCCAACATCGCCGCCTTGCAGCGCCAGCTGCAAAGCATCCAGATGGCGACGGTGGTGGATGGGCAGCTTCGCTACCTGGATTCGTTCTCCACGTTCTATGTCGAAGTCCCCGACATGTACGCGTCGGGCGGTTCGGTCTATGTCAGCGCCACGGACACCAGCGGCGTGAATCAGGCGGGCATCGACGCGCGCGCCAACACGCAGATCAACATCGTCAACGATTCGCCGATGCTGATGAACGTGTATGACGCGGTTGTGCTGGACGGCACCATCATCCGGCCAGGTTCCGATGGCCAGCTGAAGGTCTTCAAGACCGGCCATCTGTACATCAACGACGTGTCCGTCAAGGGCGCGTCAGGGGCCGACACGGCCGAAGTCAACATCAGCCAGGTCAAGAACACCTGGGCCGCGGACCCGTTCGGCGGCATGCTGGACGAGATCAGGCCCGATGGCAGCAGAGACAAATCGCTGGCCAATATGATTGCGAACGCGCCCGTAGACCTGGGCCTGCTGGGCGCGGTGGTCAACCCGCTGGGCAAGGTGTCGGTGATCAACACGCTGGGCAGCATCAATGTGTCGGGCACGATCCAGGCGGTGAGCCTGGATATTGTGGCCAAGGGCAATTTCAGCCTGCAAAGCGACGGGTGGTTCAACACCGGCGCTGACCCCACGCTGCTCAATGACAGCTGGGCCAGCGTCGTCAACGCCTTGAAGAGCGGCAGCACCAGCACCGGTATCAGCGACACGATGCAGAACGTGTTGCTGAAATGGGGCTACATGAAGCTGGACACCTTCGCCCAGTACATGAACAACAACTCGGCGGCGCGTGATTCGCGTATCTTCGCGCTGGGCGCGGTCAGCATTTCGGCGCTGACGCTGAACATCGACGGCAAGATCCAGAGCGGCCTGACCGACGCCTATATCAAGATCGACAGCTCGTTCCGCGGCGACCAGGACAAGGCGCTGCAAGACGGCAACGGCTACGCCATCAGCGGCGTGTCGTTCAGCGCCGACGGGTCGTTGAACCGGTACGGCGCCATCACCGGCCGGTTCGACTACGCCACGCAGACCATCATCCTGGACCCGATCCGCCTGGCGGGCGGCAGCATTTCGCTGACCGGCCAGATTGTGTCGGTGGGCAATGGCAACCTGGTTGTGGCCAACGGCTACGCGTCGGTGCACATCGACAACCAGACGACCTACGCCTTGGTTACCGGCGACATCGACGTCAGCACTTACCGCCGCGGCCGGATCGAAATTATCGACACCGCGCGCGGCCAGAAAGACCTGTACGAGCTGCAAGGCACGAACAACGTCGTGCACACGGTGTGGAACAAGTTTGTGTCCGTGCAGCCCACGCCGGGTGAAGTGAATCCCTTGACCTGGATCTGGGTGTACGACAACGGCAACGGCCAGCAAAGCTCGGCGGGCTTGAGCAACACCGCCGGCTCGTTGCAGGACGGCCAGACTCTGACCTTGAGCTACAAGCCCCAGGCCGGCCAGATGATGGTGTGGGTCATGGGCTGGAGCTCGGGCGAAACCACCACCACCGTCTACACCACCAAGCAATTCAACCTGTTCGGCGACTTCGACCCCTTGGGCTGGCTGACGGACAAGAACACCAGCAAGTCCGGCCCGGTCACGGTGTTTGAGACGCCGCGCCCCGTGCTGGTGTCCACCGTCGTCGCCTATGACGGCGTCAATTCCGTGCCGGATGCGCTGAAACAGCAACTGATCGCCAGCGGCAAACTGAACGACGCGCTGCTGCCCACCACGATCGAAGGCAGCGGCACGCAAACGCTGGTGGAAGACGCGGCTGGCAGTATCGAAGGCCCCGACGGCAAGCATTACCGTCTGGAAACCTCGGGTGGCACGGCGCTGGACACCTCTGTCTTCAGCGTGGCTTACCGCAAGTTCAACACCGGCGTCATCGTGCGCAACGACGGCCCGCACACCAGTGGCGGCGGCTGGCTGCGCACCAAGACGACGACCTTGACGCAGGTGGTCGAGAAGAAGCAGCAAGAGCTGTTCACCTTCTACATGCCGGCTTCCCAGGAAATCACGCTGAGCTTCATGGGCTCCAGCAACGCCGACAACGCCATCTACATTCGCAGCAATGGCGACATCACGCTAGCGGGCAACCTGATCGTCGGCAACGGCAAGACGGTGCATATCGAAGCGGTGTCGGCCTCGAAGCCGACATCGATCACGATGCAGGGCGAAGTCGGCATCATGGCGCGCGATGTGAACGGGCAGATGCCCACGGGCGCCAGCGCGCAGGTCAACGTGGACGCCATCGCGCTGGGCGGCGCGATCACGCTCAACGTGATGGGGTCCAACGGCTACACCCGCGCGGAAGCACGCAACGACATCCGTCTGAATTACTTCTCGGACGGCGGTAATAGCTCGTGGGCGACGCTGAAGAAAGTGAACTCGTCGGCGGGCACGGTGACCATCGAAGCGCGTAACGGCATCTTCGCCCATGCGTCCACGAGCAGCACCGATACCGTCGTGTCAGGCAACCGCATCGAATTGAACGCGGGCTACGGCGCCATCGGCACGGCGTCCAAGGCGCTGACGATCAATGCGCGCCAGGGTTTCGCCGCCCAGGCGGGCCTGGCGGGCGGCCCGGCCGGCGCCGACAAGAGCATTTACTTGTCGCAGAACGTGCTGAATGCCGACCTGACCCTGGTCAAGCCGGTGAACTGGACAAACCCGCAAGCGTCCGTCTACGCAGAGCTGGGCAGCGTCAACATCACGCTGAACGGCGGTTCGCTGCTGGATGGCGAGCTTGCCGATACCCGCACCGCCACCGAGAAGGCGTACCCGACCGTCACGGCCAAGATTCTGGCCGACCTGAACGCGCAATTGGCGCAGTACGACAGCTACTGGTCGGGCGTGCGGTCGTTGCAGACCGCCACGATCACGCTGGGCGGCGTCGGCACGTACCTGAGCACGCAGGCCGAAGGCGGCCAGTACCTGGCGCTGAACCTGACGGCGGACCAGTACAACGCCGCGTTGAAGGCGGCGGTGGATGGCCATCATCTGGTGCGCCTGGCCTACAACGACAGCCTGAACGGGAACGTCCGCAAGGAAATCCTGGGCTATCTGGGCCTGGTGGCAGGCAGCGGTGCGAACAACATCTACCAGTTCACGTTCACGGTGTACGACCCGCTCAACCCGACGTCGAACGCGGGCCCGGTGTCGCTGGCGTCGCTGGGTTACACGGCGGGCAGCCAAGGCGTGCTGTACGGCCCGTCGTACGCGCTGGCTGGCGCCACGGATCAGTCCAACGCCAACCTGCCGATTTCGTTCACGTTGCCGTCTGGCGCGTTGACGGTGCAGCAGGGGTCCAGCACCTTGCGCCTGCAACTGAGCAATGACCAGTTGAATGCCTTTGCCAGCCTGTCGGGCCAGACGCAGGGCGACCTGTATCAGCGCGCGCTTGCCGGCTTGCGCACCTACACCTACATCCTGGTGGACGGCCAGCAGCTGACGATTGACCAGATTGTGCCGACGGGCGGCCAGTGGTGGGGGTCGAACAGTTTCGACTCGATCCTGGTCACGCTAAAGTCGCCGTATGTGGGCGACCTGACCAGCCTGGACAGCACCGGCCATCACAACCTGAACATCGTGTTTGGCAATGCGGCCGGCACGCTGGGCGGGGGCGAGGTCACCGGCACGCAGAACGCCACGCGTCCCGTGGTGCCTGGGTCGGGCACGCCAGCGCCCGCGCTGGGCGCCAACGATCAGAACATTTCGGCCGACATCATCGCGGCAATTGATCAATACAACCTGGACCACCCGCAAGGCCAGATCAACACCGGCGCCGGGTCGCTGTACGCAAACCTGACGTCGACAACGCCGGGCAGCACCTGGACGGTCGTTGAGCGCACCATCACCAGCAACCAGCTTCAGCTGGCCGGCAATACGCTGGGCTGGTCGATACCGTCCGGCAATTCCGTGCAGGACTACAACCAGTGGATGAACAGCGCCGTCAATGGGCTGATTGGCAGCGAGATCACGTTCATGATTGACGGCGTCAGCTACAGGCGCCGTATCGAGTCCCTGAGCCTCGTCCAGGCCGACGGCACGCCGGCAACCAGCGTCTACAACGCGCAGAACCAGATTTCGATCACGTTCTCGGGCGCGGCTGTCTCGCTGAAGAGTTTCTTCGTGCGTAATGGCGCGAACATGGTCACGTCAACGCCGCTGCCGTCGCAACTGGTCTACGGCTTGACGGGCTTGGGCAAGGGCACCGGCTCCATGGCCGTCGCCTACACGATCCAACGCGGCTTTGGCGCCGCGGCGTTGAAGCAGGGCGTGTTGACGTCGGATACCCCGAACAACAATTGGGGCTGGTTCGGCACGAACCTGCTGCCGTTCTATACCTATACGGAAACGGCGGGTGCCGGGTATGCCGACTTCGTCGACATGGGCAACGGCTTCAGTTGGGATCTGACCAACGCCAACCTGAGCGATGTGGCGCGCACGCAGCTGGCCAACAGCATCAAGGCGCTGCTGCAAAGCGGGCAGTCGATCTCGCTGGCCGGGCTTGAGCTGTACATGACGAACCAGAACGGCAGCTTGCAAGGCCATGACCTGGGCGTCTACGACAACGGCACGCTGCACATCCTGACCATCGTGGATGCCGACGGCAATCCGTTGACGGCGGCCAGCCCCGACAGCGCTTGGCTGACCGGCCGCATCACGTTCACGGGCAAGGTGTATGCGCAGAAGTCCCAGTTGGAAGACCTGAACGTCTACCAGAACACCAACATCCACGACACGGCGACCTCCGGCGGCTATACGCCGACCTTGCAGGGCATGACGGTGAACGCCGGCATCCGCCTGGTGGACAACGGCTTTACGCAGCAGTCGCTGACGCAGTTTGGCGCCGCCACGCTGACCTTGCCGGGCACCGACCGCCTGGTGCAAGGCCAGCGCGTGGAGCTGAGTTTTGCGAACTCCACGCAGACCGCCATCTATTACATCCAGAGTGTGAACGGCCGTGTGGTCACGCTGTCGAGCAGCGTGGATGGCGCTTTCAACGGCGGCACGCCGGTATCGATTGCGCAGATCTTCGGCGTGGCAGGCAGCACGCCGGGCGCGGTGACGGTGAAGCTGCTGGACGCGGCCGCCAGCGGCGCGACCGTGTCTGCCGACAACGTCATCACGCTGACCGACATGAATATCGTGCCGGTCACGGATGCCAGTGGCCAGGTGACGGGCTACCGCGCCTTGCAGAACTACGACCGTGTCTACCTGAACGACGTGCGCGTGCAGATCGGCAAAACGGCCAGCTTGCAAACGAACGTTGCGTATTACGTGCTGGTGGGCGCCAACAACACGATTCAGCTGTTTGCGTCCAAGGAACAGGCGGTGCTGCATCAGCAGATTGAACTGCTGAACCAGACGCCCGAGGGCCGCGAACTGGTCAAGGCGCTGTTTACCGACGCCGGCATCACGGGCGAGCTGTTGCGCGGCTTTGCTGCGGCCGACGTGAACGGCATGTTCACGGTGTCCACGCACCTGTTCCAGACGCAGGCCGCCGGTTCGACGGCAGGCTTGACCGCGCAAATGCAGGCGCTGCACGAACAGCTGAAGAACCAGGGCTTTGACCCCAACTACCTGCCTGCCGCGCTGGATATCACGGCGGCGCAGAACCTGGTCAAGTCCACGCGCAACCAGATCGTCTACGACTACGTGGTGGACAAGGAACTGGCCCAGACCGCCGAATACCACAACTACTGGCGCGACCGCCTGGAGTCCGCCGCGGGAGCGGTGAGCTCGGGCCTGACGGCAGTGGGGTCGGGCAGCTTCAAGCTGGCCAACATGAACATCGTGGACGATGGGACGGGGCAATTGCGTGCGCTGCGTACCGGCGACGAGATCTATTTCCGCCAGTCCGTGGGCAATGTGCGGGCCGACACGGCGTACTACGCCATCGTGGGCGCGGACGGCACGATCCGCCTGGCGGCGTCGTTGGCCGACGCCATGCTGTACCAGACGGGGGCAGGGCAGAACGACGGCTTGCTGGCGCTGTATCCCAATATGGGCGAGGCCATCACGATGGCGTTTGACGCATCCAGCCTGAACGGGGCGGGCGTAGAAGCCTACACACGCACCTATACCGTGCGTGCGGATGCACCGGCGCAAACGGCGGCCGATATCGCGCTGTACGGCCAGACCTACAACGCGGGCCACTTCTTCTACTTTTCAACGGCCACGCTGCGCAACATCGAGAACAACCTGCTGTATCCGGTGTCGGCGGCCATCAACGAACAGGTGTTCGACGTGGACGGTGATACGGACGGCGCACCGCCCGCGGACCGCTTCCTGAACGTGAAGGCGGGCGGCGGCATCGTGTTGCGCACGTCGGGCCAGGGTTCCATTGGCGCCGAGCTGGGCGACTACACCCTGCAACTGCCCAGCCTGGGCGGCTTGTCGGACGACGAACGCGCCAACGTGTTTGACTCGCTGCCCGAGGCAGACAAGGCCATCTTGTCGCGCGCCAACGCGGTCAACCTGGCGGGCGTGTATCACACGCTGTATCGCTACATCGGCCCGGCTGGCACCACGCCGCTGGACCGTGCCAGCGTCGACTTCAGCGACACGAGCCTGTGGCAGCGCTTTGAGCCGGTGTTCTCCAACGACGCATCGCTGAAGCTGGGCACGACCTTGTCGGCCAATAGCGCGGTGCAGTTCCTGTTCGCCGACCGCTTCGGCCTGTACGAGAACAGCCGCGACGTCTTCATCTACAACAGCAAGCTGCTGGAAGGCGCGTCGGCGGCCGATATCAGCCAATGGCAGGCCAATGTGGCCGCCGCGCGCGCCAATGGCGTGCAGGTGGTGGATATTGGCAGCGGCTTCCTGGACCCGGTCTGGAAACCCGTCAACGTGCCGTACATGGCGCAAGACGGCGCCAGCCCGCAGGCGCTTGCCAGCGGCATGCTGGTGGGCGACATGCGCGACCCGCGCTACCTGACGCTGAAGCTCACGCGTTCGCTGGCGGTGCAGGCCGTGAACGGCGTGGTGTCCGCCTACAGCGACACCACCGTCGGCCTGGATTCGCCCAAGGGCAGCATCCGCCTGGGCGATATCCACGCCAAGGACGGCATCACCATCACGGTCAGCGTCCAGGGCGGTTCCATCATCGGCACCGATGCGGGCACGCTGGAAAGCGCCGGCCAGGTCAGCCTGGTGGCGGATCAGGACATCGTGGGCAGCACGCGGGACGCCAACGGCATCTATCAGTACGACGCCTCGAAGCATCTGCAACTGAGCCTGTCCGCCGGCCACGCGCTGTACGTGGAAGCGGGTGGCGTGGCGCGCGTGTCGCAGTTGGGCGCGCAGGACTTGAACCTGGTTCTGGCCAATACCAAGGGCACGGCGGCAGGCGGCTCGTCTTACCAGACCGACGCGAACCTGCGCGTGGGCCAAGTGGTGTCGGCCGGCAGCGTAACGTTGAAGGCGGGCTTGTCCATCCTGAACGCCACGTCCGAAGGCCAGCGCCAGTACGCCAACGTGGTGCTGTCTGACCTGAGCGCCGCCGAGCTGGCGGGCCTGGGCTACGTGCGCGAAGTGGCGCTGATCGCCGGGCAGTCGGTGGGCCAGATGGGGGCCGACGTCTCGCAGGAAGGCAGGCCGCTCTTGGTCAGCGTGTCGGCAACCGATACGCAGGCCACGGTGCGGGCGTCGGCCACGCAGGGCGTCAACCTGTATGGCATGCATGGCTTGCGCCTGGGCGGTATCGATGTGGTCGATGCCGGCGGGGTGCGCGGCGATGTGCGCATCTATGCGTTGGACGCGATCTTGAACGGCACGGCTTCGGGCCAGGCCGCGATCACCGCGCGCAACGTGTGGCTGGAAACGCTGTCCGGCACCATCGGGGAGCTGGGCTCGCCGCTGTTGACGGATATGTCGGGCTATCTGGTGGCGTCGGCCTTGGGGTCGGTGTCGATCAGCCAGCTGGGCGCGAATGATCTGGTGCTGGCGCGGGTGGAGTCGCGGTCACGCGATGAGGTCCACCTGAGCAGCGCTACTAACATCGTCAGCGACAAGACCGCGCATCCGGGCTTGTCGAACACGCGCAGCGTTGCGGTCGTGACCGGCGGCAGCCTGTTCTTTGTGGCGGGTGGTTCGGTGGGCGGCTACGTGCAGTCCGACACGGCGGGCGCGGCGGTCAACGACGCGCTGATCGTGGCGTCGGTGGGCGCGCAGTCGACCATCAATGTCAAGGCGGTTGGCGACGTGGCGCTGGTGCAAGTGGGCGCCGCCACCGATGCGCAAGGCGTGTCGCAGGCGCTGTCGTTCAACGTTGGCCAGATCAACGCGGCCAACGCCTGGCTGGTGGCGCGCTACGAAGGCGCGCAAGCCGGCACCTCGGGCGATATCGTTTTGGCGCCGGATGCGGTGATCAGCACCGTGGGCGTGCTGAGCCTGCTGGCGGGCAACAACCTGTCGGTTGCGGGCCGTAGCGGCTTGCAAGCAGGCGGTTTGATCCAGGCCGGCCAGCGCCTGAACCTGCGCGTGGACCGCGATGACCGCGGCACGGCCGGCTACGGCAAGGCCTCGGCGGTGGACATCAACGGCCGCCTGGTGGCGCCCGAGATCTATGTGTACGGCAGCGACAGCGGCAACAACACCATCACCTTCAGCAACACCGCCGACGTTGGGGGCGCGTTGGACGGTAATGACGCGTTGACGCAAGGCGTCTTGCTGGATATCACGGGCGGTTCGGGTCAAGACCAGATTCTGGTCAACGCGCTGCTGATCAATCAGCAGCAAACCACCCTGCGCACCTCGGACGGCGACGACACGGTCACGTTCGACGCCACGGATGTGCGCGGCGATATCACCGTGCTGGCCGGAGCAGGTGACGATGCTGTCACGTTCCAGCAGAGCGTTATCACTGGCACGCTGACGGTGGACGGCGGCGAAGGCGCCAATATCGTGCTGCTGGATACGGTGACGGTGGGTGTCGACACGTCGATCACGACCGGGGCTGGCGCGGATCAGATCACGGTGGTGGGCAGTGGCCTGACCGGCGCGCTGACGATCACGGCGGGCGACGGCGACAACACCTTGTTGCTGGACACCGTCACGGTGGGTGGCGATACCGCCATCACCACCGGCTTGGGCCTGGATGCGATTGTGCTGCTGGATAGCGATTTGACGGGCACGTTGACGGTGGACGCGGGCGAAGGCGACAACGTGGTGCTGCTGGATACCGTCACCGTAGGCGGCGGTGCGACGCTGCTGTCAGGCACGGGCGCTGACCTGATCACGTTGACGCACAGCGATTTCGGCGACGCTGTATCGGTGAATGCAGGCAGTGGCGATAACGTCGTGCTGCTGGACGTCGTCGCCATCGCGGGCGCGACGGCTATTACGGCGGGCGCGGGCATGGACCAGATCACCGTGCAACTGAGCGTGCTAACCGGCGCGTTGACGGTGAACGCGGGCAACGGCGACAACATCGTGGTGTTGGACACTGTGACGGTGGGTGGCGACACGTCTATCACCGCCGGGTCGGGCGATGACGTGATCGCGCTGGTGGATAGCGGCCTGACGGGCGACCTGACGGTCGTGGCCGGCAACGGCGACAACGGCGTCGTGCTGCAAACCGTGACGGTGGGCGGCGATACGTTCATCACTACCGGATCGGGCAATGACCTGATCGCGCTGGTGGACAGCGGTTTGGCAGGCTCACTGACGGTAAGCGCTGGTGAAGGCGACAACGTCGTCGTGCTGCAAACCGCGACAGTGGGCGGCGATACCGCCATCATGGCCGGGGCGGGCGTGGACGAGATCGCCTTGGTGGACTCGGATCTGGCCGGTTCCTTGACCGTAGACGCGGGCGGCGGCGGCAACGTCGTGCTGCTGGACACAGTGACGGTGGGTGGCAACACCGGCATCACCACCGGCGCAGGCGCTGACTTGATCACCTTGTCTGACTCCGATTTCCTGGGCCACCTGGCCGTGGACGCGGGCGCCGGCGACGACAAGATCTGGATGTCGCGCATTCTGTTGGGCGGCGGTGCAACCGTGCTGGCGGGCGAGGGCGACGACACGATCTACCTGTCGGCGCGCGCGCTGGCCGGCGGTATTTCGCTGCACGGCAATGATGGCAACGACCTGATCGTGCTGGATCAATTGCCGTCGCTGACCAGCCAGCAGAACTTGGCCGGCGTGACTGACCGCGTGGATGTGGATGGAGGCCGAGGCTCGGATCACGTCATCGTGAACCTGGCCGAAGCGCTGACGTCCATCTTGATCAACGTGCATGATTCCGACGACAACGGCCTTGAAAACCTGTCGGACGTGAACCATCTGACGATCAACGGCACCACGCAGGACGAGACTTTCCTGGTGCGCGAGCACTTCGTCGCGAAGATAACGCCGCAAGGGGCGGGCTACGCGAATGAGGTGCAGCGCGTGAACTACGACCGCAGCATGACGGGCGGGCTGCGCCTGAATGCGGTTGACGGCGGCGACCGCTTCTATATTGATGACACCAGCACTTATGTGGTCATCGACGGCGGCCTGGGTAGCGATGCGTCCAAGCACAACGAATACCAGGTCGGCCAGCTGTACGCGCTGGACCGCCAGTTCCCGAACGTGGGCGCGGGCGACCAGATCGACACGGTGCAAACCACGCAGGGCTATCTGTCACGCGGCAACAGCTTCGGCCTGACGCTGTACGGCGCGGAGAACAGCAGCAACGTCTTCCGCATCTACAGCAACGCCGCGCCGCTGGCGCTCTTTGGCGGAAAGCGCGATGACGAGTTCATGGTCTACGCGTTCAAGGAAGCGCAGCAACAGCCCAACGGCGAGCGCAACTACGTCATCAACGGCGCGGTGTCGATGGATGGCGGCGACGGGATCAATACCTACACCGTGCTGGGCTCGGAATACGCCGACGCTTTTGTGCTGACGCAAGAAGGCATCCGCGGCGCGGGGCTGAACACCAGCTACCAGAACATCCAGCGCGTCAACCTGGATGCGCGCGAAGGCAATGACCACATCTATGTGCTGTCCACGCGCAGCAATGTCATCACGACCCTGATCGGCGGACGCGATAGCGACACCTTCGATCTGTCGGGTGACGTGGCGGGCAACACCATCGTGACCGGCCGCGGCGGTTCGCGCGACGTGTTCGATGGCGCGCAGCCGGTCAACATCACGGCGCAGCCGGGCCAGCTGGACGCCAACGGCGGCAATACGCTGTCGCTGGCGATCAATCTGGATGCCAGCGTGCTGCCGCGCCCCGCGTCGGGCCAGGCGTATGTGTCGCTGAGCAGTGCGATGGTGGCGTCCGCCTTGTATGGCTCGCTGACGCAAGGCGTGGGCCTGAACGCGGCGGATTCGATGGCGGCTGCCCTGCAAAGCCTGCAAGGGCGGGGGCTGCTGCTGTCCACCGACGGCGGGCTGACCTGGCACCAAAGCGTAGTGCTGACGTTTGACGCCAACGGTGTCGGCGCGCAAGCGTGGGGCGCCATGCAGCAGGTGCTGGTCAAGGTGGAAGACGGCGCGGGCGCAGGCCTGCCGCCGCTGAGCCTGGCTGGCCTTGACTTGCACCTGTCGGCATCGCTCTTTACGACGCTGCCCGGCTTGCAAGACGTCGCCTTGCCGCCGATTCTGGTGCGCGTGGCGGACCCGGCCTATGCCGGCCCCGCCAACGAACCGGGCAAGGTGCGCAACCCGCGCGCAAGCGACCAGCCCATCATCACGGTGGACCCGGTAACGGGCATCAGCTACGCCAATTACGGCGACCAGCCGCATGACGTGTCGGGCATCCAAGGCACGCTGCTGATCGAGGGCGATACGCTGGACCGCCCGGATTACGACGGCACGCTGCACGCGGGCGTGGGCCTGCCAAGCGAGACCGATGGCGTGCTGGGTGCGCGCAATGACGGCGTGGCGTCCACCGCGCCCGTCAATGACCGCATCCGCATTTTCAATGACGGCACCACGGCCGGCCAGACTGGCATGCAGGATCAGGTCGACAACATGAGTGGCCTCGACCGCGTGTACAGCAACGCGCAAGCTGGCGACTTCGGCCGCATCACCGGGCTGGGCATGACGCCGGGCTTGGGCGGCGCGGGCGGCACGGTGTTGCAGACGAGCCAGGCGGGCACGCATGTGTTCGACCGCGGCATCGTCTTCCACGGCGTGCAGTCGGTGAACACGATGCTGGGCCAGGGCGATGACACCTACACGGTGCGCCACGCCACGGTCGGCACGGTCACGCTGGTGCAGGGCGGCGGCGGCAACAACCTGCTGGTGGCCGAAGGCAATACGGTGGGCGGCACGGACCGGCCGGTGCTGCTGTTTGGCTCGACCAGCCAGGACGACGCCTACTACACCGCCTTGCCCGGTCAACGCGTAGCTGGCCAGGCGCTGCACTTTGGCAACGGCGGCAACAACGTGCTGGACGCACGCACCACCACGCAGGGCGTCATCCTGTACGGCGGCGCGGGCAACGACGTGATCTATGGCGGGTTGGGCAATGACCTGATCGCGGGCGGCGGCGGCAACAACGTCATCCATGCAGGCCAGGGTAACAACATCGTGTTCGGCAACGCCGGCATGAACATCAACCTGGATACGCCGATGAACATGGGCGTGGCGGCGGTGGCCGACCAGCAGTCGCTGGCCGCGCTGACGCTGGTGCTGACGCCGCAGCAGGCGGCGGGGCTGGCGGTGGGCGCGTCGGCGGATGGCTTGTCGGCGGGCGCCAACACGATCACGGCGGGCGATGGCAACAACATCGTGTTCGCCAACTTCGGCCGCATCGTGAACGTGGAGCCGGTCAACTACCTGCGCAATCGAGGCGACTTCATTGACGCGGCCGCGCCGGGTGCGGACGCGCGCTATCTGTCGGGCGCCGGCCTGCAACTGCTGGAGACCATCAACCTGCCGTCGGGCGGCGTGAACACCATCACGGTGGGCGCGGGCCGCAATGCGCTGTTTGGCGGCATGGGCGACGACATCATCCGGGCGGTGGGCGCGGGCGGCTTCAACCTGATCGCCGGCGACGGCGCGCGGGCGGTGTTCACCGCCGCCGGCCGGATCGCTTTGTTCGAATCCACCTACCCGTCGGTGGGCGGCTCGGACAGTCTCTACAACAACGGCGAAGGCGTGATGATCGGCGGCATGGGCGCCGACCAGCTGGAAAGCGGCGCGGGCAACAACGTGATGTTTGGCGACAGCGGCCGCGTGGTGTTCGTCAACGACCGCTGGAGCCTGATCGAAACCGTCGATATCGCGTTTGGCGGCAACGACATTCTGTTGGCAGGCACGGGCGGCAACTACATGTTGGGCGGCATCGGGGCCGATAGCTTCCGCGGCAGCTTCTCAAAGGACGTGATGGTGGGCGACTTTGCCGCCATCTATATCGAACCGGAGAGCGGCCGCGTGGTGAACCTGACCCGCTTCGGCATGGGCGGCAATACGCCTGACCTGATCACCCGCGCGCTGGAGGATCTGTATTCCTGGAGCGGCAACTTCGGCCAATGGCAGCGCCCGGTGTTCGAGCCGCTGCTGACCCGCCCCAACGCGGGCGCGTGGTACCTGTCGGGCATGCGGGATGCGGTCAACAGCATCCGTCTGGGACCGGCGTCGCCAGACATCGTGATTGCACGCCACGACGGCGGACTTTCCGATTATGCTTCGTCGGGCGCGCCGGACGAGGTGTCCATGCGCACCGATCAAACGGTGCAGGACGGGGGTGGCCAGGGTTACGCCAGCGGCGCGAAAACGGCGCCGAAGCCAGAGCCTAAGCCCGCTCCGAAGCCCGCACAGGACGCGTCCAACCCGGCTGCTGATTTGGCAGGGCAGGAAGGGGCAGGACAGGACGGGGCAGGACAGGACGCAGCAACCCAGGACGCAGCGCCGCAAGGCGCGGCGGTGTCGGAATCGGATCAGCCGGCTGACAACGTGGCTGCCGCCGAGAACACCCACGCATCCACCACGGCCGAGCGCGTCGCCATGGCGGCGGGCGTGGGCATCCTGGGCTTGAGCGGTGCGTTGGGCAAGTCGGGCAACGCCACGGTCGTGTTCAATTCAAAAACCAATACCTGGGAGCCGAAGGCCAGCCGCAAGCGCGGACTGAGCGTGCGGCAGCCGGCGCTCACGGAGAGTGGAAGCAAGGATGAATGATGCTGTCGTGCCCGCGCAGGTGAAGCGCGCGGACCTGGCCTGGTGGTCGGCGCTGTCGGCCGCGAGCGACCGCCAGTCTTTCCTGGACGCCTGGCTCGCCTTGCAGGCGGGTCAGCTGCCGGGCGTGCGTCACGCGGCGCTGATCCTGGGCGAGCCGGACACCGGGCCATTTGAAGCGGTGTCGCAAACCCCGGCGGGCAGCCGCGCAGGCGCGGTGTTCTACAGCGCGGTGGACGAAGCCTTGCAGGGCCGCGAAGTGGCTGTGTCGGCAGATGCCAGCGGGCTGGTGGTGGCTTACCCCATCGTGCTGGGCGGCCGCATCCATGGCGTGGCGGCGTTCGAAACCCCCATGCAGGCGCCCGAACCGCTGGTGCAGGCGCTGCGCTGGGGAGCGGGCGTGTTGGAAGCGTGGCTGGTGCAGCATCAGGAAACCGATAGCGCGCAGACGGTCGAACGCTTGATGGTGGTGATCAATTGCGTGGCGCGTTCGCTGAAGGAAGGGCAGTTCAAGGATGTGGCGCTGACGCTGGTTACTGACTTGGCGACGCGGCTGGAATGCGACCGGGTCAGCATCGGCTTCCGGCAGGATGGCCGCAGCAAGGTCTACGCCTTGTCGCACAGCAGCCGGCTGGTGCAGAACATGAACCTGGTGCGCAGCGTGGCCGAGGCCATGGACGAAGCCATCGACCAGAACTCCACCTTGTGCGTGCCGCAGGACGAAGGCCGCACCATCCAACTGCGCGCGCACCAGAAGCTTGCGCGCGAATTTGGCAACCGCAACGTGCTGACGGTGCCGTTCGCGCCCGATGGCGACGCGCGCGGGGCGCTGGTGTTTGAGCGCCCGGACGACCTGCCGTTCGACAAAGCCAGCATCGAACTTTGCCAAAGCGTAGTGCTGCTGGCCGGCCGCGTGCTGTATCAGCGCTTGCAGCAGGAACGCCCGTTCTGGCGCAAGTGGCGCGATGCGGTGTTGCGCGAATCCGGCCGTTTGCTTGGGCCCCGCTACATTGGCCGCAAGCTGGCGGCCGTCGCGCTGGTCGCCTTGGTGGCGTTTGCCGTCTTCGCGCACGGCCCGTATCGCATCAGCGCGACGGCCACGGTGCAAGGCGTGGTGCAGCGCGTGCTGGCCGCGCCGTTCGATGGCTATATCAGCGATGCGTCCCGCCGCGCGGGCGATGCCGTGAAGCAGGGCGATGCGCTGGCCGCGCTGGACACGCGCGAAACCGAACTGGAATTGCTGCGCGCGGGCAACCTGGAAGTGCAGTACCGCCGGCAAGCCGAAGAGGCATCGGCGCGGGGTGACAGCGCGGCCTCCGCCATCGCCCAAGCCCAGGCGCGCCAAGCCATGGCGCAGATTCAGTTCTATCGTGAACAGATCCAGCGTTCGACGCTGCGCGCGCCGTTTGACGGCATCATCGTCAGCGGCGACCTGAGCCAGCAACTGGGTGAGGCCGTCAAGCGCGGCCAGGAACTGTTCAAGCTGTCGCCGCCCGATGGCTACCGGCTGTGGCTGGATGTGGAAGACCGCCTGATTGACGACGTGGCGGTGGGCCAGACCGGCCGCGTGGCGTTGGCCGCGATGCCAGACCGGCAGATTCCCTTTACGGTGACGCGCATCGTGCCGTTGGCGCAGGTGCAGGAAGGCAAGACCGTGTTCCGCCTGGAGGCCAGCCTGGAACCCCAGGCGGCGCAGGCGTTGCGCCCGGGCATGGAAGGCGTGGGGCGGATCGATATCGACGAGCGCCGCTACGTCTGGATCTGGACGCACGGGTTTTTTGATTGGCTCCGCCTGAAGTGGTGGGGCTGGTTCGGCTGATAAGAAGATGTCTGGTACCGCGCTCTATAGCAATTCCTGGCACCGGGTCAGCACGCTGCGCCCGCGGCTGCGTTCGCACATTCATATTCATCGCCACGTGTATCGCGGTGAAGTCTGGTACGTGATGCAGGACCAGAGCAATGGCGAATTCCATCGTTACACGCCCGAAGCCAATCTGCTGATCAGCCTGATGGACGGGCGCCGCACGGTGCAGGATATCTGGGAGATTGCCTGCGGCCAGCTGGATGACGACGCCATGCCGCAAGATGAAGTCATCCGGCTGATGGCGCAGCTGCACCGCGCTGACGTGCTGACGACCGACCGCGCGCCCGATGTGCGCGACCTGGTTGAACGCCGCAAGCGCCAGCGCATGCAGAAGATCAAGCAATACATCGGCAACCCCAGCGCGCTGAAGATGCCGCTGGTGGACCCCGACCGCTGGCTGACGCGCACGCTGCCTTGGTATCGCTGGTTGTTCACGTGGGTGGGCGCGCTGCTGTGGCTGGCGGTGGTCGCGGCTGGCACGGCGCTGGGCGCCATGCATTGGCAGACGCTGACCCACAACATCTGGGATCAGGTGTTTTCCACGGGCAATGTGCTGGCCATGGCGCTGGTGTATCCGGTGGTGAAGGCCATTCACGAGCTTGGCCACGCCTGCGCGGTGAAGGCGCGCGGGGGCGAGGTGCATGAGATCGGCCTGATGTTCCTGCTGCTGGTGCCCATTCCGTATGTGGATGCGTCGGCGGCATCCGCCTTTGCCGATAAGCGCTGGCGGATGCTGGTGGGCGGCGCGGGCATTCTGGTGGAGCTGTTCCTCGCGGCGGTTGCGATGATTGCGTGGACGCAGCTGGAGCCGGGGCTGGGCCGCTCGCTGGCCTATACCGTCATCATCCTGTGCGGGGTGTCGACGCTGTTCATGAACGGCAACCCGCTGCTGCGCTATGACGGCTATTACGTGCTGTCAGACGGCATCGAAATTCCCAACCTGGGCCAGCGGGCCAATGGCTATCTGGGCTATCTGTTCAAGCGCTACGCGCTGGGGCTGCGCGGCGTGGAAGCCCCGCGCGCGACGCCGGGCGAACGCGCCTGGTTCGTGGGCTATGCGCTGCTGTCGTTCTGCTACCGCATGTTCATCATGTTCCTGGCCATCTTCATCATGGCCGGGCAGTTCTTCTTCTTTGGCGTCCTGCTGGCCATGTGGGCGCTGTTCAACACGATCGTGATGCCGCTGTGGCGGCTGGGCCGGCAGTTCTATGCCGACCCGCAGATCCAGGCGCACCGTTTGCGTTCCTATGCCATCTGCGCCCTGTGCATCGCGGGCATCGTCGGGCTGGTGGGGGCGGTGCCGATGCCGTCGTCCACCGATACCGAAGGCGTGGTGTGGGTGCCGCCCACGGCGCAGGTGCGGGCGCCGGTGGCCGGCTTCGTGCGCGCGCGGCAGGCGGCGGATGATGCGCCCGTGGGGCTGGGCGCGCCATTGATGGCACTGGAAAACGATGAACTCATCCGCCGCGACGCCATGCTGGCCGCGCAGGTGGATGAATACCAGGCGCGCTATGTGCAGGCCTACGCGCAGAACCAGGTGCAGGCGGCCATCATGCGCCATCAATGGACCAGCTTGCAGACCGAGCGCCGCGCCATCCAGGAACAGGTGCAGGCGCAGCAGGTGCGCAGCCCGCACGCGGGCCGCTATGTGTCGGCGCAGCCCGAGGACATGACTGGCCGCTATGTGCAGCGTGGTGAGCTGCTGGGTTATGTGCTGACCGATGCCGAAACGGTGCGCGTGGTGGTGCCGCAGTCGAGCCTGGAGCGCATTCACCGGTCGCTGAAGGATGTGCGCGTGCGGCTGGTGCAGGACAGCGGGCAGGAATTCACCGCGCAGATTTCGCGTGAAGTGCCGGCCGCGACCGACGAACTGCCCAGCCTGGCGCTGAGCTTGCAGGGCGGCGGCAGCATTGGCGTGGACCCGCGCAAGTCCCAGGAAGGGCGGGCGAAGTCGTCCGAGAACCTGTTCGTGATGGACTTGCGTTTGCCCGAGGATGCGCCGCGTGCGTATTTGGGCGCGCGCGTGTACGTGAAGTTCTCGCACGAGCCCCGGCCGATTGCGCTGCAAGCGTATGACGCCGTCCGGCAGATGGTCTTGCGCCAGTTCCGCTTTTGATGCGCGCGCCCTGACATGCATGCCTTCGCCACCCTGAACCCGGACCCGCTCTATCCTGAAAAAGAGAGCGAGCGGCATCCGAACAAGCTCGAAGCCTGGGGCACGGCCGCCTTGCGCTGGCTGGGCAGAAAGCGCCGCCAGCCGCTGTCGCGAACCCGCCGCATCGTGGCCCGCGTGCACCGCGAAACTCAGGCGCTGGGCGACATTGACCTGGCTGGCGTGCGCCAGCGTGCGGACGAAATTGCCTATGACCTGCGCTGCAACGGCATCACCCCCGCGAGCGCCGCACGCGCGTTTGCGCTGATCCGGCAGGCGGGCCGGTTGACGGTGGGCAAGGCGCATTTTGATGTGCAGCTGATGGGCGGCTGGGCCATGCTGCAAGGCATGGTCGCCGAAATGAACACGGGCGAAGGCAAGACGCTGACCGCCACGCTGCCCGCCGCCACGGTCGCCATGGCGGGGCTGCCCGTGCATGTGATCACCACCAACGACTACCTGGTTGAGCGCGATGCGCAGATCATGAGCCCCATCTACGAAGCGCTGGGCCTGTCGGTGGCCTGGGTCAGCATGGAGATGGACATCCCCACGCGCCGCCAGGCGTATCAGGCGGACGTGGTGTATTGCTCGAACAAGACGCTGGTGTTTGACTACCTGCGTGACCTGATTGTGCTGGACGGCGGCAAGGACGAAGACGCCTTGCGGCTGGAACGGCTGCGGGGCGAACAGGGGCGGCTGAGTCAGCTGTACCTGCGCGGCCTGTGCTTTGCCATTGTGGACGAGGCCGACAGCGTGCTGGTGGATGAGGCGCGCACGCCGCTGATTATTTCAGGCGTGCAGGAAGACGACACTACCGACGTGACGCGCCAGGCCATGGCGCTGGCCGGCGCGATGGACCCCGCGCATTACCGGCTGCTGCGCGGCGAACGCCGGGTGACGCTGACGGAGCTGGGCCGCGAACATCTGCGCGCCGAATGCGCCGCCTTGCCCGCGCCCTGGAGCATTCCGTTTCGCCGCGAAGAGCTGGTGCTAAGTGCGTTGACGGTGCTGCACATGTACCGGCTGGACGAGCAATACATCATCCGCGACGAGAAAATCATGGTCGTGGACGAGTTCACCGGGCGCGTGATGCCGGACCGCTCGTGGGGCCAGGGCTTGCACCAGATGCTGGAGCACAAGGAAGGGCTGGCGCTGAGCGAACCGCGTTCCACGTTAAAGAGCATCAGCTATCAGCGTTTCTTCAAACACTATCTGCTCTTGTCAGGCATGACGGGTACAGCGGCGGAAATCCGTGCCGAACTGGGCCGTGTGTATGACCTGCCCGTGGTGCGCATTCCCACGCATCGCCGCTCGCGCCGCCGTCATGCGCCCGATGCGGTGTACGCCACCTTGAACGACAAGTGGGCCGCCGTGCGCGACCGCACCCGCGTCCTGCACGCGCAAGGCGTGCCGGTGCTGATCGGCACGCGTTCGGTGGCGGCGTCGGAACAGGTGGCGCAAGTGTTGCGCGAAGCCGGTCTGCCTGCGGTGGTGCTGAACGCCAAGCAGGACGCGGACGAGGCCGACATGATTGCGCAGGCCGGCCAGATGGGCAGCATCATGATCGCCACCAATATGGCCGGGCGCGGCACCGACATTCCGCTGTCGGACGCCGCGCGCGAGGCGGGCGGGCTGCATGTGATTCTGACCGAACGGCACGAGTCGGCGCGCATTGACCGCCAATTGGAAGGCCGCTGCGGCCGCCAGGGCGACCCCGGCCACGTCGAAGCCATTCTGTCTTGGGAAGATGCGGTGCTGGATAGCGTGGCGGGCAAGGCGTGGGCGAAGCCTGCGCAACTGCTGCGTTCGATGGGCGGGCATGGCGTGGCCGCCCGCTGGCTGCGCTACGCCCAGGCCCGCACGGAAAAGAAACTGGCCCGCGAGCGCCGCCATATGGTGGCCGCGGATGAAGAACTTGAAAACTCCTTGTCCTTTTCCGGGCAGGGGGATTGATCTCCACAACCCTATGACACATCGCCTACGCTTCTTTTGCTTTGGTCTATTCAGCGGCCTGATCGCCAGCGCCGCCGCGCAGGGCTTGCCGCCCGATGCGCGGCTGCCGGTGCTGGCGGAACCCGCCTTGTCCTCGCAGGGCGACACCCTGCAAACGCCGATGGCCTGCCTGATCGAACCTTTTCAGGTGTCAGAGCTGGGCAGTGCGTCGGCCGGTGTGCTGAGCAATGTGCTGGTGCAGCGTGGCGACGTGGTGAAGAAAGGCCAAGTCGTGGCCGAACTGAACACCAGCGTGGATGAAGCCACGTTGGGCCTGCGCCGCGCCGAAGCCGCCTACCTGGGCCGCGTCGTGGACCGCAACGCGGACCTGTTTAAACGCCAATTGCTGCCCGCAGGCGACTACGACGAGATGACCTCGCGCAGCCGTCAGGCGCAGCTGCAAGTGGCGCTGCAACAGGCGATTCTGGCTGAACGCAGCATCAAGAGCCCGTTTGATGGTGTGGTTGCCGAGCGCTATGCCGGGCCGGGCGATCGCGTCAACGACAACAAGATCGTCAAGCTGGCGCAGATCAATCCCTTGCTGGTCAAGGTAGTGGTGCCGGAAGGCTTGTATGGCCAGATCAAGGCGGATGCAGCCGCGCAGGTCACGGTCAATGCCGCCATCAGCGACAAGCCGCTGCAAGGCAAGGTGTGGCGCATCGACCGGGTGATGGATGCGGCCAGCGGCACGTTCACCGTGCTGTTGCGCGTGCCGAACGAGGGCAACACGATCCCGTCGGGCATCCGGTGCTCGGTCAAGTTCTGATGGCGCGCCTGGCGCGACGGCGCTAGGCGCGGGGTGCTGCCGGACGGCTAACCGCCCCGGTGGCCGCCGTGGTAACGGGGCGCGGACAAGTTGCGCGGGCTTTCTTTATGTTGCGCGGTAGCCATTGCCTTGCGGCGCGCCTCTTCTTGCAGATGCTCGGCGCGCGCGCGATCTTTATCGGCGTGCGGGGGCGTGTCGGCGGCGGGCGCCGTTTGCGGATGCGTCGTGCGGGAAGTCGGGGACGTCATGGTGCGACCCTCTCAAGGTGACGCGGCATATGCCGTGCATTCACGTTACGCCTGGCGTGGCGGGGCTTCCAGCGGTCAATTGCAACAGGCCGCAAAGGGTCGGACCCCGCGTGCGGCGGTTAGCCGGTAGACTGGCGAACGCCGCCGTGCTGATTTTCAGGACGCGGCGCCAATCAGACGCCGGCCCAAGCGGGAGACCCGGCGCGCATTACCAGGGGCATTTACGATCATGAAAATAAAAAAACTCATTGAAGAACGGCGCCAGGGCGACCGGGCCGCCGTCCGGGAAAGCGCCGATCCGTCGGACGCGGAAGCGCTTGCCGCGCTGGATCAATTGGACGGCGCAGAGTTCAGTTCCATCGCGTTTGTGACCGAAGACGAAACCGTCTTGGCGGTGGGAGGCGGCGCGGGCACATTCGTGGTGTCGATCACGCTGGACGACGACGCGCGCATCTATACGCTGATTGATCCGTCGCGCTCGGAAGATCATGACGAGAATGTGGTGGTGGGTGGCCAGTCAGGCAGCTACCAGCAATATCAGTGCGTGAGCCGCGAGCTGGCCGCGGCGGCCATCTTGTACTTTCAACAAGAAGGCGCGCCGTCGCCGGATTTGAAATGGGTCAGCGAATAGCCCAGCCGGCGCGCTCTGCCTGTTCGACAGGCGCCGCCGGCTTGACGCGCAGGGTCTAAACGACGCGCGTCAGCACTTTCTCTTCCCGGAACCAGCCGTCCAGGTTGGCCACCATCAGGTCGGCCATGGCGCGGCGGGTTTCGTGCGTGCCGCTGGCGATGTGCGGCAGCAGCACCACGTTGTCCATCGTGTTGAACGCATCCGGGGTGGCGGGTTCGTGTTCGAACACGTCCAGGCCCGCACCGGCGATACGCTTGCCCTGCAAGGCGCTGACCAGCGCGGCTTCGTCGACGACGGTGCCGCGCGCAATATTGATCAGCCAGCCCTTCGGGCCCAGCGCGTCCAGCACGCGCGCGTTCACCATGTGGCGCGTGGCGGCGCCGCCCGGCACGGCCAGCACCAGAAAGTCGCACTCCGCGGCCAGCGACTCGATGTCCGGCACGTAGCGATATTCCGCGGGGGCGTCGGCGCGCGGCTTGCGGTTCGTGTACAGAATTTCCATATCGAACGCGGCGGCGCGGCGCGCAATCTGCAAGCCAATATTGCCCAGGCCGACAATGCCGCAGCGCTTGCCGCTCATGCGCGTGCCCAGCGGAAAACCATCGTTGGGCCAGCGGCCGGCGCGCACGAATCGGTCGGCTTCAGCGATGCGGCGCGGCGCGGCCAGCATCAAGGCCAGCGCCGTGTCGGCCACGCAGGCGTCCAGCACGCCCGGGGTGTTCGTGACGACCACGCCGCGTTCGCGGGCGGCGGCCAGGTCGATGGTGTCGTAGCCCACGCCAAAACTGAAAATGCCTTCCAGCGCCGGCAGGGCGGTGATCAATTCGCGCGTGGCGCCAAAGCGGCCGCTGGTGGCGATGCCGCGTATGGACGCGCCGTGTTCGCGCAGCAGCGCGCTGGCGTCGGCGGCTTCCCAGAGGCGATGCACGTGGTAGCGCGACTCAAGGTCCGCCACCAGATCAGGCAGCAAGGGGCCGACCATCAGCAGGTGGGCGGCGGAGGAGGGCAGGGAATCTGTCATGGATACGGCTTATTTGGAAGGGGCGGTGAGATGGCCAGGAAACCGGGCCAATGAGGATGAGTTCGACGGCCCGAAATCGGGCCAAAGAGGTTCAGATTGACGGCCCGAAACCAGGCCAATGAGGTTCAGTTCGCGGTCCGAAACCGGGCCAATGAGGTTGAGTTCAACGGCCCGAAACCGGGCCGCCGGGGATCAATTGGTTTGGATATTGCGAGTCTTGATGATCTGCCCGTAGCGTGCGCGTTCGCTCGCAGCCAGCTCTTGCAACTGCTGCGGAGTCGAGCCGTGCGCCACGGCGCCTTGTGATTCCAGCTTGGTTTTCATGGCGGGGTCGGCGGTGATGTCGCGGATGGCTTGCGACAGCTTTTCAATGACGGCAGGCGGCGTGCCGGCGGGCGCCAGCACGGCCGTCCATGAACCCGATTGCGCGTTCTTTACCCCGGCTTCGTCGATGGTCGGCACGTCCGGCATGGCGGGCGAACGGGTGGCGCCGGTGACGGCCAGCGCACGCAGCTTGCCGCCGGTGACGTAGGGCATGGTCTCCAGCACGGAGGCAAACAGCATGTCGACGCGTCCGGCCATCAGGTCGGTCATGGCCGGGCCGCCGCCCTTGTACGGCACGTGCATCAAATCCACGCCGGTCGCCTGCTGGAAAATTTCACCCGACAAGTGCGGCGCGCCGCCCGTGCCGGAACTGGCGAACGTGTGCTTGCCCGGTTCGGCTTTGGCCAGCTTGACCAAGTCCGCCACGTTCTTGGCGGGCAGGGTGGTGGGCACGACCAGCACGAACGGCAAGTCCGAGAACAGCGACACCGGCGCGAACGCGGTGGCCGGGTCGGAATGCAGCTTGTAGATCCACGGGTTGATCGCCAGCATGCCCGAATTGGCGAACAGCAGCGTGTAGCCATCGGCCTGCGAACGCGCGACCAGATCGGCGGCGATCTGCCCGCCTGCGCCCGGCCGGTTGTCTACCACCACCGACGACGCCAGCTTGTCGCCCAGCGCGGCCGCCAACAGGCGTGCCGAAATATCGGTGCCGCCGCCTGGCGAAAACGGCACGATCAGATTGATCGGCCGCTCGGGGTAGCCGGCGGCGTTGGCGCTCCAGGGCAACGCGGCGGTGGCGGCCAGGGCCAGCGCCGCGGCGATGAGCCGGACGCGAGGGCGGGCGATGGGGGTTGTCTCCATGTCTCTTCTCTTTTTTTGGGGTGAATTTGCGTTGACAAGCGGCTTGCGCCGTGAAAAAACTGCGTGCTGCGGGGATGCTCCTTTGGGTTCTGCGGGCCGGCAGCCGCTTGCCAGGTGTCCGCTTGCGCGAAGGCTTGGCGATTGCTGGGCGACGGGGTCCGGCCGTTTTTTCGGAGTATAGAAACGGCTATCGATGGATAGCCGTTCGAGCTATAAATAGCATTGATCAATTCAAGGATTGAATCGATGGAGTTCCGTCAGCTTGAGTGTTTCATTGCGGTTGCCGAAGAACTGCACTTTGGCCGCGCGGCCGAACGGCTCTGCATGACGCAGCCGCCGCTATCGCGCCAGATCCAGTTGCTGGAACAGGATCTGGGCGTGACGCTGTTCGAACGCAATAGCCGCCAAGTGCTGCTAAGCGCCGCAGGCCGGCGCTTTCTGCGCGATGCGCGCCACTTGCTGGAATTTTCCGCGCGCGCGGCGGCCACGGCGCGGCGCACCTCAGGCGGCGAGGCCGGCCACATCACGCTGGGCTTTACCGCCGTGGCGTCGTACCGCTTGATGCCGTCGATGATCATGCAGGCGCGCAAGCTCTTGGCGGGCGTTGAGATTCAGCTGCGCGAAACGGTCAGCACCGATCTTGACCGCTTGCTGGTTGCCCGCGAGCTGGACGCCATTCTGGCGCGCAGCGTGCCGCAGCAGGCAGGCATTGAATCCCGCTTGATTGAACGCGAGCCCCTGGTGCTGGCGCTGCCCGCCGGATCGCCCCTATGCGAACACGAGACCGTGCCGCTGCGCCTGTTGCAGGGCCAACCCTTCGTGCTGTATTCGCCGCGTGAAGGGAAGTACTTTTATGACCGCATCGTGGGGGCGTTCGGCCTGGCGGATGTGCAGCCCGACTACGTACAGCGGGCGGGGCAAACCCATACGCTGCTGGCGCTGGTGCGTGCGGGGTTGGGCGTGGGCATCGTGCCGGATTCGGCGCGTGAACTGCGCTTTGAAGGCGTGGAATTCCGGCCGATTGGTCAGCGCAATCTGTACGCCGACATGTATCTGGCGTGGCACGCGCAGCACGACAATCCGGCGTTGGACGCCTTCCTGACACGCGTGGTGGGGGTGGGTGCGGCGGAAGACCAAGAGACCCGGAGCGATACGCCGGCCTGATTGCGCCAGCGCCACGCCCGGTGCTCTGCGTCTTGCTTACATCTGCATTTTCTTCTTGCCCAGCAAGGTCAGCGCCAGGCTACGGCCGGTGCGCATGAAGGGGTACAGCGCGGTCGACAGGCAGCGGTTGCGGAAGACGGCGGCGTTCACGCTATTGAAGAAGTCGTTGCCGGTGCTGAGCAGCGCCAGCCGGTTGATGCAGTCGGCGCCCCAATAATCCTGGCCGTCCAGATGCAGCAGCATGCCTTGGTTCAGGTCATACCCTTGCGCCTTGTAGGCCACGGCCAGATCGGGGCGGTCGCGCATATTGAGCAGCTCGATCGGGCCTACCGCTTTTTGCAATTGCAGCATCCGCACGTAGTTCGAGCAGAAGGGGCAGTCACCGTCGTAGAGCAGGAAGTTCTTGGGCGTGGACATGATGCTCCTTGGTTGAAATGCACGGGTCCATTAAAGCGCAACGGGCGGCGATGGGGGAATTCAGGCCAGCCGTTCGATCAGCCGCGGCAAGGACGCCGCTAGCAGCGCTACCCCGGATAGCGTCAACAAGCCCAGCACAATCTGCCGAAAGCGGGCCTCGCTGATACCGATATAGAGCTTGGCGCCAAGCAGCGTGGGCACGAGCATAGCGGGCGCCACGATGGCGAACAGCGGAAGCATGTCGCGGGTGACGATGCCCGTAGCAAGGTACGTGCCCATCGTCACGGCCAGCATCGACAGGTTGAAATTCTGGATGATGGCGCGCTGCTTGTCTTTTTCATAGCCGCGCAGCGTGCACCACAGCGTGGGCAACGTCCCCGAAAACCCGCCGATGCCCGCCAGCACGCCGCCCGAGAAACCCACCGCGCCGTCGGCCGCGCGTCCGCCCGCCGTGATCTTGGGGATGTTGCGAGCCAGCAGCATGGCCGGGCACCACAAAATCAAAAAGCCGCCCAGCATTGCCTTGAACCAGTCCATGTCCAGGTGGGGCAGCACGGCCACACCCAGCGGAATGCCCGCCAGCCCGCCCAGCACGAAGGGCGCCAATTGCTTGAGATTAAAGCCGCGCCGTACCGTGACCGCGGCGAGCACCTGGCCGACCAGCGCGCCGAACACCGCAAGAGTCGCCGCCAGCCGCGGCTCCAGCGCCCAGGCCCAGAACGACATGGCGACCAGCCCGAAGCCAAAGCCCGACAAGCCTTGCACAAATCCAGCGGCCACCGCCCCAACCACCACGACCAGATACACCGAATCCATCGTCATCCTCGAATTGTTATGGGTGCCTCGCGTGTTTCAGTGATCGCGGGCTGAAGGCATTCTGATTCAGACCCATAAGGAAAAAATTCGATTTCTTGATAGATGGATAAGGTGAGGCTAATGCTTGCGGGCGAGGCAGGCAGGGCAGGCAGCGCAGGCTGGGGGGCGGGAAGCAGGCAAGGCAGAAGAGACAAGGGAGGTAAAAATGATCAGGCCGGCGGACGGCGCAGTGGCGCGTCGCGGTCCTGCTGGCGCCAATTGGCGCGCAGTTCCGCGATGCGGCGCAGCGCCACTTGCGACATCTTCCACCAGCCAAACGGGCGCGGATCGGCCAGCATGCTCATCGCGCGGGCGTAGTCCAGCGTGAGCCCAGGCGTCCACGCCATCGTCACCGCGCGCTTGCGGATCTGCGACGCCACCCACAATTCCGGCGTCAACAACAAGCGAATCAGCACGCGCCAACCGGCCTGGCTGCCGTGCAGCCGCCCGACCACGCCGTCCAACGCGGCGTCCAAGGCGCGGGCGACCGAGCTTGAGCAATTGCGGTGCGTCAGGTTGTAGATGCAGGTCTGCCGATAGACGTTCCAGAACGCGGCAAGCTTTTCGGCGTCGTAATTGCGAATGCGCACGCGCGCGGTGGACGGGCACCAGGCTTGGGATTCGGTGGCGTAATCCGGCTGGTACACGCCGGGGATATCGTTTTCAGTCGTGGCGCGCAGCAGGTTGCCGAACTCGTCGGGCGAGCGGTCGATTTCGTCCTTCGGGTACAGGCTGATGTAAATGCCTTCGGGTGACTCCAGCGCCGCGTGGCCGGTAGAGATAACGCCGTTCACGTCCACCGCGGCAATGTAGCGGTCCACCACCGGATAGTTGCGCGTTTGCGCCTTGGCCGAACCCGACGGCGTCCACACATGCACGGTCAACGCGCGTTCGGAATCACTGGGCGGCCCATCCCACACCGGGGCCGGGGCCGCAGGCGATGCGGGCATGAAGTCGGACGAATCGTTTTCCGCAAAAGCCGGGTTGGATGCCAGATGCCGCACCCGCCGCGCCAGCCACAGCAGCTTGATCGCCGCAATGCACAGGAACAGGCCCAGGCAGTAGGGCACCGTGCCGACATAGTTCGTGGGGTAGGGTTGAAAGAAAAAGATGGCCAGCAGAATTTCGCCCATGCCGCCGGCAAACGCATAGCGCCAGCGGCTGTAGCGCACGACATACGCGGCCAGGCATTGCAGCACGCCGTCGATCAGGAACAGCAAGCCAAAGATCATCGACAGCACGAAGTGCCCATGATGGTGGCCAGCCAGAATCAAACCGCCTGCCAGCAACACGAACATCCCCTTGGCGTAGCGCAGCACGCGCTGCCCGCCCACGCCGCTGGACGCAATCAACAAGGTGGCCAGCCCTTCGATGATGAAGAGCACGGCGAACGCGTTCAGCGGAAAGTACAGGGCGTTGTCCAGCGCATCGACCAAGAGGAAGATGCCCGCCAAGAGAAAGATCACGCCGGCGCCCGCCAAAGCACGCCAACGCTTGCGCAGATAGGGAACTCCCAACAACAGCAATACGAGTTGTGGCATGCCAGCAATCCGGTTGAGGTGGGTACGGCTGAAGGGTTAGGTGGGTACGGCTGAAGTGGGTACGGCCGAAGTGGGTACGGCCGAAGTCAGCATCGTACCGAAACCTTGCCGTGTTGCCGATCCGGATTTCGCTGCGATCAAGCCGCTGCTTGCGCCGGCCAGGCCAGGCGCATCGCATAGCCGCGCACATCTTGCGGCCACGCTTCCACGCACTGAACAAAGCGGCTTTCGTCCCCCGCATACAGCGCCCGCGTGGCCTCTTCGAAGCCGGGCAGGTCGCCCGCTATGCTCGACATGAAGCGATACGCGGCCTCTTGCCGTTGCCGCTGCTGGTCTTGCGCTTCGTTGTCGCGGCGTGCCTGCTCCACCAGCTTGCGCAGCGCAACGGATGCGCCACCGGGTTGCGCGCCCAGCCAGTCCCAGTGACGCGGCAGCAGCGTCACTTCGCGCGGCACCACGCCCAGCTTGGGACGGCCGCGTCCGCGCGGCTGCGCGTTGGACGACTCGGCGACGTCTGCTTCCATCGGGGGCGCGCTGCCGGCCGCAGATGGCGTGTGGCGCGCGATGATGTCGGCATCGTCGCCGCGCAAATCCAGGTCGGTCTGCTGGCCGGTGCTGTCGTTGAACACCAGGGGGGTGCTGCTGCTGCTGCTGCTGCTGCTCGTGTGCATTGCACGCTTCACCGCCAGCGCCACGTCGGCGAGGGGGCCGGCGGCCAGAATGCGGTGGCCGTCAAAAGCGGTGTAGCGCGGGGTAGGGTGGGTCGTCATGATGTCCGGTTCCGATTCGTTTGATCTCAAATCAATCACGCTGCGGATTATGATCCGGGTAAAAATTATCGTCAATATAATCCGGGTAAAAAAATCGCCTTGTTGAATGTCGACAACAAGGCTATAAAACGGGGTCGGATTACCGGCGTTCTGGTGCCGGTTCAGCGGCGCCGCCGTCGCAAAAATTCCGTACAAACCTAGGGTCAACACCTAGGCAAAACATGCGGGCGGCGTATAATCTTGCTTTGCGCCCGGAGTTACCCATGCGTCTCGTTCAAAAAGCGCTCACCTTCGACGATGTGTTGTTGGTGCCTGCGTATTCCGAGGTGTTGCCGCGCGACACCTCCCTGGCCACCCGCCTGACCCGCAATATCAGCCTGAATATCCCGCTTGTGTCCGCCGCCATGGACACCGTCACCGAATCGCGTCTGGCCATCGCCATGGCGCAAGAGGGCGGCATCGGGATCATCCACAAGAATTTGACTGCTGATCAGCAAGCCCGTGAAGTGGCTCGCGTGAAGCGCCACGAATTCGGCATCGTGATCGATCCGGTCACCGTCACCCCCCAAATGAAAGTGCGCGACGCCATTGCGTTGCAGCGCCAGCATGGCATTTCGGGCCTGCCGGTCGTTGAAGGCCGCAAGCTGGTCGGCATCGTGACCAACCGCGATCTGCGTTTCGAAGAAAACCTGGATCAGCCCCTGCGCAACATCATGACGCCGCAGGAACGCCTGGTCACCATGAAGGAAGGCGCCACGCTGGACGAAGCGCAGGCCCTGATGCACAAGCACCGTCTGGAACGCGTGCTGATCGTGAACGACGGCTTTGAGCTGCGTGGCCTGGCCACCGTCAAAGACATCGTCAAGAACACCGAACACCCGATGGCCAGCAAAGACGGCCAAGGCCAGTTGCGCGTTGGCGCAGCGGTTGGCGTGGGTGCAGGCACTGAAGAGCGCGTGGAAAAGCTGGTTGCCGCTGGCGTTGACGTCCTGATCGTCGACACCGCGCACGGCCACTCCAAGGGCGTGCTGGAAGGCGTGCGCTGGGTCAAGCAGAACTACCCCAAGGTTGAAGTCATTGGCGGCAACATCGCCACCGCCGCCGCCGCGCGCGCGCTGGTCGAGTACGGCGCTGACGGCGTCAAGGTCGGTATCGGCCCCGGCTCCATCTGCACCACGCGTATCGTCGCCGGTGTGGGCGTGCCGCAAATCCATGCCATTTCCGAAGTGGCCAAGGCGCTGGAAGGTACGGGCGTTCCGCTCATCGCCGACGGCGGCATCCGCTACTCGGGCGACGTCGCCAAGGCGCTGGCCGCCGGCGCGTTCTCGTGCATGATGGGCGGCATGTTCGCCGGCACGGAAGAAGCCCCGGGCGAAGTCGTGTTGTTCCAAGGCCGTTCGTACAAGTCGTACCGCGGCATGGGCAGCCTGGGCGCCATGACGGACGGCTCGGCCGACCGCTACTTCCAGGACCCGTCCAACAACGCCGACAAGCTGGTCCCCGAAGGCATCGAAGGCCGTGTCCCCTACAAGGGCAGCGTGCTGGCCATCATTTACCAACTGGTCGGCGGCATCCGCGCCTCGATGGGCTACTGCGGCGCCGCCACCATTGACGACATGCGCACCAAAGCCGAATTCGTGGAGATCACCTCCGCCGGCGTGCGCGAGTCCCACGTACACGACGTGCAGATCACCAAGGAAGCGCCTAACTACCGCGCCGACTGATCCGTACAGTCAACTACAATGTCATGCATCACGCACCGGCAGAATCGCAATAACAATAGCGGTTCTGCCGGTGCGGTTTTATTTAATCGGTAGAGCTCAATGCACCAGCGCATCCTCATTCTTGATTACGGTTCGCAAGTCACCCAACTGATTGCGCGCCGCGTCCGCGAAGCCGGCGTCTATTCCGAAGTGCACCCCGGCGACGTCGACGACGCCTTCGTGCGCGACCAGATGGCGCAAGGCCTGAAGGGCATCATCCTGTCCGGCAGCCACGCCTCGGCCTACGAAGAAGGCTCGATGCGCGTGCCGCACGCCGTCTTCGAACTCGGCGTGCCGGTGCTGGGCATCTGCTACGGCATGCAATCCATGGCGCAGCAACTGGGCGGCGTGGTCAGCTTTTCCGACCACCGCGAATTCGGCTACGCCGAAGTGCGCGCCCACGGCCACACCAAGCTGCTGGAAGGCCTGGACGACTTCACCACGCCCGAAGGTCACGGCATGCTGAAGGTCTGGATGAGCCACGGCGACAAGGTCACCGAGCTGCCCCCGGGCTTCAAGCTGATGGCGTCCACGCCGTCGTGCCCCATCGCCGGCATGGCCGACGAAGACCGCCGCTTCTACGCCGTTCAATTCCACCCCGAAGTCACGCACACCGTCCAAGGCAAGGCCATGCTGGCCCGCTTCGTGAACGAGATCTGTGAATGCCAGGGCGACTGGAACATGCCCGACTACGTCGCCGAAGCCGTCGCCCGCATCCGCGAGCAAGTCGGCACCGACGAAGTCATCCTGGGCCTGTCCGGCGGCGTGGATTCCTCGGTAGCCGCCGCGCTGATCCACAAGGCCATCGGCGACCAGCTCACCTGCGTGTTCGTCGACCACGGCCTGTTGCGCCTGGACGAAGGCAAACAGGTCATGCAGACCTTCGCCGAAAACATGGGCGTGAAGATCATTCACGTCGACGCCACCGCCCAATTCATGGGCAAGCTGTCTGGCGTTGCCGACCCCGAAGCCAAGCGCAAGATCATCGGCCGCGAATTCGTCGAAGTGTTCCAGGAACAAGCCGGCAAGCAGCAAAGCGCCAAGTGGCTGGCCCAGGGCACGATCTACCCCGACGTCATCGAATCCGCTGGCGCCAAGACGGGCAAGGCCACCTCCATCAAGTCGCACCACAACGTGGGCGGTCTGCCGGACACGCTGAACCTGCAACTGCTGGAACCGCTGCGCGAACTGTTCAAGGACGAAGTCCGCGAGCTGGGTGTGGCACTGGGGTTGCCGCCGCAGATGGTGTACCGCCATCCGTTCCCGGGCCCGGGTCTGGGTGTTCGCATCCTGGGCGAAGTGAAGCATGAATATGCCGAACTGCTGCGCCGTGCCGATGCGATCTTCATTGAAGAATTGCGGAATACCAAGGATGAAGCTAGTGGCCTGACCTGGTACGAGCTGACGTCCCAAGCGTTTGCCGTGTTCCTGCCGGTGAAGTCGGTGGGCGTGATGGGCGATGGGCGGACTTATGAGTACGTGGTTGCCTTGCGTGCTGTCCAGACATTTGACTTCATGACCGCTGATTGGGCACCGCTGCCGCACCCGCTGCTGGCTCGGGTTTCTTCGCGGATTATTAATGAAGTGCGCGGGATTAACCGCGTGGTTTATGACGTATCGAGTAAACCGCCGGCGACGATTGAGTGGGAGTGATCCCACGTCTGGCATAGCCAGGCAACGTTAGGCATAAAAAGCCGCTAAGCCCGCGTAACTGCGGGCTTTTTTCTTTTTTGGTGTGGCACTATCTGGCATCTTCAGGCAGCACCAAGCATGTATTTTGTGTGGTACCAAACTTGGTATCATGGACGCTAGATACCATGAATTTCGTCAATACCATGTCTACCGAGTTGAGGATCGCATGGTATAGAAAACAGATAAGCCATTGTTTTAAATGGATATTAGTTGGCTATTTGCTAGGTTTTCAATCATGGTATTCCTATAGATCTGGAGCCCCCCCTGATGCTGACCGATACCAAGCTGCGCAACCTCTAGCCTCAGGACAAGCTATACAAGGCAAACGACCGAGATGGCCTGTATGTGGCTGTCACGCCTGCGGGTGCGATCTCGTTTCGCTACAACTACAGCATCCACGGCAGGCAGGAGACGATCACGTTTGGGCGCTACGGCTTGGGTGGCATCACATTGGCAGAGGCGCGTGAGCAGCTTGGTGAAGCCAAGAAGATGATCGCGGCGGGCAAGTCCCCGGCCAAAGAGAAAGCCCGTGACAAAGCACGTGTCAAAGATGCGGACACCTTCGATGCGTGGGCGCAGAAGTGGCTGCGCGGCTATCAGATGGCAGATTCGACACGCGATATGCGCCGGTCCTTCTATGAACGCGAGCTCTTACCCACATTCGGCAAACTGAAGCTGCCAGAGATTGGCCATGAGGATCTACGCGCCCTGACGGATCGCATCGTTGAGCGTGGCGCTCCTGCCACCGCCGTGCATGCGCGTGAACTGGTACTGCAAACCTTCGCTGGGCGATTGAGCGCGGCCAGAAGGTTGATAACCCCGCAGAGTTGGTGCGCCCAGCCAGCATCGCCCGATTTGAGCCGCGTGACCGCGCCTTGACGCCGGACGAGATCAGCTTGATGTACCAATACATCGAGCGCATAGGTACTACACCTTCCATCCGTGCTGCCGCCAAGCTTCTGTTGTTGACGATGGTACGCAAGAGTGAGCTGACCAACGCCACATGGGGTGAGATTAACTTCACAGAGGCGCTGTGGACCATCCCGAAGGAGCGAATGAAGCGCCGCAACCCTCATTTGGTGTTCTTGTCTCGTCAAGCGTTAGACATCTTCATCGCCTTGAAGACCTTCGCGGGTGGCTCTGAGTACATCTTGCCATCTCGTTACGACACCGATCTCCCCATGAGCAGCGCGACGCTCAATCAGGTGCTAACCTTGACCTACCAGCTGGCACAGAAAGAAGGGCAACCACTCGCTAAGTTCGGGCCGCATGATTTGCGGCGTACCGCGAGCACCTTGCTGCATGAGGCGGGGTACAACACGGATTGGATTGAGAAGTGTCTGGCGCACGAGCAGCGTGGTGTGCGAGCGGTCTACAACAAGGCAGAGTACCGGGAGCAGCGCACTGGCATGTTGCAAGATTGGGCCAATATGATTGATGAATGGACCAGCAAGCGCCCTCAGTCATGAATATGGCAGGTGCTGGTGAGATCGCAAAGAAACGCGCCAGCGGCCCTGTGAGCCCTATCAGAGCACGGGCTTCTGTTTCTGGTGTTTGATCGCGGCTGAGACCGCTTGTCGCGAAGCGTTGAGCTGTCTGGCAATGTCTGCCTGACTCATGCCTTGAGCCAGTAAGGCTTGGATATTTTCAATAGATGCCCGAGGCGCTTTGATCTCTTGAAGCAGTCGATAAGCCTCTCGTCGAACATAGGCGTGCGCTTCAATGTCCCAGGTCGGTAGCGTGCCACTATTGATGCCTTGAGACCATACCTCATCCATCACAATTTCATACTCTGCCGTAAATCGTCGGTCGCGCTGGTAGGCACGCCGTGCCTCGGAGCTGCGTCTTGGGTTATGAAATTCGCAATAAAGCTTGCTTGGCTTCGCGGCAGCCTCATCTTGGCCAGGTTTCCTCGTACCCCAGGCTAACTCACCATGCTTTGCCCACTCCTGATACAAAGTGATCCGCTCAACACGGTCCCGAAAGCCGGAGACCGAGCGGTCACCGCGCATTTCGACCGCATCACAATACTTACCGTATAGCCGAGATGCGGTATAGCGCCCCAGCTTGCCCGAAAGGCTTGCTCATACCGCTTCACGATGGCATCGGCCTTCTTTGCGGCAGCATCTCTGATCGCCTGCGTCAGACCCACGACTTTCGCATTTCCTCTCAGCAGTTTTTTGACGATCAATGGCGAATCCAAGTTGACAGAGTATTCGGTCGTGCGCCAGCAAAGTTCGCAAAAACACCAAGTAAATGGACTACTCAGCTTGGCTTGGATGCGCCGAGATGAAGTCTCGGAGACTCTTGATAGTTGTTGGTAGATGGGATCAAAGCCCTGGTCTTTCATAGCAATGTTTGCGGTGCCGTTTCGTCAACTTCATTCTAACTTTTTTGCAAGTCTCGGCAGGCACTGGCCGGTATCGTCAGGCAACTGATTGAGAGGAAAGTCCAATGCTGATGGAACGCAAAATACTGATTAACCGCAAGAAGCTTCACGCCATGATTCCTCTGGCTGAACGAACCATTTACAACATGGAGCAGCGAGGCGAGTTTCCACGCCGTATCGCCCTGACCAGCCGAAACGTCGCCTGGGACTTGGCAGAAGTTGAAGCGTGGATCGAATCCAGAAAGTCGGCGAGTATTTGCGCGCCCCAATCCGGAATGGGCTCGTAGGTCGTTATCCGTGTTCGCTGTAGCAAACATGGCTCAGGATGCGTGCGCAGCAAGTCTGCCCGTCGCGGGTCGCCTGCCCACTCAGTTAGATGGGAGTGGTGTTTTTGTGGCTGATATCGTCGATGTGCCACTTAAAAATGACATCGTCAGCATGGAGCATCCTGTATTTTCTCTGAGCTCGAAAGACACTCGCATCCGTACCTATGAGCGAAATGGCAGAACGGTCACCGTAATCCCTAGCACGGTGGGATGCGCGACGATTCATGACAAGGACTTATGGATTTATTGCATCAGTCAGCTCATCGAGGCTGCCAATCGAGGTAGGGAGATATCCCCTACGGTTCGCTTCACCGCGTTTGATTTCTTGGTCGCCACCCACCGCGACACCAGTGGTCGTGCCTATGAACGCATGGCAGACATGCTGCGTCGTTTGAAAGGGACTGTGATCGAAACTAACGCTGCAACAGGCGGAGAGCGTGAGCGCCGTGGGTTTGGCCTGATCGACAGTTGGCGCATCGTCGAAAGGCCGGATGACAGTCGGCGTATGGCAGCCGTTGAGGTGGCATTGCCTGGATGGCTATTTCGTTCAGTACAAACCAAACAAGTGCTGACGTTGTCTCGCTCTTATTTCAATCTGCGCAAATCCCTGGATAGACGCATCTACGAGATAGCTCGCAAGCACTGCGGTGGACAAGCGATATGGAGAGTGTCCTTGGCGGTGCTGTATCAAAAGAGTGGCTGTGCAGGCACCTTGCGACGTTTTCGCTTCAATGTGAAGACACTCGCCGAGTCTGGTAATTTTCCGGACTATCTGATTGGATTCGATCCACGCCGTGATCAAGTGACTTTTTACGCCAACGGCCCCAAGGGCAGATTAGCAGAGGTACGCGACATGCTTGATGGTCGGCCTCACGCCTCTGTGCAGGCCCATCAAAAAGTCCGGATGAGCAGAGCAAGAAGGCCTCCGTCGTCCGCTTAGGGCTCGCAGCCGGGCCACTCTCGGGCCTTGTGGATAAGTGGCCGTGCCCTGTGAATCACATCGTGCTTTTAGGAACGCTAGCCTGTGGATAGTATCGTGCTTTTAGGAACGCTTTCTTCGTGCTTTTAGGAACAAAAGGTCTGAATTTTCATTCAATATCAATGGGATACGAAACCGTAACGCGCGCGCGGTTTTAACTTATATATATTATTTAACGCGTTTCACAGAAACGACCCATTGATTTGCTAGATGGCAGACGGATGTTTCAAGTCTTTGGTTTGCGTAGTCCCTGCTATTTGGTGCATCAAAATGGAGACGTCGGGCGACACAAAAAACAGCACCAAAGGAATGGGTAGGCCAAGACCGCGCATCAATGGCTGACCGATACTCCGTACGGGATAGCGAACAGGTGGCGACGAGCTTGGCCCCTAATGTACAAAGCGGTGCCTCGAAATCGTTCATATCCGCTTGAGAAATAGCCTTTAGGCTGCCAATTCCGGGCTTTACCCCCTTACTTTCCGAGCGTCCAGAGCATGTTTCTGTACATTAGGGGCCGCCATATGGGTTTGGGCAGGGCATTTCACAGATGGCCTTCAATGTTCTGACGAAATAAGGCAGTTCAAGGCAATTTAGGGCAATTTAAGGCAATTTAAGGCAAGCCAAGGCAACTGAAGGCAACTGAAGGCAAACTGCCATGCAAATCGTTAGGTTTCGCAGTGAGTTGCGTAAACTTGCGTTAATTCGCCTAGAGGTAGACGGCAAGATATGTGTTGTGGCCCCACAAGCGTCGCTTGCTGGCCCACAACACCGGCCTTACTCGCCTGCGGTTCGACGTCAATCTTGCTCTGCGAGGCAGACACTCGCTACCGCGACTCAAGAATTTTCTAGGTGCCACGTGCGTCAGGCGACGCCTGTGCCCAGAGCTTGCGAGTAGCAGTAAGAAGAAAGGATAGAAGCATAAGCATGCACAACCCGCCCCACCCGGGGCAATTGATTGAACACGATGTGATGGCCCCGCTCGGCCTCTCGTTGTCAGGCGCGGCCAGTAGGTTTGGCGTAGAGGCTCAGTATCTTGCTGATGTGCTGTCGAAGCGAGCGAGGATCAATGCGACGCTGGCGGCAGGTCTGGAGAGGGCTGGGTTCAGTACGGCGCGTGCCTGGATCGAAATGCAGGCGGTGTTTGATCGTTATATAAGTGTGCCGGGGTGAGTATGTTCAGAAGACGGTATGTTTTTGGACACTGCAAATCAAGCCGCTTTTGCCTATTTTTGGGTGCCTGTACCTGTTAAAATTGTCGTCAATTTTTCAATGTTTAGATACTGTCCATGAATCAACGCATCGGTTATGCCCGTGTTTCGACGGACGATCAGCACCTTGATTTGCAGTGTGGCGTGCTGACGAAAGCCGGGTGCAGCGTCATCTACGCAGAGAAGGTCAGCGGCAAGACGGCAGGCCGTCCGGAGCTTGACCAGTGCCTCAAGGTGTTGCGAGCTGGTGACACCCTCGTCGTGTGGCGGCTGGATCGACTCGGGCGCAGCCTGCAAGACCTGCTGCGGATCGTTGACGACCTCAAAGAGCGCGGCATCGGCTTTGTAAGCCTAACCGAGAAGATAGAGACGGACAACGCAGCGGGCAAGCTGATTTTCCATGTGTTCGCGGCCCTGTCGGAGTTTGAGCGGAGCTTGATCCGCGAACGCACACATGCCGGTCTAGCTGCCGCCCGTGCCCGTGGCCGGGCCGGTGGCCGCAAGCCGAAGCTGGATGCAAAGCAGATAAATCAAATCAGGTTGCTATTGAGCGACCCAGATACTTGTGTGGCGGAACTAGCGAGAGATTACGGTGTTTCTCGAACAACGCTTTACAAGCATTGTGGCGTGGTACAGCCGAGGCATGAAGGAAATCCATCGAAGAGAGGTGGCCTGTGAGTGAGGGGTGCTGTTCAACGTGTCGAGGCCGTCCAGAGAACGTGGAAATTGAATGCCCGAATTGTCGCGGAACCGGATACGACCCGACGGATGAAAAGCCATTCGCGCAATGTCATGAATCCTATGGCGAGGGGACGATTGTTGCGGATGTTTGTCCTGAATGTTTTTGGATTGAAGATGAAGATATTAAGTGTGAAGATGAAGAATTGGAGAGTGATGTGACTTCAGAAAAGAAATTTAGAGATTACAAAGGCGAAGCCGATGCATGGATCACACTTGCCACTGGTGAGTATTACCCGGACATTTTGCCGGACGCCTGCCGTCTCTATGAGCCTGTGTTGGTGGAGTTTGGGCTGTTGTTGAAAGCCTCGCATTCATCTACAAATTTTTTTAGCTCCATCATGGAAACAGGAAATCAGTGGATGCGAACGCAGCTTTGCCGGGTGTTCAAAAAGTATGTCAGCCCGCAAACTCCGGTTGAAATGCTCAAGCGCAAGAGTGATGCCGCCAAAATCTGCGCTCAGTTTGGTGATGCGTTCCGCAGTATCGTAGAGGTTCAGCAGAAGTTTGATACGCGACCAATGCCGGATGAAGCTCTCTGTGCTGTTTTGTGGGAATACAAAGATCGGGGCAAGAAGGGCTATGATCTGACGGAGCGCCTGTTTGACGTGCTGCGTAGTCAGCACGTTGGGTTTGTTTTTACCGGGCCTGAGCGTGCTGGTAAAGATGTGTTGCTGGGCAATATATTCAAGGACTATCCGAAGCCTGATCGCCCTGTGGATTTTGTAATCCACGACGGTGAGAAGGTGCTGGCAATCGGTTTGGCGCGTTATGACTCAGATCGTGGCGGTGCTCAAGAGGATGATCGAACCGGGCAGTATCGAGAGGTTGCACAAGAGATCATTGGGTACGCCGACAGCCACGGGATGCCGCATATCAAGGTCATTTATGTGAACGATGGGCCAGGCTTGTTGCTTGGCTCGATGTGGAATGACTATTCCTACATCGAAGATCAATGGCCGGGCCGCGTTAAGGTTGTGACCTTGCGAATGGTGCCTGATCGAATCACTGCCGAATGGTTGGGGTCTTGATATGGCAGTTCCTATTCCCGGCAAGGGAAAGCGCAGCAACGGCGCACAGGGTTTCCTCACGGATGCCATCGGCTTCCGGCTAGAGTACCCCGGCAAGAAGTCGGAAGAGGAAATTCTGTCAACTCCAGCGGGTCGATATGTACCAAATCCGGCCTACGTTGGCGGCGATAACAGGCTTTACCATGCGGATAACCTCGCTGTGTTGTCTGCGCTTGCTCAGGATGAGTCGGTCGTAGGGACAGTTAAGCTAGTCTACATCGACCCGCCGTTTGCAACTGCATCGGCCTTTGAGTCGCGCAAGCAAAAGCATGCTTACGATGATCATTTAGTCGGGCCTGCTTTCGTGGAATCTCTGCGTGAGCGACTTGTGCTAATTCATCGCTTGCTTGCTGATGATGGGTCGCTTTACCTCCATCTTGATGAGAGGATGATCTTTCACTTTCGGGTTGTTCTTGATGAGATTTTCGGAGAAAGGAATTTCCGAAACTGCATTACCCGGAAAAAGTGCAATCCAAAGAATTACACACGTAAGACCTACGGAAATGTGGCTGACTACATTCTTTTCTATACGAAGAGCGACAGCTATGTTTGGAATCGGCCTGTGGAGCAATGGGACGACGCCAAGGCTTTAAAGGAGTATCAATACGTTGATCCTGATGGCCGCCGCTATAAAAAAGTGCCTGTCCATGCTCCAGGTGTTCGCAATGGCGAGACGGGCAAGGATTGGAGGGGTAAGCCGCCACCACCCGGCAAGCACTGGCAGTATCTGCCTTCGACCTTGGATGAAATGGACGCCAGAGGTGAAATTTACTGGTCAGCCACCGGAAACCCCCGGCGAAAGATTTATTTAGAGAATAGCGCTGGAATCCCGGTGCAGGATATTTGGATGGATATGAGGGATGCTCACAATCAGAACATCCATATCACCGGCTATCCAACCGAGAAAAACCCCGCATTGTTGGCACGAATAATTGAAGCATCATCTAACCCCGGCGATCTTGTCATGGATTGTTACTCGGGTTCAGGAACGACGATTGCAATTGCAGCCAGTCTTGGACGTCGTTGGATTGGTGTAGACCGTAGTGATGAAGCAATCAGAACGACCCTGCATCGGTTCGAGCTTGGCACTGAGCGCATGGGCGACTTTGTGAATTCAAAAAAGCAAGGTGTGCTGTCGTTGCATGAACCGATAACCGACTTTGTTCTGTACGAACCAGAGACTGAGGCTGTGCCGGTAGTAGAGGGTGACAGGCCTGCTAAGAAGAGTCGGCGTGTTGCTAAGTCGTCATAACTTATAGAGGCGCTCGCAGCTCGATGAGCATATCTGGTCAACTGACCCCGACCGTGGCAGGAGAGGCGGAAGCGTATCTAAGCCAGTCATGCAGAGTCATGGCTGGTTTGATACGCACACATGGCCCTTGCCGTCTTGCTGATCGTGAGTTTTGGCCCTTCCAGACGTTGGCTAATTCGATCATCAGTCAGCAGCTATCCGCAAAGGCCGCCGACACGATAGAGCGCCGGGTGCAGGCCGTCGTGCCTGGCTTCACACCTGCCGGGTTTCTGGCTGTTCCGCCCGAGGCGCTACGCGCTGCCGGGCTGTCATCGGCCAAGGCCCGCTACATAGTCGAACTGGCCCAGCGTGTTAGCGATGGACGGCTGAACCTGGAGGCCATGCAGGAAGCGCCAGACGCAGACGTTATCGCCGCGCTGGTGGAGCTTCCTGGCATTGGCCAATGGACAGCGGAAATGTTCCTGATCTTCGGTCTGCGCAGGCCGGATGTGTTGTCCTTAGGGGATGCTGGTTTGCAGAGGGCGGCTCGGCTGCTGTTTGGGGATGATGCCAAGCTAGAGCATGTGGGGCAGTCATGGCGGCCCTTCTGTTCTGTGGCGTCTTGGTATCTATGGCGGCATTTGGACGCTTGAGCATCTGCCGCAACCGAAGTCAATGGATGAACATCAGGGGAAGCAAGGTGACGAAAGCGCGTCAGGAAGACAAGTTCGAGCCGTTTTTCGTTACCGAAGACGTGGCGGCCGAGATGGCCGCCGCCGGCTACGAGTTCAAGCCGTCCGGTCATGCCAGAACAAAGAGCGTCCGCGACCTGTTCGGATGGCAGCCGGGCGAGACGCTGGAAGAGGCCATTGCTCGGCACCAGGGCAAGCAGTGTTCACCCTCATGATCTGAGTATGGTAGTTTTCATGGTATCTGATAGATGATCGTCCTTAAGTTGTTGGAATAAAATGTATTCTTATGCTTGTTCATGATGGAGTGGGAGTGAGTTGAGGTCCTTCGGGGGCTATCGCTAGCCATCGCCGGCCAGCAGAACGGGTTGGCGGTGAAGTTGGCGGTAAGAACTGAGGGTCGGATTAAGACCGTCCCATTCACTATCCATACCAAACCCGTCTTTGACGGTGAAGGTCTGCTTGGGAAAGCTAGTTTTATGCGGCTTTCCCGGCATCAGCAGGTCTCCTGGCTCCTGACGGTAAAAGCCGTGACGAAACAGGAGAAAAATCTCGGTTTTTGCCGACCAGCACTGCGCAATCTCAGGCCTAAGTCCAAGATTTATAAGGCTTCAGACCGCGATGGTATGTACGTGACGGTATCGAGTACCGGTGCCGTCACGTTCCGCTACGAATCCCATCTCAACGGACGCCGCGAAATCCTCACAATGGCCGCTACGGTCCTGCCGGAATTTCGCTGGCTCTCGCCCGTGAAAATTTGCTCGACGTCAAAAAAGCTGTTGTGCAGGGCAAGTTCCCTGCGCTGGAAAAAAGCGTACTTGACCTTCGGTTGATATCTGACGCAGGTGGAGGGATCTAGGTGCCACTGCCCTTGAGAGCGAGATTCACGCCCTGTCGCTGTTCCTCTCTTTCCCTCAGCAAGTCCACAAATGCACGCACTTTGGCAGGACGAAAGCGTGTGGACGGGAAGACAGCATGGATGCCACCGCCGGGCAGCGACCACTGCGGCAGGACTTCGATCAATCGCCCAGAGGCAAGATCGTCAGCGACGAGATAGTCTGGCAGTACCGACAAGCCTGCGCCTGCGTGTACCGCTTCGCGTACGGCTAGCGTGGCGTCCAGGAAAATGGACGCCTGCATGGTCACAGGTCGGTACTGGTTTTGTTCGCGCGAAAAATTCCAGCGCAGATGGTCCCTCAACGCGGTGTTGGCGATGAAGGGAAGCTTGTCGAGGTCCTCCGGGCGGGTAATCCGCGCCACTCTCGACGCCAAGCTGGACGAAGCAACGAGCAACTGTCGGAATGAGCCGATTTTTCGTGCTTGCAATCCCGTCTCGGTTAGCCACCCAACACGAATCGCCAACTCGATATTGCTGGACATCATATCCAGCGTCTTGTCGCTGAGGATAGCGTCTACCTTGCAGGCCGGATAACGCAGGGTGAAAGCAGCAATGGCCGGCACCACTACGCCGACGCCGTAGTCGAAGGGAGCAGTAAGCCGTAACTTGCCGGCGGGTTCGGTTGATGCTTCTGCCAATTCGGTGAAGGCGTCATCGGCCTCGTGCAGGATTGAGGCACAACGCTCATAGAACGCACGCCCGGCGTCGGTGGCCTGCACTTTGCGCGTGGTGCGAACCAGAAGCGAGGTGCGGAACTCCTGCTCCAGCCTTGCAACCTGTTGGCTGACCACGGCCTTGGTAATGCCCAGGCGCTCGGCGGCGGCGGTGAAAGAACCCGTTTCCACCACTGCAACGAAATAGGCCAGCCGCCTGAGGTTGCCGAGGCCGCCTGGGCCGGTTTCACTTGGATTGTATGCTTTTGACATACAGATCATATATCCGGTATGTGTTTAATAGTCAATGTTAGAGAGCTAACATCTGCCGCTTAGTCACAGGAAAAGACCATGCACAAGGCCCTGCATTGCGAGGTCAAGCGCATCCTGTTGAGCCTGAGCGCTGCCTATTCCAACCCAAGTGCGCTGCTGGATCAGATTCAAGCGGCTTGAACCTTCCATCTATATTTTTAGCCGGTGCAATCATGGCAACACGAAGAGATGTATTAAGAACCGTAGCGGCCGCGACTGTCGCGACCGCCATCCTGGGAGTAAAGAACGTTATGGCCGCTACTACCGAATTGACTTGGAAACACTTTCCCGCCGGCGAGAACGGTTTCTTCCGTGCTCCCGTATTGATTGCCGGTGCGCGCGAGGCAGTGCTGATCGATGCTGGCTTCACGCTTCCTAACGGCAAGGCGCTTGCCGAAGCGATCAAGGCCAGCGGCAAGCAGCTGACCACGATCTATATCAGCCAGAGCGATCCCGACTACTACTTCAGCCTTGCACCCATCACTGCAGCTTTTCCCCGGGCGCGGGTCATCGCCGCATCGTCCACGATTGCAGCCATCAAGGGCAACGTGGAAAAGAAACTGGCGACCTGGGGCCCGCAGCTCAAGGAGAACGGTCCGCAGACGTTGGACGATATCGTGATGCCGGAAGCCTTCGATGGTCCTGCGCTTAGCCTGGAAGGTCATGACATCGAATTCGTCGACGCCGATGGCCTGGCCAACCGCCGCTACATCTGGGTGCCTTCGTTGAAAGCCGTGTTCGGCGGCGTTCTGGTGTTCTCTGGCGTGCACGTCTGGACTGCGGACACGCAGGGTGCCGAGGCCCGCGCCACGTGGGTGAAGAATCTCGAAGCCATTGCCGCACGCAAACCCGCCGTGGTGGTCCCCGGTCACATGGCGGTCAACGTAGCCACCGACGTTTCGGCGATTCTCTACACGCGTGACTATCTGTTGGCGTTCGAACAAGAACTGGCCAAGGCCGCCAACAGCGCCGACCTCGTCGCGGCAATGACCCAACGCTATCCAGACGCCGGCATGGGCATTGCCTTGCAGATCGGTGCCAAGGTAGCGACCGGCGAGATGAAGTGGGGTTGAGACAATGACGACCAACCTGGACATCATCCGCGCGACCTATGAAGGCCCATCCGAAGAGAACGGCAAGCACCTGCTTGCCGCCTTGGCCGCTGATGCCACCTGGACCGAGGCGGCGGGGTTTCCCTATGCCGGAACTTACACTGGGCCTGAAGAAATTTTCGCCAAGGTGTTCCACCGGCTGGCGACCGAATGGGAAGGCTATCAGGCCAAGGTCCACACTTATCTGGCCGACGGCGACCAAGTCGCTGCCTTCGGTGTTTATTCCGGAACGTATCTGAGGACTGGAAGATCCATGCGAGCTACCTTTGCCCATCTCTATCGTCTAGAGAATGGCAAGATTGCCAGCATGGAGCAGTATGTGGACAGTGAAATGGTTCGCCGGGCCATGGTCGATTGAGATACCTGCCTTGACGCGCCTGCTGGCCTACGCATCGTTGATCGAAGACAATCTGCCGGCGTTCAAACAGTCTAGTCGCCGAGTCTGCTCCAATGACATGCGAGCCTTGTGCAACAAGGTCTCGCCTAGGCTTTGACGAAAGCAGGGCTTTGAGAAGCTACAGCTACGAACCCGGTTTAAAGGCGGACATTGGCCGGACGCATGAGTACGTTGTGGCCTTGCCAGCCACGCTTGCTCATCCCCTACAAACTAGGGTTATCCGGGATTCTTTATGCTTAAACTTTTGTGAAGAATAAGCGCCAGATGCAGGGCTCCACCGCGATGAGGCATCAAGGTGGTTCACCGGGGTGCGGCACCTGACGCACCGTACGCAGGATCGCGCGGTGGCGCCCCATAGGAGAATCGCATGCTGCTGCGTAGACATTGCCTGGCCTTGATGATGCTGGCGCTGACTGGCTGGGCGACGGGCAGCCAAGCGCAAACGCCGTCTCAGGCCTGGCCTGTCAAGCCGGTGCGCCTGGTCGTGGGGCTGGCCCCTGGCGGGCTGGTTGATGTGCTGGCGCGCACGGTACAGCCGCATTTGGCCGAGGGATTGAAACAGACCGTCATCGTGGAGAATCGGGGCGGCGCGGGCGGCAACCTGGCGGGCGCCGAGGTCGTGCGCAACGGGGGAGACAACCACACCTTCTTGCTCAATCCATCGACGACCGAATCGGTCAACCCGCTGATGTTCGCCAGCATGCCGTTCGATCCGCAGCGGGACTTGCGGCCGGTCGCCTTGTTGGCCAACAGCCAGTTGTTCCTGTTCGTCCGGTCCTCGCTGGGTGTCGATACGCTCGAAGCATTCGTCGAATACGCCCGCAAACAGCCCAATCCGCTTAACTACGGGTCGGCGGGCAATGGCACGACGCCGCATCTGGCTGGCGAGCTGCTCAAGCAGGCTACCGGCATGCAGGCCACCCATGCGCCATATCGCGGCGTGGCGCCGGCGATACAAGACCTGGCCGCGGGCCAGATCGACTTTGCGTTTGGACCGGCCACGGTTTTTCCCATGGTGCAGGCGGGCAAACTGAAGGTGCTGGCGGTGGCGAGCCGGCAACGGGCAGCTGTCGCGCCCGACATACGAACCTTTTCTGAGGCCGGCATTGACGGCGTTTTCGCGGACAGCCTGTTCGGCGTTTATGCCGCCGCCGGCACCCGCGATGATGTGGTCGATCGCATGAACGGCGAAATCAATAAGGTGCTGGCGCGGCCGGAGATCAAGGCGCGGTTCCTGGACGCCGGCGCCGAGGCGCTACCGCTAAGCGTGGCCGACTACGCCGCGCGTGTGCAGGACGAGAAGAAATTGTTCGCCCCATTGATGAAGTCGTTGGGGTTGAAGGAACAGTAGAGAAATCAGGTGTCAGACTGACTCCATCGCGAAAAAAGGCGCCTCGGCGCCTTTTTTCATGGGCGTGAGGGGGGAAGGCTGCGTTGGGTGAAACCGTAGATGGCTTCTTATCGCTTTAAGCCTTTCGCACCCCTTACCGCTTCAGCTCAGCATCAGCCCAACAGTTCCTTGCGAACGATTTCCGCGCCTTCGCTCAAAGCGAGCAGCTTGCCCTTCGCAATAGCCCGCGACAACGGTGCCATGCCGCAGTTCGTGCACGGATACAGCTTGTCGGCATCCACAAACTTCAGCGCCTTTCTCAGCGTATTGGCCACTTCTTCCGGCGTTTCAACCTTGTCGCTCGCCACGTCGATGGCGCCGACCATCACCTTCTTGCCGCGAACCAGTTCGAGCAGATCGATCGGCACGTGCGAGTTGTGGCATTCCAGCGAGATGATGTCGATACTGGATTGTTGCAGCTTGGGGAACGATTCCTCGTACTGACGCCACTCGGAGCCCAGCGTCTTCTTCCAGTCGGTGTTGGCCTTGATGCCGTAGCCGTAGCAGATGTGCACGGCGGTTTCGCACTTCAGGCCTTCGATGGCGCGTTCCAGGGTGGCAATGCCCCAGTCGTTCACTTCGCCGAAGAACACGTTGAATGCCGGCTCATCGAATTGGATGATGTCCACGCCTGCGGCTTCCAATTCGCGGGCTTCCTGGTTCAGGATCTTGGCGAATTCCCATGCCAGCTTTTCGCGGCTCTTGTAGTGGGCGTCGTACAGCGTGTCGATCATCGTCATGGGGCCTGGCAGCGCCCACTTGATGGGTTGCTTGGTTTGCTGACGCAGGAACTTGGCGTCTTCAACGAACACCGGCTTTTGACGGCTGACGGCGCCCACGACGGTCGGCACGCTCGCGTCATAGCGATCACGAATCCGGACGGTCTCGCGCTTTTCGAAATCGACGCCGTCGAGATGTTCGATGAACGTCGTGACAAAGTGCTGACGGGTTTGCTCGCCGTCGCTGACGATATCAATGCCCGCGTGCTGTTGTTCTTGCAGCGCCAGGCGCAAGGCGTCTTGTTTGCCCTCGATCAGCTCGTCGTCTTGCAGTTTCCAAGGCGACCAGAGTTTTTCAGGCTGAGCAAGCCACGAAGGCTTGGGCAGGCTGCCGGCGGTGGAGGTGGGCAGTAGTTTTTTCATGATCAGCGGGTCTCGTGTGTTTTTTGAGTGATTAGTGCGCGTAGTTGGCGGCCCAGCTTTCCAGCACTTGCTTGTAGGGCTTGATGAAGTGCTCCTCCGTGAACTTTCCCTGCTTCACGGCAAGCTGGCTGCGCTCTTCGCGGTCATAGACAATCTGCGTCAGCGAGTAATCCTGATTCTTCAGGCTCGGTTGATAGAAGTTCCCCGCGGCGGAATTGGCGTTGTAGATCTCGGGACGGTAGATCTTCTGGAACGTTTCCATCGTGCTGATGATGCTGATCAGCTCAAGGTTCGTGTAGTGGCCAAGCAGGTCGCCCTGAAAGTAAAAGGCCAACGGTGCGGCGCTGCCCGGAGGCATGAAGTAACGGACCTGCAAGCCCATTTTTTCGAAGTACTGGTCCGTCGGCGAGAATTCGTTTTGCTGATATTCAACGCCCAGGATGGGGTGCTGGTTTTCAGTGCGCAGGTACGTCTTGCTGCTCGAGGCGCTGATGCAGATGACCGGCGGCTTGCTGAACCGTTCTTGGTAAGCGCTGGAACTGACAAAGTGCTTGAACAGCTTGCCGTGCAGCTCGCCGAAACCGTCAGGCGAGCTGAAGGTGGATTTGTTCTTGTTGTGCTCTTGCAAAAGCACGCTGAAGTCGTAGTCGCGCACGTACGAAGAGAAGTTATTCCCGACGATCCCTTCGATGCGTTCGTTGTTCTGGCGGTCAACGATATTGGTCTTCAGGATTTCAATCAGCGGAAACACATCACTGCCGCCGTTGGCGGCGATGTTCATTTCAACGGAGATGATTTCGAGTTCGACCGTGTAGCGATCCCCCTTGGGGTTGTCCCAATGCGCCAGATTATTGAAGCGCCTGTCGATCATCTTCAGCGTGTTGCGCAGATTCTCCTGGCGACTCGCGCCCCGTGCCAGATTGGCGAAGTTGGTCGTGATGCGCGTGCTGTCGGAGGGCTGATAGTTTTCATCAAAAGGAATGCTCTTGATGTTGAATGTGAACGCGTTGCTCATGGTGTTGGGGTGTGCTGATTTTGGCGAAAGAAATACGGAGTCCGGCTGCCGCTTGGCGGCGGACGCTATCGCCGCTGCGGGCGGCGGCTGAATTGGCTTTGCGTCAGGCTGCGACCGCTTCTTCTGCGGCGGCGGTGCGTGGGTGGCGCATCAATTCGATTAAGGGCAATGCGCGCTGCACCGCCAGTCTGGCCCGTTCGATCAGGGCCATATCCTGCACGCGGTAGTCGGCAAAATCCTTGTCGGTGGCGTAGACGCCCAGCGGCAAGGTGCGTGCCTGGAAGAAGCTGAATAGCGGCCGCAATTGGTGGTCGATCATCAAAGCATGGCGTTCGCTGCCGCCGGTGGCCGCCAACAAGACGGGCTTGTCGATCAGGGCGTCCTGATGAATGAAGTCGAAGAAGTGCTTGAACAGCCCCGTGTACGAGCCGCGGTAGACCGGGGTGGTCACCACCAGGATGTCCGCTTGTTCGACCGCGCCAAGCTCGCGCTCCACCGTGTCGGGCAATTGCGAGCGCCAGACGGCGCCGGCAAGTTGCGGGGCGAGCTGACCCAGTTCAACCAGGTGCTGTTCGCACGGGACTTCATCGGCGATCAGATCCAGCAGGTGCTCTGCCAGGGCCGCTGACTTGGAGGGGCGTTGCAGTCCGCCGGAAACTGCGACTAGACGGAGTGGACGTGTCATCTTTGCTTCACATGAATGGATCTACCCGGCGCCGCATCTGTTTTTGTGCAGTTGCAGCATCAAGCTGGAACCGCATGCTAGAGGAGGGTACCGATGAAGTAAAATGGTTTTAATTCAACAATCCATGAGCAGGAATCATCTGAATGCTTGAACGCATCCACCTCAGCATCGTCCAGCAGGTCGAAAAGCAAGGGTCGTTGACCGCCGCTGCGGGCGTGTTGAACCTGACCCAGTCGGCCCTGAGCCACAGCATGAAGAAGCTGGAGCAGCAGTTGGGCACCGACGTCTGGCTGCGCGAAGGTCGAAGCCTGCGCTTGACGCAGGCCGGCCAATACCTGCTGGCGGTGGCGAACCGCGTGTTGCCGCAACTGGACCTGGCCGAAGAGCGGCTTGGCCAGTTCGCGCAGGGCGAACGCGGCGCGTTGCGCATCGGCATGGAATGCCATCCTTGCTATCAGTGGTTGCTAAAGGTGGTTTCACCGTATTTGGCGGCGTGGCCCGACGTGGATGTGGACGTCAAGCAGAAGTTCCAGTTCGGCGGGATCGGCGCGCTTTTTGGCTACGAGATCGACCTGCTGGTTACGCCCGACCCGCTGTTCAAGCCGGGCCTGAAATTCGAGCCCGTGTTCGACTACGAGCAGGTGCTGGTCGTGCCCAAGGGCCACCCCCTGGCAACGGCTGCGTACGTGAAGCCGCGGCAGCTGACCCAGGAAGTGCTGATCAGCTACCCCGTGGACATCGAGCGCCTGGACATCTACAACCAGTTCCTGCTGCCGGCCGGTGTCACGCCCAAGCGCCATAAAGCCATCGAAACCACCGACATCATGGTGCAGATGGTGGCCAGCGGACGCGGTGTGGCCGCTCTGCCGCGCTGGCTGGTCGAGGAATACGCGGCCCGGATGGATGTGGTGCCGGTGCGGCTGGGCGTGCGCGGCATCGCCAAGCAGATTTTTCTGGGGGCGCGTGAGGCGGACAGCGCCATTGACTACGTGCGGGCCTTCATCGAACTGGCCCGTCATCCGGGCACTGTCGCCCCGGCCGCCATGGCCGCCATGGCACAAGACGCCCATGAATGAACTTCACCGTGGTGCGCAAACCGCTTGCCAAGCGGTTTGGCGCGCCCTGTAGCGATGTCCTTGATTTCCTCACATACGACCCTGCCAGCCCGCAACATCACCGACGCCTATTCGTTGGAAGTCAGCGCAAGAGACATTGCAGCGCTGACCGCCGCGGGTTCGCGGATATTGCCGGGTTCGACGATTTCCATTCCCTATTTGCCCGGCCAGGACGACGACGCGCGACTGGCTGCGGCGCGGGCGGTACGCGGACTGGGCTTTGAGCCCATGCCGCACCTTTCGGCACGCCGCATCGTCTCGCTGGCCGGGCTGGACTCCTTCGTCACGCGCGCGGTTGCCGAAGCCGGCGTTGAACGCTGCTTTGTGATCGCGGGCGATCCGTCGAGCCCGATGGGGCCGTTTGCTGACAGTGCTTCGCTGATCGAAACCGGCGTTTTCGAGCGCGCCGGCATCCGGGTGCTTGGCGTGGGCGGGCATCCAGAGGGCCACCCGGTCATGAGCGCGGCCGATCGGTGGAATGTGCTTGAACGAAAGTGTCGCAGTATCAGCGAGCGCGGCATGGCGCCCTTGATCATTACGCAGTTCGGTTTTGATGCGGACGCCGTGTTGATGTGGTTGACGGCGCTGCGTGAGCGGGGCATTGAACATCCCGTGTGCGTGGGCGTGCCCGGCCCCGCCGGTATCGCGGTGCTTGCGCGCTATGCCGCCTTGTGCGGCGTCAGCGCATGCGCGTCGATGTGGTCCAAGTACGGAATCTCGCTTGGGAAGCTGTTTGGCACGGCGGGGCCGGATGTGTTTGTGGACCGCCTGGCCGCCGGACTGACCGCAGCGCATGGAAAGGTGAGCCTGCATTTCTTTCCATTTGGAGGCGTTGCACAGTCTGTCAGATGGATAGAGCAGTACCGCTCCCGCGCCCAGCCACTGCGTCACGCAAGCGCTTAGAACATATGCCGCATCCCCGTCATCACACCGATGCGCGTGGTGCTGCCAACGCCGGTTGCTGCCTGGCCGCTCCAGTACTCGGTTTCCCGGCCGACCGCGCCGCCCCGTGCGCGGGTGGCGTCAAGCTCCAGAAAAACGCTGGTGCGCGGGGATAGGGCGTAGTCCGCCACGGCCGCAACGATGTCGCCATTGCCGCTGCCAAGCAGCACCGGCACGGGCTGGTACTGCGTCGTGACCTTGCCGCGCTGCTGGTAGCGATAGTAGGCGCCGGAAAGGTGCAGCGCGGGCGTGACCTGATAGCCCAGGCCGATAAAGCTGATGGCGTAGCGCGGGTGTTGCGCGGTTTCGCGACGGCCCATGTGGCCCAGGTAGGCCGTGGCGTTGCCGACCGCGTACGATCCGCCAATGGAATAGTTATGCAGCGTGTTGTCGCCGTTGCGCGCGCGATGCTGGTCATAGGCCACGCCGACTGACAGCGGGCCTTGCTGGTACATCAGGCCGCCGCCAAACGTCGAGCCGCGCGCGATGCTGCCAGCCTGTTGCCCAAAGCCGTAGTCCACCTGCAAGGTGAGCGGCCCCGTGCTGCGGCTATAGACCACGCTGTTGTTGATGCGGTAATCCTGAAAGAAGACGTCGCCGCCGGTGTAGAGCGGGTCGGACCAGAAGTTGCCCCAGCTTTGGTCCAGCGGGTTGTATGCCCAGCCGATGTTGTTCAAGGCGTTGTATTGCCGGCCGAGGGTCAGGCTGCCCCAGGCGCCGGACACCCCCACATAGGCCTGGCGGCCGAACAGGGCGTCGTAGGCGGTCTTGCCATCGTTGGTGCCGAAGCCATTTTCCAGCACGAAAATGCTCTGGTTGCCGTTGCCAAGGTCTTCGGAACCCTTCAAGCCCCAGCGGCTGCCGCCGATGCCGCTGGAGACGAGCTGGCTCAAGCTGCCATGTTCACCGTCGATGTTGGAGGTGTAGCGCACGGCGGTGCTGATGACGCCGTACAGGGTGATGTTGGTCTGCGCATGCGTGGCGAAAGGCAGCACGACGCCCGCCAGCAGCCAAAGGCCGGCTATCTGTTTCATTGGTGGTTTCCTCCCCCCCGTGATGCCCGGCATTCGGTGGCGCCGGCGCGATGTTGTGGTTTACAGGTCGAGCACGAGCTTTTCGCCCTTGGCGCGCGACACGCAGATCAGCAGCGTCTTTTGCGCCGCGCGGTCTTGGTCAGTCAGGTACTGATCGAAGTGGACGGCTTCGCCTTCCAGGATGCGGGTTTCGCAGGTGCCGCACACGCCTTCTCGGCACAGACATTCGATCGGGGCCGTGCCGTCACGCTCAATCGCGTCGAGGATGGATTCGCCGCTGGCCACTTCCACGGTGGCGCCGGACTTAGCCAGCACCAGCGTGAACGCGGCGCCAGACGGCTTGGCGGCGGCGAACTTCTCTACGTGTACGCGCCACGGCGCAACGCCGGCGTCTTGCGCCGCGCGGCGCACGGCATCGATCAGCGTGCCGGGGCCGCACACATAGACGTGCGCGTCGGGTTTCATGTCACGCAGCAGGCTGGCCACGTCCATGGTTTGGCCATTGCCGCTGTCATAGAACCTGACGCAGTCCTGGCAAGACTGGGCCAGCTCATCCTGGAAGGCGCCATGCCCATCCGCGCGGAAGGCGTAGTGCAGTTCGTGTGAGTCGCCACGTTTGTGCAATTCATGCAATTGCGACATGAACGGCGTGATGCCGATGCCGCCCGCGATCAGCACGTGGTGGCCGGCCGAGCCGTCCAACGCGAAAAGATTGTTCGGCGTGGTGATGGTCAGCAGGTCGCCTTCGCCGACCTTGTCGTGCAGGTAGGCCGAACCGCCCTTGGATGGCGCCTGCAGCCGAACGGCTATCTGGTAGCTATCAAGCGCGTGCGGCGAGCTCATCAGCGAGTAAGCGTTGTTGTAGTGGCTTTCACCGTTACGCATTTGCACGATGATGTGGCTGCCGCCCGTGAAGGGCGGCAGGGCGCTGCCGTCGCGGGATTCCAGCGTGAAGCGTTTGATCAGCGGGGTCACCTGTTCGATGCGTGCGACGCGCACGAGCAGGGTCTGGTGGGCTGCCATGATCATGCGGGGGCGCGTTGCGACGCCAGCGCAGGGGTAAGGGATGACGTCGCACCTTCGCACTGCGCACCCTTGTACTCCGTCGCCAACCTCCGATGAAAATGCACGATGCCGTGTTCGCTGATCCCACTGCGCTGCCGGTCGACCATGATGCGGCCCTGGCCACGATAGCCCCGCGACTTCAAGCCCTTCTGCACGCTCTCCACCAGGCGCAAGTCTTCAGGGCGGAAAACATCGCGGTACCACTCGACCAGTTTCTGCTGTTCGTCGGTCAAGTCCTTGTTAAGAAAGTAAATTTCGTAGTGCTGCAACGTGACGCCCGCGCTTGCGGGGAATTCATAGATGACGGTCATGAAGTCGGCGCCGGGCGGCACGTTGAACATCGTGCAGGGCCACGTCCAGAAGCCGGCGAAGCTGGGGTCCTTCACCGAGGGGTCAACTTTGAAGGACTTTTCCGATGACTTGGCCAGGCCAAACTGCAACGACCAGTTGCCGTGCATGGTGTGGTTGTATTTGTCGACTTGGACAGAGTCCGCGAAGCTGGGGTGTACGGGGCCGCAGTGGTAGCACTCCAGGTAGTTGTCAACGATGGACTTCCAATTGGCGGGCGTGTCCGTGACGAAGCGGGCGGCCAGGTGCAGGTCGTCCACCACCGGGCAGGCGGCGCGCAGGCGGGCTTCGAAACCGGGGAGCTGGTCCTCTACCGAGCCGGCGTCCGGGTTCATGTTGATGAAGATGAAGCCCGCGGCTTCTTCGACCTTGATGGGGACCAGGCTGGCATTGTCACGGTCGAAGTTGGGTACGTTGTCGCAGTTGCGGGCAAGGGCCAGTTCGCCGTCCAGCTTGAAGGTCCAGGCGTGGTACGGACAGGTGATGACGTTCTTGGCGCGGCCGCTGCCTTGCATCAATTGGTGGCCCCGATGCGGACAGACGTTGTAGAAGGCGCGCAGGATGCCTTCACGGTCGCGCAGCACGATGATGCTCTCGCCGATGATGTCGCGCGTGACGTAGTCGTTAGGCGCAGCCAGTTCGCTGCGATGGGCGACGCAGATCCACATGTTGGCGAACACCTGCTCTTTCTCGTAATCGAAGACCGCGTCCTGGGTGTAGTACGAGGCGGGCAGGGTCCAGGCGTTTTCTTCGTCGGCGCAGAAATTGGCGGGCAACTGGGGGATGGGGGTCATGATGGTCTCCATGGAAGTGCTGGCGTGGGGGCCAGCGATAGATTGGGAAGCGGGCGGCGCTTACCGCGTGCCCGTTCGTGCAGGGCTATCCGTTTGCGACAGCGCGTGGCTTCTGGACCGCCTGACGCAGGTCCGTCACGACGGCTTCTTCTGATCCCGGCTGTGCGGCCGATTCGATCAAGTGCGCCGGAACATCCCCGTAGTCCTGCATCAGCCAACGGAACAGGCCGAACAGCTTGATGGCGAGGATGAACAGGAAGGGGATGGCGGTGAGCACCACCGCGGTCTTCATGGTTTCCAGCGACGCTTTGGTGAACAGCATCGCCAGCGGCACGAGCGTCAGCGCTATGCACCAGAAGACGCGGCTGGTGGGCGTGGGGTCTGCGCCTTCGGACAGGTTGCGCGTGGTGGTGGCGGCCACGGCATAGGCGACGGCATCAACGTGCGCCGCCAGGAAGACGATCATGATCGCCAGGTACAGGGCCAGGAAAAGTTTGCCGGCGGGCAGCGCGCTTAGCAGCATTTCGACGGCCGTCTCGCCGCCGTGCTCCTTCAAGATGTGCGGGACATCGATCGCGCCTGACATGAACTGGTGCATCGAGTAGCTTTCCAGCGCGCCGAAGAAGAACCAGCAGCCGGCGCTGCCGCCCAGCAAGAGGGCGCCGATGACGTCCTTGATTTTGCGACCCTTGGAGACGCGCGCCACGAACATCGCCACGCCCGGCGAGTACGACACCCACCACAGCCAATAGAACACCGTCCAGCCGCGGTTGAAGGCGCCGTCGCCGGCGGGGTCGGTGAAGAGGCTCATGCGGATGTAGTTCTGCAGCATCAGGCCCAGGCCGTTGACGATGTTGTTGCCGGAGAACTGGGTGGGGCCGACGACGAAGACGACGGCGGCCAGCAGCAGCGCGCCCCAGCAGACCATATGGCTCAGGCGTTTCATGCCGCTGGCGATGCCGATGTAGGCGCTTGCCGAGAACAGCGCGGACACGCCGACGATCACGATCAACTGCATGGTGAAGGTGTCGGGGGTGCCGGCCAGGCTTGCAAGGCCGCGCGTGAAGGTGGTTGCGGTCAGGGCGATGGAAACCGTCAGCGCGCCGAACATCGTCAGCAGGAAAATCAGGTCTGCTAAGCGTCCGACCGGACCCGTGGCGCGAAACCCTGTAATGGCCTGGATGATGGACGCGAGGTTCAAGCCCGCCTTCTTGCGCACATGGAAGTGGTAGGCCATCGCGAGCGAGGGCAGGGCGTATACCGCCCAGGCGCTCAGGCCCCAGTGAAAGAAGGAATAGCTGATGCTGTATTCCAGCGCGTCGCGCGTGCCGGCGGCGACATTCAGGCCGGGCGACTGGTAGTAATAGGCCCATTCCATCACGCCCCAATACAAGGTTGACGACCCCATGCCGGCGCAGATGAACATGAAGATCCATGACAGCGTCGAGTACTCGGGCTTGCCATCGCCCAAGCGCACGTTGCCATACTTGCTGAACGCCAGCGCGATGCAGGCGATGACACAGCCAAAGACAAATATTTGAATGACCGACCCGAACGAGCGCGTCGACCAATCGAACAAGACGTTAGCGGTTGCAGCGGCTTCGGCGGGCCAGCGAACCATGGCGATGACGGTCACCAGCACGGCGGTAAGCGTGCATAGGGTCAGGAACCCGTCGCGGCGTGGCGCGGATGTTTTCACGTTGTCTCCTCTCATGCGTCGTTGCGCACAGATTTTTTTGTGTTTGTTGTGTTTGTTGTGTTTGTTGTGTTTGTTAGGTTTGTTTTTCTTGTTGTCAGTAAACCACTGGTTTACATTAACCAGTAATTAACTCAATGTAGGCAAGACTTCTTCCATGCACAAGCATCTATCGGAAAACCGCGCGTTTGTAACGACCGGTGTTTTTCATCGTCGTGCTTGCGCGGCGTTTTTCAAGCGGTGGCGGGGAATTGCCGCGGCTGAAGGGGCGTGAACATGACCGAAGACAGCTTTGCGTTTCGCTTGAAAGAGCTGCTTGAACACAAGCAACTGACACTCCAAGCCGTCGCCACGGCGCTCAACGTGTCGCGCCCCGCCGTTCATAAATGGACCAAGGGCGGCGAGATCGATTACGAAAAGCTGCGCAAGCTGGCGGCGTTTCTGGGCGTGAACTGGATCTGGCTGCGCTACGGCGAGCAGGCGCGGGAGGAGGCAGGCGCATCAAGCGCGGTGGCGATGCCCATGACCGATACGCGCCGCCGCTACATGGCCGAGATCATGGAAAGCGAAGCGCGCATGAAGCTGGCGCAAGAGGGCGCGCGCATCGTCACGTGGGAATGGAACCTGATCACGGACGACGTCAGCTACTCGTCCAACGTTGAAGCCGTGTACGGCTGGCGGATTGTCAGCAACGAGAGCTTCTGGAAGCACGTGCACGCCGATGACGTGCCGATGATGAACGCTGCGTACGAGGAATCGCTACGCACGGGCAATGCGCACGAATTCGACTTTCGCCTGATCCAGCCGGACGGCAGCCTGCGCTGGATCTCGTCGCGCGCGACGCCCGTGCGCGACTTTGATGGGCGCATCGTCAAGATCGTGGGCATCAGCATGGACAACACCGCGCGCAAGCTGACGGAACAGTCGCTACGGGACCAGCAAGCGCGATTCGAAGCGGTGTTTGAGTTGACGGTGCAGGGGATGGCGCTGCTGGATGCCGACCTGCGCTGCGAGTCCGCCAACACGGCGCTGGCGCAGATGCTGGGCTACGGCAAGGCAGAGCTGATGGGCGACGGGCTGATGAGCGTGTTTGCCGATGGCGGGGCGCGTTTGAAGAAGATGCGGCACGGCAAGCCGACCGCTGCCTTTGGCGCAAAAATGCGCGCGAAGGATGGCGGCGCGCAGAGCGTGCGGGTGCGCGCTGTGCTGACGCGTGATAACGACGGGGCGGCCGCGTACTTTGCGTTGGCGGTCGAAGAAGGATGAGCGCGGAGCAGGCCAGCTAGCGGTGAAGGCTAGCTAGCGGCGAAGGCTAGCTCGCGGTGAAGACCAGCTAGCGGTGACGGCCAGATTAAGGCCCCAGACACGCCCGCCCTTTATCCCTCACCCCTTTATCCCTCGCCCTCTATCCTTCGCCCCTTACTCCCCGCGACGCTGTACGACCAAATTGCTGACGAAGATCTGCACCACCTCATCCTTCTGATTCAGCGTCGTCGTGCGCGCCTTCACCAAGCCTTGCTGGGGGCGCGTCTTCGACGGCCGCACCTCCAGCACTTCGCTTTCGATCCTCAATTCATCATCCGGGCGTACCGGCATCGGCCAGCGAATTTCGTCCACGCCCGCGCCGATGATGCCGCCTGCCGGTTTGAATTCGCTGGCGACCAGCAGCTGCATGGTCAGCGCGGCGGTGTGCCAGCCACTGGCGGCCAGGCCTTTGAATAGCGTGGCGCTGGCGGCGTCTTCGTCCAGGTGAAACGGCTGCGGGTCGAATTCTGCGGCGAAGGCTTTGATGCGTTCCCGGGTGACGCGCACGCGGGCGGCGCCGATGAAGCGTTGTCCAGGGGTCAGGTCTTCAAGGTAGTGCTCGGCCATGTCGGCTTGCTCCGTCAAATAGGCGGGGAATACGGGAATAACGAAGAATCAGCCGGCGGCTTTCGGCGCCAAAGACGCCAGCAGTTCGCTGCGGCAGGCTTCGAGGATTTCGTCGGCCAGGGGGGAATCATCGGGGCAGGCGCGCGACAGCGCGACGGCGCCAATCACGTGCGCCAGCATATCAATGCGCTTGGCGCGGGCGCGCTTGGCGGTTGAATTCGGGTCCGCAGCCAGCTCTGAATCTTGCGACGCAACGTCGTCCTTGCCCAGCACCGCCAGCATGTCTTCGATGCCCGCCGCGAAGGTGGCCTTGACGTCGTCTGTCTGGCGCGCGGCGTCGCCGCACAGGGCGGCCATGGTGCAGCCGGCGCCGCGTCCGTCGCGGTGCGCGCGTGACACGTAGACGTTGATGAACTTGGCCAGGTCCATCTGGCCCGTCATTGCCAGGGATTGCGACAGCCCCGATGCCGCGGTTTCGGCCATCAGGTCGGCCTTGGACCGGAAGTGTTTGTAGAAACCGCCGTGAGTGAACCCGGCGGCGGCCATCAATTCGGCCACGCCGACGCCGTCGTAGCCGCGCTCGCGGAAGAGCGCCGATGCGGTCTCAACGATGTGCGCCCGGTTGGCCTGCGCCTGCGCCTTGGTTACCTTCATTTCATGACCTTCATGTGGTGACCCTTATTTCGCGAGTCTTAGTTCTCGAGTCTTAGTTCGCCAGTCTTAGTTCGCGAGTCTCATTTCCTGAGTCTGAGTTCGCCAGCTTATTTCGCCAGCCCGATGCCCCGTGCCTACACGTCAATGCCGCGTCCAGGCAGTGAATATACATTGATGTCGACCATCATCAAAGTGCTTGACGATTTAGATGTTGATCATCATCATTAACGCCGTTGACCGACCCAGCAAGCGCCGCGACCCGCCCAAGGCACCGCCTTCGGCCGCGGCGATCAACCCTTTTCGACGGACCCTGACCATGACCGACAACGCTTTGTTCCAGCCCTACACCCTGGGACCCCTGACGCTTTCCAACCGCATCGTGATGGCCCCGCTGACGCGCAACCGCGCCGAGGCGGGCTTTGTTCCCAGCCGGTTTGCCGCAACCTATTACAGCCAGCGCGCCTCGGCGGGTTTGTTGATTGCCGAGGCGACGCAAATCTCGCAGCAGGGGCAGGGGTATCAGGACACGCCGGGGATCTACACGGCTGCGCAGGTCGAAGGTTGGCGGCAGGTGACGCAGGCCGTGCACGCCAAGGGCGGCAAGATATTCCTTCAGCTGTGGCATGTGGGCCGCGTGTCGCACGTGGACTTGCAAGAGAACGGGGCCGCGCCCGTGGCGCCGTCCGCCATTCGCGCCGAGACCAAGACGTTTGTGAACAATGGCTTTGAGCCGGTGTCGGCGCCGCGCGCGTTGGCGCTGGACGAGCTGCCCGGCATCGTCGAAGACTTTCGTCGGGCGGCCGCGAACGCCATTGCGGCGGGCTTCGATGGCGTGGAAATTCACGGCGCCAACGGCTATCTGCTTGAGCAGTTCGCCAAGGACGGCGCCAACCAGCGCAACGACGCGTACGGCGGTTCGGTGCAAAACCGCGCCCGGCTGTTGCTTGAGGTGACTCAGGCGGTGGCGGATGAGGTCGGGGCTGACCGCACGGGCGTGCGGCTTTCGCCGGTGTCGCCCGCGAATGGCATTTCGTGCAGCGATCCGCAGGCGCAGTTTGACTACATCGCCGACCAGCTCAATGCGCTGGGCGTGGTCTATCTGCATGTGGTGGAGGGCGCCACGGGCGGCCCGCGCGACGTTGCGCCGTTTGACTACGGTTCGCTGCGCCAACGCTTCAAGAACACCTATATCGCGAACAACGGCTATGGCTTGGAGCTGGCCGAAACCCAGCTCGCCCAAGGCCATGCCGACCTGTTCGCCTTTGGGCGTCCGTTCATCTCCAACCCGGATCTGGTCCAGCGCCTGAAGACCGGCGCGCCGCTGGCGCAGTTGGACCCGGCCACGCTTTATGGCGGCGGCGCGGCAGGCTACATCGACTACCCGGCGCTGGCCGACGCCGACGCGCGTTGATCCGCTGCCTATCGCGGCGTGTTCCGTTCCACTTTACAAAGAGAATCGCAAGATGACTTCCCCTACCGTTTTGATTACCGGCGCGTCCTCGGGCATTGGCGCCACCTACGCCGAACGCTTTGCACAGCGCGGCCACGACCTGGTGCTGGTGGCGCGTGACGTCGCCCGGCTTGAGGCCGCTGCGGCGCGTTTGCGGCAAGAGCACGGCGTGGCGGTCGACGTGCTTGCCGCAGACCTGACGCGCGAAGAAGACCTTGAGCAAGTCGAGGCGCGATTGCGCGACGATGCTCGTATCCAGATTTTGATCAACAACGCCGGCGCCGCCCAGACGGGCAATTTTGTCGCGCAAACCCCCAAGGCGGTCGCGCAATTGGTGGGGTTGAACAGCACCGCGCCCACGCGCTTGGCCAGCGCGATTGCGCCGCGGCTGGTGCAGGCCGGCACGGGCGCCATCGTGAATGTCGGTTCGGTGGTGGGTTTCATGCCGCAGTTCGGCATGGCGGTTTATGGCGCCACCAAGGCCTATATGTTGTTTCTGTCGCAGGCGTTGCACGAAGAGTTGTCGCCCGCCGGCGTCTATGTGCAGGCCGTGCTGCCCGCCGCCACGCGCACCGAAATCTGGCAACGCGCGGGCATCGACATCAACGCGCTGCCGGAAGTGATGGACGTGGGCGAACTGGTGGATGCGGCGCTGGTGGGCTTTGACCGGCGCGAGACCGTGACGATTCCGCCGCTGCATGAGGCGTCGCGCTGGGAGGCGTTGGACGGCGCGCGGCAGGCGCTGCTGGGCGATATCAAGATGGCCAGCGCCGCCGCCCGCTACAAGATGGCTTGATGAGCCGATGGGCGGGCCGCGTCGTTCCCGACATGCCCGCCCATCGTTGCCGCGTTGACGATTGAAGCATTGGCGACCGAAGCCGCGTCACAAGATCACGTCACCTTGACCGAGATTTTGCGGGGCTGTGCTTCGCGCAGCCGCGGAATCTGCAACGTCAGCACGCCGTGCTTCAAGTTGGCCGAGATATTGTCCTTGTCCAGGTCGTGGCCCAGCGTGAAGCTGCGGCGGAACAACGGTTCGCGCAGTTCGTTGTGCACCAGGCGCACCTCGGCCGGCACCTGCACCGCGGCTTCGCCTTCGATCAACAGTTCGTTCGCCTGCACCTTGATCGACAGCCTGTCCTTGGACACGCCGGGCAGGTCGGCCAGCAGCGTAATGCCGGTGGCGTTCTCGTAGATGTCCACCGCAGGCAGGGTGGCCGCGCGGTTGCTCTCGTTCGAGACCTTGGTCAAGGATTCCGAGCCGCGCGTGGCGGCCACTTGGTTGCGTTCTTCCATGATGATCCTCCTGTGTCGTCGGCCAGTGTTCATTGGATGGAAATCAGGCGCGGCTTGGCGGATTCGCGCTTGCCGATGGAAATGCAAAGGCAGCCGTCGGTGTAGCGCGCCTGGATGTTTTCCGGATCGGCGTCGCTGGGCAATTCCACCACGCGGCTGAAACGGCCATGTGCGCGTTCGCGTGCGTACAGGGTGGCTTGCCCGGCAGGTTCTTCTTCGCGCCGTTCGCCGGAAATCGTCAGCAGGCCTTTTTCCATGGTGACCTCAAGCGCGTCCGGGTCTATGCCCGGCACAAACGCCACGACTTCAATCGAGTCGGCGCTTGCGCCCACGTTCACGGGCGGAAAGCCTGCGCGCGCCGTGGACCGCAGGTTGGAAGGCGCGGTCGAAGATCGCAGGATGTTGTCCAGCTGTTGCAGGGTGTCCAGGGCGGAACGGATGCCGCTATCGAAAAATGGATACGTTGCCATGTTCGTCTCCCGATAAAGGTCTGGTTCAGACGGGCGTAGGACGCTGCTGCATGGAGTTCTTTCAAGCTGCGCTACCCCGCCATAGCGCAAATGTGGGATCGGGTTTGCAGGTTTCAAGAGGCCGTGCGGCAGCGTCAGGCTTCAAACAGCGCCTTTTCGTCCGCGAACACCTGGATCAGATAGTCCGCCACCGTCTGGATCGGCGCGTCCTTGCGGTCTTGCCGGCGCGTCAGCAGCACGATTTCGCGCGGGGCAGGGGGGGCTTCCAGGGGGCATGCTTGCAGCCCTGGCGTGGTGCGTCCGATGTAGTGCGGCAGCAGCGCAATGCCCACGCCGGACTGCGCCGCCAAGGCCTGCGCCACTTGGTTATTGGCGCGAAAAATCATGCGCGCCCGCGGAAAGCGGCGGGCCAGCCACGCCGCTTCGGGCAGATAGGCATTGGCTTCGTCAAAGCCCACAAACACCGGTTCGGCGCCGCTTTCCATACGTTTGCAAAGCGCCGGTTCGGCATAGAAGCCAAACCCCATGTGCCCCAGTGTTTTCGCAATGAAGTCGCCGTCTTGCGGGCGGCCCAGCCGTACCGCGATGTCGGTGACATGCCGCTCAAGGCTTACCGACCGCAAATCGGTGGCCAGGTCGATATCGATGCCGGGATGCCGCAGCGGCAGCTGGGCAAGCCTGCCGACTAGAAAACCCTGCGACAAGGCGGGCGGGGCGTTGATCCGCACCAAGCCCCGTAACGCGCTGTCCGCGCCGCCTCTGCCCAAGGTGTGGACGGCGGCTTCCATGTCGCTGGCGGCGGCCAGCGCATGCGAGCCGGCGGCGGTCAGCACGTAGCCGTCGGGCCGGCGTTCGACCAGCGTTTCGCCCAGGGTGGCCTCAAGCGAGTGCAGCCGCCGGGAAATCGTCGAATGGTTGGTCGACAACGCCCGCGCGGCGGCCGACAGGCTGCCGTAGCGCGCAAGCGCCAGGAAAACACGGATGTCCTGCCAGTCGGGGTCTGTGCGTTTTTTATCAGCCATTGCGCAAGATTAGCGGATTTTCGAACAGCGCCGATACGCCTAATGTTCCTCTCACACCAACCACGTTAAGAAGGAAACATCATGAGCAACGAACAGAAAGTCGCCATCGTTACGGGCGCGTCGCAAGGGCTGGGCGAGGGCATCGCCCGGGCATTTTTGGATCGCGGTTACCGGGTGGTGGGAACGTCGCGGTCGATCCAGCCGTCGGACGATCCCAACTACCTGACCATCGCCGGGGATATCGGCGACCTCGCCACGGGCAAGGCTGTGGTGGAGCAGGCGCTGGCCCGCTTTGGGCGGGTGGACACGCTGGTGAACAATGCCGGCATTTTCATCGCCAACGCGTTTACTGCCTATACGGAACAGCAGTACCGCGACATGCTGTCGACGAACCTGGCCGGCTTTTTCTATACGACGCAGCACGCCGTGGACGCCATGTTGAAGCAGGGTGGCGGCCACATCGTGCAAATCACCACGACGCTGGTGGACCACGCCAATTCCAACGTGCCGTCCGTGCTGGCGTCGTTGACCAAGGGCGGGCTGGCCGCCGCCACGCGCAGCCTGGCTATCGAATACGCGACCCGGAATATTCGCGTCAATGCGGTGTCGCCCGGCATCATCAAGACGCCCATGCATGCGCCCGATTCGCATCAGGCATTGGCGGCTTTGCATCCCATGAAGCGCCTGGGCGAAATTGCCGACGTGGCGCAGGCGGTGATGTATCTTGAGGACGCCGGTTTTGTGACCGGTGAAATCCTGCATGTCGATGGCGGGCAGGTGGCGGGCGCCTGACCTTCAACATTCACGACCCTCATCCCCCCGCGGCAACGCTTGATTCAAAGGAGAACAACATGCCCTACGTCAATATCAAGGTCACGCGTGAAGGCACCGCGCCCGGCGCAACGGCGACGACGCCCGAACAGAAGCGCGCGCTGATCAAAGGCGTCAGTGATTTGCTGTTTGAGGTGCTGGGCAAGCCGCACGCCTCCACGTTCGTCGTGATTGACGAAGTCGAAATGGAAAACTGGGGCGTCGGCGGCGTCACGGTGCCGGAATACCGGGCGCAACAGGCCAAAGCCGACAAGCCCTAGTGGCAAGCGGCCGCCATTACCCCTGGCGGGCCATGATGCTCAAGGCCACCGCTTCGGCGATCTTGATGCCGTCTACGCCCGCCGACAGAATCCCGCCGGCATAACCCGCGCCTTCGCCCGCCGGGAACAAGCCCTTGGTGTTCAGGCTTTGCAGCGTGTCGTTGTCACGCTTGATGCGAACGGGCGACGACGTGCGCGTTTCCACGCCGGTCAGCACGGCGTCGTGCATGCCGAAACCCTTGATCGTCTTATCAAACGCCGGCAGCGCTTCACGAATGGCGGTAATCGCGAAGTCGGGCAGTGCGGTGGCCAGGTCGGTCAGATGCACGCCCGGCGTATACGACGGCAGCACGGAACCGAATTCCGTCGACGCCTTGCCATCCAGAAAATCCCCCACCAGCTGACCCGGCGCGCTGTACGTTTCGCCGCCCAGCACATACGCCTGCGATTCCCACTTGCGCTGAAAGTCCACGCCGGCCAACACGTGTTCGGGGTAATCCACCTCGGGTGAAATGCCCACCACGATGCCGGCGTTGGCGTTGCGTTCGTTGCGCGAGTACTGGCTCATGCCGTTGGTGACGACGCGGTTCGGTTCCGACGTGGCGGCCACGACGGTGCCGCCCGGGCACATACAGAAGCTGTACACCGAGCGCCCGTTGCTGGCGTGGTGCACCAGTTTGTAGTCGGCCGCACCCAGAATCGGGTGGCCGGCGCTGGGGCCGAAGCGGGCGCGGTCGATCAGCGATTGCGGGTGTTCGATCCGAAAGCCGATCGAGAACGGCTTGGCTTCCATGAACACGCCCTGCTCGTGCAGCATCTGGAACGTATCGCGTGCGCTGTGGCCGATGGCCAGCACGACGTGGTCGGCTTCGATGTGCTCGCCGTTGGCAAGCGTCACGCCCGTCACCTGGCCGTTTTCGCGGTGCAGCGTTTCAACCTTGCTGGAAAAGCGCACTTCGCCGCCCAGCTTGGTGATGGTGTCGCGCATCACTTCCACCATGCCCACCAGGCGGAACGTGCCGATGTGCGGCTTGCTGACGAACAGGATTTCTTCCGGTGCGCCGGCCAGCACGAATTCTTTCAGGACCTTTTCGCCGTAGTGCTTGGGGTCTTTGATCTGGCTGTAGAGCTTGCCATCCGAGAACGTGCCTGCGCCGCCTTCGCCGAACTGCACGTTCGATTCCGGGTTCAGGATACGTTTGCGCCACAGGCCCCAGGTGTCTTTGGTGCGTTCACGCACCGCCTTGCCGCGTTCCAGGATGATGGGCTTGAAGCCCATCTGCGCCAGGACGAGTCCGGCGAACAGGCCACAGGGGCCGGTGCCGATGACGATGGGGCGCTTGCTCAGCGTGGCGGGCGCTTGGGCGACGAATTTGTATTCGGTGTCGGGCGTCGGCTTGACGTGGCGATCATCGTGAAAGCGCTGAAGCAGCGCGGCTTCATTTTCGATGTCGATATCCAGCGTATAGGTCAGCAGGATATTGTGTTTCTTGCGCGCGTCGTAGCTGCGCAAAAAGATGGTGAAGCCGCGCAGATCGCTGGCCGGTACGCCTAGTTTCTTAAGAATCGCGGCAGGCAATTCTTCGGGCGTGTGGTTCAACGGCAGCTTGATTTCAGACAGTCGCAACATGCTTTGGTCCAGAGGGTGGGCGATCACAACGTCGCCAAACCCCGGATTGTACTGGAGCGATTATGGCGTGACGCCGCCCTTTCTCCACCACGGCGTACCCACCCCCGGCGCCGTCATGTTCACCCGCACACCCATCATGGGCGTGGTCAGCGAGACGTCATTTTCCTTTGCCAGCGCCATGATCCGTTCGAACGGTTCTTCCCACGGATGCAGCGCCAGATCAAAGGTGCCGTTGTGAATCGGCAGCAGCCAGCGGCCACGCAGATCCTGATGCGCTTGCAGCGTTTCTTCGGGCTGCATGTGGACGAAAGCCCAGCGCTTGTCATAGGCGCCGGTTTCCATCAGCGTCAGGTCGAAGGGGCCGTAGGCGTCGCCGATGGCTTTGAAGCCGTCGAAGTAGCCGCTGTCGCCGCTGAAGAACACGCGGAAGTCGGCGTCCTGGATGACCCATGACGCCCAGAGGCTGCGGTCGGTGTCGGCGAGGCCGCGGCCCGAGAAATGTTGGGCCGGGGTGGCGGTCAGGCGCAGGCCGTCGGCGTCGGTGGATTGCCACCAGTCCAGCTGTTCGACGCGGGCGGGGTCCACGCCCCAGGCGATGAGCTGGTCGCCCACACCCAGCGGCGTGATGAAGCGGGCGGTTTTGCCGGCCAGCTTGGCGATGGCGGCGCGGTCCAGGTGGTCGTAATGGTTGTGCGACAGGATTACGCCGGCAATGGGCGGCAGGTCTTCGATGGAGATCGGGGGCGCATGGAAGCGCGCGGGGCCAGCCCATTGCACGGGGGACGCGCGTTCGGAAAACACCGGGTCGGTCAGCCAATAGCGGCCGCGCAGCTTCATCAGAATGGTCGAATGCCCCAGGCGGTACAGGCTGCGGTCGGGCGCGGCTTCCAGCGCTGCGATGTCGATTGCGCGCACGGGGATGGCGCGGTCCGGCACGGTGTGCTTGGGCTTGGCGAAGAAGAACGTCCAGGTCAGTTTCAAGCCTTGCCAGAAGCCCAGCGACGGGCGCGGCAGCGGGTTGCGAAAGCGGCCGTCCCGGTGTTGGGGCGATTCGGCGTAGCGGGGTGGCGAGGATTGCGGGCAGGAGGTCAGGGCGGTCACGGTAAGCATTCCAGGCAGAAAATTACACTGCGCAGTGTAGTTTCGTTTTTCTGAAAAGTACACTGACCAGTGTAAAATCCGCAGCACGTTAACCCGTCGAGCCTGAAGCCGCCATGCCCCGTCCCCCCCAACGCCTGACCGATCGCAAACGCGAGGCCATCGTGCGGGCGGCGGTGGAAGAGTTTCGAACGGCTGGCTTTGAGGCCACCAGCATGGACCGCATCGCCGCCGCGGCGGGCGTGTCCAAGCGCACGGTCTACAACCATTTCCCCAGCAAGGAAGAACTGTTCTCTCACATCCTTGAAGCGCTATGGGCCAGCAGTATCGCCAGCGTTGATCTTCCGTATCGGGCCGACGTTGCCCTGGACGAGCAGTTGCGGCAGTTGCTGATGCAAAAGCTCGCGCTGCTGGCCGACCCGAATTTCATTGATCTGGCGCGCGTAGCGATGGCCGAAATCATCCATTCCCCCGAACGCGCGCAGGGCATCGTGTGCCGCATGGGTGAAAAAGAGGGCGGCGTGACGGCGTGGATACGCGCGGCGATTGCAGACGGGAAGCTGACCGATGTGGACCCGGACTTTGCCGGGCACCAGTTGCAAGGTCTGGTGAAGAGCTTCGCCTTCTGGCCCCAGGTCACGCTGGGGCAACCGCCGCTGGGCGACGCCGAGAGCAAGCGCGTGGCGGATGCGGCAGTGGAAATGTTTTTAGGGTGTTATGGGCGGCGGGGGTAACCGCCGCGGCCGAAGACATCGTCACTAGCGCCCGTCCCCACCTTGATTGAAGCGGGGCCTGTCTATGCTGGCTGAAGGGCCCCAATGCCCCCTTGTTCATACACGCCCCACGCATCTTGCGCGCTGGCGTTTTGATGAATCATCGCCATCAGCGCCTGCACTACCGCTTGCGGGTTGGCATGTTGGTAGACGTTGCGCCCGTATACCAAGCCCACCGCGCCTTGGTCCAGCAGTTCGCGCGATCTTTCGAATACGCGTCGCAGATCTTCCCGGCCTCCGCCGCGCACCAGTACCGGGCAGCGTGCGGCTTGCACGACGCGGTGGAAGTCTTGGGTGTGGGTGGTGGGGTCGGCCTTGATGATGTCGGCGCCCATTTCGCGGGCAAGGCGCACCAGGGTCACGATTTTTTCGGCGTCGCCGTCGACCATGTATCCGCCTTTGGCGGAGTGCGGCGCCATGACCAGCGGCTCGATCATCAGCGGCATGCCATAGCGGTCGCAGTCGGCCCGCACTCGGGCGATGTTCGCGACGCATTGGCGGAACAGGTCGGGTTCGTCGGGCAGCATGAACAGATTGACGACGACGCAGGCTGCGTCCATCTGGATGGCGGGCAGTACGGGGTCCTGCGTGTTTTGCAATACCGCCCACATCACGCGGTGCGTGGTGGCGTTGTAGGGGTTGCCCATGTCCAGGCGCATGACCAGCGCGGGTTTGTCGCGGCCGGCGCGGTGTTGCAGCAGGTCGGCCTGGCCGAAGTTGAGCTGGATGGCGTCGGGCCGCGCGGCAGCCAGTTGCTCGATGACGGCGGGCATGTCTTCCAGGCCATCCAGGAAGCTGGGTTCGTTGCAGACCCCGTGGTCCACGGCGATGTCCAGGCAACGTCCGCGGTTCAGCAGTCGGTTCAGGCGGGCGGTTTTATCTTGCGGCATCTTGGCGTCCTTGATGTGGGAGGGGGCGGCGCATGCGGAGAATCGGATGTAGCGAAACGGGTGTGGCGAAACGGATGCGACGAATCGGATTTAGGGAAACGGATGCAGCGATCGGATGCAGCGAAACGGATGCAGCGAATCGGATGTGACGAATCGGATGTGACGAATCTGATGCTCAGTCCAACGCCGAGAGATGGCATTCAGCCGCCGTGTTGATAGCAGCGATGGCGTCGGCGTCCAGGCTGATGGATGCCGCGCCCGCGTTCTGGCGCGCCTGCTCTGGCGTGCGCGCGCCGCACAGGGCCAGCGTGACGCCGCCCGGGCGCGTGGTCCAGGCGATCATCAGTTGCGCCAGCGAACATCCGATGCGTTGCCGCACGGGTTCCAGGTCCTGGAAGAAGGTCTGTAGCCGCAAGCGGTTGGCGGCGGAAAAGCGCGGGTTGCCTGCGCGCTGGTCGTCGCCGGTGAATTGGCGCGCCGGGTCGATCGGACCGGCCAGCAGGCCTAGCGCCAGCGACGAATAGCCTAGTGATGCCACGCCATGGTCCCGGCACAAGGGCAGCAAGGTGGACTCAAGGTCGCGATCAATCAGGCTGTACCGTTCCTGGATGGCGTCGACCTGGCCATGTTGCAGGTATTCCGCCAGGGTGTCGGCAGACACGTTGCTGACGCCGATGGCGCGAATCTTTCCCTGCCGCTTAAGCGTCAGTAAGGCGTCCATGGTCTCAGCGACCGGCGTGGTGCTGTCTTGCCAGTGCGTGATGTACAGGTCGATGTAGTCAGTCTGCAAACGCGCAAGGCTTTGTTCGACTTCATGGAAGATCGACTCGCGGCCAAGAAAGCGGTGCACGGGCTTGCCGTCTTCGTCAAAGAAATGCGCGCCTTGCCGGGTGTGCCACACCAGCCCGCATTTGGTCGCGATGATGGCGTCGTGGCGGCGGCCTTTCAAAGCCGTGCCCACCAGGGACTCGGCATGGCCCAGGCCATAGGCGGGCGCGGTGTCGATCAGGCGCACGCCTGCGTCAACCGATGCGCGGATGGCGTCGATGGCGGCGGCGTCATCGCCGCCTCCCCACATCCAGCCGCCCATTGCCCAGGTGCCCAGCCCGACGGATTCGCAGGTGATGCCGGATGCGCCCAATGTGGTGATGTTCATCGGTGTCCCTTCTTGACGTTCATAAGATGATCGACGGTGACGGCGGCAAGCAGAATCAATCCTTTGACCACGTCTTGCCAGTACGGTGATACGTCCAGCAGGATGAGCGAGCTGGTCACCACCGACAGCAGCGCCAGCCCCAGCACGGCGCCCAGCACGGTGCCCGAACCGCCTTTCAGGCTGGCGCCGCCAATCACGACGGCGGCGATGACGTTCAGCTCCATGCCCAGGCCGAAGGTGGGCGTGGCGGCGCCGAAGCGCGCGGTGTAGACCACGCCCGCCACCCCCGCCAGCGCCGAGCACAGCACGGTGACCCAGAATTTCACGTGGCCCGTGCGGATGCCGGAATAGAGCGCGGCTTTCTCGTTGCTGCCGGTGTAGAAGACCTTGCGCAGCAGGGCGGCGCGGCGCAGCGCGAAGTCGCTGATAAGAACAATCGTGGCGAAGATCAGGATCACCGCCGGGATGCCGCCGATGACGCCCTGGCCAATGAATTTGAACTGCGCCGGTAGCGAAAACAACGACTGCGGCGTGCCTTGTGTGATGGCCAGCGACAGACCCCGCACGATCACCATGAAGGCCAGTGATGCGATGAAATGGCTGAGCCCGATCCGGGTAACGCACAAGCCGATCAGCGCGCCCACGATGGCGCTTGCGCCAATGGCGGCCAGGCTGGCGGTCCAGGGGTCCACCCCCATCAGAAACAGCTTGCCGGTTATCACCATGGCCATGCACACGACGGAACCCACTGACAGGTCGATGCCGCCCACGATCACCAGCAAGGTCATGCCGACCACCACGATGCCTTCGATGGAGAACGACAACAGCATCGCCCGGATGTTCTCCCACGTCAGGAAGTGCGGCGACGCGAAGCTCATGCCGATGGCCAGCAAGGCGATGATCAGCAGCAAGCCCGCTTCACGCATGCTTGCCAGCTTGTGCCGCAGCTTGCTTTCGGGCGCGGGCCGGCGGGCCGTGAGACCGGCCTCGGGCATCAGCGCCGCGTCGGCCGAGGGGGAAGGTTTAAGTTCGGACATCAGATTGTCTCCTCGGCGGTGAGGCCCGACGCCAGTCTTAGCAGGCGCTCTTCGCTCATTTCGCTTGCTGCCAATTCACCGGCCAGCCGGCCGTCGCGGATCACCAGCGCGCGGTCGCACAGGCCGATGATTTCCGGAAGCTCGGACGAAATCACCACCACGCCCACGCCCTGATTGGCCAGGTCGCGCAGGATGTGGTGAATCTCGGACTTCGCGCCCACGTCCACCCCGCGCGTGGGTTCGTCCATCAGCAAGATGGCGGGCCGGGTCGCCAGCAGTTTTGCGATGGCTACCTTTTGCTGGTTGCCGCCGGACAGGCTGGCGGTGTCGATGGCCACGCCGTCGGACTTGAGCTTCAAGCGCGCGCCCAATTCCAGCGCCAGCCGCCGTTCGGCTTGCCGGCGCAGCAGCCCGAAGCGTGAGCTGATGCGCTTGAGCGCCATGGACGATACGTTCTGTTCGATGGGCAGCTCCAGGAACAGGCCGGCGGCCTTGCGGTCTTCGCTCAGGTAGGCGATGCCGTGGCGCAGGGCGTCGCCATAGCGGCGCAGCCGCAGCAGCTTGCCGCGCAGGCGGACTTCGCCGCGGCGTGCGCGCCGCAAGCCGCACAGCGTTTCCGCAAGCTCGGTGCGGCCGGCGCCCATCAGGCCGGACACGCCCAGGATTTCTCCGCGTTTGAGCGTGAACGAAATGCCGTGCACGGCAACGTCATCAGCGATGTTGTCGACTTGCAGCAGCGGGGCATCTGCGTTGTCATCGCCCGCGTTATCGCCTTGCTTGGGCGGGTAGTAGCTGCCCAGGTCCCGCCCGACCATGCCCCGCACCAGCGCATCGGGGCTCAAGTCCGCAAGCGGGGCGCACAGCACGTCGCGCCCGTCGCGCAGCACGGTGACGCGATCGCAATGCTGAAAGATCTCGGCCATGCGATGGCTGATATAGATGATGCCGATCCCCTGCGCCTTCAGGTCGTGCAAGACGCGAAAGAGGGCGGCGGACTCCACTTCGGTCAGCGCCGCGGTGGGTTCGTCCAGGATCAGCACCTTGCAGTTCAGCGTCAGCGCCTTGGCAATTTCCACCAGTTGCTGACTGGAAATGCCCAGTTCGTCCACGCGTAGCGCGGGGTCGATGTCTTGCCCCAGCCGGGCCAGCACTTGGGCTGCGCGGGCATTCAGGCTGGCGAAGTCCATCCAGGCGCGCGGGCGCGTGGAAATTTCCGGCATGAAGATGTTCTCCGCCACCGTGGCGTCGCCGCACAGCGCGATCTCTTGGTGGACCAGCCCGATGCCCAGTTGCATGGCGTGCGCGGGGCCATTGATGACCACGCGTTCGCCATCCAGATGGATGTCGCCTTCGTCGGGCGTGTAGATGCCGTCGATGATCTTCATCAACGTTGACTTGCCGGCGCCGTTCTCGCCGCACAGGGCGTGGATTTCGCCCCGTTGCAGCGAGAAGTGCACGCCGGCCAGCGCCCGCGATGCGCCGAAACGCTTGGCGATGCCGTGTAGCGCCAGCAGTGGCGGAGGCGCGCTCATTCGTTAATGCCCTTGGTGCCGCGGCGGGCCAGGTATTTATCCCAGTAAAAGTCGTCGGCGTTGGCCTTGCTGACAATCGACAGGCCATTGTCCAGGAACGGCACCGCCATCGGATTGGTGCCGTTGCGCTTGGCGTCGTTCATCGGGTCGATCAGTTGCTGGTTGCGCGCCAGGAACAGCAGCATCATGCCCATGTAGCCCTGCACGCCCTGGTTCGGGTTCACGGAGCCATAGACTTCGCCCGACTTGATCATGTCCAGAATCTTCGCGTTGACGTCGCAACACAGCACCTTGATGTTCTTCTTGGTCTCGATGCTGGCCTGCGCGGCGCCCAGCGCGGAATTCGCCTCGGGCATGAAAAGCGCGGCCAGGTTGGGATTGGCTTGCGCCAGGCTCAAGGTGGCTTGATACGCCTTGTTGGGGTCTTGATTGCTGGCCGCGCGGCCCACGAGCTTCATGCCCGGGTATTTGGTCTTCATGCGGTTGATGAAGGCGGCGATGCGGCGGTCGTGATTGTCCTGCCCCGGGTTCTCCAGCACGGCGTAATCGCCCTTGCCGTTCAAGGCGGCTGCAATGGCGTCGGCAGCCTGCACGCCTTCGCGTTCGTTGTCGGACGTGACGAACGACACGCGCTTGGAATTGGGGGAGTCGGCCGCGAAGGTGACAACCGGGATGCCCATGGCGGCCGCGCGGTTGATGGGTTCGATGAAGGGGTCGGGGTTCATCGGATGCAAAAGGATGCCGGCGGGCTTGCGCGCCAGCTCTTGTTCAAACGACGCCAGTTGTTTGTTGACGTCGTACTCCGGCGTGCCGGAATAGCGCGTCTTCACGCCAAGGGTCTGACCCAGCTGCTTCATCATTTCGTACACCGGGAACCAGTACTCCACCCCGGACACCATGACGTTCATCACATATACGTCGTTGTTGGCGCCTTTCAGCCCGGTTCCTTGCGCTGCGGGCGCGTTTTGGGCAAAGGCATTGGCTCCTGCCAGGCTGGCGCCCGCAGCAGCTACGGTCTTCAAGAAATCTCTTCTCATGTTGCGCTCCTTTTCCTCGCATTGATCCAATGCCTGGTGGCTCGGATACCCGGTGGCGTGGACCTGATTGGTCCAACTCGTTGTTATGACATCGACTGAACTATATGGCAGCGTAATTATTTCTTTTACTAGGGGAAACACTGCTATCCTGCGAAAAATATCTGTAGACAATGTCATAACATGAACGCCGACATATTCCTGGGTATCGACATGGGGTCCACGGGCCTGAAGGCAGTTGCCTTCGAGGCCGGGACGGGAGCCACGCTGGCCGCTTCGGGGGGCGCGTTGCCGTATACGCACCTGCCTGGCGGGGGATGCGAGCTGAGCGCGGACGCCATCGAATCCGCGCTGATGCGCGCCCTGCGCAGCGTGGCCGAACAGTTGGGGCCACGCGTGGTCAACATACGTGCCTTGAGCTGCACCGGTCATGGCGCCGGGCTCTATGCGCTGGACGAACAAGGACGGCTGTTGGCGGGGCGCGCCGTGGCTTCCACTGACCAGCGCGCCGCCGCTCGCGCCCGCACCGTGGCGCAGCGCTGGGGCGACGCCTTGTATCAGGAGGTGGGTTGCCGGCCTTGGGCGGGCCAATCCAGCCTGATCGCTGCTGAGCTGTTCGATGTGCATGGCGGCGAGCACCGGAAGATCCGGCAGCTGCTGTTCGCCAAGGACTACCTGACGTTCCTGTTAAGCGGGCAGGCCGCCACCGACGCCAGTGATGTCAGCACGGCGGGCTTGCTGTCTTTGGATTCCGGCGCGTGGTCGGCGATGGCGTTTGAGGCCGCGGGCTTGTCCGACCTGATGGCGCGAGCGTTGCCGCCCATCGTGCCTGCCGGCACGGTTATCGGGCGCCTGTTGCCGGCACGCGCCGCCGCCTGCGGCTTGCCGGCGGGGCTGCCCATTGCGGTGGGCGCGATTGATTTGTTGGCATCGTTGGCCGCGGTGGGGGCGGTAAAAACCGGCCACGCGGTGGCGGTGTTTGGCACGTGGTGCGTGAACGCGGTGGTGGCGCCCGCGCGCGAGCCCAAGCCAGACGTGGGCGCCATCGTGCGGTTCGGCCCCGCCAGCCAACGGCTCTATCTAGAGAACAGCCCGTCGTCGATGGCCAATGTGGCGTGGCTGGCGCGCACGATGCCGTTCGCCGATGCGGCGGCCGTCGATGCGGCGGCCGTCGATACGGCAGCCGTCGATATGGCGGCAATCAATAAGGCGGCCGTCGGTGCGGCTGCCGTGGTGGACTGCGCGATGTCGGCGCGGCTGGGCGCCGAGGGCCTGCGTTTTCTGCCTTTCATCAATGGGGGCGGGGTAGCGGCAGGCGCCACGGCGGGGTTCGTCGGCTTGAAGGGACACCATGGCCGAGCGCACATGGCGCGCGCCGTGATCGACGCGGTGGTGGCCTTGCATGCCTGGCACTTGAAGCGCCTGGCGGCGCGCGGCCTGGGCGTGCCGGCGGCGGTGGGTGCGGGTGATGGTGCGGAGGTGGGCACGGCGGTAGGCGCGGCGGTGGGTGCGGCGGCGGGTGCGGGCATTGCGGCCTTGGGCGGCGGTGCGCGCGACCCTCGGCTGGTGCAACTGCTGGCGAATTTTCTGGGGCATCCCGTGCAGCGCTGCGGCGACGACGAGACCGGCGCGCGCGGTGCGGCGGGCTATGCGGCGCTGTCGCAAGGGGCGTGTGCGGACGATGTGTTGCCGGTGCGCTGCGTCACGGTCGAACCCGATACGGCCGCCTTGCAAGCGCATGCGGAATATTTCGCCGGGTTTGAAGCGCTGATCGGCAGCATGGCGCCCGCCTTTGAACAACTGGCAAGGCCCGCACCATGACGGCCGCCAACTTGCCGGAAATGTCGCCGGCCACCTTGCCCTATGTGCGCCCCGCCTCCTTGGCGGGCCGCCACTTTTCGACGGTCATCGTAGGGGCGGGCATCAATGGCGTCGGCGTATTCCGCGACCTATCACTGCAAGGCGTGGACTGCCTGATCGTGGACAAGGGCGACTTTGCCGCCGGTGCCAGCAGTGCGCCGTCGCGGATGATTCACGGCGGGCTGCGCTATCTGGAAAGCGGCGCGTTCGGTCTGGTGGCGGAAGCCACGCGCGAACGCAATCTGCTGTTGCGCAATGCGCCGCATCTGGTGCGCCCGCTGGAAACCGTGGTGCCGTTGTCCAGCCGTTTTGGCGGATTGCTGGGCAGCGTGCTGCGCTTTGCGGGATTCGCCGCGTCGCCTGGCGCCCGAGGCCTGTTTGTTGTGGCGTTGGGCTTGCGGCTTTACGACCGCCTGGGGCGGCGCCAGCGCGTGATGCCCGGCCATCGCATTGCCCGCACGCCGCTTGCGGACGCGTCCCTGTTCGGGGATTCGGTTCGCTGGACGGCCACCTACTTTGATGCCTGGATCAGCCATCCCGAATGGCTGATTCAGGAATTGATGGCGGATGCCCACGCCGACCAAGCTGCGTCGCTGGCCGCCAACTATTGCTGTGTGACGGCCTGCCGGGGCAAGACGCTCACCTTGCACGACGAGATCACGGGCGAAACGGTGGACGTCACCGCCGATACCGTCGTCAACGCCACCGGCGCCTGGCTTGACCGGTCAGCCGGCGCGTTGGAAGGGGCGGGCTCGCGCGTCATGGGCACGAAGGGCTCGCATCTGATTCTGGATCATCCGGCCTTGCGCGCGGCGTTAGATGGGCGCATGGCGTACTTCGAGGCATCGGACGGGCGCGTCTGCATCGTCTATCCGTTCATGGACCGCGTGCTGGTGGGCTCAACCGATATCCCTGTCGATGATCCTGACCTGGCGGCAACCGAACCGGCCGAAATCGATTACCTGCTGGACGTGCTGGGCGAGGTCTTTCCGCGGCTGCAATTTGCGCGCAAAGACGTGGTCTACACTTACGTCGGCGTGCGCCCGCTGGCGCAGTCTGATGCCGACAAGCCCGGGCAGATTTCTCGCAGCCATGCGGTGGCGGTCGATCCGCCAAACGCAGTGCGCACGGTACCGCTTGTGTGCCTGGTTGGCGGCAAGTGGACCACCTTCCGCTCGCTGGCCGAGCTGGCCGCCAATCACGTATTGGCGCAACTGGGCCTGCCCCGGCTGCGCACGACCGAGACGCTGCCCATTGGCGGCGGCGCGGACTGGGCCTTGGATGCCGCCAAGCGGGGCCACTGGATAGACAACGTGCAGGCGCAGTCGGGCCTGCCGCGCGCGCGCATCGCAGAGCTGGCGGACCGCTACGGTTCCCGCGCGGCCGTCTTGGCGCAGGCCTTTGCGGCAGCGGGCGATACGCCCTTGCAGCATGCGCCGGCCTACTCGGCCGCCGAGATCCGCATGCTGTGCCGGGACACCGGGGTGCGGCATCTGGCTGACCTGGTGATCCGCCGCACCTTGTTGGCGATAGGCGGGCGCGTCAGCGCCGCGTTGTTGGAAGAACTGGCGGATGTGGCCGCTGCGGCGCTGGGCTGGAGCGCCACGCGCCGGCGCGAAGAGTGGCTGGCCTGCGCCGCTACGCTGCGCGACCGGCATTTTGTAGACCTTGCCGCAAGCAAGGAGGCATCGGGGTCAAGCCTGAGCGCCGCCGTGCCTGCGGATTCGATTTCAAGCCCCATCACGACATGAGCAGCTCCATTTCCACCCAAGACACCCTGGACCGCAACGCCGGCGCACCGCTCTGGACGCAGTTCCGGGATGTGGTGCGCAGCAAGATACTTCAGGGCGAACTGGCGGTAGGCGCCAAGCTGCCCACCGAGGCCGAGTTCGGCGAACAGTACGGCATTTCCCGGATCGTGGTGCGCGAGGCCTTGGCGGATCTGGTGCGCAATGGGCTGATCTACAAGATCCGAGGGCAGGGCGCCTTCGTGTCGGCACGCGAACGCGATGAGGACTTCGTGTCGACCGTGCTGGGCTTTTCAGATGAAATGGCGCGCAAGGGGCGCACCGTGCGTACGCAGGTGCTGATGCAGGAATTGCGCGCGCCGACTGCGCAAGAAGCGTCGTCCTTGGCGTTGACCGATGCGGACATGGTGGTGGCGCTAAAGCGCCTGCGCAGTGTCGATGGGGAATTGCAGCTGCTGGTGGAAACGGCGGTGCCGGCCGATCTGGCGCCGGGCCTGCATCGCGCCCGTTTGGAAAACCGGTCTTTGTACGACGTGCTGCGCCGTCAATATGGCCTGCGCATCGTGCGCGCCGAACGGTGGATAGATGCAGTGGCCCCCGATGCGCAAACCTGCGAACTCCTGGGCATGGCCAGCGCTGAACCGCTGCTGCGCATCGAGTCGATTGCGTATGGGTCCAATGGGCGGCCCTTGGAATACTACCGGGCGCTGCACCGCTGCAAGTCCAGCCGTCTGCATGTGCAGACCACGACTTGATGCGCTGGGCGCGCTGGATGTGCTGCACGCGCTGAGCGTGTTCTACACACAGAACGCGCCGAACACGCCGGCCGCACCCCGCGTGTCTTAAAACAGATTCAGCGCCCGCGCCACCCACAGCCCCAGGCCGATGGCGATGCCAATCAACAATGTGCGGCGAAATCCGCCACGCGCCGGCACCGCGCCGGGCGACATGGCTGTGCCGGCGTTGATGGCCGGGGGCGCAAGCGGCACCGCCCGTGATATTGGCCGCGTCGTCGTGGCGGCAGGCGAATCGGCGCCATTGCCTTCGGTTTCAATCGTGAACGCGGGCTTGTCATTCCGGGCCGCAGCGCCGCCACCCAGCTCGCTCACGTCCACGCCTGCGCTTTTCAACATGCCCCACAAGCCTTCCATGCCCTGGCTGCTGCGCAACGCTTCGATGCGTTCGCGTTCCGCGCGCGGGACGTCGTCCAGGCTGTCGTAGCGGCGGCCGTTCACGGTGACCGCGCCGTTGTCGATATCGACCTTGAACGTTTCGCCATTTTCAGTGCCGGCGTAGCTCCATTTTTCCGACACGCTGACGCCGTCCATTTTGCCGTCCAGCAATTCTTCAATGCTGGCTTGTTGTGCTGGCGTCAGGTCAGTGGCGGAACTCCAGCTGCGGGTGGTCGTCGAACTTTTCCAGACTTTCGTGTTGTCGCTCATGCTCGCTATCCGTGAAGGTTCCTGTCGCGGAATATACAGAATCCATTCACCTTGCTGTCAGAAAAGCCCGCTTTTGCGGGCTTCTTACTTTGTCCTTAAAGCAAAACACTTTTCCATGTCAAGAAATTGAAACTGATCTGGTCATTCGAGCGGATCAGATGCGTTTCTAGGCGCATAATGCGTGCACCTTCTCTTACGTCCCTTTTCAAGAGCAGGGTTTGATTTCAGTCAGTACAGAGCGTGTTGTCACTAGCTCGGCAGTTCGTGTTTCCAGGGTTCATGTTCGGTAGCGCGCTAGGACAACTTGGAATATTCACGGAGAAGTCTATGACAGATGATGCAAAGCCGCGCCGGCGGTTTCTGCAAGCGTTGGCCATTGTGCCGGCGTCGACGTTGGCGGTAGGTGCACTCACCACCGGCTGTACCAACGCGGCAGATGGCAAGGTCGCCCAGGCCAAGCCTTACGAGCCCACCTATTTCACCAAGCCCGAATGGGCCTTCATCGTTGCCGCGGTGGATCACCTGATCCCCGCCGACCAATATGGTCCGGGCGCGATCGAAGCCGGTGTGCCGGAATTCATTGATCGTCAGATGGAAACGCCGTTCGGCCACGGCAAGCTCTGGTACATGCAAGGCCCGTTCCATCCCGACCAGGTGCCGGAACTGGGTTATCAGCTGAACCAGAATCCGCGCGAGGTCTATCGCCACGGCATCGAAGCCTGTGACGCCTGGTGCGTGAAGACGCATGGCAAGGTGTACGCCGAACTGGATAAAGGCCTGCAGGAGCAGATTCTGAAGGATCTGCAAGGCGGCAAGATCGAGTTCGAAAGCGTGCCTTCCAAGACGTTCTTCAGCTTCCTTCTGTCCAACACCAAAGAAGGTTTCTTTGCCGACCCGATCTACGGCGGCAACAAGAACATGGTGGGTTGGAAGATGGTGGGCTTTCCCGGCGCGCGTGCCGACTATATGGACTGGGTTGACCAGCCCAACGTGAAGTACCCCTATGGCCCCGTGTCGATTTCTGGGGAGAAGGGTTAATCATGGCGATCAAGAAAGACAAAGTAGATGCGGTACTGGTGGGCTTCGGCTGGACCGGCGCGATCCTCGGGCAGGAACTGACCGAAGCGGGCTTGCAGGTGCTGGCGCTGGAACGCGGCGGCATGCAAGACACCCCGAAGGACGCCGAATACCCCAAGGTGATCGACGAGCTGGCGTACTCCGTGCGCGGCAAGTTGTTCCAGGACCTGTCCAAAGAAACCGTGACGATCCGCCATGGCGTGGATGACGTTGCCGTGCCTTACCGCCAGAACGGTTCGTTCCTGCTGGGTACGGGCGTGGGCGGCGCGGGCTTTCACTGGAACGGCATGCACTATCGCGTGTTGCCGGAAGAGCTGGAACTGCGCACGCGCTACGAAACCCGCTACGGCAAGAAGTTCATTCCGGAAGGCATGACCATCCAGGACTTCGGCGTCACCTACGACGAATTGGAACCGTACTTCTCCAAGTTCGAATACGTGTGCGGCACGTCGGGCAAGGCCGGTAACCTGAACGGCAAGATCGTTGAAGGCGGCAACCCGCTGGAAGGCAAGCGCAGCAAGGAATTCCCGCTGCCCGCGCTGCCCAACACCTATGGCGCGCAGCTGTTCGAGAAGGCCGCGCGCGAGGTCGGGTTCAACCCGTATCCGGCGCCTGCCGCCAATGCCTCGGGTCCGTACACGAACCCGTATGGCGTGCGCCTTGGCCCCTGCAACTTCTGCGGCTTCTGCGAAAACTACGGCTGCTACATGTATTCGAAGGCATCGCCGCAGACGACGATTCTGCCGGTGCTGCTGAAAAAGCCCAACTTCGAACTGCGCACGCATTCGCAAGTCATCAAGGTCAACCTGGATTCGACCGGCAAGAAGGCCATCGGCGTGACGTACATCGACGCCCAAGGCCGCGAAATCGACCAGCCGGCTGATCTGGTGATTCTGTCGGCGTACCAGATGCACAACGTGCGTCTGCTGTTGTTGTCGGGCATCGGCAAGCCGTATGACCCGAAGACCAACGAAGGCGTGGTCGGCAAGAACTATGCGTACCAGATGAACGGCGCGGTCAACGTGCTGTTGCCTAAGGGCACCCAGCTGAACCCGTTTGTGGGTACCGGCGCGGGCGGCGTGGGCATGGACGATTTGAACGGCGACCAATTCGACCACGGCCCGCTGGGCTTTGTGGGCGGCGCCAGCATCCGCCACGTGCGCTACGGCGGCCGTCCGATCAAGCAGACGCCGACGACGCCGGGCACGCCGTCGTGGGGCACCGCCTGGAAGGCCGGTGTGCAAGACGCTTACCAGCGCTTCATGACGATCGGCATTTCGGGTTCGGTGATGTCGTACCGCGACGCTTATCTGTCGCTGGACCCGACCTACAAGGACGCCTACGGCCAGCCGTTGCTGCGCATGACGTTCGACTGGCATGACAACGAGTTCGACATGCTGGGCTACATGGGCAAGCGCATGGAGACCGTGGCCAAGGCCATGAACCCCGAGAAGCATTTCGTGGCGGTGCGCAAGAAGGGCGCGCGGTATGACACGCGCGTCTATCAAAGCACGCACAACACGGGTGGCGCGATCATGGGCTCGAACCCCAAGGAAAGCGTGGTCAACAAGTACCTGCAAAGCTGGGATGTGCCGAACGTGTTCGTGATGGGCGCCTGCGTGTTCCCGCAGAACATGGGCTACAACCCGACCGGTCTGGTGGGCGCCCTGGCTTACTGGGCCGCGCAGGCAATTCGCGACCAGTATTTGAAGAACCCCGGCCCGCTGGTCCAGGCTTAAGGAGACGGAACAATGTTGAAGCAAACCATTGTTGCGGCCTTCTCGGCCCTGGTCGCAAGCGCGGCGTTCGCCGCTGACGGCACGCCCGCCGCGCCCGATGCGCAGATGATCAAGCAGGGCGAATACTTGTCGCGCGCCGGTGACTGTATTGCCTGCCACACGGCCAGGGGCGGCAAGCCCTTTGCGGGCGGCTTGGGCATCGAGTCGCCGTTGGGCACGATCTATTCGACCAACATCACGCCCGATAAAGACACCGGCATCGGCAACTACACGTACGAAGACTTCGACCTGGCCGTGCGCCACGGCAAGGCGAAGGACGGGCATTCGCTGTATCCGGCCATGCCGTACACCGCGTACGCCAAGGTCACGCCGGATGACGTGAAGGCGCTGTACGCGTACTTCATGCATGGGGTGGAGCCGGTCAAGCAGGAAAACAAGGACACGGATATTTCGTGGCCGATGTCGATGCGCTGGCCCTTGACCGTGTGGCGCTGGATGTTTGCGCCGGACGTCGTCAGCGGCCCGGCCTCAAGCGACCTGAAGGGCGCTGACCGCGAAGCCTTGCTGCGCGGCCAGTACCTGGTGGAAGGCCTGGGCCATTGCAGCACCTGCCATACGCCGCGCGGCGTCGCCTTGCAAGAAAAGGCGCTGAGCGACAAGGACGGTTCTGCCTTCCTGTCGGGCGGCGTGGTGGAAGGCTGGCTGGCCAAGAACCTGCGCGGCGACGTCACCGACGGCCTGGGCAGCTGGACGAAGGAAGACATTGCCGTCTTCCTGAAGTCGGGCCGCAACGGCCATTCGGCAGCCTTTGGCGGCATGGCGCAGGTGGTGGAAGACAGCACGCAGCATCTGACCGATGCGGACCTGAACGCCATCGCGGTGTATCTGAAGAGTTTGCCGCCGGTCAACAAGGACGCCACCAAGCCTTTGGCGTATGACGAGTCCGTGGCTCAGGCGCTGCGTACGGGCAAGGACAAGGGCGATGGCGCCATGGCCTTCCTGAACAACTGCGCGGCCTGCCACCGCAGCACCGGCAAGGGCTACACGGAAACGTTCCCGCAGCTGGCGCTGAGCTCGACGGTGAATTCGGCGGACGCGACGTCGCTGATCCACATCGTGTTGAAGGGCGCCCAGATGCCGGGCACGACGGCGGCTCCCACGGCCTATGCCATGCCGGGCTTTGACTGGCGCATGACCGACAAGGAAGTGGCCGACGTAGTGACCTTCGTGCGCGCAAGCTGGGGCAACAAGGGGGCGGCAGTCAGCGCGTCCGACGTGGCCAAGGTGCGCAAGGACGTAGGCGCGGCGGCTCAGCCGGCGCGATAAGCCACGGCAGGATCTTGCTTGGATCGCATCGCGATGGTGCGAACCGATGCGATCCAAGGCGAACCCGCGGCGCCGGAAAGCTCAGGCTTTCCGGCGCCGTTTTCTTTTTCTGGGGGAATTGACAGGCGGCGGCGTCAGGCGCAAGCTCTGTTTCATGCGCCGACCCCTGACCCCGTTCGCCCTGATTATTACCACCATTACGATCATGGTGGGTTAGCGCGCGTCGGAACATCGCTACACAAACCCGCCAAGAGGCGGGTTTTTTGTTGGCTCGCCTGTTGCCTGTTTCTTTAAACGGAGAGCCCTTCATGACATCTTCAACCCCTTCCACACCCTCGTTGCATTTTCTTTGCGGCAAGATCGCCGCAGGGAAATCGACGCTGGCTGCGGCGCTGGCCGCGCAGCCGGGCACGCTGTTGATCAGCGAAGACAGCTGGCTGGCGGCGCTGTATCCGGGAGAAATCGTGGACATCACCGACTACGCGCGGTGCGCCAGCCGGCTGCGTAATGCGATGGGCAGCCATGTGGCGGCGCTGGTCGGGGCAGGCTTGTCGGTGGTGCTGGACTTTCCGGCCAACACCCGCCGCAGCCGTGAATGGTTGCGGCAAGTCGCCGAGCAGGCCGGATGCCCGCATCAGCTGCATTATCTGGACGCTTCTGACGCGGTGTGCAAGGCCAGGCTGCAAGCGCGCAACGCGACGGGCGCGCATCCGTTCACGACCACGGACGAGCAATACGACGCCATCACCGCGTACTTCGTGGAGCCGGACGCCGAAGAAGGCTTCAACTTCGTCTGGCACCCGCAGCGCTGAATGCAGTGACAAATCCAGCATGCTTTCCGCAACCGGCGGCGGATGCGCCTGCTATGATTACTGGATAAATACCCAGCTATCTGGCCAGGCCCATGTTTCCCCCGCATCGCTACTACTACCTGCACAATTTCCAGCGCGCCTTGGCGTGGGTCTCTGACCGCTACGCCGACTTGCTGGATGCCGCCGAACGCCGCTTCCTGGCTGATTTTTCGGCTTTGCCGCAGGCGTCGCAGGCGTTGATGGTGCGCATGCTGATGCGGCGCGGGCCGTGGTTTCGCGCCAGCCGACTGGTGTACGAAGAAATCGAAAGCACCGAAGCCGCCGCCGTGCCGCTGGTGGCGCTGGGGTGGCTGGATGCGCGCGCGCCCATGTCGCTGGACGAACTCTTCGCCCTGCACACCAAGCCGGAACTGTGCAAGATGTTTGCCGATGCCCCGGTGAAAGCCACGGCGCGCAAGGGGGATCTGCTGGACGCCATGCGCGTCTTGCAGCCCGAACCCAAGGCGTATCCGGCGTGGAACCCCGCGGCGGACGAGCCCGTCTGGCGCGTGATGGTGGGCGATCTTTGCGAACGCTTCCGGCTGATGTTCTTTGGCAACCTCTATCAAGACTGGTCGGAATTCGTGCTGGCCGACTTGGGGGTGTTCCAGTACGAGGCCGTGCCGTTCGAGGCGTCGTCCCGGGCGTTTCAAACGCGTGCGGATGTCGACGGCTATCTGGCTTTGCAGGCGTGCCGGGCGGCGCTGGATGAGGGGGCCGAGATGGATGCGCTGCTACAGGCGGTGGATGCGTGCGCCAGCCAGAACCCCTGGCTGGAAAAGCGGCGCGCCAAGGTTTTGTTTCGCATCGGCCAAGCCTGTGAACGCGCGCAGGCTTGGCCGGACGCGCAATCGGCGTACGAACGCTGCGTGTATCCGGGCGCGCGGCATCGCCGTATCCGTGTCCATGAACGCATGGGGCAGTTTGAGGATGCCCTGGCTTTGGCCATGCTGGCGCAAGACGCTCCCGAAAGTGAAGAAGAAAGCCAGCGCGTGGCGCGCATGCTGCCGCGCTTGTATCGCAGCGCGGGCATGGGTAAACCGGCCCGGCCGGCGGCGCCCGCATTGCTGCGTACCGACTTGGTGTTGCCGCGTCCCGCTGCACCTGCGGCAGTGGAATTCGTCACGCGCGACCATCTGCATCAAGACGACGCGCCCGTGCATTACGTGGAAAACGCGCTGATCAATTCGCTGTTTGGGCTGCTGTGCTGGCCCGCCGTGTTCGCGCCGTTGCCGGGCGCGTTCTTTCATCCTTTCCAGCGCGGCCCCGCCGATCTGGACGCACCCGATTTCCATCAACGCCGCGTGGCCCAGTTCGCGGATTGTCTGGCGCAGCTGGACACGCCCGCGTATCGCGACGTGATCTTGCAGCGTTACGCCGACAAGGCGGGCGTGCAGTCGCCGTTCGTGTTCTGGGGCGCCTTGTCGGAAGGGCTGCTGTTGCAAGCGCTGGATTGCCTGCCCGCCACGCACCTGAAGCTGTATTTCACGCGGCTGCTGCGCGACGTCAAAACCAACCGTTCGGGCCTGCCGGACCTGATTCGTTTCTGGCCGGCCGAGCGCCGCTATGAACTCATCGAGGTCAAAGGGCCGGGCGACAAATTGCAAGACAACCAGATTCGCTGGCTACAGTACTGCGTCTCGCACGGCATGCCCGTGCGGGTCTGCCATGTCAGTTGGCAGGAGGGCGCGGCATGAGCTACGCCGTAGCGGTGCGCGCGCTGTGCGAATTCACGGCGCGGGCGGGTGACCTGGACTTGCGCTTCACGCCCGCGCCGACGGGGCTGGAAGGCATGGCGGGCCATGCCGTCGTCACGGGCCGCCGTGGCCCGGACTACGAAACCGAAGTGTCGCTGTCCGGCCAGCATGAAACCTTACTGGTGCGGGGCCGCGCGGATGGCTACGACCCCGTGGCCAATCAGCTTGAAGAGGTCAAGACGTATCGCGGCTCGCTGGACAGCGTGCGTGAGAATCACCGCGTGGTGCACTGGGCGCAGGCGCGGGTGTACGGCCATCTGCTGTGCCAGTCGCGCGGGTTGGCTCAGGTGCGCGTGGCGCTGGTTTATTTCAATGTGGTCACCGAAGAAGAGACGGTGCTGGTGGAAACGCACCAGGCCGCTGAACTTGCCACGTTCTTCCAGGAACAATGCAATCGGTTCCTGGCGTGGGCCAAGACCGAGCTTGCGCATCGTCAGACGCGTGACGCGGCGTTGGAAAAGCTGGCGTTTCCGCACGGCGAATTTCGCGCTGGCCAGCGCGACCTGGCAGTTGCTGTGTACCGCACGGCGCGCGATGGCCGTTGCCTGATGGCGCAGGCGCCCACCGGCATCGGCAAGACCTTGGGCACGATCTTCCCGCTGCTCAAAGCCAGCCCCGGCACGGGGCTGGACAAGGTGTTCTTCCTGGCGGCCAAGAGTTCGGGCCGGGGTTTGGCCATTGAAGCCCTGGACACTCTGAACGCCCAGCCCGCGGCGCCCGGCTTGCGCGTACTGGATCTTCAAGCGCGCGACAAAACCTGCGAACACCCTGACCTGGCTTGCCACGGAGATTCCTGCCCGCTGGCGCAGGGCTTTTATGACCGCCTGCCAGAAGCGCGCGTAGCGGCGCTGCTACACGTGCGGCTGGATGCGCCCACCGTGCGCGCCACGGCCCGCGAGCATCAGGTTTGCCCGTACTACTTGTCGCAAGAGCTGATCCGCTGGAGCGATGTGGTCGTGGGTGACTACAACTATTACTACGACTCGTCGGCCATGCTGTACGCCATGACGCAGGCCTACCAGTGGAAGGTCGCGGTGCTGGTCGACGAGGCGCACAACCTGGTTGACCGCGCGCGCCGCATGTACACCGGCGAGCTGGATCAGGCGTCGTTGTCGGCGGCGCGCTATGCCGCGTCCAAAGCGTTGAAGAAGCCGCTGGACGGCTTGCAGCGTTCTTGGAATGCGTTGAACAAGAAGCAGACGGAACGCTATCAGGCCTATGAGATGGTGGCGCCCGGTGTGTTGTCGGCCGTGCAAAAGGCGGTGGGCGCCATCATGGAATCCATGGCGGAAACCCCGTTGCCGCAAGACGACCCGGTGCTGGTTTTCTATTTCCAGGCGCTGCAATTCATGCGGCTGGCCGAACAGTTTGGCTCGCACGCCTTGTTCGATGTGACCTTGTCGGACGTGGGGGTGGCCAGCGCCAAGACGCGGCCCTCGACCTTGTGCGTGCGCAACGTGATTCCGGCGCCGTATCTGGCGGCGCGTTACGCAGCGGCGCATGCCACCGTGCTGTTTTCCGGCACGCTCAGCCCGCAGCAGTTCTACCGCGACACGCTGGGCTTGCCGAAAGACACCCCGTGGATCGACGTGGCCGCGCCATTTCAAGCGGCGCAGCTGGCGGTGCGCGTGGTGGGCAACGTGTCTACGCGCTATCGCGACCGCGAACGGTCGCTTGCGCCTATCGTCGACTTGATCGCCAGCCAGTACGCCGACCGGCCGGGCAACTACCTGGGCTTCTTAAGCAGCTTTGATTACCTGCGGCAGGTGTCGGACCTGATGCGCGAGCGTCATCCGGGCGTGCCGATCTGGTTGCAGACGCCGGGCATGGGCGAAGCCGACCGCGCGGCGTTTCTGGCGCGCTTTACCGACACGGGCCAAGGCGTGGGCTTCGCGGTGTTGGGCGGCGCGTTTTCCGAAGGGGTGGACTTGCCGGGCAAGCGCCTGATAGGCGCCTTCATCGCCACGCTGGGGCTGCCGCAGGTGAACCCAGTGAACGAAAACATGAAGCGGGCCATGGACTTGCGCTATGGCGAAGAGAACGGCTACGACTACACCTACCTGTATCCCGGCATGCAAAAGGTGGTGCAGGCAGCAGGCCGCGTGATCCGCACCGAACAGGATGTGGGCACGGTGCATCTTATCGACGACCGCTATCGGCGCGCCAAAGTGCGCGGTCTGCTGCCGAGCTGGTGGCGGGTGGATTAGCCCCGGTTGCTCTGCTGTGGCGTTATGGCCGGGGCAGCGGTTCGGTCAATGGCCGACGCCCCGTGCCGCGAGGCGATGCGCTCACGCCTGCATAGCAAGGCGTAGATCGCCAGCGCGGTCAACAGCGCGATGCCGGCCAACACATGCAGCACCACGCGGAAGGCGTCGTCATAGATGTGTTGCAGCAGCGCAATGGCGGGCGGCTGCGCACGCGGTGGCGTATTCGGTGCCGCCGCCGGCACCTGCGCAGTTGCCGTCACCCGTGCATTCGGTGGCTCGGCCGGCACCTGCGCAGTTGCCGTCACCCGTGCATTTAGCGGCTCGGCCGGCAGCAGCGCCGCAGCTTCCTCCAGCTGACCCAGCGCTGCGCGATTCGCCGCCATCAACAGGGAAGGGGCATCGGTGGCGCCGGGTAGCGCTGCCGACAACTGCGTCTGAATCAACCCGGCCAGCAGGGCGCTAACCACTGCAATCGCCACACCGTCCGCCGACACGCGTACGGTGTTGAAGATGCCGGTCGCCATGCCGACATTGCGCGCGTCGACGACGCTGACCGCCATCGCATCCATCAAGCCCCATGGCAGGCCGATGCCGATGCCGATCAGACACATGGGCAGCCACAAACCGGCCGCGCCGGTGGCCATGACGCTGGCCAGCCACAAGAGGCCGATGGCCACGGCAATCAAGCCGACGGCCGACAGTACGCCGGGCTGGAACCAGCGCGTCAGCAGCGCAGCCACAAACGGCACGATGAGCAACGGCGCGGCCAGGCCGATCATCAACTGCCCGGCTTCCCATGCGCTGTAGCCGTCGATGCCGATGAAGCGGCCGGGCAAGAGCGCGATCAGCACGATGAACAAAAACGCGGGCGAGGCCGCCAGCACCTGCACGCCCACAAAGCGCGAGCTGCGAAACAGGCTCAGGTCCAGCATGGGGCGGGCGACGCGGCGTTCGATGCGCACGAACGCCACGGCCAACAACACGGATGCGAGTAGCGCGCCGATGACGTACACATCCCTCCAGCCTGCCTCGGGCGCCAGCAGCATGCCGTAGGTGAACAGCCCGAGCGCCCCGGTAAAGGTGAGCGCGCCGGGCCAGTCCAGCCGGCCTTGCGCCGCAACGGTAGTCGGGCGCACGCTGATGGCGACCATGACGGCGCCCAGCACGCCCACGCCACCCGTGGCCAGGAACACCCATTCCCAGCCCGCCGCCTCCACCATCCAGCCCGATGCGAGCGGTCCGAACGACAAGCCGATGCCGAAGGTAGTGCCCAGCAAACTGAACGCGCGGGTGCGCGCCACGCCGTGAAAGAGCGGCGCCAATGACGACATGGCAGCGGCGAACGCGGCCGCGCCGCCCATGCCTTGCAGGAGCCGCAGTACGTCGATCCAAGCGGCCGTCGGCATAAACGGAATCACGAAGGTGGCCGCGCAGAACCCCACCAGACCCAACAGCCAGACCCGGCGCGGCCCGTACAGGTCGGTCAGGCTGCCCGACACCATGATGACGCTGCCATACGCCAGGATGTAGCCGTTCAATATCCAGTTGAGTTCAACCGGCGTTCCCCCCAGCGCGTGGCTGATGGATGGCAACACGACGGCGGGGCCGGTGAAGCACAACGGAATGAGCAGGGCTGTCAGGCAGGCGGACAGCAGTTGCAGCCAACGGTAGGGAGAAGCGGGAGGAAGGGAAGCGGGAGGAAGGGAAACGTTGGGAAGGGACGCGTTGGGAAGGGACGCGGAGACAACAGGGGTGGGCATAACGCAAGGGCATCTGTAGACAGGGAGGCCAAGCTTAGGGGCCCAGAGATAAAAGAAAAATAGGCTAGGATTCCAAAGATTCCGGACAAATATGTCCGCATTGAGATTCGCATTGGAGTGCGTGGGATGGATAGCCTGAGCGGCATAGGCGTGTTCGTGCTGGTGGCGGAGACGCGCAGCTTTTCCGAAGCCGGCCGTGTGCTGGGCGTGTCGCCATCGGCGGTGGGCAAGAGCGTGGCGCGCATGGAAGCGCGCTTGAAGGTGCGCTTGTTTCATCGCAGCACCCGGCACATTGCGCTGACGCCCGAGGGCGAAAAATTCCTGGACCGTTGCCGCCGCATTCTGTCTGAGGTCGAGGCGGCCGAACTGGAATTGTCCGCCGCGTCCGACGCGCCGCAGGGCAAGCTGCGGGTCAGCCTGCCGCGCTACAGCGGGCTGTTCGACACCACCATCGCGAGCTTCATGCGCCACTACCCCGAGGTGGAGCTGGACCTGGATTTCACCGACCGGATGGTCGACGTGATCGGCGAAGGCTACGACGCCGTGGTGCGCACCGGCGAGATGGACGACTCCGGCCTGAAGCGCCGCCGCCTGGGGCCGTTTCGCCGTGTGCTGGCGGCATCCCCCGACTACTTGCGTGAGCACGGCACGCCCAAACGCGCGGCCGATCTGCTGCGCCATGCCTGCCTGCATTACCGCTACCCGGCCACGGGCCGGCTGGAGAAATGGCCGTTGAAGCTGGGGCCTGACGCGCCGCCGCTCGAGCTGCCGCTGACCTTGGTGTGCAACAGCGTCGAGATGCGGATTGCGTTGGCGGTGGGCGGGCAGGGCATCGTCTGCCTGCCCGACTTTACGATTCGCCGGGAATTGGCCGCAGGCCAATTGCAGATCGTGATGGAGGACCGCACGCGCGGCAGCGGCACGATGTGGGCGCTGTGGCCCGCCAGCCGCCAGGCATCGCCCAAGTTACGCGTGTTCGTCGACCACTTGGCGCAGCATTTATTTCCGTGACATTGGCAGCACGGCAGGGCTGAAATTAGCCACTTGTGTCCAAGGGGACGCGCCATTAGCATGACGAGCATCATATTCAGCGGCGCCGCAAGCGACCGCTGTGCCGACAACAATAGTCACCCCAGGAGACCTGCATGCCCCCCGCCACGCCGGCTGATTCCACCCGCTTGAATCCCATCGTCGCCATGCCGGCCCACGCCTTGTCGGACGCCATCCGGCGGCGCGAGCTGTCCTGTGTCGAGGTCATGGGCGCCTATCTGGCCCATATCGACCACGTCAATCCCAAGCTCAACGCCATCGTCGCCCGGCGCGACGCGGATGCGCTGTTGCGCGAAGCCGCCGAGCGCGACGCTCAGCTGGATGCGGGCCAGTGGCTGGGCTGGATGCACGGCATGCCCCAGGCGCCCAAGGATTTGACGGCCGTGCGCGGCATGGTCACGTCGATGGGTTCGCCGGTCTATCAGGATCAGGTGACGCCGCACGATTCCATCATGATCGAGCGGGTGCGGGCGTCGGGCGCTATTTTCATCGGACGCACCAACGTGCCGGAATTCGGCTTGGGCTCACATACCTATAACGCGGTGTACGGGGCCACGGGCAACCCCTATGACCTCTCCAAGACCGCAGGGGGCAGCAGTGGTGGCGCCGCCGCCGCGCTGGCCGCCCGCCTGTTGCCGGTGGCGGACGGCAGCGATTTTGGCGGTTCGCTGCGTAACCCCGCCGCGTTCTGCAACGTGTATGGCATGCGCCCGTCTGCCGGCCGGGTGCCATTCGGGCCGTCGACGGATGTGTTCTTGAAGCAGCTGTCGTACGAAGGCCCCATGGGCCGCACCCCGCGCGACGTGGCGTTGCTGCTGTCGGTGATGGCGGGCCACGACAAGCGTTCGCCCTTGTCCCTGCGTGATGACCCCGCGCAGTTCGCCGCGCCGCTGGACGCGGACATGCACGGCAAACGTATCGGCTGGTTGGGCGACTGGGACGGCTATCTGCCCATGGAGCCGGGCATTCTGGACCTTTGCACGCAGGCGTTGGGCGTGCTGGGTTCCGCGGGCTGCAAGGTTGCCGACTACCAAGTGCCGTTCGCGGGCGACCGCTTGTGGCGCATGTGGCTGGCGCACCGCCATCTGATGGTGGGCGGCCAATTGCACGGGCTGGTCGAAAACCCCGAGACGCGCAAGCTCGTGAAGCCAGCGGTGATCTGGGAAGTCGAAGGGCTGGACGGCATGACCGCGCGCCAGGTCTACCAGGCGACTGAAGAGCGCAGCGCCTGGTATCAGACCGTGCTGCGGATGTTTGAAGACGTTGATTATCTGGCCGTGCCATCGGCGCAGGTCTTTCCCTTTGACGTCACATTGGACTGGCCCAAGCACATTGCCGGGCGCCCCATGGACACCTATCACCGTTGGATGGAGACGGTAACGCCGTGGACGCTGGCGGGTTGCCCCGTCATCAGCGTGCCGGTGGGCTTCAACGCGCAAGGCCTGCCGATGGGGATGCAGTTGATCGGCCCGCCGCAGGCGGACGTGGACGTGCTGCGTCTGGCCCATGCCTACGAACAGGCCAGCGCACCGGCCGCCGACTGGGTCAACACCCGGTTGCCAGATGCGCTGTGGCGGGCGCCCGCCTGACCCCGGGATTGCGTGCGGTCTGTCACCGTAAAACACAAGCACTGGTAACCAGGCTTTGCATTTTTCCGACGAACCGGGCCATGATGCAGGGGTTTCCCTTGTTTTTCATGGCTCAGCCTGCCAGCCTTTGCAATAATTAGTGAATCTCTCCACATCCCGTCATGAACAGGCGTAGGCGCGCGGCAACGCGCGCCGGGTCGTTCAGCGGCGTTCCTCCGGGGCGCTGTAGCGTTGGTCCAGCACAAAGGTCTCCCGGCATGAAGAATCTGACACTCCGCCAGCGCATCCTGGCCAGCTTCCTGGTTGTTCTGGCCATCATGGCGTTGATGGTGGTGGTGGATTACCGGCGCTTGCTGCATATCGAAGCGGAAGTCGCCACGATCAATACCGACGCCGTGCCGGGCATTTACTACAGCACGTCCATCCGCTCCTCGTGGTTTGCCGGATTTGTGGTGCTGCAGGACGCCTACAACTCGGACACCGATCAGGAACGCCGCGCCGCGCTGGAAGCGCTGCCGAAGAATGATCAGCTACTGGACGACAGCGTTGAGCAGTACCGCCGCACCATTGCGCGCGGTGATGACCGCAAGATGTTCGACGAATTCGAAAAGGAATTGCAGGAATACAAGCGTATCCGCGCTGACATCCTGGCGCCCGCCGCTATCGGCGATGTCGCGCGCACGCAGGCACGTATCAAGACTGAACTGCGTCCCGCGTTCTATAAGGGCCGCGATACCCTGGCCAAGATGGTGGCCGAGAATAAAAAGCAGGCCGATGATTCGGCCCTCAGCATCCAGAAGGCGGTCGATACCGCCGAAGCGGGCATGCTGATCTCGCTGGCCCTGGCCGTTGTTGCCGCCATTATCTGCGGCGTCATGTTGATGCGCGCCATTGCCAACCCGATGCGAGACATCGTCAAGACCTTGGAATCCACTGGCGGCGGCGACTTGACCCGCCGCTTGTCGCTGGCGCGCAAAGACGAATTCAACGCCATCGAAACCGGCTTTAACGGCATGGTCGACGAGCTGACCGGGCTGGTCGGCAAGACGCAGCGTTCCGCCGTGCAGGTGGCGACCTCCGTTACGGAAATTGCCGCCACGTCCAAGCAGCAGCAGGCCACCGCGTCAGAAGTAGCGGCCACGACGACCGAAATCGGCGCGACTTCGCGCGAGATCTCGGCCACGTCCCGCGAATTGGTCCGCACCATGACCGAAGTGTCCAGCGCGGCCGAGCAGACTGCGTCGTTGGCGGGCAGCGGCCAGGTGGGCTTGGCGCGCATGGAAGACACGATGCGCAATGTGGTGGGCGCAGCCGGTTCCGTCAACGCCAAACTGGCCATTCTGAACGAGAAGGCCGGCAACATTACTCAGGTGGTCACAACGATTACGAAGGTAGCGGACCAGACCAACCTGCTGTCGCTGAACGCGGCGATTGAAGCCGAGAAGGCCGGCGAGTACGGCCGCGGCTTCGTCGTGGTGGCCACCGAGATCCGTCGTCTGGCCGACCAGACTGCCGTCGCCACCTATGACATCGAGCAGATGGTGCGCGAGATTCAGTCGTCGGTGTCCGCGGGCGTGATGGGCATGGACAAGTTCTCGGAAGAAGTGCGGCGCGGCATGGCCGACATGCAACAGGTGGGCGACCAGTTGTCGCAGATCATTCAGCAAGTGCAGACGCTGGCGCCGCGCGTGCAGATGGTTAACGAAGGTATGCAGGCGCAGGCGACCGGCGCCGAACAGATCAATCAGGCCTTGCAGCAACTGAGCGATGCCGCCCAGCAAACCGTGGAGTCCCTGCGTCAATCCAGTCTGGCCATTGAAGAGCTGACGCTGGTGGCCAACGACCTGCGCAGCGGCGTGTCGCGCTTCAAGGTGTGAGCCGGGCCATGGCGCAATGGGCTCCGGCATCTGACGCAAACGCGGCCCGGGCGGCCGCGCGGCGGCTATACCTGCTGTTTCGCATCGGCGGCGACCGCTATGCGCTGGACGCGGGCGATGTGGTCGAGGTGCTGGGGATGCGGGTGTTGAAGCAGGTGCCTGGCGCGCCGGCTTGGGTGGCGGGCATGCTGGACCGGCGCGGCGTGCCGGTGCCGGTAATCGACATGAGCCAATTGGCCGGCAAGAGCGCAGCGGCTGCCGTGACCAGCACGCGTCTGGCGCTGGTGCGTTATGGCGTGGACGCCGCGGATGATGGGAATGGCGGAAATGGCGGGAATGGCGGAAATGGCGGAAATGGCGGAAATGGCGGGAATAGTGGGAATAGCGGGAATAGCGGGAATAGCGGAAATGGCGGCCGTTTGCTGGGATTGATTCTGGAGCAGGCGACCGAAACCGTGCACTACGACCCGGCCGCGTTCAAGCCTTACGGGCTGGATAACCCCGGCGCGCGTTACCTGGGGCCGGTGCTAAGCGACGCGCATGGCATGGTGCAGGCGGTCAAGGTGGCGGACCTGTTGCCGGCGTCTGTACGGGCTTTGTTGTATCCGCCGGACGACCGCAGGGATGCAAACGCCGACGCGAATTCCGACGCGAATGCCGACGCGAATTCCGACGCGAATTCCGACGCGAATTCCGACGCGAATTCCGACGCGAATGCCGGCGAGAATTCCGGCGCGAATTCCGCGGCGAACGCCGGTGCAAACCCCGGGACCCCGTCATGAATCTGGTCGACGATTTCAGCGCCTTGCTCAAACGCAAGATGGGGCTGGACAGCGGCTCCATCGGCAAGGCCGCCGTCGAACGCGCCGTGCGCCACCGCATGGGCGCGGTAGATGCGGCGGATGAACGCGATTATCTGATGCGGGTGCAGACCGACCCCGCCGAAATGCAGCAGCTGATCGAAGCGGTCATCGTGCCGGAAACGTGGTTTTTCCGGTATCCGGAATCGCAGGCTGCCATGGCCAGGCTCGCGCGCGAGCGCTTGTTTGCCGTCGGCGTGCCCGACAACCGCGTGTTGCGCGTGCTGAGCGTGCCGTGCTCCAGCGGCGAAGAACCGTATTCCATCGCCATGGCCTTGTTGGACGCGGGCGTGCCGGCCTCGCGTTTTGAGGTGGACGCGGTGGACATCAGCGAGCGCATGGTTGAATTCGCCCGGCGCGCGGTCTACGGCCGCAATTCTTTCCGGGGCGACGATCTGGCCTACCGCGGCCGCCATTTCACTGAAACGGCCGACGGCCACCAGCTAGCCGACATGGTTCGCGCGCGGGTGCGCTTCCAGCAGGGCAACCTGTTCGATACCCATCTGTTGGCGGGCGCCGCGCCGTACGACTTCGTGTTCTGCCGCAACCTGTTGATCTATTTCGACGGCCCTACCCAGGAACGCGCCGTGCAGGTGCTGCGCCGTTTCACGCGCGGCGACGGCGTGATCTTCGTCGGCCCGGCTGAAACCAGTTTGATGACCGCGCGCCGTCTGCCCGCCGTGCCCGTCGCGCGCTCGTTCGCGTTTCTGGCTCAGACTCTGCCGCCGCCTGCCGAGACGTTCGCGCCGCCCAAGCCGATGGTGCATGCGTGGACGCCGCCGCGCCGGCCCGTCGCCCAGACGCCGGCCGCGCGCTTGCCGTTAGCGCACGCGGCGATTGCGCCGGCGCCGATGGATCGCGTAGCGCCCGCCGCTCGCCCTGACACGCCCAGCGCCGACGCCTCGCTGCGCCAGATCGCGGCCATGGCCGACCAGGGCAGGGTGCAGGACGCCATGGCCAAGTGCCAGGCGCATCTGGATATCCACGGCGCCAGCGCCGATGCGTTGCACCTGTTGGGCTTGCTGCAAGATGCGGCAGGCGACGCGCGTCAGGCGCAAACGTCGTATCGCAAGGCCCTGTATCTGGACCCGACGCACCGCGAAGCGCTGCTGCATCTGGCCGCGCTGATTGCGTCGGCGGGCGACACCGAAGGCGCGCGCCGCCTGCAAGCCCGCGCGGCGCGACAGGAGGCTCGACGTGACTGAATCTCTTGCCTTCATGTCCGACGTGGACGACTGCTGGAACCGCATCGGCATTCGCGGCGACAAAAGCTGCGAGCAGTTGCCCGGCCATGTGCACTGCCGCAATTGCCCGGTTTACGCGACCGCCGCCAAGCGCATCCTGGACCGCCTGCCGCCGCAGATGGAATCGTTGGAAGACGAGTCCGACGGGCAAGACAGCACCCGGCTGTCGTCGCTGCTGGTGTTTCGCCTGAACCGCGAATGGCTGGGCCTGCCCACGCGCTCGCTGGACGAAGTGGCCGCCACGCGCGCCATTCTGACGTTGCCGCATCGGCGCGACCCCGCCGTGCTGGGCGTGACGAACGTGCGCGGCACGCTGACCGTCTGTGTGTCGCTGGCGCGTCTGCTCAGCCTGGAAGCGGGCGCCGCAGAATCCCGTGACCGGCCGGCCGCGGCCCGCATGCTGATCTTCGGCGGCGCAGGGCGCGCGGTGGTGTTGCCGGTGGACGAAGTGGACGGTATCCACGCCGTTGACCTGGACCAGTTGGAGCCATTGCCTGCCACGGTTGAAGGCGCCAGCTTGAAATACTCTCGCGGCGTGGCCCGCTGCGGCACGCGTAGCGTGGGCGTACTGGACGAGAATTTGTTGATGCAAGCTTTGGAACGGAGCCTGGCGTGAATCCGGACGAAATGCGCGACGCATCGTTGCTGGAGCTGTTCCAGCTGGAAACCCGCACTCAGGTGCAGGTGCTGAACAACGGCTTGCTGGCGCTGGAACACAACCCGACGTCGGCGCCGCAGCTCGAAGCCTGCATGCGCGCGGCCCATTCGTTGAAAGGCGCGGCCCGCATCGTGGACTTGCATCCGGCGGTGCGCATCGCGCATGCCATGGAAGACTGCCTGGTCGCGGCGCAGGAAGGGCGCCTGCGCTTGCAGGCCACCGACATTGATGCCTTGTTGTTGGGCGCGGACTTGTTGCAGCGCGTGGCCACGCCCGGCGTGGAGCTGGGCGCCGAGATCGACGACCTGGTCATGCGCCTGAGCAACGCGCCCAACGCGCCGCCTGCCGCGCCGCCCACGCCGCCACGCGAACCCCGGCCGTCGGATTTCTTCCCGCCTATCCAGCGGCTGGATGATCCGCCGCCGACGCTGTCGGCAGCCACGTCATCAGGTTTCCCGACATCGGCATCCCCGTCATCGGCTTTCCCGTCATCAGGTTTCCCGTCATCGGCATCCCCGTCTTCGGCGTCTCAGGCGCCGGCCGCGCAGGCGTTAACGCGCCGCACGTCGGACCAAGGGCTGTCGGACGGCGAACGCGTGCTGCGCGTGACGGCGGATACCTTGAACAAGTTGCTGGGGCTGTCCAGCGAAACGCTGGTGGAATCGCACTGGATCGGGCCATTCGGCGCGTCCATGCTGCGCTTGCGCCGTTTGCAATCGGGCGCAGGCCAGGCGCTGGACGGCGTACGCGCGGCGCTGGCGGGCCAGCAGGTGGATGCGCGCGTGCAGGCCGCGTTGGACGACGCGCAGCGCATCGTCGAACAATGCCAGCAAGAGCTCACGCAGCGCACCAGCGAAGTCGATGAATTCGGCTGGCGCATGAGCCATCTGGCGCAACGCCTGTACGACACCGCGCTGGCGTGCCGCATGCGGCCGTTTGGCGACGGGCTGGGCGGCATGGCGCGCATGGTGCGGGACCTGGGCCGCTCGTTGGGCAAGCAAGTGCGGCTGGAGATCGAAGGCGACGCCACGCAGGTTGACCGCGACATCCTGGAAAAGCTGGACGCGCCGTTGATGCATTTGCTGCGCAACGCAGTGGATCACGGCATCGAAATGCCGATGGACCGCATGGATGCCGGCAAGTCGCCCGAAGGGCTGATCAAGCTGTCGGCGCGCCACGCAGCAGGCATGCTGCTGATTGAATTGAGCGACGACGGCGCAGGCATTTCGCTGGACCGGCTGCGCGTGGAAGTGGTGCAGCGCAAACTGACGAACTCCGAAACGGCTGCGCGTTTGAGCGAGGCCGAGCTGCTGGAATTCCTGTTCCTGTCGGGCTTCAGCACGCGGGGCGAAGTCACCGAGATCTCGGGGCGCGGCGTGGGGCTGGACGTGGTGCAGACCATGGTGCGGCAACTGCGCGGCGCGGTGCGCATTCATCAGACAACGGGCCAAGGCACGCGCTTCGTGCTGGAAATGCCCTTGTCGCTGTCGGTCGTGCGCAGCTTGCTGGTCGAGGTGCAGGGCGAGATTTATGCGTTCCCGCTGGCCTACGTCAACCATGCCTTGCAGGTGCGCGCGGAAGACATCGAACAATTGGAAGGCCATCAGCATTTCCGCTTCATGGACCGGCAGATTGGCTTGGTCTCGGCGCGTCAGATTTTGCACGCGGGCGAACCCGCGCCGGGGGCGGAGTCGGTGGCGGTGGTGGTCGTGGGCAGCCACGACACGCAGTACGGCATCGCCGTGGATCGTTATGTGGGTGAACGCACGCTGGTGGTCCAGCCGCTGGACCCGCGTCTGGGCAAGGTGCAGGACGTGATGGCGGGGGCGTTGATGGATGACGGCACGCCGCTGTTGATACTGGATGTGGAAGACATGCTGTTGTCGGTGCAAAAGCTGATTGAAGGCGGCCGGCTGACGCGCGTGGATGGCGGTGGCGCCATCGTCCAGACGCGCCGACGCAAGCGTGTGCTGGTGGTTGACGATTCGTTGACCGTGCGCGAACTGGAACGCAAGCTGCTTGTGAATCGCGGCTTTGATGTGGCGGTGGCGGTAGACGGCATGGACGGCTGGAACATGCTGCGCGGCGAAGATTTCGACCTGGTTGTCACCGATGTGGACATGCCGCGCATGGACGGCATCGAGCTCGTGTCGCGCATCAAGGCCGATCCCAAGTTGCAAAGCCTGCCGGTAATGGTAGTGTCCTACAAAGATCGTGAAGAGGATCGGCGGCGCGGGCTGGATGCCGGCGCTGATTACTATCTGGCCAAGGGCAGCTTCCACGATGATGCGCTGCTTGACGCTGTTGAAGATTTGATCGGAAAGGCACTCACGTGAGAATCGGGATCGTCAACGATCTGCAAATGGCGGTTGAGACCCTGCGCCGCGCCATCGCGCTTGAACCGGGCCTGCAAGTGGCCTGGGTGGCGTCCAACGGCGAAGAAGCCGTCGCGCAATGCGCACGCGATCGGCCCGATGTGGTGCTGATGGACTTGATCATGCCCGTCATGGACGGGGTCGAGGCCACGCGCCGCATCATGGCGGAATCGCCCTGCGCCATCGTCGTGGTGACGGCCGACGTGGCCCGTCACACGTCGCGCGTGTTCGACGCCATGGGCCACGGCGCGCTGGACGCGGTGGATACGCCCGTCGTCGGCGGCGCGGATATGCGCACCGCCGCCGCGCCCTTGTTGCGCAAGATCCGCAACATTGGCTGGCTGATCGGCCGTTACGGCAACCGCCCGGCGCTGACACCCGTCGAGAAACCTGCCCCCAAGCATGATGCCCAGCGCTTGCTGGTCATTGGCGCTTCCGCAGGCGGCCCGGCGACGCTGGCGCAATTGCTGCGCGATTTGCCGCTGAATTTTCCGGCGGGCATCGTGCTGGTGCAGCACGTGGACGCGTCGTTTGCCGCCGGCATGGCCGATTGGCTGAACGATCAGGTGCTGTTGCCGGTGCGGCTGGTGCGCGAAGGCGAACGGCCGCTGCCGGGCCAGGTACTCTTGGCCGGCACGGACGACCACCTGCATCTGCTGGCCGATGGCACCTTGCGCTACACCGAAAACCCCAAGGAAAGCCTGTACCGGCCTTCCATCGATGTGTTCTTCCATAGCGTGGCGCAGCATTGGCGCGGGCTGGCGGTGGGCGTGCTGCTGACCGGCATGGGGCAGGACGGCGCGCGCGGCTTGAAGGCGCTGCGTGAACGCGGCTGCCTGACCATCGCCCAGGACCAGGCCACCAGCGCCGTGTACGGCATGCCCAAGGCGGCTGCCGCACTAGAGGCCGCCGTGGAAATCAGACCATTGGATCAAATTGCTCCCCGCTTGATTCAGGCATTTGCCTGAGCGGATTGCTATTGCCAGACATCAAGGAATGACTATGCACCCTCCCATAGACAGCTCGGCCTCCGCGGACCTGAACTCGCACGCGGCCATGGTGCTGCTTGTTGACGATCAGGTCATGGTGGGCGAGGCGATCCGGCGGGCGCTGGCGACGGAAGGGAACATTGATTTTCACTACTGCTCGGACCCCTACAAGGCGCTGACGGTAGCGATTCAAACGCGGCCCACCGTCATTCTGCAAGACCTGGTGCTGCCGGGCGTGGACGGCTTGAGCCTCGTGCAGGAATACCGCAACCATCCGGTCACGCGCGATATCCCCATCATCGTGCTGTCCACCAAGGAAGACCCCGCCATCAAGAGCGCCGCCTTTGCGGCGGGCGCCAACGATTACCTGGTGAAGCTGCCCGATTCCATTGAGCTGGTGGCGCGCATTCGCTACCACTCGCGTTCGTATCTGGCGCTGGTGCAACGCGACGAGGCCTATCAAGCACTGCGTCAAAGCCAGCAGCAGCTGCTGGAAAGCAATATGGAATTGCGCCGGCTGACCAATTCCGACGGGCTTACTGGCTTGGGCAACCGCCGTTATTTCGACGAATACCTCAACGCGGAATGGATGCGCGCGCGCCGCGATGGCCGCGAGATCAGCATGCTGATGATCGATGTCGACCACTTCAAGGCCTACAACGACACCTATGGCCACATCGCGGGCGACGAAGCGTTGAAGCGCGTCGCCAACACCATCTTCGCCAGCTGCGACCGTTCAACAGATTTGGCGGCACGCTTTGGCGGCGAAGAGTTTGCGCTGGTGTTGCCCGGCACGCCGGCCGGCAGCGCGCGTTTGGCGGCCGAGAAGCTGCGCCGCGCGGTGGAAGCGATGCAGATTCCGCAGAAAGACACGGGCTCTGGCCCGTGGCTGACCGTCAGCATCGGCACGGCGACGGCCATTCCGGCTGAGGCGCAACCTTGCACCGATCTGATCCAAGTGGCTGACCGCGGCCTCTATCAGGCCAAGCGCCTGGGCCGCAACCGTGTCGTGCCAGGGCAGATACCGGCGGCGACGGAATAAGCCGCAGTACAGCGCCAGCTGCGGCGCTGTGGCATGGCCGGCACTACCGCTGTGGCATGGCCGACGTTACAGATGCAGCTTGGTCGATGACTTCACTTCGTGCATCGACAGCGTGCTGAGCAATTCCTTCACGCCAGGCAAGGTGCGCAAGCGGTTGCGTACAAATTCCGAATACGCATCGAAGTCGCGCGCCACGATGTGCAGCAGGTAATCGTGCTGCCCGGTTGTGTTGTGGCAGGCCAGCACTTCGGGCATGGCGGCTATCGCCGCTTCGAAGGCGTGGCACAACTTTTCGGTGTGGTTTTCCAGCGAGATGCTGACGAACGCCACCACCCCCATGCCTAGCGCGCGGCGGTCCAGAATGGCCTGATAGCCGCGGATGACGCCCGAGGTCTCCAGCCGTTTCAACCTTTTCCAGCAAGGCGAGGCCGACAGCGATACGCGCTCGGCCAGTTCCGCATTGCTCAACCGCCCATCTTCTTGAAGGATTTTCATGATTTTCCAATCGATCGCGTCAAGTTGATGTAACAAGGCAGTGTCTTTCATAAATTGGTTCTGGTGGGAAATAACGTTTCACATTATCGCGGTCTTGTGGACGATTTGGAAAGAAAATTGGCCTAGCCTGCGCCCATACTGCAATACATTCCGAGGCGGCCGGCGCTATTGTCAAACCCTGTGAGACGCGCCTGCCCGATCGGCTGGACCCCCAGAGAAAGAGGCACACCATGACGTATTCGACTTATCACAAGAAAGATATTTTCGGCCGGCCCCTGCATGCGGAAACGCAGATGATGTCTTACGGCTACGACCCGTTCCTGTCGGAAGGCGCGGTCAAGCCGCCGGTATTCCTGACGTCGACGTTTGCGTTCCGGTCGGCCGAAGATGGCGCGGAATTCTTTGATCTGGTGTCGGGCCGCAAGCCCTTGCCGCAGGGCGAAACGGCGGGTCTGGTGTATAGCCGTTTCAACCATCCCAACCTGGAAATCGTTGAAGACCGGCTGGCGTTGCTGGATGGTTCGGAAGCGGCCGCCGTGACGGCAAGCGGCATGGCGGCGATCAGCGCGGTATTGATGGCGTTCCTGCGCCCTGGCGATCAACTGGTGCAGTCGTTGCCCTTGTATGGCGGCACTGAAACGCTGATTGCCAAGATCTTTCCGGAATGGGGGATTGGCTCGCATCCCATCCAGGATGGCTTGTCGCCCAAACACATGCGCGCGGCGCTGGAAGCGGCCGCCGCCAAAGGCCCGGTGCGTGTTTTCTATGTGGAAACGCCCGCCAACCCCACCAACGCGCTGATCGATTTCGAAGCCATGAAGAACGAGCTGGACGCCTTCGAGACGCGTCACGGCTATCGCCCGGTCTCGGTGTGCGACAACACGCTGCTGGGCCCGATCTTCCAGAAGCCTGCCGAGCACGGCGTGGACTTGTCGGTCTATTCGCTGACGAAGTATGTGGGCGGCCACAGTGACCTGGTGGCGGGCGCCGTCACGGGTTCGAAGGAGCTGATCAAGAAGGTGCGCGGTATCCGCAGCGCGTTTGGCTCGCAGCTGGACCCGCATTCGTGCTGGATGATCACGCGGTCAATGGAAACGGTGGTGCTGCGCATGAAGCAGGCGGCGCGCACGGCGACCAAGGTGGCGCAGTGGCTGGCCGGCAATCCGTATGAAAAGGTGCAGATCTTTCACCCCGAGATGATCACCGACCGCACGTATCAAGAGGTCTACAAGCGGCAATGCACGGGGCCGGGTTCCACGTTCGCCTTCGTGGTGGAAGGCGGCCGCGAGCGCGCGTTCCGCCTGATCAATGCGTTGCATCTGTTCAAGTCGGCGGTCAGCCTGGGCGGCACGGAATCGCTGGTGTGCCACCCGGCGTCCACCACGCACTCGGGTGTGCCAGCGGCCGAGCGCGATGCGGCGGGCGTGTCAGAAGGGCTGATTCGCATCTCGATCGGGCTGGAGCACGAGGAAGACCTGATCGCCGATATGGACCACGCCTTCCGCGGGCGCTGACGGGTGCGGCGCTTATGTGGCGGGGGTGGAAGCCTAGGCTGACGTGACAGCCGAAGCCGGAGCCGGAGCCGACGCTGAAGCCGATCCCGAAGCCGAAGCCGAAGCCGAAGCCGAAGCCGAAGCCGACGCCGACGCCGAAGCTGACGCCGAAGCTGACGCCGACGCCGACGCCGCCGCCGCCGACGCCGCCGCCGAAGCCGGATTTTGTGCCGACCCCGACCCCGACTCCGGCGCCGGCCGCCGTGAGCGGTTCAGCAGCACGAACCCCGCGGTGGCCAGCAGCATCACCGTCGCCGTGGCGATGACGGCGGCGTAGCCGGTGTCGAATGCCGTCTTGGCCACGTGCGTCAGCGCGGCGGCCAGATCGGCTGGCAGGCTTTCCGCCACGATCAGCGCGTCGTCCAGGCTGTCGCGCACGATGCCGTCCACGCCTTCTGGCACGGCAAGCGTTTGCGCGTACACGCCGGTCAGGATCGAGCCCATCAGCGTCACGCCCAACGCGCCGCCCAGCTCGTAAGACACCTCTTCAATTGACGCCGCCATGCCCGCGCGTTCCGGCGTGGCGCTTTGCATGATGGAGCTGGAGGCCGCCGTCATGGTGGCGCCAATGCCCACGCCCAGCACGCTCAGGCTGATCATCTGCGGCATGACGCTGCCGTCATAGCTCAGCAGATAGCCGCCCATGCCGGCGCCCGCTACGGCCAGCGCCACGAACATCAGGCGCGGGCCACGTATGTATCCCAGCAGCCAGCCCGCCAGCGGGCCCGCCACGAAGGCGGCCAGCGGCAAGGGCAGGATGAACAGCGCGGCTTGAATCGGCGACATGCCCATCACCAGTTGCAGGCGCTGGCTGAATACGAGCTCCATGCCGAATAAAGCGGCGCCCGCGAACAGCGCGGCGGCCACGCCCGAACTGAAGGTGGCGTTGCGGAAGATGGAAAAGTCGATCAGCGGATACGGGCGGCTGCGCTGGCGGCGCACGAACCAGGTCAGCATCGCCACGCCCGCCACGCAGCCCACACCGGCATGCAGCCAAGAGGTTGTCGCTTTGCCCAGCTCTTTCAGCGCGTAGGCGCACAAGATCAGGCCCACCATGACTTGCAGCGAACCCACCAAGTCCCAGGGGCGTTCGGCGTTCGGACGGCTGGCGGGAATGAAGCGCCAGGCCAGCGGCAGCGCCAGCAGCACGATGGGCACGTTGATGAGGAAGACCGAGCCCCACCAGAAATGCTCCAGCAGCACGCCGCCAATGACCGGCCCCAGCGCCGCGCCGCCCGAGGCGACCGAGGCCCAGATGCCGATGGCCACCGAGCGTTCGCGCTCGTTGGCGAAGGTAAGGCGGATGATGGACAGCGTGGCCGGCATCATCATGGCCGCGCCCAACGCCAGCAGCACGCGCGCGGCGATCAAGGCGGCGGCGCCGGGTGAATAGGCGGCAGCCAGCGAGGCCACGCCGAACACGGCCAGCCCCATCATGAACAGGCGCTTGTGGCCCAGGCGGTCGCCCAGGGTGCCCATGCCCAGCAACAGGCCGGACACCACCAAGGCGTACACGTTCACGATCCACAGCTTGGCCGACGCCGAGACCCCCAAATCATGCGTGAGACGGGGCAGGGCGGTGTACAGCACCGTCATGTCCACCACGATCAACAACAAGGCGATGGACACAATGCCCAGCACCAGCCAACGGCGCGGATCGGCCGTGGCGACAGCGTTCGAATGAGTCCGCTGCATAGTTCTACTCCTTGAATTCCACAACCGGCGGGCGCTGGAAGATGTGCTCTCCAGCAGGCCCACCGGTTGCAAGGCCGCATTATCTATCTGGTTTGTTGCCGTAAAAAGTTTGATTCCATCTATAAAATAGATGGATAAAAGGAGGCTTTATGCAATGGACCCTGGATCAAATCCGGCATTTCGTCGCGGCGGCGGACGCCGGTTCGTTCTCGGCGGCTGCCCGCAGCCTGGGCCGCGCGCAGTCGGCCGTCAGCACCTCGGTGGGCTTGCTGGAAGCGGATTTGGGCGTGGAATTGTTCGACCGCTCGCGCCGAAACGCCACGCTGACCCCCGCGGGCGAAGTGCTGCTGCAAGAGGCGCGCGAGCTCCTGCGCCAGGCAGGCGGGCTGGACCAGCGGGCGTTGTCGTTTGCGGCGGGGCAAGATGCGCGGCTGTCGATTGCGCTGGATGAAGCCTTGCCGTATCAGGTGCTGGGCGCGTTGGTGCGGGAGCTGGCCGAGCGCTTTCCCGCCCTGGAATTGACGCAGCTGAACGGCACCGCGACCGAAGTGGCCGACTACGTGCAGCAAGGCCGCGCCAGCATCGCTTTTCATTTTGACCGGGGCGACCCGGGCAGCGCCTTCGCGCACCGGTACTTGGGCAATGTGGCGCAAGCGGTGTTCGTGGCGGCGCGGCACCCGTTGGCGGCGCTGGCCGAGGTCACGCGTACCGACCTTGCGCACTACCGGCAACTGGTGATGCAGATGGATGGGGTGGACGACGTGGTGCTCAGCCCCACGGTATGGCGCACCGACAGCTTCTACAGCATCGCTGGCATGGTGGCCGACGGCCTGGGCTGGGCGATTCTGCCGTTGAACATTGCCGAGTACGAGAGCTTTCGCACGACGCTTGCGCGGGTGCCGTGCGCGGGCCTGGCGCTGCCGATGCTGTCTGTGCGAACGCTATGGCTGCAAGGCGCAACGCCCAGCGCCACTGAGCTTTGGTTGCAGCAGCGCATGGGGCAACTGCTGCGGGCGTGAGGGATCAGGAAGACTGAAACGGGAAAACGAAAGCGGGAAAACGAAAGCGGGACAACGAAAGCGGGACAACGAAAGCAGGACAACGAAAGCGGGCGATCAGCTCAGCAACGCGGTGACCAGATCGCCGCCCGCCTGGCTGTCGTCGGTGAAGTTCAGCGCCGTCTGGACGTGTTCCAGGTGTTCGTCCATCAACGCGCAGGCGCGTTCCGTGTCGCCCGCGCGGGCGGCTTCGATGAAGGCGTGGTGCTCTTGCGACGAGCAACTGGCGTCGTGCGAGCTTTGGTACAGCACGGTGATGACGGCGCTGCGCGCGGACAGCTCGCGCAGCATGCCCGTCAGCACGGAATTGCCCACGGCTTCCGCCAGCAGAATATGGAAATGGCCCAGCAGGTGGTTGCGTTTCTGGACGTCGCCGCTTTCCAGCGCCGCGCGTTCTTCGGCCAGATGGGCGTCAATGCGGCGGTAGTCGGCGGCGGTGGCGCGGGCCACGAATTCCTTGGCCAGCGCCGCTTCCAGAATGCGGCGCACGGCGTAGACCTCGCGTGCTTCGTTTGCGTCCGGCTTGCTGACGAAGGCGCCCTTGTCGGGCACGATGTTGATCAGCTTGTCTTTGGACAGCATCAGCAACGCCGCGCGGATCTTCGTGCGGCTGACCTTATAGACGCGCGCCAGCGCTTCTTCGCGCAGCCGGGTGCCGGGGGGCAGCTTGTGGGCCACGATGGCGGCGGCCACTTCGCGGGCGATATCGTCGGCGCTGGGGTCTGGCTGAACTTCCTGGGTCATGGGGCGCGGCAGCGGCTGCCGGGAGGGAAAAACCAATCGGGCAGCCAGTCTATCAAAAAGCCGAACAGGAAAGACAAACATTTTTTGAATACAAATCTTGGATTCAAGCCGGCCTGCCTGCCCCGCGCCCTAGCTGCGGTGAAACGCCGCCGGCTCAAAACGCCCCAGCGCATCCAGCAACTTTGTCCACGCCTGCACCCCATCCCGGATGGACGACAGCCGGAAGAACTCGTTGGGCGCATGCACGTCTTCGTCGGGAAGATTGAAGCCAAACATCAGGGTGTCGATGCCCAGCATCTCTTTGAACACAGACGTGATGGGCACGCTGGCGCCTAGCCGCACATGAATCGGCTTGGGGCCGCCGGGCGATTGCAGCACGGCTTCGGCGGCCGTCACCAAGGGGTGGCAGGCGGCAAGCGTGGCGGCAGGCGAGCCGGCATTCATCGCCACCACGTCCAGGCCGACGCCGGCCGGGCAATGGCGTTGCAGATGCGTCAGCACCGACTGAATCACGTGCGCCGGGTCCTGGCCTTCGACGATGCGCACGGTCAGTTTGGCCTGGGCTTCACACGGGATGATGGTTTTGGTGCCTGCGCCGGTGTAGCCGCCCCACATGCCGTTCACGTCCAGCGCGGGGCGCAAGGTGATGCGTTCGCGCGGGCGGTAGCCGGGCTCGCCATGCGACGCGCCGCCCACATCGGTGAAGAAGGCGGCTTCGTCATAGGGAAAGGCGGCGGTGTCCTGGCGCTGGCGGGGCGTGGGCGGTTCGGCGCCGTCGTGAAAACCCGCCACGGCGACGCTGCCATTGTCCGCGTGCAGCGAGGCCAGCAGCGCGGCCATCTCATGCAGCGCGTTCCGGACGCCGCCGTCATAACGGCCGGAATGCAGGTCTTTGGCGGCGGTGCGCAGCTTGATTTCCAGCGCCGCATGTCCGCGGGCGCCGGTGTTGATGGTGGGCGTCTGGGCGCTGGCGCGGCCGCCGTCGGCGGACAGCACGGCGTCTGCCGTCAACAGGCTGCGGTAGCGGTCAATCAACGGGCGCAGGGTGGGGCTGCCCGTTTCCTCTTCGCCTTCGATGAAGACCTTGATGTTGACCGGGCAGGCGCGCAGCGTCGCCAGGTAGGCGAACACGACTTCCAGCGCCACCGTGGTGGACCCTTTGACGTCCGACGTGCCGCGCCCGTAGAGGCGGTCGCCGTCTTGCGTGGGTTCAAAGGGGGGCGTGCGCCAGCGTTCAACGGGGTCGGCGGGCTGGACGTCGTAATGGCCATAGATCAGCAACGTGGGCCGGCCGGGCGCGCCCATCCATTCGCCATACACCGCGGCTTCGCCGCCGCCATCCAGCAACTGCACCTGTTGCAGGCCTTCCGCGCGCAGCCTCTCGCACAGAAAGCGGCGGGCGTCTTCCATCGAGCCGGCGTAGGCCGGGTCGGCGCTGACGCTCGGAATGCGCAGAAAGGTCTTCAACCACGCTTCGATCTGCGGCTGGCGGGCGGCCAGGTGGGTCAACACCGGGTCAAGGGAATCGGACATGGAGCTTCGAGTGGGGGAAAGGGGCGTGGAGAAGCGCGGGGAGGACGATTGGGAACTCACTCGCCGCGAAAGCTGCTGCGCTGCACCGGAAACTCTTGCCCGTCATATACGGATTTCCTAAGTTTCTCGCCAAGGGCGCGCCCGGAAAGCCCAAAACCCCGCTTTCCCACATTGCCCGTGAGCCCATGCCTATTCTCAACCTGCCGCCTATCAACATGGCTGTCCTGAATCTCCGTGGTGCGCCGTGCGGCGCATCCCGGGCGCCTTCGCCACCCGATTAGGGTCGCCTTGGACGATGTTCCCTGCAAGTTTGGAAAATTTTCGATACATTGGCGCTTGCCGAAATCACGGAGTCGAGAGGTGCCTACATCCAACCAAGCCAATGGCAAACCGTTTGACCTGGAGCCTGGCGGTCGCAGACTGATCATTGTCCAGCCGGATGAGGTCGTGGCCGCCTCTCGCAAGGCCTCGTCTTCACAGCTTGGCGAAATGCTCTCTGACTGGAACGTGCTTGAACTCGGGATGGTCGCGGTGTCGTTGGTCATTCCGGGAAGGAATCAACTGGTAAGGGCGGCGAGCGCCGTTGCTGTGGCCGCCTTTAAACACGTCTACGACTCTTGGAAAACTGCGCGCGAAGGCGGCCTGAACATTCAGCAGGTTAGCTTCACCGAAGCCAAGAATCTAGAGATGCAACCTAGCCATCCGATCTTGGGAACCGTCTACGCTGCCCATCCGTGTGTCGACAGCCGCTTCTACCCGGTCGCCAATTTTCACCGCAAGGTCTTCGAGGATAAGGTCGGCGAGGCAAACAGGCTTCTCACAAGCCTTGGCGCGACGAGCATTTCGATCGAGCATGTTCAAGGATGGGACAAGACCTTTAGCGCCAATCTGACAGCGCAGGGTGGTGGTGTCGATGTGGGTGCCGAAGCCGGCTGCACCTCGACCTCTTCTTCCAATTTGGCGTATCAAGCGACCTACGAGAACGACCACGCGCCCGCGTTGCCCGAGAATTTACATTGGTATGCCCACGAGCGCATGTGGCAGGAGGTCGCCGAAGGGCGACTTAAGCGCGGAATGCGCACCTTCTCCCTGGCCATTACCTACGACGAAGATCACAACATCAACGCAGGGTTGAAGGTAAAACTGGAGAAGGCTGGCTTGGACCTTGGGGGCAATTTCCGAGACCACGTCGCAACGACCTGGAAGATGACCGGCACCTTCAACGACCGAAAGCCCGGTTAAGACCTTCGAGAAGCCTAGTGTCCTATTACCGGATTCTGCAGGCTGAAATGCTGACGTTAATCCTTATCCTCTAGCCGTCGGCACGTTGCCGCCTTTAGCATCCGCTTTCTGCCGCCAGTCTTTCGCCGACGAACGGCCGATCCTCGACACAACGATTGATTAATGTGCCAGGCGCGACTTTCCAGTACCAGCCATCCCTCTTCCAGACTCGAATTCCGTTGATACGGGGCATCTCACTTGCGATGTAGGCCGCCACCGCTTGGGCACCCATCATAATCGGCACGGGTGCATGAGAAAAAGTGGGGTCGTCGGTAATACGATAAATTTTAATAAACGCTTAGCGTTGCAAGCTGAGATTGCGAATTTGTTGGCGTAGATCACATCGTTCGAGAACACTTCGCCGTGCCACCGATCGAACCGAGTCCCTGCCGCCTCCAAGCCCTTTCGACTCCTCGGACGCTTCGAGCTAAATGACTCCAGCCGCCGACACGGCTTCACTCGCCCCATTGTCGCGAAGTGGATTCGTGCGGCGGAAGCCTGCCTTATCCAAGCGGCTCGCCTTCGTCATACCATTTATGAGGCACCAACGGCCGGCGCCTACCTCACGCACAGGTACCGCCTCCTCACCTGCGTAATGCTCCAGCGACCGGCTGACAAAGGCACCCTGGTAGCGTGGAGCCATGTCGAATTTACCGAATGGGGGCTTGTCGCGCACGCCGAGCTTTGCCAGTAGCAGTTCGGCGTCCTTTAGAGTCTAACAATGGCTGCACATTTGGCCCCATTAAAGTGGGCCGGTATAAGTCGCGTCGGCACGATCCCACACTCCATACCCAAATGTGGGTATGCGCGATTCGGCAAGTTCCCGTAACCTGATTCTAGTTTGAAGACTGACATTCGGGCGCGTGTCGGTTAGCGTTTTCGGATAACGGAATTGCGGACTTACGCGGTCAGGACTGCGATCACCTGCCTGCTATGTCCTGCCGACTGCTAGCCAGCCCATTGAAATGGCGGCGTGTGTGGGAGCAAATGATCCCGTGTTACGGGGGTACAAAAGCGAATTGGTTATCAAGGACAAGGGATGCACAACTGTGGCTACTCTGCTCGACGTTCTTGTGGGTCTCAGAATCTATTCATACAGCGCCCGAGTGTGATACGAAGCCCCGCCGAAGCGGATTATCACTAAAGCGTGGACGGAGACCACTACGCCATCGGCTTCAGCATCGACGTACAGCGGCTCGCATTTTGTCCCAAAACAAGAGAGCCCTACTCGGGTGTGTTTCGACGTTTCAGCAAGCGGCCCGAAAGTCCCAACTCAAATTGGTGACCACAAAATCAGTGTGATGGTTACGACGGAACGAAGCCTTCGGCGATGCCGAGAGGGCTCCAATGGTGGCGAAGTGCGCCGTCGCAAAGAAGTAATTTTCTGTGGTGGTTAAGAAATGCGTCTAGAAACATCAAAGGAGAGCAAAAATGCGAAAGAACGCGTTTAGGATCGGTTGTGCAGTGCTGGCGCTCACTCCGCTACAGGCACTCGCGGAAAGTATGGAAGCCTGCATGAAAGCGAAAGTTGCCGAATTGAGAGAGGTGAAGACGGAGCCTGTGATTTCCGATCAGGGATGCACGACTAGCGGCACTGAAGCGGTATTGGAGTGGAACTACCAGGGTTTCCGAGCCCACACCTGTGAGGCTCAGGTCTGCTATCCGGCGCCAAAGGGCCGGGTTATTACAGACGCAAAGGCGGCCAGCCGCAGTGCGGCCGGATCAAATAATGGTTGGAACGGACCACACTATTCACCTGACCGCGACCGAGCGAGCGCCGTGTGCTTCAACGTTTGGGCCCGGGGACCAGACAAGGATTTGAACGCGCGCGGATGGCAAAAACTTGACGTGATCGTGTCCACGCAGCGGGTGTTTAGCGATGATGAGCTAATTGGCATGGCTAGCACATGCGCTGCAAAAATTGCAAAGCAATGAGTTCTGTACAAGGAACCGACCTCCGGCCCCTTCGTCGCAATGCCCGCCGGGTTCGCGTCTGAGTGCACTGGCCGACCCGAGGCCGGGTCCGCCCGCCCGGTAGAACACGGCGAAGTGCTCGTCATCAGCTCGTCTCGTGTCCCAGATGTGACTAGGATGATCGGGCGTTACCCGCTCGTCGTTGAACTGGACTTGAATCCATTCATCCGTGAATGCGGGTGGGCGCTCACCTACACAGTTCATTCTCCAGGCGGGTGGTGCCAGTGTCCTGGCGTTTGAGCCCAATTCGAAGTCGGGAACGGAGTCCAAATCGACCATCATTATCAGCTCCCTGTCTCTTTGTCTCGCGTTTCTACGCCTGCGGGTGGCTGATCATCGTCGCGCTCCTCGCCGCGGGACAACAGCGAGCGCACGCTGCCCGCGAGCATGCGCAAGAAGGCCTCATTCTGGGTGCGATCGATCTCGTCGCCCGGTATCTGCGCTGTTGTTTCGGTAGATAGCCGCAGCATCAGCCCGGCCACGCGTATCACGCGGGAAATCTGCTTCCAGACCATTCGGCAAGCGGCGGGCGAGTCTGAGCCTTCGCCCGCGCTTTAGCCTGTGCCTTAGTCCTTCGCCATCAGCCCCAGATACTCAATCAGCCCCTTTTCCTTCACGTACGTCGCCTGCGCCCATTCCTTGTAGTCCTGGCTGTTGCGGTACGCCGGCTGCTGGTTCAGCTGGTTCATGACGTCGATGCTGGCCGGGTCGAACAGCGCTTTCTTGAACGCATCGTGCAGCGTCTTCACGACGGCCGGGTCCATGCCCTTGGGGCCGGCCAGGCCGTAAGGCGACGTGGACACAACCTTGTAGCCAAGCTCTTGCGCGGTGGGCACGTCGGGCCAGCGCGTGGTGCGCTTGTCGCCGAAGGTGACCAGCAGGCGCATCTTGCCGGAGTCCACAAACTGATCCCAACCCGTTGCGTCGCTTTGCGCCATGACGTGGCCGCCCAGCAGCGCTTGCTGCATGTCGGCATTGCCCTTGAACGGCACGTGGTTCAGCTTGACCTTGGCGTTGATGGCGATTTCTTCGATCAGCAAATGCGGCGACGAGCCAATGCCGGTAGAGCCGTAATCGATCGTGCCCGGCGCCTTGCGTGCCGCTTCGATGTATTCATTGAAGGTCTTGTACGGCGAGTCCGAGCGCACGGTGAAGCCGAAGGTGTAGCCGGACAAGCCGATGATGAAGCTGAAATCGTTGATCGGGTCCCAGCTGCTTTTCTGCATGTAGGGCATGCGTAGCATGGCCAGCGTGTAGAGCGCGATGGTGTAGCCGTCGGGCTTGGCGGTGCGCGCCATGGTGGCCGTGCCTAGCGTGCCGCCCGCACCGGGACGGTTTTCCACGATGACCGGCTGGCCCAGGTATTTGGACGCGTCCTGCGCCACGATGCGCAGGTGGCGGTCGGTGGAACCGCCTGCGGGGAAGGGCACGATCAGCGTGATGGGCTTGGTGGGAAACGCGGCTTGCGCGCTGGCGGACAGCGGTAGGGCGGCGCCTGCGGCGGCCAGCAGCAGGGCGCCCAGGCAGGCGCGGCGCATAGGCATCTTGGGCATGAGGGTTGTCTCCAGGGTGTTGTTATGGTTGGTGTTGAAACGTCATTCGGCTGCCGGCGCGTCGCGTAACGCGACCTTCACCGGCAAGCGCGACAAAGCCTCGCGCAGCTGCTCCTTCAGCGGCGCGGATGCACCCGGCGCCGCTTCGACGGCGACATCCGGTTGCGCATCGGCCAGCACTCGGAAGACATCGCTGTCTTCGAGAAGCCCGGCCGCGTGCAGGGTGCGCGCCACCACGGCCTGCACCGATACGGCGGTGGCCAGGCGGCGCAAATCAGGTTTGTAGATCTTGCCCACGTTGGTCATGGGCATCGCGTCCAGCACGATGACGCGCTTGGGCCGCGCCGGCCCTTCGTCCACGTGCGCGGCGGCATAGGCGACGAGTTCGGCTTCGGTTGCCTGCGCGCCTTCTGCCAGCGTCACGAACGCCACGGGCAGCTCGCCCGCATACGCGTCCGGCGCGCCGACGGCGGCGCACAGTTGCACGGCGGGGTGCGACGCCAACGCGTCTTCGATGGTCTTGGGATCGATGTTGTGGCCGCCGCGAATGATCAGGTCCTTGGCGCGGCCCTGCAAATGCAGCCGGCCTTCGGCGTCCAGGAAACCGACGTCGCCGCTGATCAGCCAGCCGTCTTCGGTGAAGGCGCGCGCGGTGTCGTCGGGGTCGAGAAAGCCCGGGATCACGTTCGGCGCCTTGAACAGCACCATGCCCGCCGTGCCAGCCGGCAAGTCACGCGCGGCTTCGCCCGCCGGGATGTCCAGGCCGACGATGCGCACCTGCACATAGGGCAAGGGGTAGCCCACGCAGTTCACGGGGAATTCCGAGCCGGGCGGGGTGATCGACGAAATGCCCGCCATTTCGGTCATGCCCAGGCTTTCGTTCACATGCAGCCCGAACAGGCGCTTGAAGCGCGCGGCCAATTCGGCGGGCAAGGGCGCCGCGCCCGTGCGGCAGTAGCGCAGCGTCGAGATATCGGCGCCCGCCAGCGGGATGTCGGCCAGCGCCGCCAGAATGGTCGGCACGCCTTGCAAGGACGTCGCGCGGTGCTTCTCAACCAGCCGCCAGTAGTTGCGCAGCACGTCGCGGTTGCGCAGCAGCAAGGTGGTGGGGATGACGGTTTCCACGCCCGCTGACAACGCGGCTAGCGAGGCGGGCAGCACGCCCGCCACATGGAACAAGGGGTAGCCGTTGATGACCACGTCGTCAGGCCCGGCGTTTTGCAATTGCACGGCGGCCCAGGCCGTGAACACCTGGTTGGCGTGGGTGTGTATGGCAAGCTTGGGGGCGCCCGTCGTGCCGCCCGTGTGAAAGTACGCGGCGACGTCGTTTGCGCGGATCACGCGTTCGCTAACCAGGCGGTCGGCCGGTTGCGCCGAACGGTTGGCGTTGAAGTCCAGCGCGTAGTCGGGCAGCGCAGGGCGTTCCGACAGCGGTTCGTCCAGCGGGGCCACGCGCAGCAAGGTCTGCAAGGTGGGCACGCGCTCGCGCAGGCGCACGGCCTTGGACCACGTGCCGCATTCGGCGTCCGACCCATAGGCGATCAGTACCTTGGCGCGCGCGGTCGTCATCAGCGACGCGAGCTTGTCTTCCGACAGCAGCGGGTTCAGCGGCTGGACGATGCCAGCGGCTTCACCGCCCCACAACGCCAGGTGATATTCCAGACAGCCCGGCAGCATCACGCCGATGGCGTCGCCCGCCCGCACGCCCAGGTCGTGCAACAGATTGGCGGTCTGGTGGATGCCCGCCAGCAGTTCGCGGTAGCTCCAGTGCAGCGCGTCGTCAGCGGGGTCGGCCGTGCGCAGAAAGGTCAGCGCGGTCTTGTCGCCAAAGGCGGCCGCGGAATTGCGGAAGATCTCGTAAGTGCTTTGCACCGTCAGCGTTTCCGCCAAGGGGCGCGCAGCCAGCCGCTGCACGTCGGCGGCGCTGCGCACCGGGAACGGCGCCGAGAACGGGCGCGACAAGGGCGGGGCGGCGTAGACCAGCGTCATGTCCGTAGCCCTCCGCTTACGCCTGCCCCAGCGCGATGTAGCGGCGCAGGTGGTGGTCTTCGTCGCCCAGTTGGTGGTCGATCATGACAAGGCGCTTGGCGTAATGCGCCAGCGGCAGCTCCCACGTCATGCCGATGCCGCCGTGCAGCTGGATGCTTTCTTCGGCCACCAGCGTGCCGATGCGGCCGATGGTGGTCTTGGCGGCGGACAGCGCGCGTTCGCGGGTGGCGCGGTCAGGGTGGTCAAGGGCGGCGGCGGCGTTGATGACGGCGGATCGCGCTTGTTCGATTTCCAGCAGCACGTCCGCCATGCGGTGTTGCAAGGCCTGGAAGCTGCCGATGGGCGTGCCGAACTGGCGGCGCGTGCGCAGGTATTCCAGCGTGGCGTCGCGCGCGCAATCCATTGCGCCCACGGCTTCCGAGCACAGCGCCAGGATGCCCCGGCCCACGGCGCGTTCCAGCACGGAGTAGCCCGCGCCGGCCTCGCCCAAGAGCGCGTCAGGGCCGAGCTTGACGTTATCGAACGTGAGTTCAGCGGCGCGTCCGCCGTCGATCAAGCCGTAGCCGCGCACCGACAGGCCCGGCGTGCCGGCGCTGACCAGGAACAGGCTGATGCCGGCTTCGTCGTCTTCCGCGCCGGCGCTGCGGGCAGACACCAGGAACAAGTCGGCATGTTCGCCCGCCGTGACGACGGCCTTGGCGCCGTTGATCACCCAACCGTCGCCTGCGCGTTCGGCGCGCGTGCGCACCTGGTTCAGGTCGTAGCCGGAATCGGGTTCGCCCTGCGCCAGCGCGGCGGTAATGCCGCCTGCGATCAAGCCGTCCAGCGCTTCGCGTTGCGCGGGCGTGCCGGCGGCGGCAATGGCGCTGCCGACCATCAGCGCGTCCAGGAAGGGTTCGACCACCAGCCCCCGGCCCAGCGCCTCAAAGACGACCGAGATATCAAAGCCCGCGCCGCCCAGCCCGCCATCGGCCTCGGTGAACAAGGCGCCGATGGCGCCGAGTTCGGCATAGCGGCGCCAGAATTCCACGCTGTAGCCTTGCGGCGATTGCGCGTGGCGTTCGCGGGTGGCGAAGTCGTATTGCTCGCTGACAAAGCGGCGCAGCATGTCTGACAGCATGCGCCGGTCTTCGGTGTGTTCAAAGTTCATGGCCGGCCCTTACAGTCCCAGGATCATCTTCGAGATGATGTTCTTCTGGATTTCATTGGAGCCGCCGAAGATCGACAGCTTGCGGTTGTTGAAGTACTGCGCGGCGGCGCTCTCGGCGCCTTCCGGCCCGATGGGCGGGGCGTCGTAGCCATCGTGCAGCGCTTCCGGCACGAAGGGGCGCGCGTACGGCCCCATGGCGCGGCGTTGCAGCGCCGTGATTTCCTGGCGGATCTGCGTGCCGCGTATCTTCAGCATCGAGCTTTCCGCGCCGGGCGCGCCACCGCCCGCCACAGCCGCCACCACCCGCAGATTGGTGGTGCGCATGTTGGCCAGTTCGATTTCGACGCGCGCCATGCGGGCCGCAAAATCCGGATCTTCGGCCAGCGGGCGGCCATGCTTCTTCTGCTTGGCGGCCACGGCCTTCAGGCGTTCCAAGGCGGCGGTGGACTGGCCCACGCCTGCGATGTTGGTGCGTTCATAGGTCAGCAGGTACTTGGCGCAAGTCCAGCCGCGGTTCTCTTCGCCCACCAGGTTTTCAACCGGTACGCGCACGTCCGAGAAGAACACTTCGTTGACTTCGTGTTCGCCGTCCAGCGTGATGATCGGGCGCACTTCCACGCCCGGGCTGTTCATGTCGACCAGCAGGAAGCTGATGCCTTCCTGGCGCCGGCCTTCTTGCGAGGTCCGCACCAGGCAGAAAATCATGTTGGCGTACTGGCCCAGTGTGGTCCAGGTTTTCTGGCCGTTGACGATGTAGCTGTCGCCATCGCGCACGGCGGTGGTCTTGACGGAGGCCAGGTCGGAACCCGCGCCGGGTTCGGAATAGCCCTGGCACCACCAGTCGCTGCCGTCCAGGATGCGCGGCAGCCAGTGGCGGCGCTGCGCTTCGTTGCCGTACTTGATCAGCACCGGGCCCAGCATGCTCAGCCCGAAGGGCACGATGCGGGGCGCGGCGGCCAGCGCGCATTCGTTGTCGAAGATGTATTTCTGCGTGGTGGTCCAGCCGGTGCCGCCGTATTCCACGGGCCAGTGGCTGGCCAGCCAGCCGTGCTGGTTCAGGATGGCGTGCCATTCGACCATGTCGTCACGCGTCAGCAGCTTGCCTTGCGCGACCTTGTCAGACAGGCGCGACGGCAGCTTGGCCGCCAGGAAGGCGCGCACTTCGTCGCGGAAGGCGTTTTCTTCAGGGGTGAATTCCAAGTCCATGTCGGTCCTTAGTAGATTTCAAACAGGCCGGCCGCGCCCATGCCGCCGCCAATGCACATCGTGACGACGGCATAGCGGGCGCCACGGCGGCGGCCTTCGATCAGCACATGGCCTGCCAGGCGCGCGCCGGTCACGCCAAACGGATGGCCCAGCGCAATGGAGCCGCCGTCCACGTTCAGGCGGTCCATGGGGATGCCCAGCTTTTCCTGGCAATACAGGGCTTGCGACGCAAACGCTTCGTTCAATTCCCAGAGGTCAATGTCTTCGACCTTCAAGCCGTGGCGCGCCAGCAGCTTGGGCACGGCGTAGACGGGGCCGATGCCCATTTCGTCGGGTTCGCATCCGGCGATGGCCAGGCCACGGAACGCGCCCAGCGGGCGGATGCCGGCGCGTTGGGCTTCGGCGGCTTCCATCAGCACGCAGGCCGCCGCGCCGTCTGACAGCTGCGAGGCATTGCCCGCCGTGACGAACTGGCCCTCGCCGCGTACCGGGGCAAGGCCCGCCAGGGCCTCGTAGGTGGTGCCGGGGCGGTTGCAGGTGTCTTTGTCGACCGTGACTTCGCGCTCGCTGACGGCGCCGGTGGCGCGGTCAGTGACGGACATGGTGGTGGTGACGGCGATGATCTCTTCGCGGTAGCGGCCGGCGGCTTGGGCGGCTTCGGTGCGGGCCTGGCTAAGCGCTGCGAAGCGGTCTTGCGCTTCGCGGCTGATGCCGTAGCGGGCGGCCACGATGTCCGCCGTTTCGATCATCGGCAAGTAGAGCTCGGGCTTGTTGGCGAGTATCCACGGGTCCATGCCGCTGACGCCATCGTCGCGGGTGCGGATTTGCGAGACCAGCTCAACGCCGCCCGCGATGACGGCGGGCGCGCCGTCCATCACGATGTGGCTGGCGGCGGACGCAATGGCTTGCAGGCCCGACGCGCAATAGCGGTTGATGGTGGCGCCGCCGACGCTCACCGGCAGGCCGGCGCGGATGACGGCCTGGCGGCCGATATTGCGGCCCGTGGCGCCTTCGGGGTAGCCGCAGCCGATGAAGGCGTCTTCGATCAGGGCGGGGTCAATGCCGGCGCGGTCAACGGCGGCGCGCACGGCGTGGCCGGCCAGCGTGGGGCCGGCGATCAGGTTGAATTCGCCGCGCCCCGCCTTGGTGATGGGGGTGCGGGCGGTAGAGACGATAACGGCTTCGCGCATGAGGATGTCCGGTAATGAAAAGGTGGGATCAGGCAGCCTGGTTCAAGCTGGCGAAGTTGCAGCCTGATTCAGGCTGGCGAAGTTGCGGCCCGATTCGGCCAGCTGCACGAGCAGCGGCGACGGTTTCCAGAACGCCGGGTCTTCCTTCGCGTAGCTGCGGATGTCGGCCAGCACGCGGTCCAGGCCCACGCTGTCGGCGTAGTGCATCGGGCCGCCGCGATAGCGCGGAAAGCCGTAGCCGGACAGAAACACCACGTCCACGTCCGACGGGCGCAGCGCAATGCCCTGGTGCAGCACGTTGGCGGCTTCGTTGATCATGGCGGCCAGATAGCGGCGCTGGATGTCTTCCTGCGTGAACGGGCGCGGGGTGACGCCCGCGCGGCGGCGTTCTTCGTCGATGATGGCCAGCACTTCCGGGTCGGGCGTGCCAACGCGTGCGCCATCGGCATACAGATAAAAGCCCCGGCCGGTCTTTTGGCCGAACCAGCCGCGTTCGCACAGGCGGTCGGGAATTTGCACGTAGCGCAATGCCGGGTCGCGCGTGGCGGCGCGGCGCTTGCGCGTGGCCCAGCCGATGTCGCCGCCCGCCAGGTCCGCCATTTGATACGGGCCCATGGGGTAGCCGAATTCGCGCACTGCTGCGTCGATGTCGTAGGGCGATGCGCCGTCTTCCATCATCATGTCTGCCGCCTGGCGATGCACGGCAAGGATGCGGTTGCCGATAAAGCCGTCGCATACGCCCGCCCGCACGGGCGTTTTGCGCAGCTTGCGCGCCAGCTCGAAACCGGTGGCCACCGTTTCGGGCGACGTGTGTTCGCCCACCACGATTTCCAGCAACTTCATGATGTTGGCGGGCGAGAAGAAGTGCAGGCCCAGCACATCGGCCGGCCCGCGCGTGGCCGAGGCGATGCGGTTCACGTCCAGGTAAGACGTGTTGGTGGCGAGCACCGCGCCGGGCTTGGCCACCCGGTCCAGCTGCGCGAAGACGGCCAGCTTCACGTCCATGTCTTCGAACACGGCTTCGATGATCAGGTCGGCGTTGTCCAGGGCGTCGTAGGTCGTGGCGCCCGTCAGCCGCGACAGCCGGGCGTCGCGCTCTTCCTGCGTGATGCGGCCTTTCTTGACGAGCAGGTCGTACACCTGGGCCACGCGCCCGCGGCCACGTTCCAACGCCGCGTCGTCCTGTTCAACCATCACCACCGGCAGCCCCGCGTCCAGCACCGACACGGCGATGCCCGCGCCCATCGTGCCGCCGCCCACCACGCCGATAGTGTCCAGCCGGCGCGGCCGCGCTGCTTTCAGTTCGGGGATCTTGGTGGTTTCGCGTTCCGCGAAAAAGGCATGCACGAGCCCTGCGCGTTGCGGGCTGTCCAGGCATTGCAGGAACAGCGCGCGTTCGGTGCGCAAGCCTTCGTCAAACGGTTGTTCGATGGCGGCGCGCACGGCTTCGACGATCTTCGCGGGCGAATACAGGCCGCGCAGCGTTTTGGCGACGTGTTCGCCGGCCGCCGCGGCTTGCGCCAGCGCGGTGGCCTTGTCGGCCAACGCGGCCGTGGCGTCGCGGCTGCGGCGCGGGCCTGCGCCTTGCGCGAGCAACTGCCGGGTGTAGGCCAGGCCAGCGGCCAGTGCGCTGTCGCCATCACCTTCGCCATCGGCCAGCGTGTCGACCAAGCCGGCCTTCACTGCCGCGTTGGCCGACAGGTGCTTGCCCGACAGCATCAGGTCCAGCGCGGCGGCAGCGCCAATCAGCCGGGGCGTGCGCTGCGTGCCGCCCGCGCCGGGCAGCAAGCCCAGGTTCACTTCAGGCAAGCCCAGCTTGGCGCTGGGCAAGGCCACGCGGTAGTGCGCGGCCAGCGCTACCTCCAGCCCGCCGCCCAGCGCTGCGCCGTGCAGCACGGCCACGACGGGCTTGGCGCTGGCTTCGATCTGATTGCACACGTCGGGCAGGGCGGGGGGCTTGGGCGGTTTGCCGAATTCGCGGATGTCGGCGCCCGCGATGAAGTTCTTGCCTGCGCCGACCAGCAGAATGGCGCGCACTTGCGGGTCGGATTGCGCGGCGTCGATGGCGTGGGCCAGATCGCGGCGCACATCGGCGCTGAGCGCATTGACGGGAGGGTGGTCCAGGGTAATGACCAGGATGTCGTCTTCACGGCGCGCGTGTGCGGCGCCGGCAGTGCTGCTGTCGGTCATGAATGCGTGTCTCCTGTTGGGCGGGCGCCGTCGCGGCGCCTGGCGAGCCGGGAACGGCTCATCTCTTATTTCTTCCAGCTTTTTTTTCCAGCTCTTATTTCTTTATTCTTTCCCAGTAAAGAACTCTTGACAATGCCATCAAGAATTGACACGGCGGATAAGAAAATTTGACAATCACGCCCAAGGAGACCCCCATGGACACCAAATCCCTGACTTTGCTGGTGGAAATTCTGGATGCCGGCAATTTGAGCGAGGCCGCGCGCCGACTGAAAATGACGCGCGCCAATGTCAGCTATCACCTGAATCAGCTGGAGCGATCGGTGGGGATGCAGTTGGTGCGGCGCACGACGCGCCACATCGAAGCCACCGAAATCGGCCTGAAGCTGTATCAGCATGGCCGCAGCATTCAAGACGAACTGGTTGCCGCCCGCGAGTCCGTGGAAACCCTGGGCAAGACGCCGCAAGGCCGGGTGCGCTTAAGCGTGCCCAGCGGCTATGGGCAATTCGTGATGACGCCGTGGCTGCTGGAGTTCAAGCAGGCGTACCCCGACATCGTGCTGGACGTGCTGTTTGAGAACAGCGTGGACGACCTGCTGCGCGATGAAGTCGATATTGCCGTGCGCATCATGTCCGAGCCGCCACAGAATCTGGTGGCGCGCGAGCTGGGGCAGGTGCGCTATGTGGCTTGCGCGTCCCCGGCGTATGCCGATGCGCACGGGCTGGCGCAACGGCCCGAAGATCTGGCGCAAACCCGGATCATCAGCGCCGCCGTCATTGGCCGGCCCTTGCGGCTGTCGGCCTACTACGGCGGCCAGCCCCGGCAGCATGTGGTGCTGGAACCCACGGTCATTTCGCGTAACTACGCGTTCCTGCGGGATGCGATCCGGGCTGGGCTGGGCGTGGGCGTGGTACCTGACTACGTGGTGCACGATGACATTGCGCGCGGCGAACTGCTGCCGATGCTGTCGGAATGGCGTTTAAGCATCTTCGGGCGCGGCATGTACATGCTGTACATGCCGAACCGCCATCATCCGCGCGCCATTTCGATGATGATCGAATTCATTCTGGAACGCGCCCAGCGCGGGCATGAAGGCCAGGCGGGGTTGCTGGCCGTGGCGGGCTGACGGGGGCGGCGGCTGGCGGGTGGCTGGCCGACCCGGGAACGATACTTGCTGGGCGCATTGAACAATTCAATGCGAGGGCAGGATGGAAAGCATGACGCCGGCGGTCTTGACGCCACACGGGGAGGACGCCGGCAGCCGTGCGTCCGCGCGCAAGGAACAGGCCGCGAAGGACCAGGCGGCCAACGCCGTGGTGCACGAAGACGCGTCCAACGACGAGGCGGGCAAGGACGCGTCCAACGACGAGGCGGGCAAGGAAGACAAAGTCACCGCGCAAGACGTCGGCTTGATCCCCGATATTGCGCCCAACGTCACGCACGTGTGGGCGCGCGGCGCCTGCCTGACCACGCTGACGGTGCTGGCCGTGCTGTTTTCGTTGAAGCTCGCGCAGGAATTCATCGTGCCGGTGGTGATGGCGATTGTCGTGGCCTATGCGCTGGACCCCGCCGTCACGCTGATGGAGCGCGCCCGCTTGCCGCGTGCCGTGGGCATTCTGGTGTTGATGGGGGTGATGGCTATTGGCCTGACCGGGCTGGTCTACGCTACGCAAAGCCAGGTGGGCTCCATCGTGCAGGCGCTGCCTGAAATCTCTGCGAAGTTGTCTCGCACGCTTAGCGGCTTTACCAGCGGGGATGGCTCGATCATGGAACGCGTCAAAGGCGCGGCCAGCGTGCTGCAAGACACTGGCGGCATTGCGCCGGGCCGGCAAGTGGTCGTGGCCAAGTCCGATTCGGGGCTTAGCGACATCCTGCTGTGGGGCTCCAAGGGCCTGGCCGCCTTTCTGGGTCAGGCGACCATGGGCGTGTTCCTGGTGTTCTTCCTGCTGTTGTCCGGCAACGCGTTCAAGCGCAAGTTCGTGAAAGTGGCGGGCAAGACCTTGTCGCAGAAAAAAATCAGCGTGCACATGCTGGACCAGATCAACAGCGCCATTCACCGCTACATGGCGATGATGCTGGTGACAAACCTGGTGCTGGGCCTGTTGTCCTGGGGGGTGTTTCGGCTGTTGGGCCTGGAAAACGCCGCCACCTGGGCCGTGGTGGCTGGCGCGCTGCACATCATTCCGTACTTCGGCCCGCTGCTGACGGCGGTGGCCACTGGCATTGCCGCGCTGGTGCAGTTCGGCGAGCTCGGGCCGGCGCTGGCGGTGGCGGGTAGTTCGGTCGCCATTGCGCTCTTGATCGGCGTGGTGGTCACGACCTGGATGTCTGGCCGCATCGCCCGCATGAACGCGGTGGCGGTGTTCATGATGCTGTTGCTGTTCACCTGGCTGTGGGGCATCTGGGGCACGCTGCTGTCGGTGCCCATTGCGTTCATCGCGAAGGTGGTGGCGGACCACATCGAAGGGCTGGAGGCGGTGTCGGAGTTTCTGGGCGAGTAGGGCGTGATGTCCGGGCGCGATGTCCGGGCGTGATGTCAGGGCGCGAAGTCCTGGCGCGAAGTCAGGCCATAACACCGGGGCTTGACCCCCAGGGTCGCCGCACCCAATTGCCGCGTACGGAGCGTGAACGTGAATATCGAAGCGGTCTGGTTCCTGCTGATCGGCGCGCTGTTCGCGCTGATGGCGCTGGCCAAGCGTTTCATCGACGCGCTGCCGATGACGGGCGCCATGATCTACCTGGCTGTCGGCTTCGTGATTGGCCCGGCAGGCCTGGGCCTGCTGACCTTGGACGTGTACGACGACCGCCATGCGCTGCGGCTGATCACCGAAGCGGCGCTGCCGGTATCGCTGTTCGCCATCGGCATGCACCTGCGCGTGGCGTGCGGACACACGCTATGGCGCCTGCCGCTGCGGCTGGCTGCGCCCGCCATGTTGCTGACGATCGGCATGATGACGGTGCTGGGCATGGCCGGCTGGGGCCTGGCGCTGGGGCCGGCAGTGCTGCTGGCGGCGGCGTTGGCGCCCACCGACCCGGTGCTGGCCAATGAACTGCGGCCGCTGGAAGCTGGCGACGACGACCCGCTGCGCTTTGCCTTGTCAGGTGAGGGCGGGGCGAACGATGGCGCGGCCTTTCCCTTTGTGGTGCTGGGCATTGCCTTGTGCAATGCCGGGCCGGATGGCTTGCTGCACCCCTGGGCGTTGGCCGCCGAACTCGTCTGGGGCGTGGCCGTGGCCATTGCCATTGGCTGGCTGATGGGCACGCTCAGTGAACGCCTGATCGCCATGTTGCGCATCCGCTTTGGCAATGCGCTGGGGGTGGATGAATTTCTGGCGTTGGGCCTGATTGCGTTGTGCTACGGCGCCACGCTGCTGGCGCATGGCTATGGCTTTCTGGCGGTGTTCTGCGCGGGCGTGGCCTTGCGTCAGCAAGAGCTGCGCGCAACCGGCGGCAGCCAGAACCCGCGCGCGGCGGTTGAGGACGTGACGCCCGCCAAGCAGGAGGAAAGCGCGCAAGACCCCAAGCTGGCCCACGCGCATCTGGCTGAATCGATGATGGCGATTTCAGTCGGGCTGGAACGCTTTGTGGAACTGGCGTTGATGCTGATCATCGGCTGCGTGGTGTCGGCGTGCTGGCGCGACCTGCTGGGCGTGATGCCGCTTGTCGTCATCGCCGTGTTGTTCATGGCGGTGCGGCCGGCGAGCGTGCTGCTGTCGCTGGCGGGGTCCACGCTGGACAGGCGCCAACGCGGGCTGGCGGGTTGGCTGGGCATCCGTGGCGTCGGCACGTTCTATTACCTGCTGCTGGCCATGGAGCAAGCGCCGCGCGGCGTGACGCAGAGCCTGGCGCCGGTGCTGCTGGCGGCCATTGTGGGGTCGGTGCTGGTGCATGGCGTGTCGGCGCAACCCTTGCTGCGGCGCTATCACGGTGCGCGTGCGCCGTAATGGCCCGGCGCGGCAAGCGCCTGGGGTCGCGGGGACGGGCGCATTTCAATCGCACCGTCCGCGCGTCTTCTCTTACGCCGATCCGCCCCGCCTGTTGTTATGCTGACGCATCGCCTCGCCGGATATTTCATGCCCGACTCTGCCCGTACCGTTCCGCCGCCTTCCGCTTCTGCCACCCACCATTCGACCTTGGCGTCCGACGTGCGCCGCACGCAATTGCGGCGCATGAAAATTGCCGCGCTGGCGTTGCTGGTGGCCATGGTTTGCGGCTTTATCACCAGCCACGTCATGGGCGGACAGGGCGCATGGGCGTGGGTGCGGGCGTTTTGCGAAGCGGCAACGGTGGGCGCGCTGGCTGACTGGTTCGCCGTGGTGGCGCTGTTTCGCCGGCCCATGGGCCTGCCCATTCCGCACACGGCCATCATCCCCAGCAACAAAGACCGCATCGGCGACAACCTGGCCGTGTTCGTTCGCGATCACTTTCTGGACCCGGACACGCTGATGGAAAAGCTGCGCGTCTTCGACCCGGCCGCACGCCTGTCGCGCTGGCTGGTGCGCCCCAAGCAGGCGCATGCACTAAGCGATGGCGCGCGCCGCGTGGCCTTGCAGACGCTGGACATGCTGGATGAACAAGCGGTGCGCGGCGTCATCCAGGAATTCGTTGTGAAGAATCTGCGGCGCTGGGATGCGGCCGGCACCGTGGGCGAAATTCTGGGGCTTTTGACGCGCGACGGGCGGCATCAGGAATTGCTGGATGCGGCCATGGAACGCCTGGGCGGATATCTGGGCGAAGACGACGTGAAAGAACGCGCGTCGACGCTGCTGGTGAAGTTTGCGCGCAAGGAATGGCCGCGCATCATCGCGGCGGTGGACGTGGTCAAGTCGGTGGATGGCATTGCCGACAACCTGGCCGACCGCCTTGCGCTGGCGCTGGTGCAGGAAGTGCGCGACGTGCTGTCCGAACCCGATCACCCGGTGCGGCGCGACTACGAGGCCTGGGTGTTGAACTACATCGAACGCTTGAAAAGCGATCCGGCCTTGTCGGCGCAAGTAGAAGACTTGAAGCAACGCGCCATCGACCATCCCAAGGTGCAGGAATACGTGCAAGGCCTGTGGGACGACATTCATGCTGCATTGCGGCGCGATCTGTCCGACGAAGATTCCGCGCTGGCCCGCCATCTGGAAAGCGCCTTGCTGGCGCTGGGCCGCAAGCTGGGCGAAGACCCGAGCCTGCGCGACGCCATCAACAACCATGTGCTGGGCAGCGCGCGCCGGCTGACGGGCCGGCTGCGCATTGGCGTGACCGAACACATTTCGCGCACAGTGAAAAACTGGGATGAACGCCATCTGGTCGACGAACTGGAACTGAGCGTGGGCCGCGACCTGCAATACATCCGCTTCAATGGCACGCTGGTGGGGGGTCTGATCGGCGTGGCGCTGCACGCGCTGGTGCTGCTGGTGAATCGTTAACAAGCCTGCCCGCTTGTATCAGGAATGAAGATTGCTGGCTGTTTCTGCCGCCCCGGTGCTATTGTTTTCTGCGCCATGGGCCAGGGCGGCGCGGTTCGCCCGGCCGGGCATCCGCACCTTGTGTGCATGATTCCAGGAGGCACTTCATGAAGAAAATCTCGATGCTAGTTGCGACGCTGGCACTCGCAGGCGCGTCCAGCGCCGCGCTTGCCGAAAACGTCACCATGACGTTCCTGACGGCCGACGGCCTGGGCAAGAGCGCCGGCACGATTTCACTGAAGGACACCAAGGGCGGCTTGCAGATTACGCCGAACCTGAAGGGCCTGCCGCCGGGCGAGCACGGCTTTCACGTCCATGAAAAGGATTCGTGCATGCCGGGCATGGTGAATAACCAGATGGCCCCAGGCGGCGCTGCGGGCGGCCACCTGGACCCCAAGGGCACCAAGGCGCACAAGGGGCCGATGGCCACCGATGGGCACCAGGGCGACCTGCCGTTCATCGTGGTGGCGGCCGATGGCACCGCCAAGAAAGCGGTCGTTGCGCCGCATTTGAAGCTGGCCGACGTGAAGAAGCACGCGGTGATGGTGCACGTGGGTGGCGACAACTACAGCGACACGCCCGCGCCGTTGGGCGGCGGAGGCGGCCGTCTGGTGTGCGGCGTGGTGAAGTAAGCCGGTTTACGTCAGACCTGCCGGCGTCGTCAGGCCGTGCCGTTGCGGCCGTACAGCCGGTAGCCCTCGCGGGCGGCCAGCCGGTCGTAGTAGGCCATGACGGCGGGCAGGGCGGGCTTAGAGAATTCCCCGAAAGGCGTGCAGAACCAACGGTTGACGGACAAGCCGATGGGAATGTCCGCCAGCGTGAAATCCTGGCCCGCCACATACGCGCCGGTGCGCGCCAGTTGTTGCTCCAGGATGCCCATGGTGTGCGACCAGCTCTGGCACGATGCCTCGATGCTGGCCGCATCCCTATGCGCGGGCGATTGCCGCGCCAGCGCCATGAAGGCGTAACTCCAGGACCGGTTCAGATCGGTCGCCTGCCAGTCTATCCACTGGTCGATACGCGCGCGCAGTTTTGGTTCGGCGGGGTAAAGAGGCTGCCCGTCATATTGCGCGCACAGGTAGCGGATGATGCTGTTCGATTCCCATAGCACGAAATCGCCGTCTTGAATGACGGGGACCATGGCGTTGGGATTCAACGCCAGAAAGGCGGGGTCGCTCGTCGGCTGAAAGCCAGCGCCCCAGTCTTCCCGCGTGAACGGCAAGCGTAGTTCGGCGCAGGTCCACAACACTTTGCGCACATTGATGGATGAGGCCTTGCCTAATATTTTCAGCATCTTGCAGCGGCAGGTAGAGAGGAAATTTGCGCCAGTCTAGCGGCGTGAAAGCCGCGCCGCCAGATACAGATCGCGGCCGCGCCGGGGGTAACAGCGCAGGGCGGGAGCAAGGCCTTGGCAGCTATAACCGCCTTCGCGCAAATTCCATCCGCGCATAGCCCCTCCGCTCAAACCCCATCCGCTCAAATCCCATCCGCTCAAACCCATCCACTCAAACCCATCCACTCAAACCCATCCACTCAAACCCATCCACTCAAACCCCATCCGCGCAACCCCCACCGCTCAAACTCCCACCGCATCCGGCTGGCTGCGCAATCGCAGCACGGGTGACGCGAACAACACCAGAAATTGCACCAGGAACCCGGCCGTGGACACCCATAGGCAGGCGTCCAGGCTGACGCGCGCCGCCAGCGTTGCGCCGATCAGCGCGCCCACGGGCCGCGCGCCGAACGTCGCGGTAAGGATCACTGCCGACACGCGGCCCAGCAGCGCATTCGGCGTCACCGCCTGGCGCAGCGTGGTGGTGGTGATGGTCCATAGAATCGGCCCGGCGCCAAACAGAAAGAACCCCACCGCGGCCCATGGGCCGGACGCATAGGCCAAGGTCGACAGCAAAATGGCGCTGGCCACAAGCGCCGACAGCGGCCCCAGCGCGATCATCGCGCCGAACGACAGCCGGCGCGCGAGCCAGGGCGCGGCCAGCGCGCCCGCCAGCATGCCGGCGCCATACACGCCCAGCGTGATGCCCACCCCCGCCGCCGACAACCCCAGCCGTTCAATGGCATACACCACGTACACGGCCTGGAGCACGAACCAGGCGGTGTTGAAGAACACCGCGGTGATCAGCACTGGCCGCAACAGCGGGTGCGCGACGACAAAGGCGGCCCCGGCGCGCAGTTCGGCCAACACATCGCGGCGGGCCGTGGACGTGGGCGCGTCCTGCGGCAAACCGGCAAGCAGCACCGCGGCTAATAGCGACAACGTGGTGGCCAGCACATACGCCGTCGGCGCACCCATCCAGCCCACCAGCGCGCCGCCTGCGGCCGGCCCCGCGGAAAACGCGCAACTGCGCGCCAGTTCCAGCCAGCGGTTGGCGCTGGCCAGTTCGCGGGCAGGCACCAGGCGCGGCACCAGCGCCGGGGCGGCGACGTTATAGGCCACCGTGCCCACCGCACCTAGAAATCCCAGTGCCGTCAGCCACGCCAGACTGAGTCCGCCCAGCCACAGCAGCGCCAGCAACGCCAGCAAGCTGCACGCGCGCACGCACTCGGCCGCCGTCATCAGCGCACGGCGCGACATGCGGTCGGCCAGCACGCCCGCGGGCAGGGACAGCAGCAGGAAGGGCAAGGTCTGCGCCGTTTGCAGATAGCCCGTTTGCGCAGCGGTGGCGTCCAGCGCCAGCACGGCAACCAGGGGCGCGGCCGCCAGCGCCATCTGTTCGGAAAACTGAGCGGCCAGATTCGAGGCGGCCAAACGGCGGAAGGCAGAGGGCAGGGCAGACATGGGTAACGCCATCAGGCGCTCGGAAACAACAAGGGCACGATCATGATCGTGCCCTTGCTTACCCGCACTCCGGTCCTTGCCATGGGCAAGGGTGGAAACGTTGAACCGGCCGGTCAGGGAATGGCGGGGTAGTCGCCGTAGCCGTCGGGCCAGGGCGTCAGCACTTCGTAGCCGGTTTCCGTTACGACGACCATGTGTTCCCATTGCGCCGACAGCGAGCGGTCTTTCGTGACCACCGTCCAGCCGTCCGGCAACTGCTTGGTGGCGGGCTTGCCGGCGTTGATCATCGGTTCAATCGTGAACATCATGCCGGGTTGCAAGACCAGGCCTTCGCCCGGGCGGCCGTAGTGCAGCACTTGCGGTTCGTCGTGATAGATCTGGCCAATGCCGTGGCCGCAGTATTCGCGCACGATGGAAAAGTGTTCGCGATGCGCCACCGTTTGAATGGCGTGGCCGATGTCGCCCAGCGTGGCGCCGGGTTTCACCGCCATGATGCCGGCGCGCGTGGCTTCGTACGTGGTGTTGACCAGGCGGCGCGCCAACTGGCTGGGCTGGCCCACGTAGTACATGCGGCTGGTGTCGCCGAACCAGCCGTCTTTGATGACGGCCACGTCGATGTTCAGGATGTCGCCGTTCTTCAGCACCTTGGAAGACGGAATGCCGTGGCAGATGACGTGGTTGACCGACGCGCAGATGGTCTTCGGAAAGCCGTGATAGCCGACGTTGGCCGGAATGGCCTTCAGCACGTTCACGATGTATTCGTTGCAGATGCGGTCGAGCTCATCGGTGGTGACACCGGGGCGCACGTGTTCGCCAATCATATGCAGCACTTCCGCCGCCATCGCGCCGGCCTTGCGGGCCATTTCGATATCGGCGGCGGATTTAATGGAAACCTTTCTTGCCATTTACGCGGCCTCCTGCTGGACGCCGTCCGGCAAGCGCCGGGACAAGGACGCAATGGTGAAGCCTTCCGCCTGTTCGATGCGGATCAGCAATTGGCAGATGTCCGCGTGGCGCAGTTCGGGATAGAGCTCGGACAGCATGCCGATGCGCATCCAGTGTTCAGCTTGGGAATTGATCGAGCGGCTGAGTGCGCCGCTGGCGACGCGCAGATTTTCGTGCATCTGCTCAGAGACTTTGACGAGGCCCATGAGGGAATGATCCGTATATGGTTTGTATATGGATCGTATGGTAATCCCAGAAAGGGCTGGCGCGCAAATCGGGGGGGGTGAAAGGCGGCGCTGCCGCCAGCAACGCGATCGGCGCAATCAGCGCGCCTTGGCCCGCGACGTCTTCTTGGCCGCGCCGGTTTTGGCGGAGCCTGTCTTGGCCGAGCCTGCCTTGGCCGAGCCCGCGCGCCCGGCATCCTTGGGCGCGGGCGCCGTCGCAGCTTGAATCTGCTCCATCCACATCAGCGCGTCCGTGTACGACAGGAACTGTTGCAGATACCCCGGCGACAGCTCGCGCATCAGCGACAGGGCGCGGTGCACCAGCTGATTCGAATTCAGCGGGCCTGCGTTCTTGTGGACCTGTTCCTGCGATTGCCGCACCTGCCGGTCGGCGCTGACGCGGGACCAGACGGCGCGGAAGTACTCCAGCATCTGCACATCGGGGTAGGCTTCGCGCAGCCCCAGCGCGTCGCGCGTCCAGGCGGTGTCGCAGTCCGGGGCATCCGGGTACGCCAGGTAATCGATCAGGCCGGCCAGCGCGCTGGGGGCATCATCGGAAGGGAGCGCTTCCTGCTGCGGGGCAGGCGCGTTCAGCGAGGCTTCATAGGCGCTAAGCAAGCCCGCCAACTTCGCGTCCAGCATTTGCCGCGCGGGGCCATGCAATGCCGCCGTGCGTCGCGCCATGGCGCTCATGAACTGAAAGCGCACCGGGTCGGCATGGGCAGCCCCGCTGTCGCGCCAGGCGTCCAGCGTGGCCTGCGCGTCGTGAGCGTGGCCAGTGCCGGGGACGTCCTGACCGTCGCGGACGTCCTGAGTGTCCTGAACGTCCTGACCGTCGCGGACGTCCTGAGTGTCCTGAACGTCCTGACCGTCGCGGACGTCCTGAGTGTCCTGAACGTCCTGCACATCGCCAAGGCTACGAAGGTCGGGCGAGACGCCCGCGCTGCCGTCACTGCTCACGCGGTTTTCCCGGTTCGTTGGACGGCTTGGGGATCGGGGTGATCTCCACGCGGCGGTTCTTGGCGCGGCCTTCCTCGTCGGCGTTGGACGCCACCGGCTGCTCCGAGCCGAACGCGGCGGCGAACACGGTGGACGACGGCACGCCTTCATCGATCAGCGCACGCGTCACCGTCAAGGCGCGCTGCGCCGACAAATCCCAGTTGTCCGCAAAACGGCGGTTGCCTTCGCGCACCTGCTGGTCGTCGGTATACCCGCTGACCATCAGGATTTCGTCGTGCGTCTTCAGATACGCGGACAGCGGTTCGATCAGCGTCTTCAGAATCTCCCGGCCTTCGGGCTGCAACTGATCGGAGTTCAGCGCAAACAGCACGCTGCCGCTGATGCCGATGCGGCCATTGATCAAGGTGACGCGGCCCGCCGCAAGCGGCCCGGCCAGCGCCTGCTCCAGCGTCTCGCGCCGTTGCGTTTCTTTCTGGCGCTGCTTGACCTCTTCTTCCAGCTGCGTCGACAACTGCAACTGCACGCCGATCACGCTGACCAGGATCAGCACAAAGGCGCCCAGCAGCACCGACATCAGGTCGCCGAAGACGGCCCAGGCGGGGGAGGAGGCCTCGACGCCGCCGTCGATGTCTTCGCTCATGCGGCTTCCGCTCCGGCGGTGGCGCGCTGGACGGCCAGCTGTTGCAGGTTCTCGATGATCTGCTTTTGCGACATCAGGCTCAGGTCAACCACTTCACGCGCTTGCGCCACGTAGTAGGACAGTTGCTCGTCGCCACGCGCGATGGACTTGTCCAGCGCCGCTTCGATGCGTTGCAGGTGCGCGACCAGCTTGTCGTTGGACTCGCCGAACAGCTGCACCGCCGTGCCGAAGGACTCGCCCAGGCTGGCCACTTCCACGGCGCTGCTGGTCACGTGCGCCGCCACATCCGCAAGCTTGCCGGTTTCGGCTTCGACGCGGTCGGTGAACTGCGTGCCCACGCGTTCCAGCAGCTCGGCCGACGAGGCCACCAGCGCGTCCACGGCTGTGCGTTGTTCGGCCGCGGTGTGGTTGACCGCGTTCAAGAGCGTGTCCAGCGTGTCGAGCAGGCGGTTGCGCTCTTCGAGCATGTCGTTGTCGCGCACCATGCTGTCCGACAGCTTCTGGCGCAGTTCGCCGATGACGTCCGCCGCGGCCTTCGGGGCTTCGGATGCGGCTTGCACCAAGCGGCTGATCTCGGCAATGGTCTCGCTGGCATGCGCCTGCGTTTGCGACGTGATGTCGTGTGCGGTCTGGGCCAGCGTGTCGGCCACGGCGGCCAGCTTGCCGGTCCAGGCGCCCAGGCGCGCTTCGTCGTTTGCAGCCAGCTCGGCTTGCAGCGTCGCGTGCGACTGGTCCAGCGTTTGCAGCAACGACGCCGAGTGTTGTTCGAAGGTAGCCGCTGCCGTTTCCAGCGCCTGCTGATGGCTCGCCGCCAATTGCTCGTTGACCTGCTCCTGGCGCGTCTGCGCGTCGGTCCAGGCCTGCGTGACGCTGCTTGCCGCCGTCTCCAGACGGGTCGATGCGGCCTCCAGCACCGTCGCCTGCGCTTCGGTTTGTGCGGTGATGTCGCGGGTGGTTTGGGCCAGGGCTTGCGTCAAGGCTTCCTGACGCGACGCGGCTTGCACGCCAGCCAGCTCCCATTCCTGGCCCAGCGCGTCGGCCAGCGCGGCCAGCTTCGCGGTCCAGGCGGACAGCCGTGCTTCATCCTTGGACGCCAGCGCCGCTTGCAGATCAGCTTGCGACTGGTCCAGCGTGCGCAGCAACGATGCCGAGTGTTGTTCGAACGTGGCGGCGGCGGTCTCCAGCGCTTGCTGGTGGGTCGCCGCGAGCTTTTCGCCGACCTGTTCCTGGCGCGCCTGCGCGTCGGTCCAGGCCTGCGTCACGCTGCTTGCCGCCGTTTCCAGGCGGGCCGACACGGTCTCCAGCAGGCGGGCTTGCGCTTCCGTCTGGCCGGTGACGTCCAGTGTGGTCAAGGCCAGCGTGTCGCTGATTTCCTGTTGGCGGGCAACGGTGTGCTCGCCAGCGGCCTTCCATTCCTGGCCCAGCGTGGCGGCCATGGCGGTCAAGGTGCCGGTCCACGCCGCCAGACGCTCGTGGTCTTGCGCGGCAAGCGCCGTATGCAGATCGGCGTGCGATTGTTCCAGCGTGCGCAGCAAGGACGCCGAATGTTGTTCGAAGGTGGCGGCGGCCGTCGTCAAGGCTTGCTGATTGTCGGCAGCCAGCTTCTCGCTGACTTGCTCCTGGCGGGCCAATGCGGTGGTCCAGCGGTCCGACACGCCGTTCGCAGCGGACTCCAAACGGGCCGACACGCTTTCCAGCAGCAGCGCTTGCGCTTCGGTTTGCGCGGTGATGTCGCGCGCGGTGCGCGCCATCGACTCGCTGATCGCTTCCTGGCGGCTGGCGGCTTGCGCGCCAGCCTGTTCCCATTCCTGACGCAGCGTGGCGGCCATGCCGGCAAGCGAATCCGTCCAGGCGGACAGACGCTCGTGGTCCTTGGCGGCCAGCGCCGTTTGCAGGTCGGCATGCGACTGGTCCAGCGTGCGCAGCAGCGACGCCGAGTGCTGTTCGAACGTGGCGGCGGCGGTGGTCAGGGCCTGTTGATTGTCGCGGGCCAAGGTCTCGCTGACCTGTTCCTGGCGCGACAAGGCCGAATCCCAGCGGGCCGACACGTTGTTGGCCGCGGCTTCCATGCGCGCCGACACGCCTTCCAGCACGCTGGCTTGCGCAGCGGCCTGGGCGTTGATGTCGCGCACGGTTTGCGCCAGCGTGTCGCTGATGGCTTGCTGACGGGCGGCGGCTTGCGTGCCAGCCTGTTCCCATTCCTGGCGCAGCGTGGCGCCCATGGCGCCCAGCGTTTCCGTCCAGGCGGCCAGGCGTTGCTGATCGCGCGAGGCCAGGTCCGATTGCAGCAGCGCGTGCGAGTCGTTCAGCGTGCGCAACAGCGACGCCGAGTGTTGTTCAAAGCTGGCGGCAGCGGCCGTCAGGGCTTGCAGGTTGTCGCCCGCCAGCTTCTCACTGACGCGCTCCTGGCGCGATAGCGCCGAGGTCCAGGCCTCGGACATATTGCCCGACGACGTTTCCATTCGCGCCGACACGCCATCCAGCAGGGCGGACGAACGTTGCTCAAACGTTTCGGCAAAGCGGTCGAGGGAGGCGCGCAAGTCCTGCGCCAGCGTTTCGCTTGCGCGCTGCTGGCCGGCCAGCGCCTGGTTCCAGATGTCGGCCACATTGGCGGTAGACGATTGGAAGCCGGACGTCAGGCTGCTCAATTGCTGCTGCACGGCTTGCGTCACCGTGTCTTGCAAGCTGGCGGTTTCGCGCGACAGGCTGGCCATCGTGGCTTCAACAACGGGCTGCAAGGCCACGCCGGCCGAGCGCGCGCTTTCGGCCACGCCTTCCTTCATGGACTGTTCCATCACCGACGCCAGGCGGGCGTAGGCGGCCTCGGCCTTGTCCTGGAACGCATCCTGGCTGGCCATTTGGCGGTCATTGATGGCGCGGGTTTGCTGCTCCATGTTTTGCATCATGGCTTGCAGGCGGTCTACCAGCGTGGGCATGGCTTCGGCCTGACGCTGCATCACTTCGGCTTGCCGTTGCAGCAGCTTGAAGGATTCTTCGCGTTGATAGCTTTGCGAATACACGCGCAAGGTCGTGGCGATCTTGGTATCCAGCGACTGGGCCGCCTGCACGCGTTCACGGCGGCACAGCGCAGCCAGCAGGCCCAGCATGGCGGAGGTGGCCACGCCGGCAATCGACGTGCCAAAGGCGAAACCCAAGCCCTTGACCGGCGCGGCGAGGGACGCGCGGATAGCGCCCAGGTCGGTCGCGCTTTCCAGCGCCATGCCGGTGCCGCGCAGCGTGACGACCATGCCCAGGAACGTGCCCAGCATGCCCAGCAACACCAGCAGGCCGACCAGATACGGCGTCAGCGCCGGGCCGGGCAGGCCGACCCGTTCGCCTTCCACGCGCAGGCGCGCGGCGTTGCGCAGGCTGGGATGCAGCTGATCCAGCCAGGAAGCCAGGCTGGCCGGCGCTTCGGATAGCGAGGCCGTGGACCGCGTCAGGGTGGACGTGGCCTGCTGATACCGCAGCAGTTCCCACGCGCCCGCCAGATAACAGACGCCAATCAGCAGCGTCACGGCCAGCGCCAGCGGGTTCGTGCCCGCATAGCCCACGCCAATCCAGCCCACAACGGCCAGACCGGCCAGGAATACAACGAAATTGATCAGAGTCTTGGACATGGTGTCCTGGTTAGCTGGCGCGAAGGGCGGCAAGCAGCCCTTCGACCGGTTGTAAACGAACATCCAATTCGGCAAGCAGGACGCTGCGCATATCCTTGCGGAACACGTCCAGCCAGGCGCCGGGGGTAATCGGCTGGGGAGCGGGCTCGGCTTCAAGGTCGGGCGCTTCGGCCAGCCGCAGGCGTTCAAAATGCGTGTGAAGCAGCTTTGGAATCAGCCCAAACAAGGCGCGTTCCTTAGGCAGCAGCGCGCGGTCCATGATGGCGTCCACGACGGCCAGCCTTGTCATTTCGCCATTTCTGGCCGCAACCATGCCGCGCAAACGGCTGCGCAAATTGCCTACGCTGGTCTCCATCGTGTGCTGCAACGACTGATACCGCTGACGAAAATTCGAGTAATCGGCCTCGGCTTGCTCTACAGCCGCCGACTTCTTGGCCGGCGCTTGTCCGGGAACAAGCCGCTTGGCGGCCGTGGCCGCCGTATCGCTGGCGATGGCATCGGCCAGCGTGGTCCGGACACGCGCGCATTCGCGCTCTTCGGCACTGCTGAACTGACGCGCGCCAGGGGCGATCACCGGCGGGCGGGTATTCAAGGCCGCGGAAAGCGCGATCGCATCCGTCCAACCGAGCCACAGGCTCAAATGGTCGGACAGCGATTGCCTGGATTCCGGAACGTCGACATCCGTCAGGCGAGTCAGCAAGCGAATGAGCGTCGGGCCGCTTAAACCTGTGCGCTGTGGGGCTTGCAACATACCACCAGAGTCAAAAAGGGGGGAGTTTACACGCTGACGGGCAGGTTAAGGGCGGGGTGAGGACTCCACGCGCGATAAATGGGGACGCATCATCTGAAGGCTGCCCAATTGGGGGCGGTTCAAGGGGGCCAGCTCGAGGGGCCTAGCTCAAGGGGCCCAGCTCAAGGGGGCCAGCTCAACGGCCCCGCTCAACGGACCCGCTCACTTTGGGCTGATCACTCTCTGTCATCCCCGCTGGCCCATTGGCTCAGGTCGTCGACGGGGCGGGGCAGGTAGCCTTCCAGCGTCTGCGCGATCCAGGCGGGGTCAATATAGTTGTAGGTCGATTCGATCACCCAGGACAAAAAGTCCTGCGGGCCGCCATTCATATATGGGGGTGGCGACACCGGCTTGAACACGGTGGGCAGCTTGTCGTGGATGGACGCGTCGTTCAGCACAAAGCCCAATTCCTGCACGACTTGCCAGGCCAAAGGGTTCTGGAGGTCGATGGTGAACTTGACCCACCAATAGGCATCGCTTGTCACCTGCGAGGACAGCACGTTCACGCCCGGCATCCGCGACAGATAGTCCACCAGCTTGGGCAGCCCGGCTTTCAACACGGCCGGGTTGATGGCTTCAACCGGCGGTGTGACCGATTCCAGCTTCTTCAGAATGTGCGCGTGCAGCGTACGGTTGGCGTCGGCGGCCTCGCGTTCCAGCGGTTTTTGCAGACTCTTGGGTAGCGTCAGTTCCATACGTTCCAATTATGTGTAGTTAAGCGGGGGACTTGGTTGGGGGCGCCTAGCCGGGAGCGCCGAGCTGGGGTCGCCGAGCCGACGGCCGCTCGGCCGGGCAGCCCCGCATTGTGCCAATTTGCGCGCCGTCCGGCACGCCCCACCGACGCAGCGGCGGTGGTAGATTGTTCCGCACCCGAATGCCAAGGCGGATATTGAAGTGGGCGAGATCACCAACGAGCTTCTGATCGCAAGCGCGGCGCGCGCCTTGGCCGCGGGCGATCCGCTGGGCGCGCTGAACCTCGTGGCGTTGCGTGACGAGGCCCCCGCGCTGGCCCTGCGCGGCATCGCCATGGCGCAATTGGGCGACTTTTCCCGGGCGAAGGCGCTGTTGCGCAACGCAGCGCGGGCCTTCGGGCCGGCGCATCCGGTCGCGCGCGCCCGCTGCGTCGTGGCCGAAGCCGAAGTGGCGCTGGCCTCGCGGGATCTGGCCTGGCCCGAAAAATCGCTGGCCGCGGCACGCGCCACATTGGCGTCACACGGCGACCCCCTCAACGCAGCGCACGCCGCGTATCTACAGGCGCGGCGGCTGTTGCTGCTGGGCCGCCTGGACGACGCCGATCTCGTTCTGGCCGGCGTGGACGCCAGCCCCATGCCCGCCGCCTCGCGCGCCATCCACGAACTCATCACGGGCGGCATCGCCATGCGCCGGGTGCAGGCAGGGGCGGCGGGCGCGGCGCTGGCTCGCGCACAACACGCCGCGCGGCAGGCCGGCATTCCCGCCTTGATGGCCGAGGTGGACCACGCGTTGCAGACGCTGCATGCCCCCGCCGCGCGGGAAGTCTTGCAAGACGGCGCGCGCGATCTGCGGCTGGATGAGGTCGAGGCGCTGCTGGCATCCCCGGCGCTGATCATCGACGCCTGCCGCAACGTCGTGCGCCAAGACGGCCAGACGGTGCCGCTGGCCAGCCGCCCGGTCCTGTTCACGCTGGCGCGGCTGCTGGCCGAGGCCTGGCCGCAAGACGTGACCCGCGAACTGCTGATCGCCCAAGCGTTTCGCACCGGCTTTCAGGACGACTCCCATCGCGTGCGGCTGCGCGTGGAAATCGGACGCCTGCGCACCGCGTTGCGGCCGCTGGCGGGCATCAACGCAACGCGGCACGGCTTCGTGTTGCGGCCGCATGCGGACGCCAACGTCGTCGTGCTGGCGCGCCCGGTCGACGTGGCGGACCGAGATCACGCCGCCGTGCTGGCTTGCCTGGTCGACGGCCAGGCGTGGTCCAGTTCCGCGCTGGCGTTGGCGCTGGGCGCAAGCCAGCGCACCGTGCAGCGCGCGTTGGATGCGCTGGCGGCCTCGGGTCAGGCGCAGCCCTTGGGCCATAGCCGCGCCCGCCGCTGGACGACGCCCGCCGTGCCGGCATTCACGACAAGCTTGTTACTCCCCGCGTTGTTGCCGGCTCAGTAGCATGAAGTCTCCTCCTTCAAGGACACAGTCATGAAACGAACCCAAGCCCAAATCCTCCGTGAATACGGCCCTTTCCCTGGTGTCGACAGCGTGCATGGCGTCACCTACGACGGTCATCAGGTCTGGTTTGCCGTCGGCGAAAAACTGATCGCGCTGGACCCCGATAGCGGCGAGACACCGCGCGCGTTGAATGTGGCGGCCAACGCCGGGACGGCCTTTGACGGCAAACACCTCTATCAAATCGCCGAAGGCAAAATCCAGAAGCTGGACCCGGCCAACGGCAAGGTCCTGGCCACCATCCCCGCGCCCGGTGGCGGCGGCGATTCCGGCATGGCTTGGGCCGATGGCTCGTTGTGGGTCGGCCAGTATCAGCAGCGCAAGATCTATCAGGTGGACCCCGGCACCGGCAAGGTGCTGCGCACGATCGACTCCAACCGCTACGTCACCGGCGTCACCTGGGTCGACGGGCAACTGTGGCACGGCACCTGGGAAAACGACGTCAGCGAATTGCGGCGGCTGGAACCGGACACCGGCGCGGTGCTGGAAAGCGTGGACATGCCGGCGGGCGTGGGCGTGTCGGGCCTGGAGTCGGATGGCGCCGACCGCTTCTTCTGCGGCGGGGGTAATTCCGGCAAGGTCAGGGCAGTGCGGCGCCCCGGGTAGAATCGTTCGAAGGCCGCCACGGCTGTTGGGTGGCGGCGCTTAGCGCTATGTAGAGCTACGCAGCGTTATCCAGCACCTCTTGGCGCTATCCCAGCATCCCTTGGCGCTATCCAGCACCTCTTAGCGCCATCCAGCACCACTCTAGGAACCGCATGAAATTTGCTCCGCTAGGCATGTTGGCCTTGGCCGCGATCGGCATCACGGCCCAGGCCCAGCCCCTTGTCATCCCCACGCCGGAAGAAGCCCACGCCGCCGTGCTGACGCTGCTGGGTGATGATCTACCCGGGATGAAGACCTCGCAACTGGCCATCGGCACCTGCCTGCCCGCACCCAAGCCGTCGCACAAGGGCCGGGTGTCTTGCACCACCATGCTGCTGATGCCAGCCGGCACGTCCGAGGCGCCCATGGACTTCTATCAGGACGGCGGCAAGTGGGTGGCCTCGCCGCCGACCAATATGGAACTGCCGTTTCCCGACCCCAAGCTTGCCGACAAGCATTGGGTGGAAGGCAAGAGCAAGCCGTAGAGCAAGCGTTAGAGCAAGCCATAGAGCAAGCCGTAGGGGCAATTCAGGCCATCGCGGCCCGCAGCAGCACATCCTCGTAAAACGCGCCGATGGGTTGGTGCTGGTCGCGCACCTGAATCTCAAGCACCCAGATGCCATCGCCGGGCACGAAATCCGCATTGGCCAACTGATGCTTGCCATACAGCGCGTGCGGAAAATCTGACACGCGATGGCCGGGTATCTCATGCACCAGCTTGCAGCCCAGCTCGTGCGCGTAGGTGTCCGCCAGCTCATACAGCGCTTGGCCCGTCATGCCGTTTAACCACGCCAGGCGCGTGCGTTCGAAGACGTCGCGCGCGGCTTGGGCGCAGCGTTGCTGGTCGGCATTGCTGCCGGTGACGAAGGTGTCGCCGTAGTCGCCTTCATAGCCGTCCCAGACGGGGCCGATATCGATCACGAAGATGTCGTCTTCGCCCAGCGTGCGTTGGCGGTCGGTGGGATGCACCGCGGGCGATTGTGAATCCGCGCCGAAGCGGATGTAGGTGGGGTGCCAGTTGTGCGACGCGCCCATCTGGCGCAGGTGCGCGTCGGCCCGTGCGATGGCGTCGGCGGTGGTGATGCCGGGCGTCATCAGCGCGGCGATCTCATGCACGGCGGTGATGGAACGTTGGCGGGCTTGCAGGATGCCGTCCATCGTGAAGCGTTCGCTGACGCGTTCCCAGGGATGAGCGGCAGGGGCGGGCGGTGACGCAAGCGTGGCGCTTGCCGGTACAAACGCTTCCGACTGAAAGCGGCCATCGGGTAGCCCGGCATCACGCAAGCGCGCTTGCGCCGCACGCACCATGGCACCGTTGCCGCAGGCGTAGACCAGCGTACGCGCCCAGTCATGGCCGGCTTGGGCGGCGCGATCTTGTACGTAGTGCGCGTCGTCGTGCCGGGCATCGTCGTGCCGGGCAGTTCCGTCACCCGACAGGACGGGGTGCCAGCGGAACGCCGGGCCTTTGCCTTGCAGCGCATTCAAGAGGCCGCTGGCGTAGCAATCGTCCCGTTGGCGCGCGCCCCAATACAGCGTCACGGTGGTGAAGTGATCGCTTTCCAGGGCGCGCATCAAGATGGGAAACACGCCGGCCAAGCCCGTGCCGGTGGCCAGCAGCACCAAGTGGCTGACCCCGTGCGGCAACGTCGACGGCAACACGCAAGCGCCATACGGGCCTTCCAGCGTCAAGGCGTCGCCTGGCGTTAACGCGGGCAAGATGTTGTTGGTGAAAGCGCCTTGCGGCGTGCGGCGGATATGGAACTCCAGCCGACAGGCGCCTGCCGCGCCGGGCGTATTGGCAATCGAGAAGCTGCGGCGTCCACCATCCTCCAGCAGCAGCTGCACGTGCTGGCCGGGCAGATAGTCGAACGCGTCATCGCCTTGGATGTCGATGATCAGCTGCGTGATGTCGGTGGTTAGCGGCCGCCGCGATACAACGCGCGCGTCGTAGCGCTGCGCGGGGCGGGCAGGCGCGGTCCAGTGCGCAAAGCGCAAGCTCAGATCGCTGACGGCGCGGCATTGGCACATCAGCAATTCGTTATCCGCCGGCACGTAGGAACGTTCGTTCGGCGCGGTGATGGGTTCGAAGTCACCCGCCACTACCTGCGCCCGGCACGAGCCGCATTCGCCGCGTTGGCACGAGAAGGGCACGGGGGCGCCCTGGGCCAAGGCCGCATCCAGAATGGACGTGCCGCCATCGGTCGTGAACGAGCCGGTTTCCAGCGTGATGGTGTAGCGCGATGACATCGATGTCTTCCTGATTGGCATAGGAATAAAGGAATCTGGTCACGCCAATTTATCGATAGAATGGCTTATCGAATAGAGCCATATTCATAAAAATGAGCAAGCCACTTATCGAGCGCCATGGCACAGGCACAGGCACCGCCACCGCCACCGGCACCGGCACCACCACCATCACCGCCACAGGCATCGGCACAGGCATCGGCGCAGGCATCGGCGCAGGCAAAGGAAAAGGCACAGGTACGAGCACAGGCACAGGCAAAGGCACCGGCACCGGTACGAGCACACGCGCGCGTACCAAACAGGAATCCAGCCTGGACTTGCCTGCCGACCCGCCCCGCGCAGGCGAATCCAAACAGGCCTGGGTGTACCGGCAGATTCAGGAACGCATCTTGAAAGGCGTGCTGGCGGAGGGCGCCCGCCTGCCATCCACGCGTGAGCTGGCGGCGCGATGGCAGGTGTCGCGCTCCACGGTTGAAGCGGCCTATGACCAATTGCGCGGCGAAGGCTACACGGCGGGTACGGTGGGATCAGGCACCTACGTGTCGGCGGTGATTCCCGACAACTTCTTCCGCAGGGGCTTGCCGGGCGACGGCATCAGCGCCAACACGGGCAGCAGCACCGGCACCACCACCAACACCGGCACCGGCACCAACACAAGCCCAAGTACCAACACCAGCACCCGCAGCACAGGCCGCGCCGTCACCGCCAAGTCCGCAACACCCCCCGGCCCCACACCCTTATTCGCCGCCAGAACCGCTGACGCATCGCTTTTTCCCATGCCGGCGTGGCGCAAGGGCTTGATGATCAGCGCGCAGCACGTCACGCCCAGCCAGTTGGCCAACGAGGAATCGCAGGGCTGGCTGCCGTTGCGCGTGCAGATTGCGCGCTACCTTGGCGCGGTGCGCGGCATTTCGTGTGAGCCGGATCAAATCGTCATCCTGACCGGCATCCGCGATGGCCTGGACCTGAGCGCCCGCATCTTGCTGACGCGTCAAGACAAAGTGCTGATCGAAGATCCGGGCTATCTGACCGCCGTGCCGCTGTTCAGCCAGTTCACGCCCAAGGTCATGCCCATCGCCATTGACGAGCACGGCTTCTCGGTCGCGCGCGCCAAACGCCAGCGCGGCGTGAAGCTGGTACACGTGACGCCCGCGCACCAGTCGCCCACCGGCATCACGATGCCCGTCTCGCGCCGTCTGGAATTGTTGGCGTGGGCCGAGGAGCAAAACTGCTGGATTGTCGAAGACGACTACGACAGCGAATTCAACTACGACAGCGCGCCGCTGCCCGCGTTGAAGAGCCTGGACACCGCCGACCGCGTCATTCACCTGGGCAGCTTCAACAAGACCATGTTCAACGCGCTGCGCATCGGCTATGCCGTGCTGCCCAAACGCTGGGTGCCTGCCTTCACGCGCGCGCGCCACACCACCGGGCGGTCCAACAGCATGATCGAGCAGATGACGTTGGCCCGCTTTCTGGAAGACGGCAGCTTCGCCCGCCATATTCGCAAGGCGCGCGCGGTGTATGCGCAGCGGCGCGATCAGGTGATGCACGAATTGGCGCAAGCCATGGGCAATGCGCCGTTGCGCGTCAGTGGTGAACACGCGGGCTTTCATTTGCTGTGGTGGCTGCCTGCGGATGGGGACATGGCGGGGATACAGGCGCGGGCGCGGGCCATGGGCATCGCCGTGCTGCCGCTATCGGACTTCTGCCGGCGCGTGGCCTTGCCGCCGGGGCTGGTGATCGGCTACAGCGGCTTGTCAGAACCTGAGATCGCGCAACAGGGTGCGCAACTGCGCGCCCTGTTGGCGGGTGCCGTGTCCGCCGCATGAATCGGCCGGGTGCGGCCACGCCTGACGCGCGCTTAGAATATCGCCCCGGCCATCGGCCACCACAACGGAGTAAGCAGGCATGCATTCTTATCCCGCCTTGGCGCAAGCCCACGGCATCCCTTTGCCGGCCTTGTTGCGCCATTTGATTGAAGCGGGCCTGGCGGACTACGGCGCGGACGTCAAAGCCTGGGTGGCCGACTGGAGAGCGAACAAGCTCGCGGCGCAGCCTGCGTTGTCGTGCATCGATGACTTCGAATGGATCAAGGCGGACGAGGCCGCAGAAACCATTGATGAATGGTTGAATCCCGCCTATCAGCATGGCCGCCGCTTTCTGCCTTTCGCCCAAACGGGGGCGGGCGATGCGTATTGCCTGACGCCGCTGTCCAACGGCGGCGTGGGTGTGGCGCTGGTCTGGCACGACGCGGACACCAGCAAGATCGAAGCGGTGTCATTCGACGTGTTTGCTTATGAAGCCGTGGTATGCAGCGCGGGGGATGCCTCGCACCTGATCGACGACGGATTCAGCCGGGCGGAAGCCGCGCAGTGCGTGGCCGCGAACCTCCGTGCCGTGGCGCCGTCGCTGCCGCAAGACCTGCGCGCGGAACTCGATGGCATCGCCCAGTTGTTGACCGGGTCTGACGGACAGGCAGACGGCCCGGCGCTGGTTCCGGCCGCAGCCGTCGACGCCGCCTTGGCGCGCGTACCTGCCGTGCAAGACGCGCCATTCGCCGTGGTGGCGCGTTGGGAGTGCGGCGAAGGCTGATGCCTTGCGGCCAACGCACTAGTACTTCTGGCTAGGGTAATTCCTGACAACAAGCTGATTGTCAGCTGTTTGTCAGGACGGTTTAATCACCACAAAGTTGCAAAGCAGTCGTAGCCCCGACACCGGGAAGCTCGCAGCAGGCGTTTCCCCGCGTCCTCGCAGGTGCAGTTACTACAAGCTGGTCCGTGTAGTCCACCCAAGGAGACAACAAGCCATGCAACACGTCACAAAGCCCCGCCGCAAGTTCATTTCCGGCGCTGCCGCCGCGGGCGCCGCCGCACTCGGGTTCCCCGCTGTCACCCGGGCGCAGAACGCGCCCATTTCCCTGCGCTTTCAAAGCACCTGGCCCGCCACCGACATCTTTCACGAGTTCGCCCGCGACTACGCGCAAAAGGTCAACGACATGGCCGGCGGCCAGTTGAAGATCGAAGTGCTGCCTGCGGGCGCCGTCGTGAAGGCGTTTGACCTGCTGGACGCGGTGTCGGCCGGCACCTTGGATGGCGGACACGGCGTGGTGGCGTATTGGTACGGCAAGAACACGGCCGTGGCGCTGTGGGGCTCGGGGCCGTCGTTCGGCATGGACGCCAACATGTTGCTGGCCTGGCACGAGTACGGCGGCGGCAAGGAATTGCTGGTGGAAATCCAGAAGGCCATGGGCGTGAACGTGGTGTCGCTGATGTACGGCCCCATGCCGACGCAGCCTTTCGGCTGGTTCAAGCGGCCGGTCACCAAGGTCGAAGATGTGAAGGGCGTGAAGTTCCGCACCGTGGGGCTGGCCATCGACATGTACACGGCCATGGGCGCGGCGGTAAACGCCTTGCCGGGCGGTGAAATCGTGCCGGCGCTGGACCGCGGTTTGCTGGACGGGGCGGAGTTCAACAACGCGTCTTCCGACCTGGCGCTGGGCTTTCAGGACGTGTCCAAGATCTGCATGCTGCAAAGCTTTCACCAAAGCGCCGAGCAGTTCGAAGTGCTGTTCAACAAGGGCAAATACGACGCGTTGCCCCCGCACCTGAAAGCGGTGTTGAGCTATGCCGCGCAGGCGTGCAGCGCGGATATGTCATGGAAGGCGGCCAACCGGTATTCGCAAGACTACGTGAAGCTGCAAAAGGATCACAACGTCAAGTTCTACAAAACGCCGGACGCGATTTTGCAGGCGCAGCTGAAGATCTGGGACGAGATGATCGCCAAACGCTCGGCCGAAAACCCGCTGTTCAAGAAAGTGCTGGACTCCCAGCGGGCCTTTGCTGAAAGGGTGGGGCGCTGGCACGGCGACGTCTCGGTGAATTACCGGATGGCCTACAACCATTATTTTTCGCGCGCCACGAAGCCGGCCTGATCCCTGACCAGGCCGCACGATGATCCGTCTTATCCGACTGATTGACCGCGTCTCCACCTTCGTCGGCAAAACCTTTGCCTGGCTGATCGTGGTGCTGACCCTGCACGTGTGCTGGGAGGTGGCGGCGCGGTATCTGCTGAATCAACCCAGCGCGTGGGCGTTCGACTTGCAGATGATGTATTACGGCATCCTCTTCATGATGGCCGGCGCCTACACGCTGGCCAAGAACGGCCACGTGCGCGGCGACATCCTGTACGGCTTTCTGCCGCCGCGCGTGCAGGCGGGGTTGGACCTGGTGCTGTTCATCGTGTTCTTCTTTCCCGGCGTCATCGCGCTGGTGTGGGCGGGCTGGTATTACGCCGCCTATTCGATTGCCATCGGCGAGCATTCGTCGCTGATGGCCAACGGGCCGCCCATCTATCCCTTCAAAGCCTTCATCCCCATCGCAGGCGCGTTTCTGCTGCTTCAAGGCGTGGCTGAAGTGTTGCGCTGCGTGCTGTGCCTGCGGCGCGGCGCGTGGCCATCGCGCGAAGAAGACGTCGAGGAAGTGGACGTCGACAAGCTGAAGAAGATGGTGCATGTGAAAGACGAAGACATCGCCCAGCTTGACCGCTATGTGACGACCCCAGGGGAGCCCCGCCGATGAAGATCCACAAGGCGTTGTGGTTTGGCCTGTCATGCATCGGGATCGTGCTGGCGATGATCGCGTTCCTGACGCCGTGGGGCGAGCTGACCACGGGGCATATCGGGCTGCTGATGCTGGCGCTGATCGTCGTGGCCATCATGCTGGGCTTTCCGACGGCGTTCACGCTGATGGGCATGGGCGTGCTGTTCACGTTCCTGGCCTATTACATGCAAAGCGCGGACGCGGGGCGGTCGATTGGCCAGACGCTGGACCTGATGGTGCAGCGCACGTACGCCACGATGACGAACGATTCGCTGATCTCGATTCCGCTGTTCGTCTTCATGGGGTATCTGGTTGAACGCGCCAACCTGATCGAAAAGCTGTTCCGGTCGATGCATCTGGCGCTGGCGCGGCTGCCCGGCGCGCTGGCGGTGGCCACGCTGGCCACGTGCGCCATCTTCGCCACTGCCACTGGCATCGTCGGCGCGGTGGTGACGCTGATGGGGCTGCTGGCCATGCCCGCCATGTTGAAGGCGGGTTATAGCGTGCGGCTGACGGCGGGCGCCATCACGGCGGGCGGCTGTCTGGGCATTCTGCTGCCGCCGTCGGTGATGCTAATTGTCTATGGCGCCACCACGGGCGTGTCGGTGGTGCAGCTGTACGCGGGCGCGCTGTTTCCGGGCATCATGCTGGCCGGGCTGTACATGATTTACGTGATCATCGTGGCCAAGCTGCGCCCCGACATGGCGCCGCCGCTGCCGGTCAGCGAACGCGGCGTGCCACTGTCGCCCGAAGCGAAGATGCTGGAGGCCACCGGTTACACACGCGCGCTGACCGGCATGGTGGCGGCGCTGTTCAAGGGCCGGCGCAATCGCGACGTGCCGTTCGGTTTTCTGGTGCGCAACATGGCGACGGTGCTGGCGCCGCTGGCGGTCACCGTGCTGCTGGTGGCTGTGGTGCATCACGGGCTGACGCGGCCTTTGGTGGAATATGAAATCCCGGCCGAGTTGCAGCTGGGGTCGGGCGGGTTTGATTCAGGCGGATTTGATTCGGGAGGGGCCGAGGGCGGATTGAGTGAACCGCCCGCCGATGGCCTGGCCGAACCGCCGTCTTCGGAAGCTGCGCCTTCGGCTGCCGCAGCACCGGCCCCCTCCACCCCCAACCCCGCAGCCGAACCTGCAACCGCCGCCGCCAACGACACCCGCCCCGCACCCACCGGCTTCTGGATCTTCGCCGCCATCTGCGCGGTCATGCTCGCCGTGTTCTACGCCGCGCTGACGTGGGCGCGGCTGGAAATCTTCAAGATGCTGATGGGGTCGTTCTTCCCCTTGGCGGTGATGATCGCCGCGGTCTTGGGCTCCATCGGGTTCGGCTTGGCGACCCCTAGCGAAGCCGCCGCCATGGGCGCGATGGGCGGCGCCTTGCTGGCGCTGGCGTACCGGCGGCTGAACTTGCCGGTGCTGCGCGAATCGGTCTTCCTCACGGCCAAGACCAGCGCGATGGTGTGCTGGCTGTTCGTGGGCTCATCCATTTTTTCGGCGGCCTTCGCGCTGCTGGGCGGCCAGCGCATCATCGAAGAATGGGTGCTGTCGCTGGGGCTGACGCCAATCCAGTTCCTGCTTTTGGCGCAGGCCATCATCTTCCTCTTGGGCTGGCCGCTGGAGTGGACCGAGATCATCGTGATCTTCATGCCCATCTTCGTGCCGCTCTTGAACGCCTTCGGCATCGACCCGTTGTTCTTCGGCCTGCTGGTGGCGCTGAACCTGCAAACGGCGTTCCTGTCGCCACCCGTGGCCATGTCGGCGTTTTATCTGAAGGGCGTGTCGCCGCCGCATGTGACGCTGAACCAGATCTTCCTGGGCATGATGCCGTTCATGGGAATTCAGGTTGTGGCGATCTTCCTGTTGTACATGTTCCCGGGTATCGGGATGTGGCTGCCCACGGTGCTGTACCGATAGGCGGGTGATCCAAAAAGACCGGCCAATGCGAAACCTGGCCGGTCGGCGTATGCTTTCGTCAGCACCATCCTGGACACACTAACAGGGAAGCTGACGATGACATCCACACCCCCCTTAGCACAGCAGGCACGGCCGTTGGAGATCGGTGATATCACCGTCATCGACAACTCCAAGCTCAAGAAGGCCGTGACGGCCGCGGCGCTTGGCAATGCCATGGAATGGTTTGATTTCGGCGTCTATGGGTTTGTCGCCTTTGCGTTAGGCAAGGTTTTTTTCCCCGATGCCTCGCCCGCCGTGCAGACGATTGCCGCGCTGGGCACCTTCTCGGTTCCGTTCCTGGTCCGCCCCTTGGGCGGCGTTTTTTTTGGCGTGATGGGCGACAAGTTCGGGCGGCAGAAAGTGCTGTCGCTGACGATCATCATCATGGCGATCAGCACCTTCTGCATCGGGCTGATTCCGTCCTATCAGTCCATCGGCATCTGGGCGCCCGTGCTGTTGCTGGCGTGCAAGCTGGCGCAGGGGTTTTCGGTGGGGGGCGAGTACACGGGCGCGGCGATCTTCGTGGCCGAGTACGCGCCCGACCGCCAGCGCGGCTTTCTGGGCAGCTGGCTGGATTTTGGTTCTATCGCCGGCTTCGTGCTGGGCGCAGGGATGGTCGTTCTGCTGCAAACCATATTGCTGGAGCAGACCTTCCTGGAATGGGGCTGGCGCGTGCCGTTCTTCGTGGCGGGGCCGTTAGGCCTGCTTGGCCTGTACTTGCGCCATGCGGCGGAAGAAACGCCCGCGTTCACGCAGCAGCTGGAAAAAATGGAAAAGGAAGACCAGGACGCGGTGCAAGAGCGGCCCACGGTTTCCTTTCGCGAGATTTTTTCCAAGTACCGCAAGGCGCTGCTGATCTGCATCGGCATGGTGCTGGTGACGAACATCACCTACTACATGCTGCTGACGTTTATGCCGACCTACCTGACGAGCAATCTCGGGTATTCCGAAGAGCATGGCGTGCTGATCATCATCGTGGTCATGATTGGCATGCTGTTCGTGCAGCCCGTCGTCGGGTTCGCCAGCGACAAGGTCGGCCGCAAGCCTTTCCTGCTGGCAGGCAGCGTGGGCCTGTTGGTGCTGGCGGTGCCGGCCTTCAAGTTCGTGGGCAGCGACAACACCGGGCTGATCTTTCTGGGCCTGCTCTTCATTGCCGTGTTGCTCAATTGCCTGACGGGCGTCATGGCTTCGACACTGCCCGCGCTGTTTCCGACACGCATCCGCTACAGCGCGCTGGCCAGTTCCTTCAACGTGGCGATCATCATCGCCGGCTTGACGCCGACGCTGGCGGCCTGGCTGGTCGAAGAAACGGGCAACCTGATGATGCCCGCCTATTACCTGATCGTGGCCGCAACCATCGGCTTGATCACGTCGTTCTTCCTGCCTGAAACCGCGAACCGGCCGCTGCGGGGCGACACGCCCAATGCGTCCAGCAAGCATGAAGCGAAAGCGCTGCTGCAAGAGGCCTACGAGACCATCGAGCAACGCGTGCAGGACGTCGATGCCGAAATCGCGGAACTGGAAGACAAGCTTGAAGCGCTGCGGCAACGGCGCCAACAGCTTGCAGACCGTCATCCGTCATTGGAGTAGCGCGCCTGCCGGGCGGGCGGAATCGCGGAGACGCGGGTTTGCTGACTTGCCGAATCGCAAAGCCGCAGACCCGCAGATCCGCCGATACGCAGATTCGCCTACTCGGTGACCAGGTACGCCTGGCCGCCGGGTTTCACGATCGGCGCCAGGTCTTTGAACGGCACCGTCGCATGCGTGCCCAGGCAGATGCCCATCGCGTGGCCGATGCCGGAGATCGACAAGGTCAAAACGCCGGGGGCTTCGGTGCCCAAGGCCAGATAGCTGGGCCACAAGTCCGAACACCCTTCCAGGGATTCGTCTTCGGTGGCGCCCTTGAGGGCGTCGTCGGCCAGCGGCGCGCGCGCTTTTTCCATCAACGCCAGCAGCGTGGGCGTTTCCTTGCGCCAGCCGTTTTCGTCCGGCACGTAAGCGTCAAAGATGCGGTTCCAGTCCAGGTATTCGCCGCGCAGCAGATCAAACGTGTAGGGCTCGAAATGGTTGTCGGGGTGTGCGCCGCCACAGTACAGGCTGCCGGATTCCGTCACGGTCATGAGCGCGGGCGACAACCACTGCACGGTGATGCTTTCTTCGTCATAGCTGCCCAAGGTGCCGGCGGCCGGGTTGCCGTTGGTATACGCGGACGACATGCACGCCAGCGCGGCCAGGTTCATTTGCCAGTGGCGTTGTTCAAGCAGGCGGTTGATGCGGGTCAGCACCTGTGGGTCGGGATGCCGGCTCAAGCGCGGATAGCTGAATTTGGTGCGCGGGTCGCGCCATAGCTGGTACGCCACAGGGCCTGCGCCGCTGTCTTGGCCGATGGGTACCGCGTGGCCGGCAAGCTTCAGGGTTTCGTAGGGTGCGTTGCCGGCATTGATGCCCACGTGGCGATTGATACCGCTGCCCATCCCGCCGCTGATCGCGTCGGTGACGGCCTGCGCGCTGTCGGGCGTCAGTTTGTCGGGATCGTAATCCGCCACACGGCGCAGGCTGAACGTGCGCGTTTTGCCCGTGCGGGCGTCTTTCCATTGCCCGCGATAGCCGCTGGCATCGCGCTCGCCTTGCCACGTCGCGGCAGGGTCTGTTTCGGGATCTTTGCCGGAATCAGCCACTTCAAAGAAAGGCTTCGGCTCAACCAGCGCCTGCGCCGTGCCTTGCAAGGGAATGTCGACGCCGTGCTTCGGATAGAAGTAGCGCCCGGTCAGTTCGCCATTGGCGCCCGCCTGGCTATCCAGCTCCATGACCACATCGCCCGCGCCCTGCAGCGTGCCGGTGTAGACAGTGCGTGAAGCGGCATCGGCCGTGCCCCCAAACAGCGGCAACACGGCCAGCGCCAGGGCGCCAAGCAGCAAAGGGGGCGGGCGGCGAGCGGGCAGGGTCATGGGAAGGGGTCAGTCTTCAGCAGCGGACAACGTGACCTGTCCGAAAGTCATCCACACAAAGGCGGTCTCAGACGCTTGCGCCCGGTACGTGCCGGTGGCTTCACCCAGGCGCATCGCAACGGCCGTGAATTCCCAGGCCAGCGCGTCGTCGCACTGCACCTTGCGATGCGAATACGCGGGCAAGCCATGCGCACGGCCAAACGCCAGCGCCAGTTGCGCGTGCTCCGACAATTCGGCGGGCACGGAAGGATGGTCCCAACCCCACAGAAAGCTGCCGTCCGCCGTGTTCGACGTACCCACAATCTGCACCGGCGCCGTCGCGGTAATGCCGCCCGGCAGTTGGAACACAATGCTCTCTTCGTCCATGTCCACCGACCACTGCTCGGCCTCGTCCAGATGCCAGGTGGCGCAGTGCGCGCTGGTAGCGGCTTGCATGCCCTCCAGGCTTTGGGCAATGAAGGCTTGAACGTCAAAAGGCTGCGTGGTGTCGGTCATGCTTGGCGGTTCTTCGTAGGGGAAAAATCAGGATGATAGGGCATTGGGGCGCGGCAATACGTAGACATTCGTGTCGCGGTGGTAGTGCTGTTCTTGGGCGCTGAACACAAAGCCCAGTTTTTCCAGGACGCGCCCGGATGCATGGTTGCCGGGCCAGACCACGGCCACCAGTTGGGGCACGTCCAGCGTGCGCCACGCGTAGTCGCATAGGAGTTTGCCGGCGAGCGTTGCGTAACCGTGGCCCCAGGCCGCGCGGCTCAGACGGTAGGCCAGTTGAAGCCGGCCAGAGTCCTCAAGCGGAACCAGGCTGATCCAGCCGACGGCGACTTGGCCTACGACGATGGACCAATGGCCGATAGCGGTTTGCGGTTCGGCCAGCCATGCCAGAAGCTCCTGCCGCCGCGCCTCGGTAGCGGGCTTGACGCCCGTGCTGTGCTGCATGACGGCCGGGTCGGCTTCCATGGCCAGAATCATGGGCACGTCGCCCGCTTGCACGCGACGCAAAGTCACGGTGGTGGACGGGGTAAGCATGGGCGCGGGTGGGGTAGTCAAGGCCATGCCAGATGATACCGGCGCTTGGATGACGTGTACGAAAAGGGGCGTTTGCATCAAACTAATTAGGTGCCTTACTATCTGTCGCTGAATCAAATCAGGAACGCGATCTTGCTCCCCACGCCACCCATGCTTGAACCCAAACACCACGCGCTGCTGGACGAAGCGGCGCGGCGCGGGTTGGACTCGGCCGACGACATCGGCCTGTGTTTTCAACTGCTGTCTTTAGCCAATGCGATCGACCGCGATTGCGCGGCTCGTCTCGCGCCGCGCCAGCTATCGGAAGGGAAATTCGTGCTGTTGTTCCTGTTGCACGAGCAGGCGGAGGGGTTATCGCCGCATCAGTTGGCGGACGGGGCGGGCGTGACGCGCGCCACCATTACGGGCTTGGTGGATGGGCTGGAACGTGACGGCTATGTGTCGCGGCAGGCGGGCACTGAAGACCGCCGCAAAATCACGGTGGCTTTGACCACCAAAGGAAAATCCATGGCGGCGAAATTGTTCAAGGAGCACACGGACTGGATCGCATCCTTGTTCGGCAACCTGAGCGCACCCGACAAGGCGCAGTTAAGCGAATTGCTGGCGCGCGTCTGGCACGGCACCGACACCGGGCGTGCCGCGTTGCGAAAGGGCCAGCGATGAGCGCCGGCGCATCGACCCCCGCGAAGCGCAACGCCGCTTCGCCTGCTACGAAGCGCACCGCCGCTTCGACCACGACTAAGCCCGCCGGCCGGGGTGTGAAAGACATCAGCCCGGCCCGTCTGGCGCAGCTGAATGCGGGCGCGCCCGCCACCACGTTGACGGAGTGCCTGGCCGTGGACTTCGCCGCGTTGATGCAGGCGGTGGCCCCGCAAGTCGGGCGCGACGCCATGGCGCAGATGCAGGTGGAAGCAAGCACAGGCATTTCCAAACGCATGGCGGTGGCGGCGCGCTTGTTGAATGATCAACTTGGGCCTGATTGCGAACCGATGCTGGCGGCGCATGCCTCTGACACGGTGCGCGGTTGGGCGTGCTTCGTGGTCGGCGGGGTTCCGGATTTGACGCCTGGCGAACGTCTGGAACGGATTCGCCCCTTGGCCGACGATGCGCATTTTGGCGTGCGCGAATGGGCCTGGCTGGCGGTGCGCCCGTGCTTGGCCGCCGAACTGGAAACGTCTTTGCAAGCCCTGCAATCATGGACACAAGACCCGTCGGAACGGGTGCGCCGCTTTGCCAGCGAATGCCTGAGGCCGCGTGGCGTCTGGTGCGCCCACATTGCGGCGCTGAAGTCTGATCCAGACCAAGCCTTGCCGCTGCTTACGGCATTGCGCGCCGACCCCGCCGTTTATGTGCAGGACTCGGTCGCGAACTGGCTTAACGACGCCAGCAAAGATCAGCCGGACTGGGTGCGTGAGGTGTGCGCGCGTTGGCTGGCCGGCCAGCCGTCCGCCGCAACCGAGCGCATCTGCAAGCGCGCACAGCGTTCGATTGCGGCGTAACCGCTCAAAGCTGGCTCATTCCGCCATCTACGATGATCTCGGTGCCGACAATGAACGCGGATTCCGGCGCGGCCAGATGCAGCACGGTCGAGGCCAGTTCTTGCGGGGTGCCGAAGCGGCCCAGCGGAATCTGCGACTGGATACTGGCGGCGGTTTTCTCCAGCGTGTCCGCGTCCAAACCCAGCTTGCCGTAGATGGGGGTTGCGATCGGGCCAGGGCTGACCACATTCACGCGGATGCCGCGCGGTAGCAACTCTGCCGACAAGGTCTTGGCCAGCGAGATCAGCGCGGCCTTGCTGGCGGCGTAAATGCTGGATGCCGGCATACCGATGTGCGCGTTGATGGAGCCATTGAGCACGATGGACGCGCCCGGGTTCAACAGCGGTTCCAACGCTTGCAGCTGGAAGAACACGCCCTTGATGTTCGTGTTGAAGGTCTGGTCCCAGAGGTCTTCGGTGGCGTCCGCCAAGGATGCGAACTTGGCGATGCCGGCGTTGACGAAGACGGCGTCCAGGCGCACGTCCGCGGCCTTCAATGCCTGGGCCAGCGCGGCGGCGGCCCCCGGGGCGCCTGCGGCGTTACGGATGGCCAGGGCGTTGCCGCCCAGCGCGGCGCGGGCGCTTTCCAGCGCGGCTTCGTCGCGGCCGGTGACGATGACGCGGGCGCCTTCGTCGGCGAAAGCTTGGGCTGCCGCCAGGCCGATACCGCTGGTGCCGCCGGTGACCAAAACGGTCTTATGTTCAAAACGGTTCATGGTGATCTCCTTGGGAGTCGTTCGATAAGGTGTAGCCATGTTGCGCCTGGGCTGGCGCTTTGTCGTACGATCTTTCGGATGAACACGTTCGAAGGAATCGCACATGTTGACGGCAAATGAACTGGCGCTGCTGGAAGCCATCCGGGACAGCGGCAGCCTGTCCCGCGCGGCGGTGAAACTGGGGCGGGCGCCCTCATCGGTGTCGCACGCGGCCCGCCAACTGGAAGAACGCTTTGATGCCTTGCTGTTTGACCGCCGCCGCTACCGGCTGCAACTGACGCCGGCCGGTCAATTACTGGCCGACGAAGCCGCCCGGCTGATGCTGGACGTGTCGCGGCTGACACAGCGCGTCAAACAAGTGGCCAGCGGCTGGGAAGACCGGCTGCATATCGTCAGCGATGAGATCCTGGAATTCGAACTGATATCGCCCTTGATCCACGCGTTTGACCGGCTGAATTCAGGAGTCAGCCTGCGTCTGACGCATGAAGTGCTGGGCGGCACGTGGGAAGCGTTGCGGGAAGGCCGGGCCGACCTGATCGTGGGGGCGACGAACGAGCCTCAGTCTATGCCGAACCTGCAATGGGCGGAACTGGGCGCAATGGAATGGTTGTTCGCGGTGTCGCCGCGTCATCCGCTGGCCAAGCTGAAACCCCCTTTGCGGCAGGACCAGATTCAACAGCATCGCGCGGTGGTGGTGGCCGACACGTCGCGCACCAGCGCCGCGCGGGGTTACGGGCGGGTAGGGGGGCAGGCGGTGCTGGCCGTACCCAGCATGCGCGCCAAGATCCTGGCGCAGCGCGACGGGCTGGGCGTGGGCTGGCTGCCGCGCCATCGCGTGGCGTCCCTGCTGGCGCGCGGTGAGCTGGTGGAAAAAGCGACCGAGACCCCGCGCGAGCCCAACCTGCTGTATCTGGCATGGCGCGGCGGCCACGAGGGGCGCGCGCTGCAATGGTGGCTGGAGCAACTGCGCCAGCCCACGATGGCGGCGGCGCTGATGCGGGGGATCGATGTCGGGTGATTGACGCGGTGGATTGATGTCAGGGCTACATCTCGACCTTGATGCGAGATGGGATTCCAGGAGTCATGAAATGGCGTGTGGCGATGTTGCGCCGCCTCGATTAGAACGCGACTAATTCGTGTTATCAAACACCACGCAACGAGCCCGTCGTGTCCGACCCCGTTCCCGCTACCCCCGCGCACGACGCAATCCATACGCTCTATGTCGACCACCATCGCTGGCTGCTCGGCTTTTTGCGCCGCCGCCTTGGTGGATCGGACCACGCGGCCGATCTGGCGCACGACACCTTTGAACGCATCATCGGGGTGGACCCACAGCCCATCCTGGCGCAGCCGCGCGCCTATCTCACGACGGTCGCCAAGCGCCTGCTGTTCCGGCACCACCGCCGCAGCGTGATTGAAGCGGCGTATCTGGACGTGCTGGCCGCGCGCGGCGAACCCTGCGAACCGTCGGTGGAATCGCGGCTGATCGTGGTCGAAACGCTGGTGGAACTGTGCCGCCTGATCGATGGCCTGGATGCGCGCACGCGCGCCATTTTTCTGCTGGCGCAACTGGAAGGCTTGTCGTACCCCGAGGTCGCGCGGCAGACGGGTCATACGCTGGATGTGGTGAAGAAGGCAATGTCCAAAGCCTTGCAGCGCTGCTTCAGCGTGATGTACGGCTAGGCGGGCCGCCCCATGTCTTCATCGTCCACATCCGCGCTGCCCCGCAGCCAGCCCGCCGTGGTGACTGCCGCGGTGGACTGGCTGATCTGTCTGCAATGCGATCCCACCCCCGCTGAGCTGGCGCGCTGGCAGGCGTGGCGCGAGGCCTGTCCTGACCACGATGTGGCGTGGCAACGCGTGACGTCGATGTCGCAGGTGCTGGATGCGCACGCGGCCAAGCTGCCGGGCGCGTTGGCGAGCCAGGTCGTCGAGCAGATCAGCCGCTCGCATAGCGGCCGGCGCCGCGTGCTGCTGGCCTTGTTGGGCGTGTCGGTCACGGGGGCCTTGGTGGCGGTGTCGGGCGAGCCCGCGCCGTGGCGGGTGTGGACGGCGGCCTATCGTTCCGGCGTGGGTGAGCGCCGCTTGCTGACGCTGGAAGACGGCACCCGCCTGATGCTGAACACCCGCAGCGCCGTCGATACGCGTTTCGATGCGCAGGCGCGCCGCATCGTGCTGGTGGAAGGCGAGATCCAGATTGAATCCGGGCAGGACTCGGCGGGCCGGCCACTGATTGTCGAGACGCGCAGCGGTTTCGTCAGCCCGATCGGCACGCGCTTTATCGTGCGCCAGTTGGGCGACGAGGCGCAGACGCACGTCTCCGTGCAGGAAGGCGCCGTGCGCATTCAGACGCGTCTGGGCGGAACCGAGCTTCGGCTGAACCGCGGAGAGCGCACGTCTTTTGACCGCTACAGCGTGGACGCGGCGCAACCCAGCCCCGATAACGCCGACGCCTGGACCAGCGGCATGGTGTTCGCCGACAACTGGCGGCTGGGTGACTTTCTGTCTGAACTACGCCGCTACCGGCGCGGCTTCCTGCGTTGCGATCCCGCGGTGGCCGAGCTGCGGGTGACCGGGGCCTTCCCCGTTCAGGACACAGACAAAGTCTTGCGGCTGATCGAAAAAATCCTGCCTGTGCGTGTGCATACCCGCAGCGCTTACTGGGTGACGGTGGGGCCGTGACGGCGGTGCGCGACTATTTTGTAACAGGCCGGCACCGTTTTGCGACTCGAGCATTAGACATAGGGACAGCCGCCATGTCGGGCCGGGCTGTCCAACGCTAACGCTCACAAGGATTGCCCCATGTCGCATCATCCCTGCCGTCGCCGCGCGACGCCCGCCACGCTGTCGCCTGCGCGCCGCTGGCTTTGCCATATTGCGTTTGGCCTGCCGGCCGGTGCGCTGGTGTCCACGTTGGCGCCGGTTCAGCCCGCCTACGCGCAAGCGGTGGACGCCCGGCAGCAGTACGGCATCGCGGCGGGTTCGGTGCAGCAGGTGCTGCTGGAGTTCGGGCGCCGATCTGGTGTGATGGTAGGCGCCGAACCTACGCTGATCGCCAACGTGCAAAGCCCCGGGTTGCGCGGCGCGTACGGCGTGCGTGATGGGTTGGCGGCCCTGCTTGCCGGGACGGGCCTGGAAGCGGTGGCGGAAGAAAGCGGTGCTTATCGCCTGCGTCGCGCGCCGGCCGCGCCGGGCACCGCATTGTTGGAGCCCGTGCGCGTGGTGGGCCAGACCGAAAACGCCTGGGGTCCTGTACCCGGCGTGGCGGCCAAGCGCAGCGCCACCGGCACCAAGACGGACGCGTCCATTCTGGAAATTCCGCAGACGGTCAACGTGGTGACCGCGGCTGAGATTTCAACGCGCGGCGCCACCACCGTGGCTCAGGCGCTGCGCTATACGCCGGGCGTCAACGTCAACGGCTATACCGATTCGAACATGATCGCCGACGAGGTCGATTCGCGCGGCTTCGCCCCGGCGCCCTTGTACCTGGACGGCACCTATCTGCCGTACGCCGGCAGCCTGGGCGGCGCGTTGCAGATCGACCCGTATCTGCTGGAACGGGTTGAAGTGCTGAAGGGGCCGGCATCGGTGCTGTACGGGCAGAACCAGCCGGGCGGGCTGATCAATCTGGTGTCTAAGCGGCCGTCGGACGAACGCCTGCGCGAAGTGCGTTTTGGCGTGGGCAGCTATGGCCGCGTGGAAAGCGCGCTGGACCTGACGGGCCCCGCCAATGAAGATGGCTCGGTGCTTTACCGCGTGACCGGGGTGGCCAACGGCGGCAACGAGCAGATCGACTACAAGGAAAGCCGCCGCCTGCTGATTGCGCCCAGCCTGACGTGGCGGCCCAGCGCGGCAACGTCGCTGACCTTGTATACGCAGTTGCAGCGGGATGGCGGCGTGCCCGACTACCAGCCGCTGCCTGCCATCGGCACCGTATTCGACGGCCCCGATGGCAAACGCATCAACCGCGACATCTTCACCGGCCAGCCCGGTTTCAACGATTTCTATCGTCGCCAATTCGTGGTGGGCACGGACTTGTCGCACAAGTTCTCGGAGCAAGCCACGTTGCGCCAGACGATTCGCTTCGTGGATGTGCGCGACAACTATCGCGGCTTCTACCTGAACCGCTTCGTGCAGGACGCCGACGGCAATACCGACTACAGCCAGGCAAGCCGCACCAAGCTGGACTGGGGCCAGCACAACAATGTGCTCAGCATCGACAACAACGTTGAACTGAAAGGCCGCACCGGTGCGCTGGACCACACCGTGCTGGTTGGCCTGGACTACCGGAACTTCTCGCGCAAGTATTCGGGCTACAACAACTACGCCGCCACCCCGCTGAACCTGTACGACCCCGACTACAACGTCGCGCAGCCGGATACCGAACTGACCACGAAATGGGACAACAGCGTCAGCCAGGTCGGGCTGTATCTGCAAGACCAGGTCAAGCTGGACAAATTTGTGCTGACGCTGGGCGGGCGCTACGACTGGGCGAAGATCGACAACAAAGACCTGCTGGCCAATACGCGCACGCGCCGCAATGACAGCGCCTTCAGCGGGCGCGTGGGCTTGGCGTACGTGGCCGAAAACGGACTGGCGCCGTACATCAGCTATTCCGAATCGTTCCTGCCCGTGATCGGCACCAATTACGAAGGCGAGTCCTTCAAGCCCACCACCGGAAAACAGGTGGAAGTGGGTATCAAGTACCAGCCCGTTGGCAGCGACACGCTGATCACGCTGTCAGCGTTTGAGATCCGTCAGAAGAACATGTCGTCTGAAGACTTCGACCACCCGGGCTACGAAGTTCAGAACGGCGGCGTGCGTTCCAAAGGCGTAGAACTGGAGATCAAGTCGCAGCCGATGGATCGGCTGGACGTGATTGCCGGGCTGACGTATCTGAACCCGCGTTCCACGCCGGGCTCGTACGACGAAGGCAAGCGCCTGGCCGCGCTGCCGACCTGGGCAGCCAGCCTCTGGACCAACTACCGCTTTGCAGGCGACGTGCTGGGCGGCATGGAACTGGGCGGGGGCGTGCGCTGGACCGGCACGGCCTATGGCGATTCGGCCAACACGTTCCGCACGCCGGCCTTCGCGGTCGTCGACGCGTCGCTGCGCTACGACCTGGCGCACGTGTCGCCCGCCTTGCGCGGCCTGGTCGCCAGCCTGACCGTGCAAAACTTGTTCGACAAGACCTACGTGTCCAGCTGCAACTATTCCTTTGGTTGCTACTACGGCAAGGCCCGCAGCATGATGGCGGGCGTTACGTACCGCTGGTAAGCCCTTCGGCCGCCAGCGCCGCCTGCACGCTGGCCCGTTCGCCTACGCGGGACATATACCCCGCCAGAGCGGGCCAGCGTGTCAGGGAAATATCGAAGAACGCCGCCCAGCGCAACACCGTGTATAGATAGGCGTCGGCCACGCCGAAGCGGCTGCCGGCCAGATACGGTTGGGCGTCCAGCGCGCCGGCAAGATAGTCCAGGCGCTTTTCCAGCCGCGCCTGCCACCATTCGCGCGCGGCTTGCGGCAGGGCGCGGTTGAACAGCGGGCCGAAGCCGCCATGGATTTCGGTGCTGATGAAGTTCAGCCATTCTTGCAGGCGGCTGCGTTCCCAGCTGCCGTTGGGCGGGGCCAGTCCGGCTTCCGGTTTCAAGTCCGCCAGGTATTGCACGATGGCCGGCCCTTCGGTCAGCACTTGCCCGTCGTCGCGTTGCAGCGCGGCCACGTAACCCTTGGGATTGATCGCCAGAAAATCACCGCCGTCGGCGGTGCGCTTGGTCTGGTTGTTCACACGCACCAGCGTAAAAGGCAAGCCCAGCTCGCGCAGCACGATGTGCGGCGACAGCGAGCAGGTGTCGGGGGCGTAATACAGCTTCATCGGTCAGTCCTGAATTCAACAAAGCACTTATCTTGAAGCGCCGCAAGGCATGCGTAAAATTACTTCTTCAGAAAATAACCATAAGCAGAGCTAATGCCATGATGAACCTGATGCACTGGCGGCTGGTGCTGGCGGTGGCGGACGCCGGCAACATCACGCACGCCGCAGCGCAGGTGGGCATGACGCAGTCGGGCGCCAGCCAGGCCATCGCCCAGCTGGAAGACATGCTGGGCGCGCCGCTTTTCACGCGCGAACGGCGCCAGACGGTACCCACCGCGCTGGGGCTGCGCGTGGTGGACGAAGCGCGCGCCATGCTAGGAGCGCTTGAGCGCATTCAGGCGCTGACGCAAGCCGCGCGTGGGGCTTCGCGCGGCACCTTGCGGCTGGCCAGTTTCCCGATGGTGTTCTCGACCATTTTGCCGCCCGTGCTGCGGCGGTTTCGGCAATTGCATCCGGCGATTGATGTGGTGTCGCTGGAAGCCAGCGATGACGAAGTCGAAACCTTGCTGGCGGCAGGCACGGTGGATGTGGGCGTGGTGTTGAACGCCGCGCCGGGCCGGCACGTGTGTCCGCTGGGTGAAGACGAATGGATGGCGGTGCTGCCTGCCGCGCATCCCCTGGCGCGTGCGGGCAACGCCATCGACTTTGCGGATCTGGCCGCACAGCCCTTCGTGCTGGCAACGGGCGGTTGCAGCGTGCACGCGCAAAGCCTGGCGCAAGACGCGGGCATCACCATCCCGGACGTGCGCGCCACGGTGCGCGATTGGGCAAGCGCGTTCGCCCTGGTCCGCGAAGGGCTTGGAGTGACGCTGGTTCCTGCGTTGACCTTGCCCGAGAACCGCAGGGGCTTGCGCGTGTTGCGGCTAGCGGCGCCGCAGTACCGGTCGTTTGGCTTGGCGGCCTCCCAGCACGCGGCAGAGAGCGCGCCGGTTCAGGCCTTGTTCGAGATGTTGCAGCCGCGGCCGGTTTCAGGCGTAGCCAGCCGCAGCAGCCATCCCAGTCGCGCCGGCTGAGTCAGCCGCCCCAGTCTGGCCGGCTGACTCAGCCCCCTTCTGCTTCTCCCGCCGCAAACCGCAGCAGATAGCCGTCGGGGTCTTGCACCAGGAATTCCCTGCATACCGACCAGCCGGCGCCGACCCGGTAGCGCTTTTCCTCAATGGGACGAAAGAGCGGCCAATTCGCTTCGGCCAGCGCATTGGCGATGGGCTCGATGCTGGGCACCGTCATCTGAAAATTGATGCCGCGTCCGAAGGGGCGTTCGAGCGGCCCCGTGTCCCATTCATGGTTGATCTGGCACAGCATGATCTGTAGCGGCCCGCGCTCCAGATACGCAAAGCCGGCTTCGGGCCGCGCATAGGCCACGTCAAAGCCCAGCAGTTGGCACCAGAAGGCCAGGCTGGCGTCCAGGTTGGACACATCCAGTTCCGGCACCATCGCCGCAAAGCCGCCGGTGGGCAGCCGTCCTTCAGAAGTTGCGTTGTTTCGTTCTTGTTGGTCCATGTCTCTTTTGGTGGTTGTCATGCGTGCTGGAATTGCGACATGCTTACGGCTTGCCGTAATGGCCTGCCGTCACCGCATGCTGTTACGGCTCGCCGTCACGGCACGCCGACGATTATCCTGGTAAATGCGCGAACCGCGTTTTTGACCGCGAGATCAATCGCTACGGCACACAACAGTCCAAAGGACGGAAATGGAAGAGACAACGCACGACGCGGCCATGAACTGGCCGCAGCTGGTGGATGACCTGAACAAGCTGCTGCGCCTGAAGACCACCGTCATCGGCATGAAGCTGTTCGAAGACGAAGCGGACATGGCGGGCGTTAAAGGGTTGCGCCGGCCGCAAGCCACGCACACCACGGACCAGATCGTGGGCATGGCGGCGCGCCTGGGCTGGACGGTGGGGATCACCGGCGACGATCTCGTCGGCGCGCAGTGCCGCGCGGTGATCGGCCTGGGGCCGCAAGACGAAGCCTGGAAAAGCGGCAAGGACTACGTGGGCGTCTGGCACGCCACCGAAGCCGATGCGCGCGCACGCCAATCGGCCTTGTCCTGTGTGCCGGCGGGCAAGTATCGCGGGCTGGTGGTGTCGCCCTTGGCATCGGGCCGGCTTGATCCGCCCGATATCTGCCTGGTGTATGCCACGCCAGGGCAGATGATCATTCTTATCAATGGCTTGCAGTGGAAGAACTACCGCCGGTTTGACTGGAGCGTGGTGGGCGAGACCGCCTGTGCGGACTCCTGGGGCCGGGCGCTGGCCACGGGCGAACCCAGCCTGTCCTTGCCCTGTTTTGCCGAGCGCCGATACGGCGGCGTGCCCGACGAAGAAATGCTGATGGCCTTGCCACCGCGTTATCTGCCGATTGCCATTGAGGGCATGAAGGCGCTGGCGGCCAACGGCTTGCGCTACCCGATTGCGCCCTATGGCATCCAGAACGATGTGCGCGCCGGCATGGGCGTGAGCTATGCGAAGAGGGCGCAATGATCGCGAGCGACACGCGCTGGGCCGCGGTGCTGGCGGTGGTAGGGGCGGGCGTGGTGGCGTCGTTGCAAGTGGGCAAGGTGATCATTGCCGCGCCGCTGCTGCGCACGGACATGGGCCTGGACCTGGCGTCGATTGGCACGCTGACGGCGGTGTTTTCAATTCTGGGCGTGGTGGGCGGCATCGCCGCAGGCGGCGTCATCGCGCGTTTCGGCGCGCGGCGCATGTTGCTGTTGGGCCTGTTGGCGACGGCGCTGGGCACCGTCATCGGTGCGATGGCGCCCGGCTACGGCGTGCTGTTGGCGTCGCGCGTAATTGAAGGGCTGGGGTTCCTGATGATCACCGTCGCCGGGCCCGCCGCGTTGCAACGCATGGTGTCGGCCTCGGGCCGCGACTTCGCGTTTGCGCTCTGGAGCTGCTACATGCCGGCGGGCATGGCCATTGCGATGCTGGCGTCGCAAGCCTTTGACCAGTGGCAGGCGTACTGGTGGTGCGCGGGTGTTGCGGTGGCGGTGGCGTTCGTGAGCGTGGTTGCGCTGGCGCCCGCGTCGCCGCCCGGGCCACCGCTGTCGTGGCGCGGCATGCGGCAAGACACCACCGACACGCTCAGCGCCGCAGGCCCGGTGCTGCTGGCCTTGTCGTTCACGCTCTACAGCTTGATGTTCTTCGCGCTGTTCACGTTCCTGCCCGTGTTGCTGATGGAACAATTGGGCTTGACGCTGGCCCAGGCGGGGCTCTACAGCGCCATTGCCAGCGCGGCGAATCTGATCGGCAACCTGGGCGCGGGCGTGCTGCTTGCGCGCGGCTGGCGGCGGTCGACCTTGATAGCTTGCGCCAGTGCGGCGATGGCCGTGGTGGCGTTGCTGATCTTCCGCTCGGTGCTTCCCGCCATGCCAACCTTTCTGCTCTGCGTGCTGTTCTCGGCCGTAGGCGGACTGATTCCCGCCACCTTGCTAGGCACCGCGCCGCTGGTGGCGCCGCGTGCGGGGCTGACGGCGGCGTCGGTGGGCCTGGTCATGCAGGGCAGCAACTTGGGCCAGGTCATTGGCCCGGTCACCGTCGGGGGGGTGATCGACCGTTACGGCTGGGGCGCGGCATCCTACGTGGTGGTGGCGGCGGGCGTGGCGGGGGTGCTTATTGCAGGCGGCTTGCGGCGGGTGCGGGCGGCCAGACTCTAGCGGCATTGCGCAGCCTCAATGCGCCATCGACGCCCGCGTGCGCAACGTCATGATCGAGGCCTATCATGAAGGCCGACCTTGTTGGAGCCGATATGCAACCGTCTACCACCCGCCTTGTCATCTTCGATTGCGATGGCGTTCTGATCGATAGCGAAATCATCGCCGCGCGTGCGCAATCGCGCGCGTTGGCCGAACATGGCATCACGATCACGCCCGAAGAAGCCGCTCACCGTTTCGCCGGCATACCCGATGCCGACATGTGGCAAACCCTGCAATCCGAAAACGCTTGCACCTTGCCCGACAGCTTCGCGCGGCAGTATGCCGACCGCCTGGCGCACACGTTCCGCGAAGAACTGCGGGCCTTGCCGCATGTGCACGAAACCGTGGCGGCGCTGCGCGCGCGTGGGATGGATATCTGCGTGGCCAGCAGCAGCACGCCGCCCAAACTGGAAGCCGCGCTGAAGCTGGTGGGCCTGTGGGACGACTTCGCGCCCAACGTGTTCAGCACGGCGCAAGTGGCCAAGGGCAAGCCCGCACCCGACGTCTTCCTGTTTGCCGCGCGCCAGATGCGCGCGGCGATTCTGGATTGCGTGGTGGTGGAAGACAGCGTGCCGGGCGTGCGGGCTGCCCGCGCCGCGCGCATGCGGGCGGTGGGCTATGTGGGCGCGTCACACAATGGGCCGAACCAGCGCCAGCGCTTGCTGGACGAAGGCGCGTTCGACGTCATCGACGACTTGAGCCGCTTGCCGGACTTGCTGTAGCGGGTACTGTTACGGGTATCGGCTTGACGCGCACGGCGCGCAGCACGCCCACGACCAGGCAGGCGATGCCAATCAGCGTCAGCGGTTCAGGCGCCGTGCCGCGCAAGATGAAGGCATAGGCCAGCGCGGCCAGGGTTTCAAACACGATGAGCTGGCCGGCCAAGGCGGTGGGCAGGCGCTGGCTGGCTTCATTCCAGCACAAGGTGCCCAGCCACGAGGCGAACAAGCCGATGATGATCATCAGGCCCAGGAACACGTCGGGGCGCGGGCCTAACGGCATGTCGAACGCGCTGCCCGTGGCGGCCATTCCGCCCCAGAGGATGGCGTAGCCCGCCAAGGCCAGCGGCAGCGTGGCCACGCCCTGCGCGGTGGCCCAGGTGCTGGGGCTGCGGTCGGGGTGCGCGCGCAACCAGTCGGCATTGCGCAGCGGATACCAGGTCCAGCAGGCGACGGCGGCCAGCGCCAGCAAGGCGCCGACCGCGTAGCGCGACATGTCGGCATCGGCGTCCTGGCGCAGCGCTTGCAGCTCTACCTGGTTGACGCAGCCGATGCCCAACGCAATCAACGCAAGCGATGGCGCCAGACGCATCCAGGGCAGTTTGCCGTCGCGGCGCGCATTGCGCAGGTTGGCGCAAATGGCGATCACCACCGGCAAGGTGCCGATGATCATGGTGGGGACGGGGCCGCCTGCGCGCTGGATGGCGCTGGCCAGGCACAGGTAATACAGCAGGTTGCCGATGGCGGCCAGCTTCAGCGCTTCGATCCAGTCGGCGCGGCGCAATTGCCGCAAGCGGTTGCGATCCAGCCATGCAAGCGGCAGCGCGATCAGCCCGAACGCCAGGTAGCGCGCCACGGATTGCAGCGCCGCCGGGTATTCCGGCAGCAGCAACGGCCCCACGAACACCAGCCCCCACATCAAGCCCGCGGCCAGCGCATAAAGGGTTCCTGCCCACATACCTTGCTCCTGCAAATCAATGCGGGCAGTCTAGCCAGCGCGGGCAGGGCGGGTCTTGTACCAGATTGCGGTGGCGACGCTGGCGCGCTTCGGGCGCGAACCTATTTCAGGCGTGAAACTGCTTCAGGCCCGAACTTGCTTCAGACGAGAACCGGCTTCAAGCGCGAACCTGCTTCTGGTAACGGGCGGGCGTGACGCCGTAGCGGCGCGAAAAGGCGCGCGTCAGATGCGCTTGGTCAGTCAAGCCTGCCGCCAGCGCCACTTGCGCCGGTTCGATGCCGGCGGCCAGCAGGCGCTTGGCCTCGAACAGGCGCAGCGCCATCAGCATCTGCTGCGGCGTGGCGTGATAGTGCGCCTGAAAGCGCCGCAGGAAATGAAACGGACTCAAGCCCGCCACCGCCGCCAGCTCGTCCAGCGTAAGGCGGCGCGACAGATTGGCGCGCAGGAACTCGATGACGGGCGCAAAACGCGGCGCGCCTTCGGGCGGCGCATGGCGCGGCACCTGCGCGTGTCGGCGGAACTCGTTCAGCAGTGCGTAGAGCGCGCTGTCGAAGGCCAGCGGTTCATGCGCGTGCCATAAGGTGTCGAGCAGGGCGGTGACACGTTGCGCGCTGGCGGCGTCATGGCCCACGGCGGTATCGAACCACCAGCCGTCTTCGCCCGTCACGCGCGCCACGACGCCGGGGTCGATGTAAACCATGCGATAGCGCCAGCCGCCTTCCGTTTCGGCGCGGCCGGTATGCAGCTCGTCGGGGTTCATCAGCACGACCGAGCCGGACGGGGCCAGATGGTCCGCGCCGCGGTAGCGGAACCGTTCGACGCCGGATTCGATTGCGCCCAAGCCATAGGCTTCATGCGTGTGGGGCTCGAACGCGTGCCGGATGATGTGGGCGCGGTAAAGCTCCACGCCGGGCTGATGCGCTGTGCGGCGGAACTCGGCGCGGTCGTTGGGGTGGTCGAACGCCGCCGGCACGCCCGTCAAAGCGGGCGCGCCGGGGCCCGACGGGGCGGCATGCACGGAACACATGCCTGGGATTAAATCACGGCAGTTGGCCGCAGCCCCTGGCTCGCCCGTGCAATGAATGTCCCCAGTTTCTGGATGCTCATGGGGCGGCCAAACAACCAGCCCTGCGCATATTGCACGCCACGCTCGCGCAGGATTTCGCGCTGCGCTTCGGTTTCCACGCCTTCGGCAATCATCTGCAAGCCCAGCGAGCGCGCCAGTTCAATGATGTGAAACGTCACCAGGCTGGTCGGCGCGTCGGTGCCTAGGGTGTCGACGAACATCTTGTCGATTTTCAGGAAGTCCAGCTCGTAGGTGGCCAGGTAAGACAGGCTGGAATGGCCCGTGCCAAAGTCGTCGATCGCCACGCGAAAGCCGCCCGCCCGCACGGCGAGCAACACGCCACGCGCCTTGTCGGGCGACATCAATCCGCGCTCGGTGATTTCGAACATCAGGCTGGCGGGGCCCATGCCGGCGCTGGCCGCCAGTTCCTTCATGCGCGTGTCCATGCCTTCCGAATGCAAATCGTCGGGCGACAGGTTGATGGCGATATTCAGCTGCGGGTCAGCGCGCAGCAATTCGGCGGCGTCGCGCACCACGATTTCCATGACGCGGGTGGTGATGCGCTGGATCATGCCGTTGGCTTCGGCCAGCGGAATGAACACGTTGGGGCTGACCAGCGCGCCGTCTTCATTGCGCCACCGGGCCAGCGCTTCGGCGCCCACGCATCGGCCGTCTTGCAGGTCGATGATGGGTTGGTATTCCACGAAGAATTCGTCGCGGTCGATGGCGGCTTCCAGCTCGCCGCTCAGCGACAGGCGGCGGCGCGCGACGAACACCACGACGCCCGTCAGCAAGATCCCCAAGATCAGGCCGACGGGCCCGAGTATGTAGGCGAACCGCTGCACCTGCGCCTGCACCAGCGCTGAGGGCATGGCGGCCAACGCCGCGCTGTCGCCCGTGTCGGACGGCTGAATCACCACAAAGTAGCCAGCGTCTTCGAACTGGATGGGCTGGCCTTGATAGCGGTCGATCCATTCGTCCTGGATCGTGCCGCGGCGGCCCAGAATCAAGCGCTGTCCGGTGGAAAAGAAGGCCAGCGATACGGGCGATTCGCGGTTCAGCAGGTCGATCGCCAAATCGGGATACACCAGCGCGGCGTAGCCGTCGCGGCCCAGCACGCTGAAAGTCTGCCCGGGCAGGTTGGGCAATTCGATCGCGCTCCAAAAGCGCAAGCCGTATTGGCGGTTGCCATGCGGTGCGCCCAGATTCAGCGGGACGCCTTGCCAGCCCAGCGTGGTACAGACCAGCGCGTCTTGCTCCAGCCGCGCCATGCCCGCCACGTGGCTGAACGCCGCCGACAACATGCCCATGCGCGTCAGTTGTTCGGGCGAGCAGGGCGGTTCGGCGGGGTTGTTGTTCAGGGCGTCGATGGCGTCGCTGATTTGCAGGCGCGCATTGTCGGCCCGGTGCAGCACGTCTTCCGCCAGATCGTGCAATGCGGTCAGCGCGTCGTCACGGCCCTGGGTCTGCGCCAGATAGAGCGACAGCGAAAAAGGCACGATCAAGGCCAGGACGCCAACCGTTGATGCCAGCAACACCATGCCTGTCTTGTTCATGCGACGCTCCGCAACCCGCTTTTCACGATTCGGATCAGGCTACTCCCGGCCTGTCCGCGCGTTGCGTGCATTGACAATATTTGACAGTCGCGCGGTCTACGCCGGCATTTCCTTGGCGCGCGCCAGCAACAGCGCTTGTTCACGGGCGTTGCGTGTCATGCCGGCCGCGCGTTCAAATTCTGCGCGTGCTTCGGCGTGGCGGCCCAGCTTGGCGAGCAGGTCGCCGCGCACGCTGGGCAGCCAGTGGTAGTTGGCTAGGGCGGGGTTGGAGGACAGCTCATCGGCCAGATCCAGACCCGCTTGCGGGCCAAAGGCCATGCCCACGGCAACGGCGCGGTTCAGCGCCACCACCGGCGACGGCATCACCTGTGCCAACGCGTCGTACAGCGCGACGATGCGCGGCCAGTCGGTGTCTTCTGGCTTGCGGGCGCGCGCATGGCAAGCGGCCAATTCCGCTTGCAGCGCATACGGGCCGCGTGCGCCGCCCTGCGCGTCCGAGCGCGCCAGCGCGGCCAGCCCACGCCGGATCAGCAGCGGGTCCCAGCGGCTGCGGTCCTGTTCCATCAACAGGACGGGGCGGCCTTGCGCATCGGTCCGGGCGTGCAGGCGTGACGCCTGCAATTCCATTAGCGCGACCAGGCCGTGCACTTCCGCTTCGTCGGGCGTCAGCTCGGCCAGGATGCGGCCCAGCCGCAGCGCTTCATCGCACAGCGCCGGGCGCATCCAGTCGTCGCCCGAGGTCGCTGAATAACCTTCGTTGAAGATCAAATAGATGACTTCCAGCACCGACGCCAGCCGGGGCGCGCGGTCTTGTGCATGCGGCACTTCAAACGGCACGTTGGCCGCCGTCAGGCTGCGTTTGGCCCGCACGATGCGCTGGGCGATGGTGGATTCGGACGCCAGAAACGCGCGCGCGATCTCGGCGGTAGACAGCCCGCCCAGCAGGCGCAGCGTCAACGCCACCCGGGCGTCGGTGGACAGCACGGGGTGGCAGGCGGTGAAGACCAGGCGCAAAAGGTCGTCGCCAATGTCGTCCTGGCGCGCGGCGTCCAGGGCGTCGACAAAGTCGGGCTCCACATCCGCATGCAAGGCTTCCAGCTCGTGGCCGATCTGCTCGTGCTTGCGGGTGTGCAGCGCGTCCAGACGCAAGCGGTCGCGGGCGCGGTTCTTTGCGGTGGTCATCAGCCACGCTCCGGGGTTGTCCGGCACGCCGGTATCGGGCCAGCGTTCCAGGGCGGCCACCAGCGCATCCTGCGCCAGTTCTTCGGCCAGCCCGACGTCGCGCACCAGCCGCGCGACGCCGGCGATGACGCTGGCGGCCTCGATCCGCCAGACGGCTTCAATGGCGCGATGCGTGGCCGCTTGCGTCATGCTGCGGGGACCTCGCCGGGCACCATGTAGACCAGTTCCCAGATGTGGCCGTCCAGGTCTTCGAAGCCGTGGCCATACATGAAGCCGTGGTCTTGCGGCTCGCGCGGCACCGAGGCGCCGGCGGCCCGCGCGCGGGCGACTAGGTCATCAACTTCGGCGCGGCTTTCGCACGACAGGCAGATCAGCACTTCGGTGGCTTGCTTGGGGTCCACCAGCGGCTTGTCGGTAAAGCCCTTGAAGAAATCGCGGGTCAGGAGCATCGCGTAGATGTCGTCGCTGATCACCATGCAGGCGCCCTGGTCATTGGTGAACTGCGGGTTGAACGTGAAGCCCAGCTGCTTGAAGAAGGCTTGCGATTTCTGCATGTCGCCGATGGCGATGTTGACGAAGATTTTCTTGTGCATGATGGGGTCTCCAGAGGATCAGTGGCTGACGCCGGTGATGTCGCGAAATCGTTCGACTTCCTGGCTGGGGTCGAATTCGTCCAGCTCAAAAAGCTGGCGCACCTCGATCTCGCAGCGCTGGCCGGGAAAGGGCGAGGGAAAGCGCATGGCCCATTGCATCGCTTCCTCGCGCGAGCGCACCTGAATCAAGGTGTAGCCGGCGATCAGTTCCTTGGTTTCAGCGAAGGGGCCGTCGATGACGGTGCGCTTGCCGTCCGGCTGGCCGTCGTATTGCACGCGCCAGCCTTTGCTAGTGGGGTGCAGGCCGTTGGCATCGAGGAGTGCGCCCGCTTTGGCCAGGGCCTCGTGGTAGGTCAGCATCGAGGCAAGCAGGCTTTCGTCCGGCATCTTGCCGGCTTCGCTATCGGGCGTGGCCCGCACGATGATCATGAATCGCATCTGAGTCTCTCCTTGGGGTAGGACATCGCCACCTGGGTTCCGGAGGGAATTTCGGGGGCTTGCAGGGGGACGACGAATGGGGGTGACTCAGATCGACAGGAATGTCGCGAAGCTAGGGTAAATACTAGGATGGGTGTCAATGGCCCCAGGGGTTGATGACCGATACGCCCGCAGCTTCGAACGGCGCAACGTCCCGGGTGGCTACGCTCATGCTATGCGCGGCAGCCGTCGCCGCAATGTATCCATCTGGGCCCGAAATCGCCTGGCCAGCGGCTCGGGCTCGCGCCATCAGCGCAGCGTATTCCAGACTCGCCGCGATATCGAACGCCAATACCCGCCCGGCAAATAGCGCCAGGACGCGTTGCTCCAGATCGCTGTACAACGTGTCGCGTCGTTTACCCGCCGGCATGCAGGCAACACCAAACCGCAATTCGGCAACAGTGACGGCGGAAAGAAACAGCGTCTCCAACGGCTGCTGGTCGATCCATTCAATGACCGCGTCGGCAGGCGCCTGGCGCAGTGGCTCCGATATGACGTTCGTATCTAGCAAGATCATTCAAACCTCGGTGGCGCGGCGGGTGTTTTGTCGCGTTGATCGAACAGGGCAGCTTCCTGTTCGGTGAGTTTGGCATGGCGACCAATCTGCGCAAGCAATGAACCGAGCTTGACGCGTCCTTCAGGCTTGACGGCCTCTTCGAGGATGGCGCGCACTTCGGCCTCGGTGCTGCGGCCATGTTGGGCGGCGCGCACGCGCAGTGCGCGGTGCACTTCTTCGGAGATATTTCTAACGGTCAACATAGGCATGATGCGAAGACTCCTGATGCATTCATTGAATGCATTCTAGGAATATGCAGTCATTTGTGCAAATGGCTGTGGCTACGTCTCGTGACGAAGCCCCGTTCCTACATAAAGCACGGCCCCAGTTCCCGGACTTCCACCGTTGCCCATTGCGCCGCCGGGCACTCGGCGGCCAGCGCCAGGGCTTCTTCGCGGGTGTCACAGGTCAGTAGGAAAAAACCGCCGATCATTTCCTTGGCTTCGGCGTATGGGCCGTCCATCAGCGAGCGTTCGCCGTCGCGAATTTGCAGGCGGACGCTTTCGGATTCGGATTTCAGGGACTCGGCGCTGACGAGCAGGCCGCGGCCTTTGAGTTCTTCGGCGTAGCGCACCATTTGCGCATAGGCCTCGCGGCCTTCTTCGGGGGTGCGCTGGGCGCGCTGGCCTACCGGTTCAACGATCAGCAACATATAGGACATGGCGTTTCCTGTTCTGGCCTGAGGGTGGAATGGCCGAAGCTTAACGCTGTTGTCCGGCCACGCGCCAGCTTGGAAGGGAGACTTTTGTCACCCTTCCTGGAAGATCGTCATGGTGGCGCGCGAGGCCGCGCGCCGGCCTGTTGCGGGGGGGCCTTAGGTGCGAGCCGGGGCCGGCTGCGTGGCGGGCGCGGGCGCGGCAGCGGCGGATTCGGGCGCGGTGGCCGCGGGCGCTTGCGCCGCCGGTGCTGCTGCCGAAGCCGCCGATGCCGAAGCAGCTGGTGCCGAAGCAGCCGGTGCCGAAGCAGCCGATGCCGAACCGGCTGTTGCCGATGCAGCCGAAGACGAACCGGCTGTTGCCGGTGCCGCCGAGGATGACGCCGATGCCGGTGCTTTCGCTTCCTTCGCCGGCGCCTGCTTCGGCGCAATATCCATGATCAGTTCGACGCGGCGGTTGGCGGCGCGGCCGGCCGGCGTGTCATTGGATTCAATGGGGCGCGTTTCTGCATAGCCTACTGCCCGCAGGCGCTGGCCGGCGACGCCGTCTCGCACCAGCTCGCGCAGCACGCTGGTGGCGCGGCTGCTGGACAGTTCCCAGTTCGAAGCGAACTGGCGCGTCTGGATCGGCACCGGGTCGCTGTGGCCTTCGACCGACACCTGGTGTTCGTTCTTGTTCAGAATCGTCGCCAGGCGTTTGATCACGTCCAGGCCGGCCGGGCTGAGCGTGGCCTGGCCCGACGGGAACAGCAGTTCGTTGCTGATGCGGAAGCTGACGGACTGCTCGTTGATGATCACGTCCACCGACTTGCCCAGGTCGCCCAGCCCCAAGGATTCCTTGGACGGCGCCATCAGCGGCGGGGCGGCATCGGCCACCTTCATGCTGTCGTCGTCGGCGGGGGCGGCGGACGTGGCCGTGGCCGCAGGGGCAGCGGGCAGTTCGGCCCAACTGGCGGGAATGGCGGGCGTGTCGAATTCAGAATATTCGCCGTCGTACTTGGGCAGGCCGGCCTTGGCCAGCGTCCCGACAAGCTCCATCGGTTCGTCCGACGGGCCGGAAGCCTGGCCATGCAGGCGCGACACGGCCAGCATCACCACCAGCATGGCCAGCAGCAGCGTGATCAGGTCCAGATAGCTGAGCAGCCAATTTTCGGAATCCTGTTCGACCGTTTCTTCAACGTGCCAGCGGGAATAGCGGTCTTTGCGGTCACTTTTGCTGGGGCGCCAGCCGCTGTTGTTGGCGGCCGTTTTCTGCGCGCGCAACTGGGCCTGGCGGGCCTGCTCGATCCGCTGCGCCAGGGAAGGAGAAATCAGGCTCATTGACGCGCGGGGGCCGGGCGGTTGATGGAGACGGGCTGGGCGGCGGGTTTGACCTGGCCTTCCGTCTTGGGTTTGGCCTGGGGCGCGGCGCCAGCGCCACCGTCGTAGATTTCGTCTTCAACGTGCAGCACGAAGGAATTCAGCGTCTCGCGCACCACAGCCGGGCCGCGCTTCTCGCACATCATCGAGATGCCTTGCAGCACCATGTTCATGGATTCCACACGGCGCGCGGTGCGGCGTTCAAGCTTCAGCGCAATCGGTTTGCAGATCAGGTTGGCCAGCAAGATGCCGTAGAACGTCGTCATCAGGCCCACGGCCAGATGCTGGCCGATCATCGTCATGCTGCCGTCACCCAGCACGGCCATCAGGTTGATCAGCGCAACCAGCGTGCCCAGCATCCCGAAGGCCGGGGCAAAGGTCGCCATTACGCGGAACATCTGCGCTTCGGCCTGTTCGCGGGCACGCAGGCGCGCCACGCGCCATTGCAGCACTTCAATGATCTGGTCTTCCGGGGTGTTGTCGATGATCAGCTGCACGCCCGTGCGCAGGAACGGGTTCGACACTTTCTTCAGGGCTTGCTCGACCTTGTGGACGTCGGTGTTCATCCACAGCTGCGCCATCGACACGAGTTCTTCGATGTCGCGCTGCTGGTCGTGCTGGTCGTTGCGGAACACCGTGCGCACAAGCGAGAACACGCGCAGCACTTCATGCAGCGGGTAGGCGATGAACAAGGCTGCGCACGTGCCGCCCAAGACGATGGCCAGGCCTGGCAAGTTGAAGTACATGCTGGCGTCGGTGGCGGACAGCGCCACGACGATAAGCAGAGTAAGCAGGCCAACAACGGCGCCGATGACGGAAGACGGATTCATGGATCTTGCCCGAAGGGAAAAGCACCCCTACGCGCGGAATGCCGGAATGTCGGGAATTCTAGCCAGGAGTCATTCGGGTCAATTCGCCGGAAAGCGGGCCTAAAGGGCCGGTAAGCGCCGGCTTAGGCTGCCTGTCAGGGGGCGGCGGGCAGGCAAGAAAAAAGGGGCGGATCAAGGTGGCCAACCGCGCCGAACCGGCCGCGCCTGCCGTCATTGCGCGGCTTGCAGCGCCCGCCGCGCTTGCCATTCCTCACGCGTAATTTCCCAGATCTCGGCGGGGTAGCGCCCGCTGACAAACCCGCGTTCTTCAACCGCCACGACGCGCATGCCGCCGCGTTCGGAAATCTTGCGCGACCCCGTATTGACGATGGCCTTGGGCGCGCGCAGCAGCGGCTTGCCCAACACGTCGAACCAATAGGCCGTGACGGCCTCGCTGGCTTCGGTCATATAGCCTTGCCCGCGAAAACCGGGGTCCAGCCAGAAGCCGCGATTGTTATTGGCGTCGTTGTCCATCAGGCTGACCACGCCAATCATGCGGCCCGGGTCGGCGTGGGTGCGCAGCGTCCAATGCCACTCTTCGCCCCGCTGGATGGCGGGCAGCGCCACGTGCTCAAGATAGTCGCGCGCACCGTTCTCCGGGTAGGGCCAAGGCACCTGATCCGCCAGGAACTGCACCACTTCCCATTGCGGAAAGATGCGCTGGATGGCCTCGGCGTCCTGCATGCACAGGGGCTGAAGCGTCAGTCTGGGGGTCACCAGGGCGGGGTAGGCAGGAGCGTCAGGCACGGCGGGCGATCGGGCAAAATGATGAGCTGAAGGCGGATATGTATATCATGAGCGCTATCTGGCGGCCCGGTGTAATGTGGCCGCCTCGGCTTTGGAGAAGAATATGAATACCCCCAACGAAAACGTCAGCATGGCGCTTTTCTGCGACTTCGAGAACGTGGCGCTGGGTGTGCGCGACACCAAGTATCAGAAATTCGACATTCGTCCCGTGCTGGAACGCCTGCTGCTCAAGGGCAGCATCGTCGTCAAAAAAGCCTATTGCGACTGGGAACGCTACAAGGAATTCAAGGCCCCCATGCACGAGGCCAATTTCGAGCTGATCGAAATTCCGCACGTGCGCCAATCGGGCAAGAATTCGGCCGACATCCGGCTGGTGGTGGACGCGCTGGACTTCTGCTACACCAAGTCGCACGTCAACACGTTCGTGATCATCAGCGGTGATTCTGATTTTTCCCCGCTGGTATCCAAGCTGCGCGAGAACAACAAGAAGGTGATCGGCGTGGGCGTGAAGCAATCCACGTCGGACCTGCTGATCGCCAACTGCGACGAATTCATCTTCTATGACGACCTGGCGCGCGAAGTGCAGCGCACCGCCGACGGCCGTCGCGATAACCGCGGTGCGGCCACTGGCGGCCAGCGCCGCACGCCCGACGAAGAAATTCGCCGCAAGGAAGAGCTGGACGCCCGTAAGACGCAGGCCGTGGAGATGGTTGTCGAGACCTTCGAGGCGCTGATGGCCGAACGCGGCGACAGCGGCAAGATCTGGGCATCCGCGTTGAAGGACGCGCTCAAGCGCCGCAAACCGGATTTCAACGAGTCGTACTACGGCTTCCGGGCTTTTGGCAACTTGCTGGACGAAGCAAAAAAGCGCGGCTTCCTGGAAGTCGGCCGCGAAGAGAATGCCGGCACGTATGTGTTTCGCGATAGCGCGGATGGCGCGGATGCGGGCGACGTTGCCGACACCGCACCGGTTACGGCTCGCGCCGATCGCGGTGATCGCACGGATCGCGGTGATCGTACAGAGCGTGGCGAACGCGGCGACCGTGCCGAGCGCACCGAACGTGCAGACCGTGGCGATCGCGCAGAGCGCAACGAACGGACCGACCGCGCAGACCGTGGCGGCCGCAACAATAGCTCGCGTGCCGCGCAAGGCCATCACGCCACCACCGCTCCCACCACCGCTTCCACGTCCGCCGCCGCGCCGGCCGATACCGGCGCCACGCAAACCGACGCCGTTCAGGAAGACACCGATTCCCGGCCCTCCCGCAGATCGCGTGGCGGCCGCAAGTCGGGCCGAGGCGCCAGCCAGCACAGTGATCAACACGCAAACGTAGCGTCCATGAACACGCCGGCCGCAGCCGCCCCGGCTGACGCGGTGTCCGATGTGCAGGCCGCAGCGCCCGAGGCCGCGGCGAACGTGGCGCAAGCCCCCGCCGCCGCGTCGCCTGCGGCACAGGCCGAGGCATCTGCCCAAGCCAGCAAGCAAGCGGAAGCCGATCGCGCAACCGCGCAGGAGCTCGCCAAGGAAGCCGCCAAGCTCGAGGCCATGCGCGCCGATGCGCTGGCGCGTGCGCAGGAAACCAAGCCGGTTCAACCCTCGCGCCTGCCGCCCATGCCGACCCCGTTGCCGCAGGCGCGCCAGCCGCTGCCTGCTGTGAACATCGCGGAATGGACTTTTGTGGAAACGCCGCCCGAGGCGCGCCGCGAATCGGTCAAGACGCCGGTCAAGGTGTCGGACCCGTTTGAAGGCGGCGCCGCGCGCATCGCCGCCGAGGCTGCCGCCCGCGCAGCGTCCGAGCAGGAAGCTAAGAAGGCGCAAGAAAAGGCCCCGGCGAAAACGGCAACGCAGACGACCACGCAGACGACCACTGCGGCGCCCGCTAAGAAGGCAACCAAGACTGCAACCAAGACTGCAACTAAGACTGCAACGAAGACGGCGACTAAGACTGCAACCAAGACGGCCACAAAGACCGCCACCAGCACGGGCGCCAAGACCGCAGCGGCAAAGACGGCAGCGAAGACGGGAAATCAACCCCCCGCAGACGCGGCCACTGCCGATGCCGGCGCAGCCCCCGCCAAAACGGCCAGCCGTACCCGTCGCCCGCGCAAGTCGGATGAATCGGCTTCCTGATCTTTCAGGGCGTCATTTTTCCGCGCAGGCTACGCCATGCAATACGTGTTGATCAGTTCCTGCCTGTTGGGCAACCCCGTGCGCTACGACGGGCGCGGGGTGCCTCACGATGACGCCGTCCTCGTGCGCTGGCGCGCCGAAGGCCGGGTCGTCTCCGTCTGTCCGGAAGTGGCGGGCGGGATGCCCATTCCGCGTCCGCCCGCTGAAATCGCACCCGGTAAACGCGCCGCCGACGTGCTGGATAACGGCGCGCGCGTGGTCGCGGTAACGGGCGACGACGTCACCGTGCCGTTCGTGCAAGGCGGCCAGGCGGCGCTGGCGCTTGCCGAACAGCGCGGCATTCGCATCGCAGTGTTAAAGGAAGGCAGCCCATCCTGCGGCAGCGGCTATGTCTACGACGGCCATTTCGCAGGCAAGCGCCAACCGGGCGTGGGCGTGACGGCGGAATTGCTGACGCGCGCCGGTGTGCAGGTCTTCAGCGAAAAGCAATGGGCCGACGCCGAAGCCTGTTTGTTACGGCTGGAGGCCGAAGATGGCGCGTAGGGCGGGGGTCGTCATGCGTATCAGCGCCGTGCTGTGCCTGGCGCTGTCCGCCTTCTTCTACTACGCCTGGTACGCGTTCTACTTGAAGTGGGACTTCAACGAACTGGGCCGTTACTACGACCCCGTCGACCAGGTGGTCTACACGTCTTCGGGCTTTGTCTGGGTGCTGCCGGCAACCGTGTTGCTGGCGGCCGGCGCCGTCTTCATCTGGCGCGGCTGGCGGCGCTAAGCCCGCCGCCTTGCCGCCGCTTATTCGCTGCGGATATTCGCAGCCTTCACGATTTTGCCGTTGTCGGCGTATTCGCGTTGCACCTGCGCCGCGAATTGCTCGACGCTGCCCGGCGACATGATGTTCAACGCCTCGGTCAGCGGCTTGCTGATGTCTGGCATCGCCGCCACTTTGTTGATCATTGCGTTCATGCGCTGGCGAAAGTCGGCGCTGGTGGTGGCGGGCGCGAAAAATCCGAATGTGGATGTCATGTTCGCCATTGGATACCCCAGCTCGGCAAACGTCGGCGTGTTGGGGCGGGCAGGCAGGCGGGCAGGGGAGCCCACCGCCAGCAGCTTGAGTTTGCCTTCGTCGATCAGCGTGTTGACCGGCGCGGACGCGTTCACCAGCATCAGCGTGAACTGGCCGCCCAGCGCATCGGGCACCATCTGCGCCATGCCCTTGTACGGCACATGCGTGATGCGCACCTTGGCCTGGCCATTGATCTGTTCCAGCATCAGATGGCCCAGCGACCCCACGCCCGCCGTCGCCAGCGACAAGCCGTCGGGGTCTGCGCGGGCCTGATCCAGCATGGCTTTGAAATCCTTGCCGGTGAACTTCGGGCCACCCACCAGGTACACCGGCGAATACATCACGGCCGCCACCGGCGCCAGATCCTTCAGGGGGTCGTACAAGGTTTTCATCACGTGCGGCGACAAGGTCACCGGGCTGACAGCGGTAAAGCCCAGCGTGTTTTCGTCGTGCGCGCGGGCCACGGTGTTCATGCCGATCATGCCGCCCGCACCGCCCCGGTTTTCAACGATGACGGGCCGCCCCAGTTCCGTGGCCAGCTTCTGGGCAAACGCCCGCGCGGTGTTGTCGACGATACCGCCCGCGCCATAAGGCACGACGATGGTCATGGCCTGCGGCTTGGTGTCGGTTTGGGCTTGAACGGTGAACGAGACGGCACACAACGCGCTGACGGCGCAAAGGCCGGCTAGCCGCTTGAACTTCAACATGGCTTCCCCTTGTTGCGCGGCGGTATGGCCGCGCGTGATGACGGCGGTCCAAAGCAACGCGCCGGCATGCAGTGTGTGCAGGCCGGCGCGTGGGGGCAATCGGGAAAGCCCGGGGTTGCGAGCTTAGTTGGCGCGGTAGCCCCGGCTGGTCATGCAGGAGTCCAGCGAATGGTTGTACGAGTCCACCATCACCTGCGTGGTCCATTGCGAAATGGTGGCCGGGTCGTAACCGCTTTGGTTCATGGCCCAGCGCTGGCATTCGTTGGTGGCGTTGGCCTGGGCCGAATTGACCTTGGGCGCCGATTCATATTGCACGGGCGCGTATTGCGGCTGCGGTTGCGCGTAGGCAACGGGCGGCGCTTCGTAGACGGGCGCGGCATACACCGGTGCGGCATAGGCGGGTGCGGCATACACGGGTGCGGCATACACGGGCGGGCTGGTGTAAGCCACGCCCGGCGAGGCATAGACGCCAGTCTGCACATAACTGGGGCCAGAGTCAGCCGCCAGCAAGAGGCCAACCGCGGCCAAGGCAAATGCGCCGCCTACCCACCACCCGGCCGAGCTGCTGCCGCCACCGCCATGGTGGTGATAGTTATTACCGCCGTGATAGCCACCATGGTAGCCACCGCCACCATAGCCGCCACCGCCCCAGCCACCCCCGCGTCCGCCAGCCATCACAGGTGCGCTTGCAACGGCAAGCGCCAACGCCACGACAACCATCCGGCCTGTAAACCGTTTCATGATCTTGCTCCTGATTCGCCGCCCACAGCCTTTCGTAAAAGACGTGCGGCGATAGCACTACTTTACTGCTGCGCGTGCCAGTGCGTCCGCATCAAAAGTGGTTGCAAACGCTACTGCTATTTCAAGTGACTTCAAACGGGGGCGGTTGGGACGCGGCGTTGCTGCCACACCCTTTGTCGCGAAATCGCGACGGCAGTTGTTTCAGGGTTTTGTCAGCTTGGAAGGCCGTTCATTTGCGCGCGGTGTCAGAGCGGTCACAGTGCGTTTCGCAACGCCTGCGAAGTAGTAGCGGAAAGCGGTGAACGGTAGTACTTTCTCGCGATGATTACGGCACTACCCCCATCTTTATCGCAAGACAAGCGTCTCACCAAAGGTGAACGCACCCGCTTACAGCTGTTGGAGGTTGCCGCAGCGGAGTTCGCCGAACGCGGATTTCAGCATACCCGGATCAGCGACATCGTCGCCCGGGCCGGCGTGACGCAGCCTGTCTTTTATCAATACTTCTCAAGCAAGCAAGCGGCCTACGACGAATTGGTCGGCATGTTCGCGCAACGCTTGCGACTCGCCATCAGCCAGGCGCGTTTACCGGCCAGCCTTGACGGCACCGAACTGGCGGACCGCATCCGCCGTGGCGTCCTGGGCCTGCTTGCCATCCTGCAAGAAGACCCCAACCTGACCCGCATCGGCTTCTTTCAAGTGGCGGCGGCCGAAGCGTTGAAGGACGAACTGGTGGCGATGATTGCTGACAACATTCGCGCCGAGCAGCAGGCGGGCCTGTTCCGCCCGGAGATTTCAGCGGACTGGTTTGCGCAGTCGCTGATGGGCATCATCGAACGCTTCACGCGCCAGATGCCGGATGCGGTCCAACAACAGGCGCTAGCGGAATTCATCACAGACTTACTACTGGATGGCATACGCCACCCTCAACGACAAGCCTCCTAGCCGGAGGCTTTTTTTTGGGCGGTCGCGGATGCAACCGGCTGCAATTGGCCAACATAGTCCGAAAATTGCAGCCGCCGCCCGTGGGCTTACTCCACCCGTGCGCCCGACGCCGCGACCAATTTACCCGCTGCTTCCCAATCCGCTTTCAGCAGCTCCTGAAACTGGGCCGGGGTTTTCGCTTCGGCTTCCACGCCCAGCGATGCCAGGCGGGTTTGCACCTTGGGGTCCGCCAGCACCTTGTTCACGGCCGCGTTGATCTTGTCGCGTTCGGCGGCGGGCAGGCCAGCGGGGGCCAGCAGGCCCAGCCAGGAATCGAAGGCGTAGCCGGGCAGGCCGCTTTCGGCGACGGTGGGCAGGTCGGGTGCGAAGCGCGAGCGGGTCTTGCCGGTGTAGGCCAGGAACGTCACGCGCGGGTCGTTGCGATAGGCGGTGACGCCGATGGTGGCGGCGGTCACGGCTTGCACGCGGCCGGCCAGCAGTTCGGTGACGGCGTCGCCCGTGGACTTCATGGGGATGTGCTGCATCTGCGCGCCGGCCGTGGCCAGGAAGGACGCCATGCCCAGGTGCGATGCGCTGCCGTTGCCGGCCGACGCATAGTCGTACGCGCCGGGCTTGGCTTTGACGGCCTGGATGAAGTCGGCGGGGGTCTTTGCGTTCAAGCTGGAGGACGCCAGGATGATGTAGCCGGTGTTGCCCAGGTACGCCACGCCGGTGAAGTCCTTGTAGGGGTCGTAGCTCAGGTTCTTGTACAGGTAGCCCGCAATGTTGTGGCTGGCGGCGGCCAGCACCAGGGTGTTGCCGTCCGGGTTGGCGCGCGCCACTTGTGACGTGCCTACCGTGCCGCCCGCGCCTGCGCGGTTCTCCACCACGATCGAGGCGTTCAGCGCCTGGCCGAGTTCGTCGCCAATGGCGCGCGCGATGGTGTCCTGCACCGCGCCGGTGCCATAAGGCACCACGATGCGGATGACGCGTTGCTCGGCGTGGGCGGCGCCTGGGCCGGTGAGCGCCGCGCCGGCAAAGGCCAGCAAGCCGAGCAGGGTGCTGCGGCGTAACGCTTGAAATTGCAGGGGGGTGCGGCGTACAGCTTGAAATTGGGTAGGCATGACAGCGGCTCGTAGCGTTGGCGCGCCCGCCGAATGTGGGGGCGCGAAGGCGTTGGACTCTAAAGAGTCATGGCGCGCCCGCCAACGATTTATTTGCCGCTTGTTTATAGCTATCAGGGATATAGCGCCCGGGTCAGGCCCAGGTTTCGTGCAGATGCGCCCATTGCGGCTGGCCATCTTCGCCCGCCGTGAACAGCGCAGTGGCGCGCCGCTGCGTGGCGCCGCCGTTCCAGGTGTGGCGTTCGCGATAGGTCAGCACGGCCGAGCCCGCGTCCGCATATTGCACCGCCCATTCATCGATCTGAATCTTCAAGCCCGGACGCGACCCGCGCAAGCCGGCGAACAACGCGGGCAACGCCCCGTGCGGCAGGCGTTGTCCGTCGGTCGTGATCATGCTGAACGCAGGCGCAAAGCTGCCAAGCAGGGCAGTCAACACGGATGCCGGCGCGTCGGTCTGTCCGATCCATTGTTCGATGTGTGCATGAACGTCCAGCGCAAACTGCAAGTGGGCGTCCTGCGGCGAAGGCGGGTGGGAAGAAGAAAGATCCGTCATGAAAGTGCAGTGAAATCAACCAGGAGCGCCATTCTAGACAGCCTGCCATGTTCTAAAAAACAGCCCACAGCTAGATATACTGTTCGGATTATTTTGACAATCAATCCTTGCCATGATCAACCTGAATCGTCTGTCGATGTTTGTCGCCGTGGTGGACGCCGGCTCGTTCACGGCGGCGGCCGACGCGCTGGGCACGACCAAGGCCGTTGTCAGTTTCAACGTGAAGCAGCTGGAACAGGAGCTGGGCGTGGCGCTGCTGACACGCAGCACGCGCCGCTTGGCGCTGACCGAGGCGGGCGAGGGCTTCTACGGCGATTGCGCCCGCCTGCTGCGTGACGCCGACGCCGCGGTGGACCAGGCGCGATCCGGGCAGCTGACGTTGTCAGGCAGCCTGCGGGTGACGGCGTCGGTGGACTATGGCAACCGCATCGTCGCGCCAGCACTCGCCGCGTTCGCCAGGCAGCATCCTGCGTTGCGGGTCAGCTATCAGGCGGGGTCGGCGCATGCGGACCTGATTGGCGAACGCTTGGACGTGGCGATCCGCGTGGGCGCGTTGGCGGACTCCACGTACCGCGCCACGCCCATCGGTGAATTCAAGCTGTTGGTGGTGGCCAGCCCGGCGTTGCTGGCGGAGCAAGGCACGCCACGGTCGCTTGCGGCATTGGCCGCGATGCCGTGGCTGGCGAATCGGCCGGGCCGTAGCGACCAGTGGCGCTTGATGGACAGCAAAGGGCGCGAGCACACGCTGCGCGTGTCGCCCGTGGCGCATGCGGATACGGCGTCGGCGTTGCTGGCCTTTGCGGAAGGCGGTTGCGGCGTGGCGGCGCTGCCCGACTGGCTGGTGGCAGAGCCCTTGGCGCGCGGCGCGTTGCAGCGCGTGATGCCGTCTTACGCGTTGCCGCCGCAGCCTGTGTACGCGGTGTACGCCGATACGCGCCATGTCAGCGCCAAGGTGCGTCGCTTCATTGATTTTCTGCGGACGGGGAAGTAGTTACCGCGCCGCGCCGTCCGCAGAAAAATTCAGCGCGTGATGGCCGGCGTGCCGCCCGCGCCCAAGTCCCAGTACAAGCCCGTCATCAAGCCCAGCGCCTGACGCAGCAGTTCCGGCGGCAGATGTTCATTGGGCGCATGCTGCGAACAACCCGGGTAGGAATGCGGCACCCAGATGGTGCGCAGGCCCAGCACATCCGTGAAGATGTCATTGGGCAGCGACCCGCCCAGGTTCGGCAGCAGCGCGGTCTTCTGGCCCGAGGTGCGCTCCAGCGAATCCACCGCCCATTGCACCCAGGCGTCGTCGGGGTCGATGCGCGTCGCGCAGAACATGGATTCGCGCGTCAGCGCAATCTTCACCATCGGAAAGCCATGGCTGTCCAGATGACGGCGCAGCGCGGGGATCAGGTCGTCCGGGTTCACGCCCACCACAAAGCGCAATTGGCAACGCGCCCAGGCGCGTGGCGGAATCGCGTTGACGGGCGTGTCGGGGTTGCCGGTCTTGTAGGCCAGCACTTCAAACGAGCACCAGCCAAACACGCGTTCGGCGGGCGACAAGCCGGGTTCGCCCCAGTCGGGTTCAATCTCGGGGCCGTCCGCGCCGCCATCCACCTGGCAGTCAGCCAGCGCGCGGCGCACGGCGGCGGGCAGTTCGGCGGGCACCCATTCCGGGATGCGGATCTGGCCGGTGGGCGACACGATGGTGGAAATGGCGTGCGCCAGCTGGATGCCCGGGTTGGAAATCAGCCCGCCCCAGTTACCCGAATGGTGGCCGCCCGCACGCGCTTCAATGCTCAGGTCAAAGTTCAGGCTGCCGCGTGCGCCCAGGAAAATGGTCGGGCGCTGGGCGGCCAGGCGTGGGCCGTCAGAGGCAATCAGCAGATCGGCGGCGAGCAGGTCGCGATGCTCTGCGCACAGTTCACGCAAGCCCATCGAGCCCGTCTCTTCGCCCATTTCAATCAGGTACTTGGCGTTGAACCCCAGCTTGCCGCGCGCTTCCAGCACCAGGCGCAGCGCTTCCATATTGATGGTGTGCTGCCCCTTGTTGTCGGCAATGCCGCGCCCGTACCAGCGGCCTTCGGCTTCGGTCAGCGCCCAGGGCGACAGGCCATCCTTCCATTCTTTTTCCAGCCCGCGGATGACGTCGCCATGCCCATAGCCCAGCACAGTGGGCAGGGCGGGGTCTTCGATACGCTCGGCATACAGGAAGGGCGCCAGGGCCTTCGGGTGCGTCAGAGTGCGGCAGGTGAAACCCAGCGCTTCAAACGCCGGGCGGATTTCAGACTCCAGGTAATCCGCCAGCACGGCGGCGCGTTCGGGATTCTGGCTTTCCGTGGGCAGCGCCAACCGGCGCGCCAGCAGCGCGCGGAAGGCGCCCGAATCAAAACAGAGTTCCGCTTGGGCGATGGCTTGCTCACGGGTCATGATGGTCGGGCTCCGGTGGAAGTGGGTATCGAAGATAGCGGTGAAGACGCATTCGATGCGGCAAGGGAAGACGATGCCGGGGGATACAGATGGCAGGCCACTACCGACGTATCACGCAGCGTCAGCGCTGGCCGTTCGGTTTTGCATTGGGCCATGGCGTACTGGCAGCGCGGGTGAAACGGGCAGCCTGATGGCGGATGCAGCGGGTCGGGAAAGGACAGCCCCAGCCCCATGTCGGGAATGCCCAGGCCGGGCTCGGGCGTCAGCACGGAAGCCAGCAGCGCCTGCGTATACGGATGGCGCGGGTCGTGAAACAGCTTGGCCGTGGGAGCGGATTCCACCACGCGGCCCAGATACATCACGGCCACGTCGGTGGCAATGTGCTCCACCACCGCCAGGTTGTGGCTGATGAAGACATAGGTCAGGTTGAATTCGCGGCGCAGGTCCATCAGCAGGTTCATGATCTGCGCCTGCACGGACACGTCCAACGCGGATGTCGGCTCGTCGCAGATGACGATTTCTGGGTTCATGACCAGCGCGCGCGCAATCGCCACGCGCTGCCGTTGCCCGCCCGACAACTGCCCCGGCGTGTTGTGCGCCAGACGCGGCGGCAGCCCCACGCGTTCCAGCATCTCGATGGCCTTGTGCAGCTTCGGGTTGGGAATGCCGTGCACCTCCAGCGGCAGCGACACGATGGACGCAATGGAGCGGCGCGGGTTCAACGACGAATACGGGTCCTGGAAAATCGGCTGCACGCGGCGGGCGAGCGCGCGGCGGTCCATCTGCCGGATGTCCTGGCCGTCGAGCTTGATGGCGCCTTCGCTGGGCGGCGTCAGGCCCAGCAGCATGCGGGCCAGCGTGGATTTTCCGCAGCCCGATTCGCCGACGATGCCCAGCACCGCGCCGCGTTCCACGGATAGGTCCACGCCGTTGACCGCGTGCAAGGTGCTGCGCGGACGGAACATGCCCGTGCGGATCGAAAATTGCCGGCTGACGGCTTCAGCTTGCAAGAGCGCGCTCATGCCGTAACTCCTTCCTCTTGGCGGATGCAGCGCCATTGCTGTTCGGGCGGATGGCCGTAGACGGGGATGGTGTCGCGGCACTGCGGTTGCACATAGCGGCAACGGTCGGCAAAGGCGCAGCCGCGCAAGTCGCCCACCAGCGAGGGCACCACGCCGGGTATCGTGCCCAGCGATTCGCCGGGCGGCGTGCGGCCAGGCACGGGAATACAGCCCAGCAGCCCCTGCGTATACGGATGGCGCGGCGTGGCGAAGATATCTTCAACCGGGCCTTCTTCGACGATCTGCCCGGCATACATCACCGCGACTTGCTGCGCGATGCGCGCCACCACGCCCAGATCGTGCGTGATCAGCACCATCGCAATACCCAGCTCGGCTTGCAGGTCGGCCAGCAGGCGCAGAATCTGCGCCTGAATGGTGACGTCCAGCGCGGTGCTGGGCTCGTCGGCAATCAGCAGTTCCGGGCCGCACATCAGCGCCATCGCAATCATCACGCGCTGACGCAAGCCGCCGGACAGCTGGTGCGGGTACTGCGTCAGCCGTTGCCCGGCCGAGGCAATGCCCACCTTTTCCAACAGTTCAACGGCGCGGTCGCGCGCTTGCTGCGCGCTGGCGTGGCGATGGTGGATGTAGTGTTCGGTGAGTTGTTCGCCGATGGCATAGGCGGGGTTCAGCGCCGTCATCGGTTCCTGGAAGATCATCGCCATCTTGCTGCCGCGCAGCGCGTTGATGCGCCGTCCGCGCGCGGCCGACAGGTCTTCGCCCAGCACCGCCAGCCGGCGGGTGGTGCGCTTGGCGGCCTTGGGCAGCAAGCCCATGATGGCCAGCGACGTCATTGATTTCCCGCAGCCCGATTCGCCCACCAGGCACAGCGTTTCGCCGCGCTTGACCTGGAATGACACGTCGCGCACGGCATGCAGCGCGCCGCGCGGCGTGGCGATATCGACCGTCAGCCCCTGCACGTCCAAAACGATTTCTTTGTCGGCCATGGTCAGGCCCTCTCTTCAGGCGTCAGCAGTTGATGCAGCCCGTCGCCGGCCAGGTTGATCGCGAAGATCAACAGCGCCAGCGCCGAACCCGGAATGGCGATGAGCCAGAACGAGAAGAACATATAGGCCTTGGCTTCCGAGATCATCAGCCCCCATGACGGCAGCGGCGGCTGCACGCCCAGCCCCAGGAACGACAGCGAGGCTTCCAGCAAAATGGCGCTGGCGGCTTCCAGGGTGGCAATCACGATCAGCTGCGGCACCACGTTGGGCAGCACTTCGCCCCAGACGATGCGCCACGTGGACGCGCCCGCAGCTTGCGCCGCCGCCACGTATTCCAATGACCGCACCTGCTGCGTGGCGCTGCGCATGACAACGGCGTAGCGGTCCCACTTCAGGAACCCCAGCACCAGAATCACCACCCACAACGAGCCGCCGACAATCGCTACCGTCGCCAGCGCCACCAGGATCACGGGCATCGACAATCGGGTCGTGATCAGGAACGACACCGCCATATCGACCTTGCCGCCGAAGTAGCCGGCCGCCATGCCCATGGCCGTGCCGATCAGCCCTGATATCAGCGCGACGCTGATGCCGATCAACAACGAAATACGCGCGCCGTAGAAAAGACGCGACAGATAATCCCGGCCCAGCTGGTCGGTGCCTAGCGGATGCAGCCAGGTGCCTTTGGCGTACCAGACGGGGGGTGCAGTGCGGTAAGCCAAGTCTTGGAAGTAGGGGTCGTGCGGCGAAATCCACGGGGCAAGCAGCGCAATCATCACGATCACGAACAGGATGCCGCCGCCTGCCAGCAGGGCCTTGTTGCGGCGCAGCCGGCGCCAGCGCAAGGTGGACGCGGTCAGTTCGATGGGCGCGGGAGCGCCGGGAACAAGTGGAGTCAAGGTAGGCGTAGTCATGTCAGGACACCCGGATGCGCGGGTCCAACCACGCGTTGGCAATATCAGCGGCAAGCGTCAGCAGCACGTACAACACCGACAGCAGCAGCACGATCAGCTGCATCACCGGATAGTCCTTGTACGTGATGCTCTGGTAGGCCAGATACCCCAGCCCGTCCAGCGCGAAGATGGTTTCAATGACGACCGAACCGCCCAGCAGATAACCCAGCTGCACCGCCGCCAGCGCCACCACGGGCACGATGGCGTTGCGCAGCGCATGCTTGAAGATGATCTTGCGGGCCGGCAGGCCCTTGGCGCGCGCGGTGCGGATGTAATCCGCGCCCAGCACTTCGATCATGCCGGCGCGGATCAGCCGCATGAAGGCCGGCGCCACGTAGTAGCCCAGCGCAATGGCGGGCATCACGAAATGCTGCCAGGTGCCGCTGCCCGACACGGGCAGGATGCGCAGCGAGATCGAGAACAGCATGATCAGGATCAGCGCAAAGAAGAAGTTCGGCAGCGCCTGGCCCAGCACCGCGATGGCCAGACAGAGGCGGTCGATGGCGCTGCCCTTGTAGATGGCGGCCAATACGCCCAGCGGAATCGAAATCAGCAGCGCAAAGGCCAGTGCGCCCATGCCCAGCAGCAAGGTGGTCTTGAGCTTGGACAGAATCAGCGGGCCGGCTTCGGTCTTGAAGTACACCGACGTGCCGAAATCGCCTTGCATGATGTGCCAGAGCCAATCGGCGTACTGCACCACCATTGGCCGGTCCAGCCCATAGGTCTTGCGGATCATGTCGATGTCGGCCTGCCGCGCCCCTTCGCCGGCCAGCGCCAGCGCCGGGTCGCCCGACAGATGCAGCAGCAGGAACGCCAGGATCGATACGGTCAGCGCCACCAGCGCCGCCAGGCCCAGGCGCCTGATCGTGAAATAAAGCATTGGACTTCCTCTAACGGTTCAGCCCGCCGGGCGCGCGCCATGCCCGCCCGGCGATTCCCTGGCGCTTACTTCCAGCTCATGTCCCAGAAGCGGACAAGCTCATCCGAATAGGGCTTGAAGTTCACGTCCTTGGTGGCTACGTAGTAGGCGGGCAGCGTCCACAACGGCACGGCATACGCCTTCTGCGCAATCAGGTCCAACGCTTCTTTGTAGGCGGCGTTGCGCGGCGCGCTTTCAATGGTGTGGTCGCCCTTGTTGAGCAGGTCGCGCACTTGCGCATCGCGCGTGACGTCGTCGTTGCCGAAGGCGAAGTACACGGGGGTCGACGCCGACACGTCGTTGACCAGGTTGGAACCCCAGGTCTGGTGCGTGAGCGCCGCCTTGTTCGCGCGGATCATGTCGCGCATGGCGGCGTATTGCAGGAAGTTCAGCTTGGCGCGGATGCCCACGGCCTGCAGGTAATTGATGATGGCTTCGGTCTGGTTGCGTTCGCGGTAGGCCACGATGTCGATGTCGAAACCATTGGCGTAGCCGGCGTCGGCCAGCAGCTTTTTGGCCAGCGCCGGGTCGTACTTGTAGGTGGGCGCGCCGTCTTGTGTGCAACCCACTTGCGACGGCGTGCAGATGGTGTTGATCAGCCCGCCGCCTTCGCCCACGATGTTCTTCAACATGGCGTCGCGGTCAATCGCGTGGATGATGGCCTTGCGCACGCGTTCGTCTTTCAGCTGCGGCGCCGGGGTGCCGTCCTGGATGTTCATCTGCATGAACACGATGCGCATGGTGTTGCCGGTCACCATTTGCAGGTTCGGCATCTGGCCCAGCTGTTCAGCCTGGTCTTTCGGCACGCTCATGATCAGGTCTTCACCGCCCGAGATGACTTCCGCCATTTGCGTCTGGCGGTCGGGAATGAAGCGGATGACGACCTTGCCGATCTTCGGTTGCGCCTTGGGCGAATCCTTGAAGTAGTCGGCGTTGCGTTCCAGCGTGATGGACTTGCCGGGCTGGTAGTCCACCACCTTGTACGGGCCTGAACCCACGGGCTTGGCGTTCATGCCCTTGGGGCCGACTTCCTGGTAGTACTTGGCGGGGTGGATGGCGACGGTGGTGGACAGGTATTCCTTGGCGCCGGGGAAGGGCTCCTTGGTCGTCAGGCGCACCTTGTACTTGTCGATTTTCTCAACCTTGTCGATCCACGACACGTTCTGCTGGGTCACCGCCTTGTTCTTCGGGTCGGCCACGTAGTTCAGCGTGTACACGACGGAGTCCGCGTCGAACTCCTCGCCGTTATGGAATTTGACGCCTTCGCGCAACTCGAATTCCATCGTCTTGTCGTCGATCTGCTTCCAGCTCTTGGCCAGTTGCCCCTTGTACTCATTGGTGACGGGGTCGCGGTAGAGCAGCGTGTCCCAGACGTTGGCGGCGATGATGACGCCGATCCGCACGTTGTTGAAATACGGGTCGACGCTTTCGGGCGCCTGGTCATACGCCATGCGCAAGGTGTCGTCCTTTTTACCAGCCAGCACGGGCTGGGACGCCAGCGTGGCGCAAGCGAGCAGGGCGGCGGCAAGGGCGCGCAGCGGGGTGATGCCGCGCAAGGGCGATGCAGATACAGCGGACGTGAAGCGATGCGATTTGAAGCGTTGCGGTGTGACGCGAAAATCAGCCATGGTGAAGGCTCCTCTGGAAGGCACTACATGTACTGCGTATCCATCATCTCGCTCCGGGCCGCGCCACCCTTGGTTTTATCGTTATCGTCCGTGCGCTGGGAGTGGGCTCAACCAGTTTCGGACGATTGCGCGGACTTGGGCGCCGCATCGGGGTTCAAGCTTTTCAGCGCGGCTTCGCACTTGCGCTGCAAGTGCTGCCGCATGATGCCCGCCAGCCGGTCCGCGTCGCGCGCGTCCAGGGCCTCGGCCATCTCGATGTGTTCCCGCATCGCCAGATCCCATTTCTGACGGTTCTCGTTCGACACGAAGCGCAGGTTCTGAATGCGCGCGTTCTGCGCGTCGTACAGCTGCTTGAGCAGGCTGTTGTGAGACGCCAGGCTGATGCGTTCGTGGATGTCGCGGTTGGTGCGGAAATACGTGGGCAGATCGTGGCGGGCGTGGCTGGCCATCATTTCGTAGGTCAGCGCACGGATCTCGGCGATTTCGGTGTCGGTGGCGCGTTCGCACGCCAGCCGGCACGACATGGCTTCCAGCCCGCCAATCACTTCAAAGGCTTCGCGGATGTTCGCTTCCGACAGCGCCACCACCTGCGCGCCACGGTTGGGTTCAATCTGCACCAGCCCTTCAGCCGCCAGCACCCGGAACGCTTCGCGCATCGGCGTGCGGGACACGCCCAGCATGTCGCACAGGGCGCGTTCGTTCAGGCGGGAGCCGGGGGGGAATTCACCTTGGATGATGCGTTCGCGCAGCGCGCCGGCCACGGCGCCCGGCAGCGTCCGGCTGTTGCCGGCCACGCGCGCCGCCGTCGGCGCGGCGGCCTCGGGCGGGGCGTCGGGCATGGCGGAATCGGCGCGTGCCGACCCGGCCAAATTCGGCATCAGGCTAGGATTGCTGCTCATTGGTATACCAATTTTTCCCCGTGTTTTTTTGCACTATAAACCTGTCGCAAGCACTTCAATCATGGGTGTATACCCTAGGTTATCGGTGCAAAAACAATGGGATAGAGTGGCGCATGCCGCAAGTCCGCCTGCTCGGCCGGGACGGCGCCAAAAGCCGTTTGAATCGCCGCGCAACTTTCGCTGGTATACAAAAATTTCCACTTTGGGGCGTCGCATGCTTTCCCTGAATTCCCATCCGTCCGGCCGGCACTTCCTGCAAATCCCGGGGCCGACCAACGTGCCCGACCGCGTCTTGCGCGCCATCGACCAGCCCACCATCGACCATCGCGGGCCGGAATTCGGCGCGCTGGGCCGTGCCGTGCTGGAAGGCGCCAAGCACGTCTTCCAGACGCAAGCGCCCGTGGTGATTTTTCCGTCTTCGGGTACCGGTGCGTGGGAAGCGGCGCTGGTCAACACCTTGTCGCCCGGCGATCGCGTGCTGATGGTGGAAACCGGGCACTTCGCCAGCCTGTGGAAGAAGCTGGCCGGCCGCCTGGGCCTGGACGTGGATTACATCGAAGGCGACTGGCGCCATCCCGTGGACGCCAGCGTGATCGGCGCGCGGCTGGCCGAAGACACGCAGCACCGCATCAAGGCCGTGTGCGTGGTGCATAACGAAACGTCTACCGGCGTCACCAGCAACATCGCCGCCGTGCGCGCCGCGCTCGACCGCGCGGCGCATCCCGCGCTGTTGATGGTGGACACGATTTCCTCGCTGGGTTCCATCGACTACCGCCACGACGAATGGGGCGTGGACGTCACCGTTGCCGGTTCGCAAAAGGGCTTGATGCTGCCGCCGGGCCTGGCGTTCAACGCCGTCAGCGCGCGTGCGCTGGCCGCGGCCGACACGGCCAAACTGCCGCGTTCCTACTGGGACTGGCGCGAAATGCTGACGGCAAACGCCAAAGGCTATTTCCCGTACACGCCGTCCACGAACCTGCTGTATGGCCTGCACGAAGCGCTGGCCATGCTGCAAGCCGAAGGCCTGCCGCGCGTGTTCGCGCGCCATGAACGCCACGCGCGCGCGACGCGTCTGGCGGTCGCCGGCTGGGGGCTGGAGTTGCTGAGCCTGGACGCATCCGCGCACAGCCCCGCGCTGACGGCGGTGCTGCTGCCCGAAGGCCATAGCGCCGACGCGCTGCGCAAGGTCATTCTTGACCGCTTCGATATGTCGCTGGGGCAGGGCCTGGGCAAGCTTACCGACCGCATTTTCCGCATCGGCCACCTGGGCCACTTCAATGACCTGACGCTGTGCGGCACGCTGGCCGGCGTCGAAATGGGGCTGGCGGCAGCGGGCGTGCCGCACCGCACGGGCGGCTTGCAGGCCGCCATGGAATTCTTGGCGCGCACGCCTGAAGGCGCTGCGGCCTGACACACCACACAACATAAGGGAAACCATGAACACGCTTATGCAGCAGGCGATCCAGTTCGCCAACGACCATGAATCCACCTGGGACCGCAGCGTCAAGGGCAACTTCGGCGTACACCTGAACGACCCGCCGCCCTGGAACAAGCTGCTGGGCCCCATCCACGACCGCGGCCCGGTGTCGGGCGTGGTGGTGGTGGACGGCAAGACGGTGGCGGAATGGGGCGAGCCCGAGCGCGCCGACCTGACCTTCAGCGTGGCCAAGCTGTACCTGGCGATTCTGGCGGGCGTGGCGCATGACCGTGGCCTGTTGCCTGACGTGGATGAACCGGTCGGCAAGCGCGTGCCGGGCATCGGCTTTGATGAAGGCCAGAACGCCGACATCACGTGGCGCCATCTGTTGCAGCAGACGAGCGAATGGGAAGGCGAACGCTTTGGCGTATCGGACCAGGCCGACCGCTATCGCGCCGTGACCTTCGGCGTGCCGCCCGATGGCAAGAAGGGCGACGCGCGCCCCTTGCAACGCCCCGGCACGTACTGGGAATACAACGACGTGCGCATCAACCAGCTGTCGTACGCGTTGCTGCATCTGTTTCGCAAGCCCTTGCCCGACGTCTTCCGCGAAGCCGTCACGCGCCCCATCGGCGCCAGCGAAGATTGGCAATGGGTGGGGTATGACACCGCCTGGGTCGAGATCGACGGCCAGCGCATGCCGTCCGTGCCCGGCGGTTCGCACTGGGGCGGCGGCATGTCGATCAGCGCGCGCGACCAGGCGCTGATTGGCCAGATGCTGCTGAACGACGGCCAGGCCAACGGCAAGCAGATCCTGTCGCGCGAATGGATTCAAGCGATGCGCACGCCTTGCGCCATCGCGCCGTATTACGGCTACCTGATCTGGCTGAACCACGAAGGCCGCGTGTTCCCCAGCGTGCCGGCGTCCAGCTTCTTCGGCGTGGGCGCGGGCAGCTCGTTCACGTGGGTGGAACCCGAACGCAAGATGGTCGTGATCGTGCGCTGGCTGAATTCCGCGCATGCAGACGCGCTGTTCGGAAAAATCCTTGCGGCAGTCGACGCGCCAGAGGCGTAACATTCCGACCTTGCCACCCGAACAAGGAATCAAGCCATGAATACCCGCCGACTGGGAACCAGCAATCTGCGCGTCTCGCCGCTATGTCTGGGCACCATGATGTTTGGAGAACAGACGCCGGATGACGAGGCCGCACGCATTGTTGCGTCGGCGCGCGATCATGGCGTCAATTTCATTGATACGGCCGACGTCTACAACGAAGGCCGTTCGGAAGAAGTGGTGGGCAAGCTGCTGCAAGGCCAGCGCCACGACTGGGTGCTGGCCAGCAAGATCGGCAACGTCGTGGGCAAGGGCCCGAACCAGTCGCATTACTCGCGCCAATGGCTGATGCGCGGCGTGGAGCAAAGCCTCACGCGCATGGGTACGGATTTCATGGACATCCTGTACCTGCACCGCGACTATCACGAAGAAAATCTGGAAGAAGCGCTGTGGGCGCTGGGCGACCTGATCCGCGCGGGCAAGCTGCGCAGCTTTGGCTTGTCGAACTTTCGTGGCTGGCGCATCGCGGAAGTGATGCGCCTGTGCGAAAAGATGGGCGTGCCGCAGCCGGTGGTGTGCCAGCCGTACTACAACATGCTGAATCGCGGCCCCGAGGTGGAAATTCTGCCGGCCTGCAAGCATTACGGCCTGGGCGTGGTGCCTTATAGCCCCATCGCGCGCGGCGTGTTGACGGGCAAGTATCTGCCGGGCCAGGCGCCCGCATCCGATACGCGCGCCGGCCGTGGCGACCGCCGCATGCTGGCCACCGAGTTCCGTGAAGAGTCGTTGCAGATTGCGCAGCAGCTGGTGCAGCACAGCGCCGCGCGCGGCGTGCAGCCGGGGCATTTTGCTACCGCTTGGGTGCTGGCCAATCCGGTCATCACTGGCGTCATCGCCGGCCCGCGCACCTTGGCGCAGATGGACGATTACTACGCGGCGCTTGAGGTGAAGATCACGCCGGAAGACGAAGCGATCGTTGACGGCTGGGTCACGCCGGGCCATGCGTCCACGCACGGCTACAACGACCCCAACTATCCGTTCTTCGGGCGGCCCGTCGCGTCGGCCTGATCGCCAGGCCACCACGCGCAATCGCCACCCGCGCCGGGCAATCGCAACTCGCGCCGCCTGCCTCTACGCCGGGGCGCGCGCCGGTTCGGTGGCGATGCCGTGCAGCATCATCTGTTCCACCACCGACGCAATGCCCAGCCGGGCCACGCGCCCGCGCCGTTCGGCGTCCACCATGCTGGTCAGCACGCCGAACAGCATCTCGGTTAGCGCCGCCGCCGTCATATCGACGCGGAAGGCGCCTTCGCGCTGCCCGCGCAAAAAGAACGCGTCCAACGATTCCTGGTAGCCCGACCAGCTGTTCATGATGTCGGGCTGCTGCTCGTTGTCGGGCTTCCAGTTGTACATGAGGAAGGCCGTCAATTCCTTGTGCGCCAGATTCTGATTGATCAGGTTGCGCAGCGCCTCGCGCGGCGGGGCGGAGTCCAGATGCGAGTCCGCCAGCGCTTTCTTCATGACGTGCGCGCAATGCTTGGTGAGGCGCAGGACCAGTTGGTCCCGCGTCTGACAGAAGCGATACAGCGTTGCCTTGCTGACGCCCACGGCCTTGGCCAGTTCCTGCAAGGTCGCGCGCGGCTGATCCACCATCGCCAACGCCAACGCCACTAAAAAGCGTTCGTGCCCCGCCTCGTCAGACATTGCCTGCCCCTTTCCATATGTGTGTGTGGAATCCCCGTTTGCCGGGTATTGGAGCATGTGCGATTCACTTTGTACAAACTTTCGTGATTTTGACAAGTAAAGACTTGTGAAGCCGCTTTGTTGAACTTCACAAAATCAAATGAATCATTATTGATTCAAATCAATCATTAAGGTAGCATCGCCCACTTGGTAAATGACGGTGCCGCGGGGCGCAAGGTTACAAAAATGAAAACTCACATGAAGCGGCGCTTGCCCTTGACGGCATTGTTGGCGGCACTGGTGTTGGCCGGTTGCGGCGGTGACAAGTCCGAGCCGCCCCAGGCGCAAACGCCGCGCCCGGTGCAGGTGCTGGCGGTGCAACCCGAGCGCTTCACGATGACCAGCGCGTTGCCGGGGCGTGTTGAACCCGTGCGGGTGGCGGAAGTGCGCGCCCGCGTGGCGGGCATCGTGCTCAGCCGCAATTTCGAAGAAGGCGCTGACGTGAAGGCGGGCGACGTGCTGTTCAGAATCGACCCCGCGCCGTTCAAGGCCGCGTTGTCGCGCGCGCAGGGCGAACTGGCCAAGGCCGACGCCGCCGTGTCCGACGCGCAGGCGATCCTGAAGCGCTACACGCCGCTGGTGAAGATCGAAGCCGTCAGCCAGCAGGATTTCGATACCGCTGCCACCACGCTGAAAAGCGCCCAGGCCGCGCGCCGTTCGGCGCAGGCTGATGTGGAAACCGCGCAGCTGAACCTGGACTACGCCACGGTCAAGGCGCCGATTTCTGGCCGCATCGGCCGGGCGCAAGTGACCGAAGGCGCGCTGGTGGGCCAGAACGAAGCCACCGTGATGGCGAAGATTCAGCAACTGGACCCGATCTACGTAGACTTCAACCAGCCCGTGGCCGACATGCTGCGCATGCGCGCCGCCTTGCAAGACGGCAGCCTCGCGCAGGGCGAAGGCGCCAGCATCTCCCTCACCATCGACGGCACCGACGAAAAGCGCAGCGGCAAGCTGCTGTTCTCGGACATCGCGGTGGACCGGACCACCGGCCAGGTGTCGGTGCGCGGCGAGTTCGCCAACCCCGACGTGCTGCTGTTGCCGGGCATGTATGTGCGAGTGCAGACGCAGCAAGGCGTGGACGCCAACGCCATCCTGGTGCCGCAGCGCGCGGTCACGCGCAGTACGGATGGCAAGCCGCAAGTGATGCTGGTGGGCAAGGACGACGTGGTGGAGTCGCGTGCGGTGCAGACCGGCGCGATGCGCGGTTCTGACTGGCACATCGTTGACGGCCTGGCCGCAGGCGACCGCGTCATCGTGGGCGGCGTGTCGGCCGCCGTGCCGGGCCAGAAAGTCAGCGTGGCGCCCGCCGAGCAAGCCCGCGTTGCCGCCTCTGGCGAGGCTCCCGCCCGTGCCACGAACTAATCGGCCGCCCGCGCACCGCGTGTAGCCCTAAAGGTAGATCATGTCCAAGTTTTTCATTGGCCGCCCCAATTTTGCGTGGGTGGTGGCCATCTTCATTTCGCTGGCCGGCTTGCTGGCGATTCCGTCGCTGCCGGTGTCGCAGTTTCCCGTCGTAGCCCCTCCGCAAGTGACGATTGCCGCCACCTACCCGGGCGCGTCCGCGTCCGTGCTGGTGGACTCGGTAACGAGTGTCATCGAAGAGGAGCTGAACGGCGCGAAGAACATGCTGTACTACGAGTCGTCCAGCAGCTCGAGCGGCAGCGCTGAAATCACCGTCACGTTCGAACCGGGCATGGACCCGGACCTGGCGCAGGTCGACGTGCAGAACCGCATCAAGAAAGCGGAAGCGCGCCTGCCGTCAGCGGTGACGCAGCAGGGCCTGCAAGTGGAGCAGGCCAGTTCCAACTTCCTGATGATCTACGCCCTGACGTACAAGGGCGACGATGCGCACAAGGATGTGGTGGGCTTGTCCGACTACGCCGCGCGCCACATCAACAACGAAATCCGCCGCGTCAACGGCGTGGGCAAGGTGCAGTTCTTCGGCGCCGAAGCCGCCATGCGCGTGTGGATCGACCCGCAGAAACTGCTGGGGGTGGGCCTGTCGGTGGCCGACGTCAACGCGGCCATCGCCGCGCAAAACGTGCAGGTGCCGGCCGGCAGTTTCGGCAGCCGCCCGGGTTCGCCTGAGCAAGAGCTGACGGCAACGCTCGCCGTGAAGGGCATGTTGGACACGCCGGAAGAATTCGGCAACATCGTCCTGCGCGCGAACGCCGACGGCTCCACCGTTCACTTGTCGGACGTGGCGCGGCTGGAAGTTGGCCGCCAAAGCTATGACTTCGAAACCCGCTTGAACGGCAAGAAGTCGGTGGGCGCGGCCGTGCAGCTGGCGCCTGGCGCCAACGCCATCGACACGGTCAAGGCTGTGAAGGCGCGCTTGCAGGAGTTGTCCGCTTCGTTCCCTGAAGACGTGGAATTCTCGGTGCCGTTCGACACGTCGACCTTTGTCAGCGTGGCGATCACGAAGGTGGTGCACACGCTGCTGGAAGCGATGGTGCTGGTGTTCCTGGTGATGTTCCTGTTCTTGCAGAACTTCCGCTACACGCTGATCCCGACGATCGTCGTGCCGGTCTGCCTGCTGGGCACGTTTGCCGTGATGTCCGTGCTGGGCTTCTCGGTGAACATGATGACGATGTTCGGCATGGTGCTGGCCATTGGCATTCTGGTGGACGACGCCATCGTGGTCGTCGAAAACGTTGAACGCATCATGGCCGAAGAGGGCTTGTCCCCGCGCGAGGCCACCATCAAGGCGATGGATCAGGTGTCGGGCGCCATCGTCGGCATCACGCTGGTGTTGTCGGCCGTGTTCCTGCCGCTGGCCTTCATGAGCGGCTCGGTGGGCGTTATTTACCAGCAGTTCTCGTTGTCGCTGGCCGTGTCGATTCTGTTCTCGGGCTTTCTGGCGCTGACCTTCACGCCGGCCTTGTGCGCGACGTTCTTGAAGCCCATTCCGAAGGGCCATCACGATGAAAAGAAAGGCTTCTTTGGATGGTTCAACCGTGTCTTCAACCGCCTGACCGGCCGCTTTGAAGCGCTGAACACGCGGCTCGTGAAGCGCACTGGCCGCTATATGGTGATCTACGTCGCCATCGTGGCGGTGCTGGGCGTGCTGTATGTGCGCGTGCCGGAGTCGTTTGTGCCGGCCGAAGACCAGGGCTATGTGATTGTTGACGTACAGCTGCCCCCGGGCGCCACGTACACCCGCACCGACAAGGTCGTGGCGGATGTCGAGCAGCACTTGATGTCGTTGGACGCCATGGGCGACGCATTTACCGTGATGGGCTTCAGCTTTTCGGGCACGGGCCAGAACGCGGGCATCGCGTTCCCCACGCTGAAGGACTGGTCCGAGCGCGGCAAGGGCGAAGCGGCCTCCGACGTGGCCGATGGCGTCAACGCGCGCTTTGCGGCGATTGAAGACGGTTCGATCATGGCCGTGAACCCGCCGCCGATCGACGGCCTGGGTAACTCCGGCGGCTTCGCGCTGCGCTTGCAAGACCGGGGTGGTTTGGGACGCACCGCACTGACCGAGGCGCGCAACCAGTTGCTGGCCAAGGCCAACAGCTCGCCCGTTATCGCTTACGCGATGATGGAAGGCCTGGCGGATGCACCGCAGTTGCGCCTGGACATCGACCGTCAAAAGGCCGAGGCGCTGGGCGTGGGCTTTGACACCATCAGCACCGCGATCTCGTCGGCCTATGGTTCCGCCACGGTCAACGACTTTGCCAACGCCGGGCGCTTGCAGCGCGTGGTGGTGCAGGCCGATGTGCGCGACCGCATGACGCCCGAGAGCATTCTGATGCTGAACGTGCCGAACAAGTCGGGAGGCATGGTGCCGCTGTCCGCATTCGTGAAGACGGATTGGGAGACCGGTCCGGTGCAGATCTCGCGCTACAACGGCTACCCGGCGTTCAAGATCGCGGGCGACGCGATGCCGGGGCACAGCACGGGCGAGGCCATGGCTGTGATTGAAAAGATCGTGTCCGAACTGCCCAACGGCATTGGCTATGAATGGACCGGCTTGTCCTATCAGGAAAAATTTGCCGGAGCACAGGCGCCGATGTTGTTTGCGCTGGCGTTCCTGGTGGTGTTCCTGCTGATGGTCGCGCTGTATGAAAGCTGGGCGATTCCCGCGTCCGTGATGCTGATCGTGCCGATTGGCGCGCTGGGCTCGGTGCTGGCGGTGACGGTGCTGGGCATGTCGAACGACGTGTACTTCAAGGTGGGCCTGATCACCATCATCGGCTTGGCGGCCAAGAACGCCATCCTGATCGTGGAGTTTGCCAAGAGCCTGCGCGAGCAGGGCCATTCCCTGGCTGACGCGGCGATTCAGGCGGCCAAGCTGCGCTTTCGCCCGATTGTGATGACGTCGCTGGCGTTCATCCTGGGCGTCGTGCCGTTGGCGCTGGCCAGCGGTGCGGGGGCGGCCAGCCAGCGCGCACTGGGCGTGGGCGTGATCGGCGGCATGCTGAGCGCCACCTTGCTGGGCGTGATTTTTGTGCCCATCTTCTTTGTCTGGGTCTTGTCGCTGCTGCCCAAGAAGCGCAGCGAGCCGGCGCCGGACGCCTTGCCTGCCCCGCGCACGGCCGAGGAGTGAGAGTCATGATGCAAATGAATTTTCCCCGGAGCCTGGGGGCTCTGATTCTGACGGCGGCGCTGGCCGGGTGTTCGATGGCGCCGGTTTACCAACGGCCCGATGCGCCCATTCCCACGCAGTTCGGCCAGCCGGACGCGTCGGCTCCATCGGCCGCCGGCACGCTGGATTGGCAAGCCTTCGTCACCGACGAGCCGCTGCGCCAACTGGTGACGCTGGCGCTGGACAACAACCGCGACCTGCGCCAAGCGGTGCTGAACATCGAAGCGGCACGCGCGCAGTACCGCATCGAACGCGCCGACCGCCTGCCGGGCATCAATGCGCAAGGCACGGGCACGCGCCAGCGGGTGCCGGGCGATTTGAACAGCACCGGCAGCGCCGGCGTGCAGAGCAGCTATCAGGCGGGCATTGGCCTGACGTCCTTCGAGATCGATCTTTTCGGCCGCGTGCGCAGCTTGTCTGACGCCGCGTTGCAGGAATATTTCGCCACCGAGGAAACGGCGCACAGCACGCGTATCAGCCTGGTGGCCGAAGTGATTCAGGCCTATCTGACCCGCGACAGCGCCCAGCGCCGGATGCTGGTGACCGAGCAGACGCTGGCCAGCCGCGAGGCGTCGCTGGAACTGATCGTGAAACGGCGTCAGGCCGGCACCGCCACGGCGCTGGACTACCAGGAAGCGCTGGGCTTGACGGAACAGGCGCGCGCTGAACGCGAACGCATGGACCGCGAGGTCCGCCAGGCTGGCAATGCGTTGGGCCTGCTGGTGGGCGTGAATGACCTGAGCCCGTACTTGCCGAAGCAACTGGCGACGTCACCCGTGCTGGTGCAAGAACTTGCCGCGGGCGCGCCATCGGAATTGCTGGAGCGCCGGCCAGACATTCTTGCGGCCGAGCATCAGCTGCAATCGCGCAATGCCAGCATCGGCGCGGCGCGCGCGGCGTTCTTTCCCAGCATCACGCTGACGGGATTGTTTGGATCGTCCAGCGCCGACCTGTCGAATCTGTTCGATGGCGGCCAGCGCGCGTGGTCGTTCACGCCGCAGATCACGCTGCCGATTTTCTCGGGCGGACGCAACGTGGCCAACCTGGATCTGGCGACCGTGCGCCGCGACATTGCGGTGGCGAAGTACGAGCAGACGATCCAGACTGCGTTCAAGGAAGTGGCCGATGCGTTGGCGGCCACGGACACGTTGCGCCGCGAAGAGGCCTCGCGCCTGGCGTTGGCCCAGTCCAGTCAGGAAGCGATGCGCTTGTCCGAAGCCCGCTATCGCGGCGGCGTGGATAGCCACTTGCGTTATCTGGACGCGCAGCGCAGCGCGTTTACGGATCAGCTGACCTACATCGAAGTCAGCACCCAGCGCCAGATCGCGTTGGCGACCTTGTTCAAGGCGCTGGGCGGTGGGTGGACGGGCGTCCAGCCGCCCGTCGCACAAGCCGACTGACACAGGCGGATCGGGGTTACGCCTTGCGCAGCCCCGGGCGCGCCAGCGGCGCCGAAGACTGCACGACCGGGTCTTCGGCGGGCTTGCCGCGCCCGATCAGCCATGCGCACCACGCCGATACCGCGCCGGCAAACAACACGTACAGGCAGATCAGCCACGGCTGCCCGCCGCCCGTTTTCAGCAGCGCAGTCGCGATGATGGGCGTGATGCCGGACGCAAAGATGCCCGAGAACTGATAGACGAACGAGATGCCCGTGTAGCGCACCTTGGCGTCAAACAGCTCGCAGAACAGCGCGGCCTCGGGTCCGTACACGGCGGCGTAGAAGATGCCGAAGGGAATGATGATGGCCAGCCAGATCAGCATCACGCTGCCCTGGCTGTTCAGCATCAGCCAGAAGCCGGGGAACGACGCCAGCGCCGTGATGAGCGCACCCCAGAAGTACACGCGGGTGCGGCCGATGCGGTCGGATAGCCGGCCAAAGAAAGGGATGAAAAAGCACATCACCAAGGCGGCCGCCATCACGCCCGTCAGCGCTTCTGTGCGGGTGATTTGCACGGTCTGCGTCAGGTACGAAATCGAGAACACGCCGAACACATTGAAGAACACGCCGTCGATGTAGCGCGCGCCCATGCCCTTGAAAACATTGCCCGGATAACGCTTGAGCATGTCGAAAAACGGAATGCGGCTTTCGGCGTTGTTGGCTTTGACGGCGGTGAACTCCGGTGTTTCCTTGATGTTCAGCCGGATGTACATGCCAACCAGCACCATGGCTGCCGAGGCCAGGAACGCCACGCGCCAGCCCCAGGCCATGAACTGCTCATCCGTCAGCAAGGTGGACAGCAGCGCCACCGTGCCGGACGCCAGGCACAGGCCAATCGCCAGCCCGATCTGCGGCAGCGACGCGTAAAACCCCTTTTTGCCAGGCGGCGCGTATTCGTAGGCCATCAGCACCGCGCCGCCCCATTCGCCGCCCAGCCCGATGCCCTGGAACACGCGCAGCAGCAATAGCAGGATAGGCGCCCAGACGCCGATGCTGTCGTAAGTGGGCACCAGCCCGATCAGGAACGTGGACACGCCCATGATCATCAGCGTCATCACCAACATGCTTTTGCGGCCAATGCGGTCACCGAAGTGGCCGAAGATCAGCCCGCCCAGCGGCCGCGTCACAAAGCCCACCGCGAAGGTGGTGTAGGCCAGCATGGTGGAGACGAGCGGGTCGCCGGTGGGGAAGTACAGCTTGTTGAACACGATGCCGGCCACGACACCGTAGAGGAAGAAGTCGTACCACTCGATGGTGGCGCCGATGAGTGACGCCGTGACGACTTTGCGTACCGCGGCTTCATTTTGCTTGGGCATTGCAGTCTCCTTTGGTGGGGCGGGGCATTCTGCGTTGCCGCGCGCCTTACTGGCTTAGGGGTTTCGGGATGGGATGCGTCCTGGGGAGTGGGGAGTGGGGAGTGGGTAATGAATGGGGTAATGGGTAATGGGTAATTGGTAATACGCTCAGGCGGCGACCAAATCCGCCTGCCGCTGCGCCTGTTTGAAGTCTTCCAGCATGAAGTCGGCCGCGCGTTCGGCCAGCATCACCACCGGCACATTGGTATTGCCCGAGACGAGCGTGGGCATGATGGAGCAGTCCACCACGCGCAGTCCGGCCACGCCATGCACGCGCAGGCGTTCGTCTACGACGGCCATCGGATCGCTGCGCGGACCCATCTTGGCGGTGCCGGACGGGTGGAAGATGGTGGCCCCGTACTCGCGGCAGAAATGCAGAATCTCGTCGTCGGTGCGCACGTCAGGCCCTGGGCGGAATTCCCGCTTCATCAGGCCCGCCAGCGGTTCGGTGGCGGCCACTTGCTGCGCATAGCGCACGGCGGCTACCGTCATGCGCCGGTCCAATTCCGTGGACAAGTAATTGGGCTGCATGGCGGGCGCAGCAAAGGGGTCGGTGCTGCGCAGGCGGACGTGGCCGCGTGACGTTGGGCGCAACTGGCAGACGGAATACGTGCAGCCCGAAAATGGGTGCACCTTGCCGCCCGCCATGTCGGCCGACAGCGTGGCAAAGTGAAATTGCGTGTCGGGCGTGCGGCTGGCGGGGTCGACACGGCAGAACAGGCCGCCTTGGTTGATGCCCACCGCCAGCGGCCCGCTGCGAAACAACAGCCATTGCAGCCCCATGCCGACGCGGCCGTGCAAACTGCGCAGTTGGTCGTTGGTGGTGATGGGCTGGGTGGTCTCGTAGATCAGCCGGATCTGCAAATGGTCTTGCAGGTTTTCACCGACACCGGGCAGGTCGCGCACAACAGGAATGCCGAATTCGCGCAGCAGCTGGGCAGGCCCCACGCCAGACAGCTGCAACAGCTGCGGCGATTGCAGCGCGCCTGCGCACAGCACCACTTCACGGCGCGCGCGCAGCGTGCGGATGTGTCCGCCTTGGCGGTAGCGCACCCCGCAAGCGCGGCCGCCTTCGAACAGGATGGCCATGGTGTGCGCATCGGTTTCCACGCGCAGGTTGGGGCGGTCTTCGGCGGGGCGCAGGTAGGCGACGGCGGTGGAGCAGCGGCGGCCATTGCGCGTCGTCAGCTGGTAATAGCCCACGCCTTCCTGCTCGCCCGTGTTGAAGTCCCGTACGTGCGGCACCCCCAGCGTGCCGGCTGCGGCGATCAGCGCTTCGACCAGCGGATGTGGCGTTTTGATGGAGGTCGCGTTCAAGGGGCCGCTGAGACCGCGCGTGGGCCCTGCGCCCAAGTCATTGTTTTCCAGCTTGCGGAAGTAGGGCAGGCAGTCGTCCCAGCGCCAGCCGGGGTTGCCGGCATCGGCCCAGGCGTCGTAGTCGCTGCGTTGGCCGCGAATATAGATGAGCCCGTTGATGGCGCTGGACCCGCCCAGCGTGCGCCCGCGTGGCCAGTAGATGCGGCGGCCGAGCATGTTGGGGTCGGGGTCGGTGTAGTAGCCCCAGTTCACCACTTTGTGGAACATGGTCTTGCCGTAGCCGATGGGGATGTGTATCCACGGATACGTGTCCCGGGGGCCGGCTTCGAGCAGGCAGACGGCGTGCGTGCCGTCGGCGCTTAGCCGGTTGGCCATCACGCATCCGGCCGAGCCGGCGCCCACCACGATGACATCCACGGTATCGGACATATCGCCTTGTCTCCCTGTTGTCGCCCGGGCGGGAAACCCGGGCGGTACGGCGCGTTTTCCCTGCTTGCCGCAGCGAGGCGCACTTATATACTGGGTCGGTCCCGCCGGCTTGGCGCGGTGTGCCAAGTGGCCGGGATCTGTGGCGATTCTAGGAAGCAGGCGCGTAGAACAAAGCACAACACGCGTGGGGGCAGACAAATGGAACGGAACATGCAACTTCGGTTTCAAAATCGCAGTGCAGCATCGACGGAGACCGCTGAGCCGCCGGAACCCGCCGCCCAACAGCAAGAGGTCGCGCGGTCGTTACGCGCGCTGATCGTGTTGGAGCATCTGGCGCGCGCGCAGCATCCGCCCACCTTGGCGCAACTGGCGCAACGGCTGGACATGCCCAAGACCACCTTGATGCGTTTGTTGGCGGCGATGCAGCGCGCGGGTTTCGTGGCGGCCACCCCCACCGAGCACGGCTTTGTGCCGGGGCCGCAAGCCACCTCGCTGGCGCTGGCGACGTTGCGTGCGTCGGCATTCACGCGCGCCTGCCGCGCGGTGCTGGCGCAACTGGTGGGCACCTTGGGTGAAACCTGCAACCTGACGGCGCCCGACGGCGACCGCGTGGTCTATATGGAGCGCGTGGAAACGTCGGAGCCCTTGCGTCTGTTCTTTTCCGTAGGCAGCCACGTGCCGATGCACTGCACGGCCAGCGGCAAGCTGTTTCTGGCGTCGATGAGCCGGCTGGAACGCGGCCGCGTGCTGGCGCGGTTACCGCTCACGCGCAACACGCCGCGCACCTTGACGGACCCGGCGCAGTTGGAAGAAGAGTTGGAACGCCTGGCCGCGCGCGGCATCGGTATCGACAACGAAGAGTTCGTGCGCGGCATGAGCGCGGTGGCGGTGCCCGTAAGAGACGGCGAAGACCGCGTGGTGGCCGCCGTGGCCTGCCATGCGCCGACCGCGCGCGTGATGCTGGACGATCTGCTGCGCGCCGTACCGGTGATGCAACGCGCAGCGCAATCGCTGCATGATGTGCTGGCCTTGCATCGGCCGGGGGGGTGATGCAAGACGAGGGCGGGTCATAGCCCGGGCCATCGCTTGGGTCATAGTCCGAGTCATCGTCCGAGTCATAGCCCGGGTCATAGCCCGGGTCATAGCCCCATCTCATAGCCCCATCTCATAGCCTCAGCTTTGCGCTGGACCGCAGCGCCAGCAGCAGCACGCCCGCCGACGCCGCCGCCAACGCGGCCAGCATTGCGCCTTGCCCGGCGGCATCCATCAATACCCCGGCCGCCAGCGGCACCAGTATGCGTGTCAGCGAGAACACGCTGGATTGAATGCCATAGTCCAGCGCCTGCAAACCGGGCCGGGCGTGCGCCATCATCAGGCTGAACGCCAGCGCGGCGGTGGCGCCCATGGCGGCGGCGATGCCCATGGCGCAAGCGATCAACACCGCGGGCGGCGCATGCAGCGTGACGGCGGCGGTCAGCGCAAGCAGGGCGGCGCAACCGAACGCGGCATGCCCAGGCACGGTCACGGCGGGACGCCAGCGCTTGCTGCTGCGTGCCGACGCCGCGCTGGCCAGCGCGCCGACCCCGCCACCGGCCACACCGACGAGCCACGCCACGCGCTCTGGCGCCAGCCCCTGATCCAGCAGCAGCGGCTTCAAGAAGAACCACCCCGATCCGATGAACGGAAACAGTAATGCCAAAAGCGGCAGCCAGCGGCGTGTGTCATCACGCTTGAAGTAGGCCACGACCAGCGCGGTATTCAGCGCCGGCGCATCATCAATGTTGCCGTCGTCTTCCCTGACGAACGCCGTCAACACCGCGCCCAGCGCCAGCGCGCCCGCCATGATCGCGAAGGGCGCCTGCCAGCCCCAGCGCGCGTGCGCCACCAGCATCAGGCCGCCGCCCGCAATGGCGCCCAGGCATAGCGCCATCGACCGGATGCCACCGGCCCACGCGCGGCTGGATGCGGGCAGTACGCGAATCGCCAACGCGTTGACCGGCACGTCGGCCCAGGTGCCGGCCAGCGCCGCGGCCGTGGCCAAAGCGAACAGCACACGCTTGTCATCCAGCAAATCGCGCCAGCCCAGCGCGCACAGCACCGCTGCGTAGATCAGCAGCAAGGCGACGGCCCAGCCGCGGTAGCGGGAGCAGTGGGTGCCGAACGAGCCGCTTGTGCCGCTTGTGCCACTTGTGCCACTTGTGCCGCATGTGCCACTTATGCCGCTTGTGCCACTTGTGCGACTTGTGCCGCGCCTGCCGCGCCCCGCCCGTGGCCGGTCCAGCGGCAGCGCCAGCAGGAACTTGAACACGGTGGGCAGGCTGGCCAGTTGGAACAGGCCGATGGCCGTGCCGGACCAGCCGTGCTGGCGCAGCACCAGCGGCAAGCCCAGCCACAGATAGACGCCGGGTGCAGTCAGCGCCAGATTCAGCCAGCCGAACAGCGCCTGGCGCAAACCGTTGCGTAACGATGGACTCATGCGTGCGCCTTACTGGCAGTCAATACGTGCACGGGCGCCATCGGGAAACGGTCGGAATCAAAGCCGCGCACGTCGATGAATCCGCTATCCACCAGCGCCTGATGCAATTCGCCTGCGCGCGTGACGCGCCGGCCCAGCAGCATCATCGGCAGGTAGTACGGCAGCACGCGGGCGGCGGCGTGGGCCTCCGCAGGCACTTCGGCGTGCACCATGAGCAACTGCCCGCCGGGCGCTAGCGCATCGTGCATCTTGCGCAGCGCGGCGGGCGCGTCCGGCAGGAAGTGCAGCACCGACGAGCACCAGATCAAGTCGTAGCCTTGGCCGATGGGGTCGGCGGCGAGGTCGCCGCCGATCACCGTCATGCGCTCGGACAAACCCGCAGCAATGATGTTCTCTTGCGCGACGGCAGCGGTCTCGGGCCAGTCGAACACCACGCCGGTGGCGTCCGGCCAGCGTTGCACCAGCGATATCCCGATCAGACCCGGGCCGCCGCCCAGGTCCAGAATGCGCCGCGCATGGGCGGCGCCGGGCACGCACGCCATGGCATGGCCGGCGGCGGCGACGGCGATGGCGCGTTGTTCCTGGGCGATCTGCACGCGCGCGGCCTGCGCCCAGCCGGTGGCGTTGGTTTGCACGTACGGTTCGATGGGCGGGCCGTCCGCCCGCAATTGATCTCCCATCTGTTCGCTGAAATGCGTGAGCGCGCGGCGGCGATAACGCCACGCGTCGCCGCAGTAGTCTGGCTGGCCCGGGCAGAAATGTTTGCGCGCTTCCGGCTGGCACAGGTATTGCACCGGGTCGCCGTCGATGCGGTGCAGCAGGTCCAGGCTCCACATCATGTCCAGCAGATGCGCGGTTTGCGCGGGGCGCAGCGCCAGCGCATGGGCGACGTCGGCGGCGCTGGCCGGTTCGGTCAGGCGGTCAAGCAGGCCGAGCTCCAGCGCGGTGTCCAGCGCTGCGGCCTGGATGGGGGCGGCGGTCAGGTCCCAATAGCGCTGCATGGGGTGGGAAGTGTGCGGGTTCATAAGCGTCCTTGTTAGATGCGCCAGGTGAAGCGCATGCCGACTTCGCGCGGCGGGCTATACACGGTGACGATGCCGTTCTGATAGCCCACGGCGTCGTAGCGGCGGTTGGCGAGGTTATTGACGTAGGCCGAGATTTCCATCTGTCGCACGGTGACGCCGGCCGCCAGGTTGACCAGGCCGTAGCCGTTGCGGGTATAGCGGTTGGCGGCGTCCAGGTACACGCGGCCGGTGCCGGTCAGTGACGCTTGCGCGTACCAGCCGGCGGGCGCGTCGTAACGTGCGCTGACATAGCCGTTGATGCGCGGCGCGAAGGGGTTCTGATTGCCGCTGTAGTCGGCGGCACCGTCCATGAAGCTTGAGAAGCGCGTGCGGTTCAGGCCAAGCCCGGCTTGCATCGACCAGCCATCGCCCAGCAGGTATTCCAGTTCGAATTCCGCGCCGATGGACCGCGCCGACGCCGCGTTGGTCACGTAGACGAGGCCCGGCACGGGCATCTGCTGCACCTGCATGTTCTTCACGCTCATGACGTAGAACGCGCTGGAATAGCGCAGCCGGTTGCCGGGCAGCCACCCCTTGGCGCCGATTTCGTACGAGCGCAAGGTTTCGGGTTGATAGGCCGCGTAGTTCGCAGCGGGCGAGAACACGTTGAAGCCGCCTGCGCGAAAGCCGTCGGAAACGGACGCATAGACTTGCTGGCGCGGCGCAAAGGCGTATTGCAGGGCGATGCGGGGCGTGGCGCGGGTCCAGTCGGCGCGGCGCGCGTCGGCGCCTTGCGGGCGGAATCGGACGCGGTCACGTTCGATGCGCGCGCCGGCTTCAAGCGTCCAGCGCTCGGGCAGCGGCACGGTCCAGTTCGTGAACGCCGCGGTGGAGTTGCCGCGCAGGTTGACGACGCTTTCGGTCAGGCCCATCGGCATCTTTTGCGTGTTGCGCAGGTCGTGGTCGTCGCCATCGGCGTACAGGCCCACCAGCCAGTGCGTGCGGTTCCAATCGCCTTCCAGCCGCAGCTCTTGCGACACATTGCTGAACTCGTGGTCGCGTGCAATGTGCAGCAGGTCGGCGGGCAGAAAATCGGTGTCTTGCTGGACGCGGTCGCGGAAGTTGTTCCACGCCGTGACGGATGACAGGCGCAGCCCGGCATCGAAGTCGTGGCGCACGGCCAGCGACGCGCTGCGGCCGATGGAATGGTTCCAGCTGGGCGTGCCAGAGGCCACCGTGTCGCGCGGCGCGGTGGGCGAGCCCCACAAGGCCGCGCCGTCGCGGTAGTCCATCTGCGCGTAGCGCAGCGTGGCGTCGGTGTGGGCCGACGGCGTCCAGCGCAACGCGATTTTGCCGTTGCGCAGTTCGCGGTCGTCTTCGCGTTGGCCGGTGTAGGTGTTGTCGATAAAGCCGTGCTGGCTGCGCCAGGTGCCTGCCACGCTGGCGTACAGGCAGTCTTCAACCAGCGGGCCGCTTAGATCGAAGCGCATGACGCGCAAGTCGCGGCTGCCGATCTCGGCGGACACCTGGCCGCGCAAGGTGTTGTCGGGCTGGCGCGTGTGGATGTTGATGACGCCGGCTTCGGCGTTGCGGCCGTACAGCGTGGACTGCGGGCCGCGCAGCACTTCAACGCGGTCGATGCCCAGCAACTGGTCGTCATAGCCTTGCGCCGTCAGGGTTGGCACGCCATCCACCACCAACAGCGTTGAGGTCGAAAACGAAAAGAAATTGGCGGAAAGCCCGCGCATCACGGGCGAATTGACGCCGGCCTGGCCGAACGGCTGGAAGCTCAGGCCGGGTGTGATGGTCTGCAAGGCTTCGACGTTGTGGATGCCTTGGGCGTCCAGCATGTCGCCGTCATACACGGACAGGCTGGACGGCACATCTTCCAGCGCGCGTTCCTGCTTGTCGGCGGTGACGGTGATGGCGGGCAGTTCGGCGGACGGCTGCGCGTGCGCGGCGGGGGCGGCGAGGGCGGTGGGCAGGGCGGTCAGGCAGAGCAGCGCCCAGGCTAGGGGCGTAAGACGGGCGGGAGGGGGCATCATCGGGCTTCCAGTGCGGACTTCAAGAGCGGGCTTCTCGTGCAAATGTCGCGGCCGCTACGGTGGTGCAGCCGTCCCCAACGATGGTATTTCTTTATGAGAACAACTATCATTCACATCCGTATGCATTCCGGAGCCTTCCGTATTCAAAACGGATAACGCCTCATGTCCATCCGTGTTTCTTCCTTGTTGGCCCAGCCCGGCGCGAGCCCGCGTGCGGGTTGGCGCCGCCTTGCCTTGCCGTCGGATCTGGGTGACTGCCATGCGGATCGGATGGAGCTGGACGACGGCCTGACGCTGGTGCATTCGCAATACACCCCGTCGCGCGACCTGATCGAAGAGAACGCTGCCGGGTATGGCGCGCGCACGCTGGTGATCACCTTGGCCATGCAGGGCGTGTCGGCCTACCAGGGCGCTGACGGCGCGGCGCTGGATTTTCGGGGCGGCACCACCACCGTCACGACGTTTCAGCGCGCGCAAGGTGAACGCCGCTATCTGGGCGGCGCCACGGTGTCGCAGCTGCGGCTGCTGGTGGGGGAACAGGTGCTGCGCCGTTACGCGGGCGACGCGCGCGCGGAAAGCCTGCTGGGCGAGGGCCGCTTGCGGCGCCTGTCGCACGGCAAGACCACGGCGGAACTGATGGCGTCGGCCCAGGAATTGGCGTCAGGGGAAGACCCGCTGGATGCGCATATCCGGGCGCTGACGTTGTTGTCGCGGCAATTGCGCGGGCTGGAACCGATGCCCGAAGCGGGCCGGCTCAGCCAGGCCGATATCGGGCGCCTGGAAGCCGCGCGCGCGTTGATGCAAACGCAGATGGACCGCGAACTGACCGTGCAGTATCTGTGCCTGTCGACAGGGCTGAACGAGTTCAAGCTGAAAGAGGGCTTCCGCAAGCTGTACGGCACCAGCCCGCATCGCTTGCTGACCGAACTGCGCATGCGCCGCGCGTGGGAACTACTGGAAACGGGCTGCCAGGTGGCGCAGGCGGCGTATCGCGTGGGCTATCGGCACCCGGCCAATTTCAGCGCGGCGTTCACGCGGTTTCATGGGCGCACGCCGAAATCCGTGTTCGGCAAACGGCGCGCTTGATCCCGCCGCGACACGCTTTCCCACACGGCTACGACCATCATGATCAGCGTGGTCAGGCCGCCCACCATCAGGTTGTCGGTGACGAACGACACGGGCGCCAGCACCGCCAGCAACACCAGCCCCACCACGTGCGACAGCGGAAAGCGCGCATACACCACCGTCTTGTAGATGGCGTTACCCACCAGGTACAGCGCCGGACCGCCGATCAGCGCGGCGGCGGCGGGCGTGGTGATGCGGCCATCCGGGTGCAGAATGACCAGCTCGTTGGCCACGGCTGACACGATCACACCCGCAATCAGAATGACGTGCACATAGTGGAAATATGCGCCGATGCGCCCCGGGTCGTTGGAGTGCACGATGGCCTCGCTGCCGTCCTTGCTGCTGGTGTCGAAGTACACCCACCACATGGCGGCCGTTCCCAGGAAGGCGACCAGCAGCGCAATCAAGGTGGGGATGTCCCAATGCGGGTGCTCGCCCAGCGTGGCGCCCGTGATCAGCAGCGTTTCACCCAGCGCCACGATCACGAACAACTGGCAGCGTTCGGCCAGGTGGCCGCCTTCGATCGTCCAGTCGCGGGTGGTCGACCGCCCCATGCCGGGCAGCCGGAAGCCGATCATGGGCGAAATGTATTCGCAGGCCACAGCCAGTATCCACAGCGCCAGACGCCATTGCCCCGACGCAAGACCGCCCGCAATCCACAGCACGGCGGAAATGCTCAACCAGCCCAGCATGCGCCGGAAGTTATCGGCCAGCGGATGGTTGCGGCCCAGGTGCAGCACGATGAAGACCGTGCGGCCCACCTGGATCAGCGCATAGCAGATGGCAAAGATCAGCCCGTTTTCGCCGAACGCGCCGGGCAGCACGGCGGCGGCGATCAGGCCTACCAGCATCACCGCGAACAGCATGATGCGCATGGGGATGGCGTCGGGATTGAACCAGTTCGTGACCCAGCAGGTGTATTGCCACCCCAGCCACACGGCGAACCACAGCACCAGCGTTTGCACCGCGCCCATCAGCGTCAGGTCGTGCAGCAGGCTGTGCGACAACTGGGTGACGGCAAACACGTAAACCAGGTCGAAGAACAGCTCGACGAAGGTGACGCGGGCTTCATGGCCGTCGCGGCGGCGTAGCAACGTGGCGCTGGCAAGAAATGTCATGGCGGGCGCTTCCTGTGGAATGGAGCGCTGCCAGATTACTGCAAGGTTCGCGTGGAAGAATGCAAAAGATTTAAAAGCGGTGGGGCGTTTGCCGCGTCACTGCGTCAATCTGCCGCCGCTTAGCATCCAACGCGTTCCAAACCGGTCGATCAGCGCCCCGTAGGCTTCCGCCCAGAACGTTTTTTGCAGCGGCATCGTGACGTTGCCGCCGTCGGCCAGTTGTTCGAACACGCGTTGCGCGTCAGAAACGGTGGGGTAGACCAGCGCCAGCGCCATGCCTTTTTTGCCGGGGTAGGGGTGGCCTGCCGTGGCGTCGCTGGCCAGCAGCGTTTGTTCGTCCAGGGCCAGCCGGGCGTACATGATGCGTTCGGCGTCGTCGGGCGACAGGGCGGGCATGGCGGCGTCGGCGGGGGCGTCGGCGTAGCGGATCAGGGCCTCGATGCGGCCGCCCAGCACGCGTTCATAGAAGTGCATGGCGTCGGCGCAGTTGCCGTCGAAGCTGAGGTAGGCGGAGAGTTGGGGCATGATGTTTCCCGTGTGGGGACCGGGCCGTGGCCGATCTATGATGGAAGGCCCGATTCACGCTGCCGGCGGGCCTGGCGACTGCTTGCACTGTAGCTTGCCCCGCGCATTCTCGGCTCTGAACGGCCTTAACCCATAGGAACCACGGCATGAGCACGGTCAAATTGTTATCGGACGATGAGGTCCGCAAGCACCCGGAAGCCTGGGCGGTGTTCGAAGATATTCGCGCAACCCGCAAGTCGGATTTCGTCAACAATTTCTGGCGCGCGCTGGCCAATGACCCGCCGCAATTGCAACGCGTGTGGGCGCAGCTCAAGCAGGTGATGATGGCCGACGGTGAACTCTCGCCGCTGGTGCGGGAAATGATCTACATCGCGGTATCCACCGCCAACGGCTGCTCGTACTGCGTGCATTCGCACACGGCCGCCGCCCGGGCCAAGGGCATGACCAATGGCCAGCACGCCGAACTGCTGTCAGTGATAGGCATGGCGGCGCAAACCAATGCGATGGTGACGGCCATGCAAGTGCCGGTGGACGCCGCCTTCGACGTCACGTAGGAGACAGCCATGGCGCTGATTCCGCTGTTCCCCTTATCCAATGCGCTGTTTCCCGCCGGCGTGCTGCACCTGCGTATTTTCGAGGTGCGCTACCTGGATATGATCCGCCGCTGTATCGCGGAGGGCAGCGAGTTCGGCGTGGTGGGCCTGCTGGCGGGCAGAGAGGTCCGCACGCCCGAGGGCGTGGAGACCCTGGCGCCCGTGGGCACGATGGCGCGCATCGCGTCATGGGAAGCCCCGATGCCCGCCTTGCTGCAAGTGCGTTGCGTGGGCACGAGCCGTTTTCGGCTGCTTTCCAGCGAGGTGGCAAAATACGGCCTTTGGATGGGCCAGACCGAGCCCATCGCCGACGACCCGCCCACGCCCGTGCCAGCGGCCATGCAGCCCAGCGCCGATGCGCTGGGGCGTCTGGTGGCCCAATGGCAGCAAGAGGGCGTTCCCGCTGAAAGGATGCCGCTGGCGCCGCCGTACCGGCTGGATGACAGCGGCTGGGTGGCAGACCGCTGGTGCGAGATGCTGCCATTGCCGCCGGACGACAAGGCCGTGTTACTGGGCCTGACCGACCCCGTGGCGCGGCTGGCGGCCATTCAGGATCTGCTGCGCGGCCAGGGGCTGACGTAGCGGAAGTTGGCAAGAAACTTATTGGACATCATGGATATCAGGATTGACGAGGGCCTGCGCGCCTATATAGACCCTTTGACCGAAGACGAGCACGAGGCGCTGGAACGCAGCCTGCTGGCTGAAGGGTGCCGCGACGCGCTGGTGCTGTGGGGCGATCTGCTGGTGGACGGCCACAACCGTTACGCCATTTGCAAAAAGCACGGCATCGAATTCCAGACGCGTCAGAACACGGCGTTCAAGTCGATGGAAGACGTGCATCTGTGGATGATCGAAAACCATCTGGGCCGGCGCAGCGTGTCGGACTTCCAGCGCGGGGTGCTCGCCTTGCGCAAGAAGGAAATTCTGCTGGCGCGCACGCCGCCCGAAGGCAGTGCGCCGGCTGACGCTGCCGCCGCCGACGGCGTTCCGGCTGACGGCTCGCCGCCTTGGGACGAAGACGAAGCCGGGGCGTCCAGCGCCGACAATGCCCCGCGCCTGCCGCCGAATATCTCGTGGACGCCGCCCGTGCCCAGCCGTCAGGCCTTGGCGCGCGCCGCCCGGATCAGCAGCAACACGCTGGGCCAGATCGAAAAAATCCAGAAGGAAGCCGCGCCGGAACTGGTGCAGGCGGTGAAAGCGGGGGCGATTTCGATCAACGCCGCAGCGGCGGTCGCGTCCTTGCCGCCCGAGCGTCAGGCCGCCGCCGTCGCCGGAGGCAGGAAAGAGCTGCAACAGGCCGCGCGCGAAGTGCGTCTGGCCAAAGCCCCGCCGCCGCGCGAAGCGCCGCCCGAGGTGCCGATTGAAAGCATCGAGGACCTGCCCGCCGAGGTCGCGCGCCTGCGTGGCGTGCTGACGCGTGTGACCGAGGAACGCGATCAGTTGAAAAAGAAAGTCCAGAATCTGACGGTGGCGTTGGCGGAAGCCCGTCAAGCCATCAGCGGCGGCGACGACTGAATGGGCAATCACGAATAAGGGAATACCCTAATCGCTGTTATGTACGAATAAAATTCCTGGATCGCTGGGAATTTATATCGTTTTGAGGAAAGGCATGGGGGGCTTTGTAATGCATGTTCGCTTAATCGCCTCACGCATTTACCCCTGACTTTCCTTATGAATCCCATCGGATACCGCATTCTTTCCCGGCCCGCCCAGGCCGTCGCCGCTGACGTGCTGGCGGGCTTTGCCCAGATTGGCTCGGCCCAGATCAGCGACTGCATGAACCGCCTGTATGGTGTGTCGGGCCTGCGCCCGATGCATGCCGCCACGCGCCGCACCGTCGGCCTGGCGCTCACCGTCAAGACCCGCCCCGGCGATAACCTGATGATCCACAAGGCGATTTCGCTGGGTGGCGCGGGTGACGTCATCGTGGTCGACGGCTCGGGCGACACCAGCAACGCGCTGGTTGGCGAACTGATGATGATGGACGCGCAATCGCGCGGCATCGAAGGCTTCGTGATCGACGGCGCCGTGCGCGACTTCGACGTGTTCGCCCAAGGCGAATTCGGCTGCTTCGCGCGCGCCGTGTCGCACAAGGGGCCGTACAAGGATGGCCCCGGTGAAATCAATGTGCCCGTGTCCGTGGGCGGCCAGGTGGTCAACCCGGGCGACGTGGTCGTGGGCGACGCCGATGGCGTGGTGGTGATTCCCGCCGAACACGCCGCCGCGGTGCTGGCCCTGGCGCAGAAGAAGGAAGCCGACGAAGCCGTGGCCAAGGAAAAGCTGCGCGCCGGCACCTACACCAAGCCCTGGCTGGAAAAGACGCTGGCCGAGAAGATGGGAGCCGCCAAATGAGCATCGTTGCCGACCGCATCAAGCGCATCAAGCTGTCGCCCAGCGTTGCCGCGCGCGCCATCATCGCTGAACTGCGCGAGCAAGGCCGCCGCATCATCGACCTGACGATTGGCGAGCCGGACTTTTCTACGCCGGAACATATCCGCCAGGCCGCCACCGCCGCCATGAACCGCGGCGAAACCAAATACCCGCCGGCCCAAGGCACGGTTGCGCTGCGCAAGGCCGCCCGCGGCCATTTGCTGGAGGCGACCGGCGTGGACTACCCGGTGTCGCAGATCATCGTCAGCACCGGCGCCAAGCAGGTGATTTTCAATGGCCTGGCCGCCACGCTCAATGACGGCGATGAAGTCCTGATCCCTGCGCCGTTCTGGGTGTCGTACCCGGACATGGTGCTGGTGAACGGCGGCGTGCCCGTCGCCGTGGAAACGTCGCCCGCCACCGATTACAAAGTCACCCCTGACGCGCTGGAACGCGCCATCACGCCGCGCACCAAGTGGCTGATGATGAACGCGCCCAGCAACCCGACGGGCTCGGTCTATACCGCCGACGAACTGCGCGGCCTGACGGACGTGCTCAAGCGCCATCCGCACGTCTGGCTGATGACGGACGACATCTACGCCCGCCTGAATTTCACGGGCGAAGCCACCGTGCATCCGCTGCAAGTGGCGCCGGAACTGGCCGCCCGCACGCTGGTCGTGAACGGCGTGTCCAAGGCTTACGCCATGACCGGCTGGCGCATCGGCTACGGCGCGGCGCCTGACGAATTGATCAAGGCGATGGCCATTCTGCAATCGCAAAGCACGTCGGGCGCGTCGTCCGTGAGCCAGGCGGCGGCGCTGGAAGCGTTGTCAGGCCCGCAGGACTGCGTGGCCGAATTCGCCAAGGTGTTCCGCGAACGCCGCGACCTGGCGATTGCCGAATTGTCCGGCACGCCGGGCTTGGCGATTGTTGTGCCGCAAGGCGCGTTCTACGTCTTCCCGGATTGCTCGGGCCTGTTGGGCAAGAAGACGCCTGCGGGCGACGTGATCGCCACCGACACCGACCTGACGCATTACCTGCTGCGCGAAGCCGGCGTTGCCGTCATCGACGGCCATGCTTACGGCGCGCCGGGCACGTTCCGGCTGTCGTTCGCGGCGTCGCTTGATGACATCAAACAAGGCTGCTCGGCCATTCGCGACGCCTGCGCCAAGCTGGCCTGAGCCCGCGCCGCGCCCATTCATTCAGTTCGACCACCACACAAATCAGACAAGGGGAATCACGCATGAAACGCCACTCTCTTTTCGCGGCCTGCCTGGGCCTGGCCACGCTGACGCTGGGCGCTGCCGCCCAGGCCGATCAGATCGACGACATCAAGGCGCGCGGCGAACTCGTCTGCGGCACGCTGGGCACGTCGCAGCCCTTCAGCTTCCAGGACGGCGCCACGCGCCAACTGGTGGGCTACGACGTGGACGTGTGCAAGCTCGTCGCCGACAAGCTGGGCGTCAAGGTCAGCTACAAGCTGCTGTCGGTGGCGGCGCGCGTGCCGGAACTGAATGAAGGGCGCGTCGATATTCTGGCGGCCAACCTGGGCTATTCGCCTGACCGCGCCGAACAGATCGCGTTCAGCCACGCCTACTACGTCAGCCCGCAAAAGCTGCTGGTGCGCAAGGATTCGGGCTTTGACAGCATTGAAGCCCTGAACGGCCGCCGTGTTGGCGCCACCAAGGGCTCCAGCTCGGAGCGCGAAATCAAGCGCATTCTGGACAAGTCCCAGGTCATTGGCTATGGCGACAGCTCGGCCACGTACCTGGCCTTGCAGCAAAAGAAGGTGGACGCGCAGTTTGCGTCGGAGCTGGTGCTGGCGCGTCTGGTGCTGCAAAGCCCGCCGACGGCGCCCGTCACCGTCATCGCCAAGTCGGTGTTTGACGAGCCGTGGGGTCTGGGCGTGCGCAAGTCCGAACCGCGTTTCCTGCAAACGGTGAACCAGGCGCTGGACGAGGCCGAAAGCTCGGGCGCCGCGGCCAAGCTGTTCGACAAGTGGTTCGGCGCAGAAACGCCTTACAAGCTGGAACGCGGTTTCAAGATCGGCCCCATCGCCGGCTGAAGCGCGAACCCCAGCGCGGATCTCGGCCAGAACTCGTATGAAGGCCCGTATGAAGGCCCGTGTTTAGGCCCGTGTTTAGGCCCGTGTTTAGGCCCGTGTCTAGATGCCCGTACTAGGCCCGCATCTAGGCCCGTATCCAAGGCCCGTATCCAAGGCCCGAATGCCCCGTCACGGTTTCCGGCGCTTGCCCAGGCGGGCGGTTGGAAACCGTGACGTTTGGCGTGGTCCGCGCGATTGTTGGAGATTGACTGCTTTATGAGCCTACTTGACGCTTCCCAATACCAGCTGCTGCTCAGCGGCATGGCCATCACCGTGCAACTGTTTCTGGTTGCCTGGGTGCTGGCGTTTTCCATCGCGGTGACGCTGGTGGTGGTGCGCGCGACCAATCTGGCGCCGTGCCGCTGGGTGGTCGACGCTTATGTGGAATACCACCGCAACGTGCCGCTGCTGGTGCAGGTGCTGTTCTGGTATTTCGGCATGCCCGAACTGCTGCCGGAAGGCGTGCGCTTGTGGTTGTACGACCATAACGCCGAGATGTCGCTGGCGGCGATTGCGCTGGGGCTGGGGTCGGCGGCCTACATCGCCGAAGACATCCGCAGCGGCCTGCGCGCCATTCCCGGCACGCAATTCGAAGCGGCGCGCGCGCTGGGCGCGAGCTATCTGCAATGCATGCGCTTCGTGATCGTGCCGCAAGCGCTGCGCATTTCCATTCCGCCGCTGGTGGGCCGCGCGCTGCTGCTGTTCAAGAACACCAGCGTCGCCATGGCGATTGGGGTGATGGAGCTGACCTACCAGGCGCGCGAGATCGAAAACGAAACCTATCGCACCTTTGCCACCTTCGGCGCGGCGACGATCATGTACCTGCTGGGATCGTTCCTGATCATGGCGCTGGGATCGCGCATCTACGCCCGTTATCGTCTGAATCGCGGAGGCCACGGTGCTTGATCTGCTACTGCAATACTGGCCGACGCTGCTGGTCGGCCAATACCCCAACGGCCCCTTGGGCGGCCTGGCGCTCACGCTGATTCTGGCCGCGCTGGGCTTGGCGATGTCGATGCCGCTGGCGTTGTTGATCGCGCTGGCGCGTGTCAGTCCGTTTGGCTGGCTGCGCGTGGCCAGCAAGGCGCTGGTCAATGTGGTGCGCGGCATGCCGCTACTGATGCTGATCTTCTGGGCCTACTTTGTGGTGCCCAAGTTGACGGGCCAGGTCGTCAGCGGCTTCTGGACGCTGATCTTCGCGCTGGTCGTCTATGAAAGCGCGTATCTGTCGGAGGTGATCCGGTCGGGCATCGAGGCGGTGCCGCGCGGTCAGATCGAGGCGTCGCGCTCGCTGGGCGTGGGCTATTGGACGACGATGCGCAAAGTGGTGCTGCCGCAAGCGCTCTTTAACGTGCTGCCCAGCATGACCAGCCAGTTCGTGTCGACCATCAAGGAAACGTCGCTGGGCTATGTCATCAGCGTCAATGAACTGACCTTCGCAGCCAACCAGGTCAACAACCTGGTGCTGACCCAGCCGCTACAGGTGTTCGGCATCCTGGCCATCATCTATTTCCTGGTGTGCTTCAGCCTGAGCCGCGGCTTGAGCTGGCTGGACCTGCGTATCCGCCGCTCGCGCGCCATGGCTTAAAGGAACAAACATGATCAAGCTTGAAAAAGTGAACAAGTGGTACGGCGCGCATCACGTGCTGAAGGACGTGGACCTGGCGGTGTCGCGGGGCGAAGTGCTGGTGGTGTGCGGGCCGTCGGGCTCGGGCAAGTCGACCATGATCCGCACGATCAACCGGCTGGAGCCCATCGAAAAAGGTCGCATCCTGATCGACGGCGCAGACATTTATCAGAAGGGCGCCAACCTGAACGCGCTGCGCCAGAAGATTGGTTTCGTGTTCCAGCAGTTCAACCTGTTTCCGCACATGAGCGTGCTGGAAAACGTGCTCTTCGCGCCGGTGAACATCCGCAAGCAATCCCGCAAGGAATCGGTGGAACTCGCGAAAAGCCTGCTGGATCGCGTGGGCCTGGCGCACAAGATTGACGCCTACCCGGGGGCGTTGTCGGGCGGCCAGCAGCAGCGCGTGGCCATTGCGCGGGCGCTGGCCCTGCAACCGCCGGTGATGCTGTTTGACGAGCCCACCAGCGCGCTTGACCCGGAAATGGTGGGCGAAGTGCTGCAAGTAATGAAGGGCTTGGCCAAGGACGGCATGACGATGGTGTGCGTGACCCATGAAATGGGTTTCGCGCGCGACGTCTGCGACCGCGTGGTCTTCATGGACGGCGGCGAGATCCTGGAAATGGACACGCCCGAGCGCTTCTTCAGCGCGCCGTCGCATCCGCGCGCGCAGCGCTTCCTGGCCGACATCCTGCATCCGCGCGGCTAAGGCCGGGTCGGACAGCGCGGCGGCGATGGTAAGGTGAGGGTTTCCATGCGTTTCGCATCGACCGCCGCGATGTACACCCTTAAGCAGCTAGAGGCTTTTTACTGGAGCTCCGAACTTGGCAGCTTCAGCGCATCTTCCCGAAAATTGCACACCACCCAATCGGCGGTGGCCAAGCGGGTGGGCGAACTGGAAGCTTTTGCCGGTTCGCCCTTGTTTGAACGCCGCGCCAAGAAATTGCTGATGACCCCGCAGGGCCGCAAGCTGTTCGAACTGGCGCGCGAAATGCTCGACTTGAACAGCCGCATCGTGCAGAACATGGCCGACCCGGCCAGCTTCGAAGGCGTGGTGCGGCTGGGCGTGACCGAACTCGTCGGCATGACCTGGCTGGCGCGGCTGATCAACCAGATCAGCCTGCGCTACCCGCGCGTGCAACTGATGCCGGAAATCGATGGCGGCATCACGCTCTACGAACGGCTGGAGCAAGACCAGCTGGACCTGGCCATCATGCCGGGCCCGTTCTGGAGCTATCAGTACGACTGCACGCACTTGGGCGCGGTCACCAACGTCTGGATGGCCAGCCCTGCGCTGGATATCGATTTTTCGGCACAGCTGACGCCGCAGGATCTGGCGCCGTATCCGGTGATTTCACAACCCACGAATTCCGCGCTGTCGCATCTGTATGACGCCTGGTTCGCCGAGCAGGGCCTGCCGGTCAAGCGCGTGCTGACGTGCAATAGCTTGGGGATGATGGCGCAGCTGACCATGCTGGGCCTGGGCATCAGCTATCTGCCGGGCGCGTATTTCGCGCCGCTGGTGGAACGCGGCGCGCTCTGCCAGCTGAACGTGCAACCGGACTTGCCGACCATCAATTACTACGCGGTGCACAAGAAAAACATCGTCAACCCGATCGTGTCTCGGGTGATCGATATTGCGCGCGAGGAATGCGCGTTCGAAGTGGCGGGGGCATTCCTGCCCCACGTGCCGCCCGCGGCCATGAACGAGGCATAGCGCGAAGCGCTGGGCGAGGGCTTGGGCGAGGGGGCTTGGGCGAGGCGGCTTGGGCGAGGCGGCTTGGGCGAGGCGGCTTGGGCGAGTCGGCTTGGGCAAGTCCAGCGCGAAACTTGGGCAAGCCTAGCGGCGTTGGGCAAGCCTAGCGGCGGGCCGGGCTCAGCGCCGGCCCCCGGGGCAGGAGTGCGGTGGGATCAGCCGCAGCGGATGGCAGTCATGACATCTTTGTCATCCACGATCAGGTTCAGGCGGGTCGCGTTGTATTCCATGGTGACCAATTGGCCCGGGCGCAGGATGCGGGCGGTGGTGCTGCCGCTGCGCGAACGCAAATCTTCCATGACCGACTGGCTGGCTTTCTGGCCAATCTGCGATTGCAGCGCGCCCGCGTCGCAAGTCTTGCCGCCACCCATGCTGCTGCCGGGCATGTTCGACGACGACCCATACGAAGACCCGCCATACGTTGCGCCACCGGACGAATCGGACGAGGTGGAGGAGCTAGGGGAGCTGGAGGCTGCCGGTGCGCGGCTGGACGAAGACGACGTCCCGGTATTGGCGCACGCGCTTAGGGTGGCAACCAGAAGGAAGGGGATCAGCTTGCGGATCATGTAAAGCTCCTTACAACTACGCGACAAAAAAGCCATGATAGACCAGCCGTGGCGGGCTGTGATGGGGTGCGGCAGCAGCGTGGCAAAAAATGAAAACCCGCGTTGATCTGATGTCAAGGCGGGCCTGGTGTAAGGAAAGCGGGGGTGGGGCTGAGTCAGTTTGCGTCGGGCAAGATCGGATAAGGACGGAAGACCGTGGACGGCTGACGCGCGCGGGCTATCATTTCCGCCCAAATGCCCTGCGTGACCACCGGGATACCCTTCATGGAGACCTTGATCACCCGGCCTGGCTTCGCGGAGTTGTCTTCTGAGCCCGTTGCTTGGGTTGGGCGGCCTGTCTTATCGTAGCCAACCGTATTGGCGCATTTCAGCGTAGTTTGGTCATTCATATAAGCCTCCCTGGCGCGATTTGAGTGCTGATGTAGGGTACTAGCTTTTGCCAGGAGGCGCTATGAGGCGCCAGATCAAAAACCATAGGTCTTTGCGAACCCGCGCTGATCCACCAAGCCTCATCAATGGCCAACACGTCCTGCACTGTGGCGCATCCCGTTAACCGCATTTGCCCAGCGGTTTCACCGGTATGTAGCGGGGCATCGAACCCGAGTTTCGGCCAGAACCGATAGCCAATGTAGCGGGCGCTGTAGCCCAGGCCGCCCGCAGCCATCAGGGATATTCTGACAAGTCCGGACAGATAGGCCGTGATGGCGCAAAGCGCAAAAGCGAAGCGGCCCAGGTAAGGGGGCGCCAACGTGGCGCTCAAGTAGAAATGGTCGATGTGCAGCGCGTAAATGAGGCGACAGTTGGTGCCGGCGTCTGGTGCATACAGGCCAAGCTTGTTCTTGAACGGCGCCTGTATCAAACGGGGGTTGACCACGGTGTAGTAGAGGCCGGGTGGCGCATTATCCAGCCCCAATTTGTGCTCCGCCTGTTGATGCACGCGGCTGCCGTCGAAGACCGAAAATAAGCGGGCGAATTCCAAGGCTGAGATATTGCCGAAGGGCGTGGAGAAAGTGTCCTCGGGCAATAGCGCTACACCATCAAGGCGGATGTTCCGGCCGCTTAAATGCTTCAGCACGATCGGATGTTGAACCAAGGCCTGATGCAGGTCAGCCAAGTGCTCTTGATAGAAATGGATTCGCGATGGCGACATGAGTGGGTCCCCGGCAACGATGGTGAGTCGAGGCGCAAAGCATAGGCCGCGCGCGTCGGGGATTGCCGCGATGCGTGACACCCATGTCACGGGTACTGCCCGCAATTCACCGGTTCAACCTCATCCCACCCCTCAATGAAAATTCCGGCTTTGCGCCGCCAACCCGCCCAGCAGATCGGACATATCCACCAGCCGCTGGGCGATCAGGTGACGGACGCCGTCTACGCTTTGCCAGGCGCCGTAGACGCCCAGCAGCGTGGCCCCCAGCAGTTCGCGGCGCTGGCGTTCGATGAGCTCGGGGCGCACGACGACGTTGACGGGGCCGGTCTCGTCTTCCAGGGTGACGAAGATCACGCCCTTGGAGGTTTGCGGCCGTTGGCGCACGGTGACGATGCCGCAGGCGCGTGCCGAACGTTTGTTGGGATAGCGGTTCAGCACTTCTGCCGGCTGGAAATTGCGGGCGGTGAGTTGGGGGCGCAGCAGTGCGACGGGGTGGCGATGCAGGGTGAGGCCGACGCTGCGGTAGTCGGCGGCAACCGTCTGGCTTTCGGAGGGGGCTGACAAGCGGGGCGCCTGGGTTTCTTCGATGGCGGCGTCGCGCAGCAGGTCGCGGCTGTGTACGCTGGCGGCGGCTTCCCAGCTGGCCTGGCGCCGATGGCCGGCGAGCGTGCGCAGGGCGTCGCCGGCGGCCAGCGCATTCAGGTCATGGCGGTTGAGGCCGGCGCGGCGCGCCAGATCGCCCGTGTCGGTAAACGGGTCTTGGGCGCGCGCGGTTTCGATGCGCCGGACGGCGTCTTCCCGCATGCCCTGGATCAGGCTCAGGCCCAGCCGGACGGCGGGGCGGGTGTCGTCACGGGGCGGTGCGTGGGGGCGGGCGGGCCGTTGGGGGCCGGGGTGGTCAGGCGGCAAGGTTTCCAGGGCGGAATCCCAGCCGCTGACCGTGACGTCGGCGGGCAACACGCATACGCCGTGGCGGCGGGCGTCCTGCACCAGTTGCGCGGGGGCGTAAAAGCCCATGGGCTGGGAATTGAGCAGGGCGGCCAGAAAGGCTTCGGGTTCGTGGCGCTTCAACCAGGAACTGAAATAGGCCAGCAGGGCGAAGCTGGCCGCGTGGCTTTCGGGAAAGCCGTATTCGCCAAAGCCTTCCACCTGGCGAAACAGCGCTTCGGCAAAATCCAGCGTGTAGCCGTGCGCCAGCAGCCCGCCCACGAGTTTGACGCGGAATTTGTCCACGCCGCCTTTGCGTTTCCAGGCGGCCATGGAACGGCGCAACTGGTCGGCTTCGCCCGGCGTAAAGCCGGCGGCCACCACGGCAATCTGCATCACCTGTTCCTGGAAAATGGGCACGCCCATCGTCCGGCTGAGCACGCCGCGCACCTTTTCGCTGGGATAGGTTTCTTTTTCTTTGCCCTGGCGGCGGCGCAGATAGGGGTGGACCATGCCGCCCTGGATGGGGCCGGGCCGCACGATGGCGACTTGCACCACCAGGTCGTAGTATTTGCGCGGCCGCAGGCGGGGCAGCATCGTCATCTGCGCGCGCGATTCAATCTGGAACACGCCTACGGTGTCGGCGTCGCAGATCATGTCGTAGGTGGCGTCGTCGCCTTCCGGGATGTCTTGCAGCGCCAGCGGCTGGCCGCGGCGCTGGCCGGCCAGTTCCAGCGTGCGGCGCAGCGCCGACAGCATGCCCAGCGCCAGCACGTCCACCTTCAGCAGCTTCAGCGCGTCCAGGTCGTCCTTGTCCCATTGCACGACGCTGCGGTCTTGCATGGCGGCGTTTTCAATTGGCACCAGGCGCGACAGCTTCCCGCGTGAAATCACGAAGCCGCCCGGATGCTGCGACAAGTGGCGCGGAAAGCCCATCATCGTCTGCGCCAGCGACGCCCATTGCCGCGCCACCTGGGATTCCGGGTCCAGCCCGCAAGCGCCCAGCGTGCGCAGCATTTCCTTTTTGCCGTCCCACCATTGATGGGCGCGCGCCACGGCGTCGATGACGCCCAGGTCCACGCCCAGCGCGCGGCCGGTATCGCGCAGCACGCTGCGCGGGCGGTAGGAGATGACGACGGCGGTCAGAGCGGCGCGCTGCCGGCCGTATTTGCGGTAGATGTACTGGATGACTTCTTCGCGGCGCTGGTGCTCGAAGTCCACATCGATGTCGGGCGGTTCGTTGCGCTCCTTGCTGATGAAACGTTCGAACAGATTGTTGCCGCGGACCGGGTCGACCGCGGTGATGCCCAGGCAATAGCAGACGGCCGAGTTGGCGGCCGAGCCGCGCCCCTGGCACAGGATGCCGACGCTGCGCGCGTATTGGACGATGTCGTAGACAGTCAGGAAATAGGCTTCGTAGCGCAGGTCGGCGATCAGGTCGAGCTCTTTTTCGATCTGCTCGGACACGCTTTCCGGCACGCCGGCGGGAAAGCGGCGCGCGGCGCCCGCCAGGGTTTCCTGGCGCAGATAGGTGGCGGGCGTGTGGCCGCGCGGCACGATTTCGTCGGGGTATTCGTAGTGCAGCTCGTCCAGCGAAAACGCGCAGCGGCGCGCGATGACAAGGGTTTGCGCCAGCGCCTCGGGCGGGTAGAGGTTGGCCAGCCGCATGCGGGTGCGCAGATGCTGCTCGGCGTTGCCGGATAGTTCGTAGCCGCATTGGGACACGGGCCGATGGGTGCGGATGCCAGTCAGCGTGTCGTGCAGCGGTTTGCGCGACCGCACATGCATCTGCACCTGGCCCACCGCCACGATGGGCAGCTCGGCTTGCTGCGCGGCGTGTTCGATGGCGGCGCGGTGCTGGTCGTCGCGCGAGCGGTACAGCAGATTCAGCCCCACCCAGGCGCGGTTCGGAAAGACGCGCGCCAGCCAGCGCGCCTGTTCGGCCAGGCGGTCGGCGTCGGTGCCGTAGGCGGGCGTCAGGATGGCCAGGCATTCGGGCAGGTGGCGCAGATGCGCGCTGCCCTCGGGCGGATCGGTGAAGTCATCTGGCTCCAGCCGGTATTCGCCTTTGGGCGCGCGGGTGCGGGCCAGCGTGATGAGCTCCGACAGGTTGCCGTAGCCCTCGCGCGTTTGCGCCAGCAGGGTCAGCCCGAGCGGCGCGGCGTCGGGGGCGGCGCGCAGCTGGAAGGTGGCGCCGATGATGAGCGGCAACTTCTGGGTCTTGGCTTCCATGTGGGCGCGCACGACGCCCGCCAGCGAACATTCGTCGGTCAGCGCCAGCGCGGCGTAGCCCAGTTCGGCGGCGCGTGCGGCCAGTTCTTCGGGGTGGGACGCGCCTTGCAGAAAGGAAAAGTTCGACTGGCATTGCAGCTCGGCGTAGCCGGGCAGCGTCGCCAACAGGTCGGACGGGTCAAGCGCGTCGTAGGAATCGTCGTCCATGCCGGCGGCCTCAGGCGTACAGCCCGTGCAGGAACCAGCGCGCGTGCTCCGCGTCGCGTTCGCGGTAGATCCAGTAGCGCGCGGCGGCGGCGTCTTCGGCGACGAAATAGTCGCGCACGGTCAGGGCCGGGTCCCACCAGCCGCTTTCGATGCGTTCGGGGCCGCGCATCAGGCGCAGCGCCTGGCCGCCGTATTGCGGGCGATGGCCCGACAGCTTCAAGGGCAGCGGCGTTTCCAGCAGCCAGAACGGGCGGTCAAGCAAGGGGGGCAGGGGTTCGGGCGGGCGGGGCGCGGCCAGCGCGTCGCCCCAGGAATTCGCGGCTTCGGGGCGGTGGTCGGGGGTAGGTTGCGCGTGGCGGACCTGATCGCGGCCCAGCCGGGCCACCAGCAAGTCTAGCAGCCGGGCATGGTCGGCCGCCGTGCCGCCGGGCTCGGGAAACAGGGTGGTGCTGGCGGCCGGCTGCTCAACGGTGTCGGGCGCCAGCAGCGATACCGCGATGACGGGCGCTTCCAGAGTGAAGTGGTTCAGCTTTTCGCGCAGCAGATGCAGCAGTTGCGGGGCCTGCCATACCGGTTGCGCCAGCGCCAGTTCCAGTTCGGTGGGCGGGCGGGCGTGGCGGCCGCGTTCGTGTTCCATGCTGAGCACCACGCGGCGCACGGCCAGTTGGCGCGCGGTCAGCCAGCCGCCCAGTTGTTCGGCCAGCCGGCGCGCCACCGCCAGCACGGCGTCGGTGTGCTCGACATAGTCCATGAGTTCGATGCGCCGCGAGAACTGGTTGGGCGGTTCGATCCAGCGATAGAGCTCGGGTTTCTGGCCGTAGGCGGCGTCCAGCGCTTGCAGCAGTTCGGGCGTGCTGCGCCGTTGCAGGCCGGCGCGCGGCAAGGCGCGCAAGTCGGCCAGCGTGTGGCAGCCGATGTCGTCCAGCCAGTCGCGGCGGGCCAGCGCCTGCGGCAGCAGCGCCAGCGGCAGGGCGTCGAGCCGGCGCGTCAGCGTGGGTAGCGTCAAGGTGCGGCGGGGCATGCGGCGGCCCGGGCGGTGCGCCAGCAGCCAGGCGCCCGTGGCGGTGGGCGCCATGCCCAGCGACACGCGCAAATCCAGCGCGCGCAGGGTGGCGCGGATGCGCTGGCTGAGCGCGCGCGGTCCGCCAAAGAACATCAGGCTGGCGCCGACATTCAGGAGCACGGTGTCGTCGTCGCCCAGGGCGATTTCGGGGGTGTATTGCAGCAGGGCCAGCGCCGCGCCGTGGAGCGCATCGGCTTCAGTTTGCGGCTGGCGCGGCAGCAAGTCGACCTGGGGGGCGATGGCGGCTGCGCCGGCGCGGCGCATGCCCGCCTTGACGCCGGCCTGGCGGGCGGCGGGGGTAAGGGCGGCAACGCGTTCCTGGTCCAGAACGGCGAATGCCAGACCCTCATGCGGCCAGTGCGGGCGTAGTGCGTCCAGCGGCAGGCAGCGCAGGTAGGCGGCGATCCAGAGGCGCATGGCGGGGGGAAGAAGGCGTAAGCGCGCCGGGTTCCAGGCCCACGTATAGCGGCGTGTCGCAGACAGGCCCCCGGCGCTTCAGAATATGGACAGACAAGCCGCCCGGCGCGGGCGCAAGCGCCAGCCGCAATGGGGCGGGGGTGGCGTTCTGCGCGGCGTTGGCCGGGCGGACGGCAATAAAGAGCAGGTCGCTAGCCTGCGCCGCAAGATGCAGGCGGCGTAAGGATTCGGGGCGCACATGCGGCAGCCAGCAGATCAGCGCGCCGCAACTGCCATTTTTCAGAATCTGTTCGGCGGCCCACAAGGTATCGACGGGCTTTTTCGGCGCGACCCACAGCAACTGCCGGGGGTCCAGCCGCCAGCTCATCCAGCTGGCGATGTGGGGGGCATGCGGGGGCTGCACCAGGGCGATGGGACGGCGCGTTTCCAATTGGGCCAGCGCGGGGCGCAGCAGGCGGATTTCACCGATACCGGGGTGCGGGGTCAGCAATTCAACCAGCGCGCCCAGCGGCCAGCCCCCGTCCGGCAGCTCGGCGGAAAGCGGAGCGTGCCCGGTGGGCAGGGTGCGGGCGGCGCCTTTAGCCAACTGGGTGGCGCGCCACAACGCGGGGTGGATGCGTTCGGGGGACTGCATGGCGGGTGGGGCCCGGTATCGGGCTTGAGGCTTATAGGGTGAATTTACACTGTATAAATATACAGTATTTCGACCCCGCCGGCATCCGCCATGTCTGCGTCACGTTGGACAGCGTCACATTCGATTTACGCGCCGCCGTAAAACCGCATGTCCTGGTACTTGACCCAGCGCGACCGCCTCACCACGCGATGCCCGATCCACAGCGCCAGGAACAGCGGAATGGCCAGATAGGTCGACACCACGCCGATCCAGTCGATCCGGTCTTGCAAGAAGGCCTGATAGTTCTGGCCCAAGGTCACGATCAGGCACAGCACAAACGCCAGCACCGGGCCAAACGGGAACAGGCCGGCCTTGTAGGGCAGGTCATCCGGGTTGAAGCCATGCTTCACATAGCCCTGGCGGAACCGGTAGTGGCTGATCGCAATGCTCAGCCAGACGATGAATTCCGTCATGCCCGCAAAATTCAGCAACCAGATGTAGACCGCCTTCGGGCTGTACACCACGCTGAACAGGCACAGGCAGGCCAGCGCGGTGGTCGCCAGCAGCGCGTACAGCGGCACGCCATTGGCGGTCAGGCGTTTGAAGATGGCCGGCGCCTGGCCTTCGGCCGCCATGTTGAACAGCATCCGCGTGGCGGCGTACATGCCCGAATTGCCGGCCGACAGCACGGAGGTCAGGATCACGGCGTTCATCACGGTGGCGGCCGACAGCAGCCCCGCGTGCTGGAACACCAGCGTGAAGGGGCTGACGGCAATGTCTTCCACTTCGTTGCGCAGCAATTGCGGGTCGGTATAGGGCAGCAGCAGGCCGATGATCAGAATGGCCAGCACGTAAAACAGCAGAATGCGCCAGAACACGTTGTTGATCGCGCGCGGCACGTTGCGGCGCGGGTTCTCGGATTCGCCCGCGGCGACGCCCACCAGTTCGGTGCCCTGGAAGGAATAGGCCACCACCATCGCCACGCCGACCCACGTTGCCGCGTTGCCCACGAACGGCGCGTCGCCCACCTTCCAATTGGCCAGGCCCACTTCATTGCCGCTATGGATGATGCCCACCAGCATGCCCAGCCCGACCGCAATGAAGCACAGCACGGCCACCACCTTGATGATGGCGAACCAGTATTCGGCTTCGCCAAAGCTGCGCGCCGAAAATGCGTTCAGCCCGAAGGTCAGTGCCAGAAAGGCCACGCTCCATATCCATCCTGGCGTGTCCGGCAGCCAGTACGCCATGACCAGTTGGGCGGCCACCACATCCACGGCAACCACCGTGGCCCAGCTGATCCAGAAGTTCCAGCCCAGCGCAAACCCAAATCCCGGGTCCACGTAGCGCGACGCATAGGTGCAAAAGGAACCGGACACGGGCATGAAGGTGGCCAGCTCGCCCAGGCTGGTCATGATGAAGTAGACCATCAGGCCAATCACCAGATACACGAGCAGGGCGCCACCGGGGCCTGCCTGGGCAATTGCCGCGCCAGAGGCGACGAACAGGCCGGTGCCGATGGCCCCGCCCAGCGCTATCATCGTGAGGTGGCGCGCCTTGAGCACGCGGTGCAGCTGGTTCTGGCTCGCCGGCGTGGCGCCCGAGTCGGTGGTGGGTGTGTGCATTGCAGGGGTAAAAGAAGGCCGTTGCGGCGGCAGTCTGGCTTGCAGCTTGCCCGTCCGCATTAAGGCGCGCATTTTACAATGCGGTAATCAAGGCGTAGCCGGACGGTGCTACGCTAGCACGGAGCAGTTTTCATGGCATCTTCCCGCTCATTGGAATTCCTTCCCGAACCTGGCGTCGACGTACGCCAGTTGTTCATCCTGCTGCACGGTGTGGGCGGTTCGCCCGATAACCTTCGGCCATTGGCTGAGGCCGTGCGCGCAGCGTTTCCGGCGGCGGCCGTGCTGGCACCCGAAGGCTTCGAGCCCTTTGATGGCGGCGGCTCGGGGCGGCAATGGTTCTCGGTGCGCGGCGTGACGGAAGACAATCGCGCCGAACGCGTGGCGCAAGCCATGCCGCCCCTGGAAGCCTATGTACGCGAGGCGCAGGCGCGCTTCAGCCTGTTGCAGTCCGACACCGCGCTGGCCGGCTTTTCGCAGGGCGCCATCATGGCGCTGGAATTGGTGCAGGCGCACGACGGCATGGCCGGGCGCGTCATCGCGTTTTCGGGCCGCTACGCACAGCTGCCCAAGGCCGCGCCGCAATACACCACCCTGCATCTGTTGCACGGCGCCGATGATCCGGTAATGAGCGTGGCCCACATCCAGGCCGCTCAGGCCCGCTTGGAAGAGCTGCATGGCGATTCCACCATCGACATCGCCAGCCACGTCGGCCACGAACTGCATCCCGCGTTGATCCAGCGCGCCATCGTGCGCTTGCAGACCTGCGTGCCGTTGCGCGCCTGGGAAGCGGCGCTGGGGCTGAACCAGACGCCGCCGGACGGCACCACGGTGCATTGATGGCGGCCCAGGCCCCGTTGCCGCACGCTGCGGATTCGGTGGGCGGCGCGCAAAGCATTTTCCGCGTGTTGCGCATCCTGAAATATGTGGGCGCGGCGCCCGCGCGTGGGGTGGGGCTGACCGACGTCGTGCGCGACATTGGTCTGACGCCACCCACCGCGCACCGTATGTTGGCCGCGCTGTTGCAAGAAGGGTTTTTGTCGCTGAACCCCAAGCTAAAAACCTACAGCCTGGGGCGCGAGTCCTACATTCTCGGCCTGGCCGCGGAAGGGCGGCACGGCATCAAGGCCATCGCCGAATCCGCCGTGCTGCGCCTGGCGCAGTCCACCGGCGACACCAGTTTCCTGTCGGTTAGATCCGGCCATGAAGCCGTCTGCGTCGACCGCAAGACGGGCGACTTTCCCATCAAGATCCTGACGCTGGAAGTGGGGCATCGCCGGCCGCTGGGGGTGGGGGCGGGCAGCCTGGCGCTGCTGGCTTTTTTACCCAATGACGATATTGAACGGGTGCTGGCGCGTTACGACGCCACGGTGGCGCCTGATCTGCCGTCCACCGACATGCTGCGCGACGACATCGCCGCCGCGCGCAAGAACGGCTATGCGCTCAACCCCGGCCGCATCATTCCCGACATGCTCGGCGTGGGCGTTCCGGTGCTGGACCGCGAGCAGCGCGTGGTGGCGGCGCTGAGTGTGGCGGCGATACGCTCGCGTCTGTCGGGCGCCCGCTTGCAGGACGTGGTGGCCGCGTTGCAACGGGCGGCGGCTGAGCTATCGGCCGATCTGGCGCCCCGGGTTTGATGCCGCTGCCTTGACGCCGCTGCCTTGAAGCCGCTGCCTTGAAGCCGGCGCCTTGACGCTGGTGCCTTGAAGCCCATGCCATGGGGCTAGCGCCCGCGGGCTAGCGTCCGGCGCAGGCCTTGCCCCCGTCCACCGGCAGGCAGACGCCGGTGATGTACTTGGCTTCATCGCTGGCCAGGAACAGCGCCGCGTGCGCCACGTCCCACGCATCGCCCATCCGTCCCATGGGGCTGGCGGCGTTGCGCCGGCGGCGCATCTCATCCACGTCTTCAAACTGCCCGGCGATCTGCGCATAGATCAGCGGCGTATCGATCACGCCCGGCAGCACGGCGTTGACGCGGATGTTGTTGGGCGCATACCGCACGGCCAGCGAGCGGGTCAGGTGGTTCAGCCCCGCCTTGGCCGCGTAGTACGACGTGTACGGATACGTGTTCACCTGAATCGACGCCAGCGATGAGATGTTTACGATGCTGCCGCCGCCTTGCGCCACCATTGCGGGCAGCACGTGCTTGCACGTCAGGAACACGCCGGTCAGGTTGGTGTCCAGCACGCGGTGCCAGCTTTCCTCGCTGGCCTCGATGGGGTCTCCCATTTCTGTGATGCCGACATTGTTGTGCAGCACGTCGATGCGTCCGGCCGTGGCCAGCACCGCCGAGACCGCCGCCAGAATCTGCGCGGAATCGGTCACGTCGGCTGTCAGCGCCACGCAGCGGCCGCCCTCGGCGTCGATGACGCGGCGGGTCTCTTCGGCGGCGTCTGCGCGCACGTCCACCGCGAACACCCACGCGCCTTCCCGTGCATACAGGGCGGCTGCCGCCTTGCCGTTGCCCCAGCCGGGGCCTGACGAGCCGGCGCCGAACACCAGCGCCACTTTATCCTTCAAGCGCTGGCCCATGTCATTCCGCCGAAATGTGCGCGAAGTCGGCCACCTTTTTCCACTTGGCCACATCGTCACGAATCATCGCGGCAAACGCGTCGGGTTTATCGGCGACGACATACGCGCCCACTCCGGCGTACTTGGCCTGCACATCGGGATCGGCCAAGGCCTTGCGCGATGCGTCGTTCAGCTTGGCAAGAATGTCTTTCGGCAGGCCGGCCGGCGCCAGCAGGCCGTTCCACATTTCAGCGTCGTAGTCGGGCAGGCCCACTTCGGCGAACGTGGGTACATCCGGCAATTGCGGCAGGCGCGCCTTGGCCGCCACCACGATTGGGCGCACGCTGCCTGACTGGATGTGCGCCATCGATGAGGCCGCCGTGTCCCACAAAATAGGCACCTGGCCCGCGATGACATCGTTGAGCGCCGGGCCGGTGCCGCGGTACGGCACATGCATCATGTCCAGCCCGGACAGCGATTTGTAGTATTCCATCGCCATATGGGTGGCGCCGCCGTTGCCGGACGAGGCATACGAATACTTGCCTGGCGCGCCTTTGATCAGCGTCACGAACGACGCGTAATCCTTGGCGGGAAAGTTCTTGTTCACGACGATCACGCCAGGCACGCGAATGATCTGCGTGACGGGTGTGAAGTCCTTGATGGCGTCATAGGGCAGATTTTTGTACACGGCGGGGTTCGTGCCATTGGTGCTGGACGTGCCCAGCAGCAGCGTGTAGCCGTCCGGCGCGGCGGAGGCGACCGCACGCGAGCCTACCGTGCCGCCCGCGCCGCCCCGGTTTTCAACCACGACGGTTTGGCCGATCTGCTTGCCCAGCGCTTCGGCAAAGATGCGCCCCACCACGTCCGACGTGCCGCCAGGCGGGAAGGGCACGATCAGCCGAATCGGCCGGTCGGGGTAGCTGCTTTGCGCCCCGGCCGCGCCAGTGAGCGTCATGGCCAGCGTTGCGGCTGCCAGCGTCATCCAGGTTTTTGCTTTCATGATGGGTTGTCTCCTCGCTTCGATATTGTGGTGTGCGTTGCCGCTTTGTTGTTATGTCCCGGGTCAGGCGATGCGGTCGCCCGGCTTGATCTTGGCCGCCCGGCTGTCCACGCCCGGCAGCATGTGCGCGGGGTCGCGCGTGACCACCACGTCCAGAATGGTCGGCCGGTCTTTGCAGGCGAAGGCCTGGGCCAGCGCGGCGGGGATGTCGGCCGGGTCTTCCACGCGGATGCCCTGGCAGCCCAGCGCGCGCGCCACGTTGGCGTAATTGGTTTCCACAAGGTCGGACGATTGGTAGCTGCCGCTGCCGTACATCAGATGTTGCAGCGCCTTGATGTAGCCCGACGCGGCGTTGTTGACGACCACCAGCGTAAACGCCAGCCCCATGCGCACGGCCGTTTCCAGCTCGCCCAACGACATATTGCAGCCGCCGTCGCCCGTCAGGCTGACGACTTGCCGCCCCGGCGCGGCGGCCGCGGCGCCGATGGCGCCCGGGATGCCATAGCCGATTGACGCAAATCCGCGGTCCGGCACAAAGCCGCGTCCCGCGCGCTTGGTGTCGAACAGCAGGCCGCCCCAGTGCGCGGCGAAGCCGCCGTCGGCCACCAGAATGCCGTCTTCCGGCAGCGCGGCGTTGATCTCATGCATCAGGCGCGCCATGCCAATGGGGCTGTCGGCCGACGTCAGCTTGCCGTTCACGGATTCGCGCCACGTGTGCATGGCCTGGCCCACTTCATCCACGTAGTCCTGGCGGCCTTGCGCGGACGCGGGTTGGGCGGCCAGGCGTTCGCCCAGTTCTTCCAGCGTGGCTCGCACGTCGCCCCACAAGCGCAAGGCGGGCGTGGTGGTGCGATCGAACTCTTCGGCCACGATGTCCAAATGAATGATGGGCGTGCCCGCCGACAGCAGGTCGTAGCGGCGCGTGGCCACTTCGCCCAGCTTGCAGCCCACGACAAACAGGCAATCGGCCTTGGCGATCAGGTCGTTGGCGATGCGGCTGTAGCGGCCGAACAGGCCGGCGTTCAGCGGATCGTTGCAGGCGACTGCGCCTTTGCCGCTCATCGTGTGCGCCACGGGGATGTTGAATTGCCGGGCGAAGGCTTGCACGGTGTTGGCCGCGTCGCTGATGTGTACGCCGCCGCCGCACAGCATCAGCGGGCGGGCGGCGCCAGCCAGCATGCTGGCGGCCTGCGCCAGATCGTCGGCGGCAGGGCGGCAGCGCAGGGCGGGGGCGCGGCGGTAGTTGGCGCTGGAAAAAAAGGCGTCGGCATCAAAGGCGTGAACCTCGTGCGCAATGTCTTCCGGCACATCCAGCACCACCGGACCCGGCCGGCCGCTGGTGGCCACCGCGAACGCGCGGCGCACCAGTTCCGGGATGCGCTCGATTTTTTCCACGCGCAGCACGTCTTTCACCACCGGCCGCAGCACCTCGAGCTGGCGCGCTTCCTGCGTCATGTTCTTCCACGAATGCATCCGGTGCGAATCGCCTACCAGCGCCACCATCGCCGTGCCGGCGTTATAGGCTTCGGCCAGCCCGGTGACCAGATTGGTCGCGCCGGGGCCAAGGGTTGCGTCGCAGACACCGGGGCGGCCGCTGACCTTGGTGTAGGCATCGGCGGCGAACACGGCGCAGCGCTCGTCGTTGATCAGGTTGTGGTTCAGCTTCAGGCGCCGCACGGCGTCGTAGAACGGCAGCAGCTGAAAGCCGCCCATGCCGAACATCAAGCCCACGTCGTGCGCGGCGAACATGCGTGCAATGGCTTCGCCGCCCGTGATTTCCAGTTTTTCCGACATGCGGGTAATGCTCCTAGTAAGTGCCGCGCCCGTTCAGCAGGGCGTCGATAAAAGTTTTCAGCGGCGTGCCAACGCGGCAGCCCCATTCGCGGGCGCGTGCGTTCGCGCAGGAAATCACGCCTTCCTGGTAGCACGAGCGGGCATCGCCGATGCGCGCGCTGTAGGCCGACACGGTCAGCGCTGCGATGCCGCGCTGTTGCAGCAGCGGCAGCCGGCCGATGCCGGCGCTGTCTTTGCCGATACCGGCGTCGTTGAAGGTCACAAGACGCGGTGCGGCTTTCACGCCGTCGGTGTGCAGGCCCGCCAGCCGCTCGCCATGCGAGGCCGTGACCACGATGCGTCCGTCGTCGGCGGCATCCACCAGCGATACGGAGTCGGCGCCAATGACCAGCGGCGTGCCATCGGCAGCGGCTTTGAAAATGGAGCGGGATTCTTGCTGCGTGGCGGGCCGGGCCTGGCCGGCAGGCGCTTGGCCCAGCGCCAGGGCGGCGTCGGCGACGGCCATACCCGTGCGGCAGCCCAGCGCTTGCGCCAGGGCATTGGCGTGGCTGATGACCCCGTGGCGTGCCATGTCGGCGCCGTCGCCGATGCGGCAACTGCGGTAGTCGGCCGTGGCGGCGGGTACGCCCCATTGCTGTAAATCTGCCAAGCCCGCAATGCCGGCCTGTTCCCAGCCCACCCCGGCGTCATTCAGGATGACGGCGAGTACGTTGCCGCGTGCCGCGCAATAGGCCGCGTAGCGGCCGCCGTGCGACCCCGCGATCACAACGCGGCCCGCATCGTCGGGCGTCAGTTTGGTGATGCTGTCGAGGACGCGCGCACCCGCCGCCCCTGATAGGTATTCCATATTATGGATTTGTCTCATTGCCTGAACCGCTCTGGCGCAATGTGCTGCGCCACGCGGTTCATTGATAGTTATAAAAATCAGCGATGAGACAATTCTACGGGCGGCCATTTCCCGCGGGCAATGTCATATCCATATTATGGAAACGACATTGCCGGCCTGCGGCTTACTTTTCCCAGCCGCCACCCAGCGCCAGGAAGACGGCGATCTGGTCGCTGCTGAGTTCCGCCTGCGAGGCGGCCAGCGCGCTTTCGTTGGTGGCCAGGGTGCGCTCGGCGTCCAGCACGGTCAGGTAGTCGGTCTTGCCGTACTGGAACAATTGGCGCGCTTGCGAAGCGGCTTCGGCGCTTTGGTCGCGGGCGGCGCGCAACGACGCATTGCGGTCCAGCTGGCGGGCGTAGACGACCAGCGCGCTTTCCGTTTCGCGCAAGGCGTTCAGCACCGTGGCGTCAAAACGCGCCACCGCGGCCTTGGTGTTGGCTTCGGCTTCCGCGATGCGGGCCTGCACCGCGCCGGTGTTCGGCAGCGTCCACGAGATCAGCGGGCCCACGCTCCAGCCGAACGTGCCGCGGTCGCCAAACATCGAAGCGGGGCCGCCCGATGCGCCGGACAAGCCCAGCGTGATCTTCGGATAGAGGTCCGCCGTGGCCACGCCGATGCGTGCCGTGCTGGCGGCCAGCGTGCGTTCGGCCTGACGGATGTCGGGACGGCGGCGCAGCAGCGACGCGCCATCGCCCACGGGGATGGTGTCGGTCAGGCGCGGCGCGGCGGCGCATTGCAGCAGCGATGCGGGAATTTCGTTGGGCGTCTGGCCCGTCAGTGCGGCCAGGCGATACAAGGCGGTGCGTTGCTGCGCCTGGAAGGGCGGCAGGTTGGCTTGCAGTTGTTCAAGCTGGCTGCGGGCGCGGGTCACATCCAAGGTGGTGCCACGGCCTGCGCGTTGCAGGCGGCTGACGGCATCCAGCGATTCCTTTTGCACCTGCACCGAGTGCTGCGCCGACGCCAACTGCATGCCGGCCGCGCACATGTTGGCGTAGGCGCGCGCGGTCTCGGCGGCGACCGTCACACGCGTGGCGTCGTAGGCGGCTTGCGCGGCCTGCGCGTCGCCGCTGGCGGCTTCGATGGCGCGGCGAATTTGCCCGAACAGGTCCAGCTGGTACGACACGCTGGCGCCCGCCGAGTACGACCAGCGGCTGGGGGGATCAATGCCCGGTTGCAGCTCTTGCAAGCCCGACACATGGCCAAACGTGGGCGACGCGTTCACGCCGATGGTCGGCTGCTGCTGTGCCTGCGATTCCTGCACGGCGGCCTGCGCACGTTCCAGGTTGGCGCTGGCCACACGCAAGTCCGTATTCGCCGACAACGCTTTTTCAACCAGGCCGTCCAGCACCGGGTCGTTATACAAACGCCACCAGTGGCCCGACACCGCCTGCTGCTGGAACACGCCCGCCTGCGCTTCCAGGAACGCACCCTGGGCCGCCTGTCGCTGGACGACCGACCCGGCCGGCACCTGGTAATCAGGGCCCACGGTGGTGCATCCGGCCAGCGCAAGGGCCAGCATCAGCGGCAGAAGGTGTTTGGTGTTCATGGCAGGTACGGCTTGGCGTTGATAAGAGGGTTGAAAAATAGATCGTCAGAAATCAGGTTGCGGAAAAACAGGCGATCAGGCCGGCGGAGGCGTGTCGGGCGCCGCGCGTTGCGAGGGGCTCTGGGTCGTGGCCGGAGTGGTGCCAGGAGAGGTGTCTTGCTGGGCCGCCTGCACAGGCTTCGGGTCGACCGACACCGTCGCCGTCTGGCCCGCCACCAGGCGCACGCCCTCTGGCACGTCGTCGATCTTTACGCGCACCGGAATGCGCTGCGCCAGGCGCACCCAGTTGAACGTCGGGTTCACGTTGGGCAGCAGGTTGGCGCCCGTGCTGCGGTCGCGGTCGGCGATGCCCATGGCGATGCTTTCCACGTGGCCGCGGATGTGGCGCGAGTCGCCCATCAAGGTCACGGTGACGGGGTCGCCTTCATGAATGCCGGGCAGCTTGGTTTCTTCGAAATAGCCTTCGACATAGAACGACCCGGCGTCTACCAGCGCCATCACGCCGTGTCCTGCGGTGGCGTACGAGCCCGCGCGCAAGTCCAGGTTGGTGATGCGGCCATCGCTTGCGGCCAGCACGCGGCTGCGTTCCAGGTTCAGGCGGGCAGTGTTCAACTGCACTTCGGCCTGAGCCAGCGCGGCTTCGGTCTGCTGCACCTTGGTCTGGCTTTGTTCAACGGCTTCGGCGGCCACCAACTGGCCCAGCGAACGGTTGCGCTTGGCGTCGCGCAGCGCCTGGTCGTGCGCCACTTGCTGCGAACGCACGGAGGCTTGCGCCTGATCGAACGCCAGCTGGAAGCGGGCACGGTCGATTTCAAACAGCAGGTCGCCGGCTTTGACGTCCTGGTTGTCGTGTACGGGCACGGCGGTCACCAGGCCGGACACGTCGGGCGCCACCTGGACCACATAGGCTTTGACGCGGCCGTCGCGCGTCCAGGGTTCAACTTCGTAGTGCACCCAGAGCTGCCAGCCGGCGTAAGCGGCGGCGGCGACGACAACCGCCGTCACCGCGAACTTGCCGATAGCAGCAGGGCGAAGAGCATTGGGGAGTTTCATACCTATCTCTGGAGAAAATAAGGGGAAATCAGGGAGACGCCATACAGCAGCACCACAAACAGCGCCAGATCAAACAGCGCGGGGTGCCACACCAGGCGGTACAGGCCGGCGCGCGCGAGCACGCGGCGCAGCGCCCAGGCCACGCCAAGCGTGACCACGCCCAGCACCAGCAGCCAAGGGAAGTAAATACCGTAGAGATTGAATTCGCCGATCATGATGCGTGGCCCTCCATGGCGGGATGGGCGGGTTGGTAGTCGGGCGCGTCGGGGAAGAAGGCGCGGCGGATGCCCACCAGGGCCACCACGGCGCGGTCTCGCGCGGCCAGGCCTTGCGGGGTGGCGGCAACGCTGGACAAGGCGCGGTCGATCTGCGCCAGGAACTCCGGCGTTTTTTCGCCGATGCGCCACGATGAACGTGCGCGGAAAAACTGCGCCAGGCTATTGAGCACCGGCTGTATCGTGGGCTCGGCGATCGGCAGATGGCGGCGCGCGCGTTGCAGCTCGGTGATGTCGCGGCCCACACGCAGGTCTTTCAGCGCGTCGGCGGCAACCAGATCATCGGGGCGCTGGGCCAGCGCCAGGCGCGGCTGCAACAGGCCGATGCGGTCCAGCATCCGCGCGGTGTAGGTGTGGCGGGAAGGCGCGCGCGGCGAGCTGGCCAAGGTCGCCAGTTCCTTCCAGTTGGCGGCCTGGATGCGGCGGGCGCTCCAGTCGGCGCTGACCGTGCGGAAGATGGCGGCGATGATGGCGGCCGTGGCCACGCCCATGCACTGCGCGACTTGCGTGTCGATGAACGAGACGACGTCGGCAGTGTTGGTGTCTTGCAGCGCCATCGTGCCCAGAAAGCCGAACAGCATCGCCATGGCCTTGCCGGCGCTGGCGGGGCGGGCGATGAAAATACCCAGCACGAAGGCGGTCGGCAGCATCGCTAGCGCCAGCATTTCAAACGAATGGATGGCGGGCATGATGCCCAGCAGATACAGCGCCGACAGCGGAATCGAATACACCGTGTAGGTCAGGAACTGCATGATGCCCGGCACGGGATTGTCTTGCGACGCGAAGAAGCAGCTGAAGATGGCGGCCATCAGCGCGGCAGTCGCGCCGTTGCTCCAGGCCGTGCCGATCCAGAACGCGCAGCACACTGAAATGGCCACACCCGCGGCCAGGGCCGACAACAGCGCCATGCCGTGGTCGCGGTGCAGCGCGGCGTTCGGGTCGCGGTTGGAACGCTGCGTGCGCATGGGCGCCCGCAGCGGCGCGCCTTCCAGCCCGGCGCGAATCTCGCGGCGCAGCGCCAGGCATTCGTCATAGGTGTCGATCAACTCGCGCAGCCGCGTCATCAGGCTGGCCAAGAGCGCGTCGCGCCATGTGGAATGGCTGTCGATGGCGGGTGTCAGGCGGGTGACGGCCGCGCGCAATTGCACGGCGGTTTCGTGCGAGGCCTGGGCGCCGGCATTGATCCATTCCGAGATGTCGTTCAGCAGCGTAGACACGGGTTCCGGCAGCGGCTGATCGTTCGCTTGCAAGGCGCGCAGCCGGTCTTCCACGGCCGAGACGGCGGGCGTCAACGCCGAAATCTGGTCCTGCATGGCGCGCACCGCGCCGGACGTCCAGCGCAGGTTGCTAGTGTCAAACGGCACGTGGGTGGACAAGAGACGCAGCTGCGTGATGTCGTTGGCCAGCACGCGGCGGTCGCGGTCGCGCTGTTCGGCGTTCTGCCCGCTAAGCGTGTCGTGCATCCAGTTGCGCGCATCGCGCACGGCCTTGTCCAGTTGCAGCGTCAACGCGGGCGCCAGGCCACGCGGCAGCACAATGCTGTGGACGAGCGTGGCGCAGACGATGCCCAGGCTGATCTCTTCCACGCGGGCTAGTGCGGTGTCGAACACCAGGGAAGGGTCCGTCACGCTGGGAAAGCCGATCATCGCGGCGGTGTAGCCGGCCAGCATGAACAGGTACGAGCGCGGCGTGCGGTCCAGCACCGACATGTACAGGCAGGCGCCTACCCACAACACCATGGCGCCCGTCATGATGACGGGCGAATTCGACAGCCGCGGCACCATGTACACGGTGGCGGCCGAACCGAAGAAGGTGCCGACGAGTCGGTACAGCGCTTTGGAGCGCACGGCGCCCGACCAGGGCTGGGCCACGACATAGGCGGTGGTCATCGCCCAGAACGGACGCGGCAAACCCATGCTGTAGGCCAGATAAAGCGCCATGATGGCGCTTAGGTAGCTCTTCAGCGAAAAGATGGTTTCGCGGACGTTCGGCAATTTCACGATTGATTGTCCTGTTGATGGCCGCCTGCGGTGCCGCGCCCCAGGGACACTTTCAGCGCATCGAAGACGCGCAGGCACGCTTCCAGGTCGGCTTCGCTGACGCCGCTGAACAGGCGGCGGCGCAATTCCACCAGCACGTCTTCGACCTGCGCGCGCAGCGCATGGCCGGCTTGCGTCAGGTGCAACGTCTTGGCGCGGCGGTCGTGCGCGTCTTCGCGGCGTTCCATCAGGCCGGCGGCCACCAGCTGATCCAGCACACGAACCAGGGACGGGCCTTCGACGCCCAGCGCCTCGGCCAGCGCGCCTTGGCGCACGCCGTCGCCCAGGCGGCCAGCCAGGATGACGGGCCAGGCCGTCGCTTGCGACAGGCCGTAGTCGACCAGCGCTTTATCAGCGGCGCCACGATAGGCGCGGGACAGCACCATCAGATTTGCGGTGGTGGCCATGAGTTGGGAGTCGGAAGGCGTGTTCATGGAGATAGATTGTATCCTATCTATTAGCTTACTAATAATTGAAAATGGCGAATATCCCCATTGATTTTTTCAATTGGCTAGATAGGAGGGGGTCTTTCCATAGGTGGAAAAACGGGGCCGGTGCGGCCCTGCCGGGCGGCGCTGACGGCCAGCGCACCAGGGGGAATGCGCGCAACAGATGGGGCCAGAACCCCCTGGCCAGAAACCGGCCACGTCATTGCGCGCAATCCTTCAACTACCCGTTGCAATCCGCCCAGCAGTTGGGCGTTTCATACAGACGCACGCGCGACAGGCGCAAGTCGGCGCCGTAGTGGCCGTGATAGTGCGGGGCCAGCGTGTCGAACACGATCTTGGCCAGGTTTTCGGCCGTGGGAATACGGTCCAGCACCACGGTCTTGTGGCCGGGCAGGGTGTCCAAAAAGCCGCGCACGGCGGCGTCGCCTTCAAACACCAGGAACGCGTGATCCCAGACGTCCACGATGTGGGTCTTGGCGATGTGCTTGATTTCGGAGAAGTCCATCAACATGCCGTTGTCGGATTCGCCGGGGGCTTGCACGATGTCACCCGTCAGGGTGATTTCCAGCACATAGCGGTGGCCATGCAGGTTGCGGCACTGGCTGCGGTGATCGGGAATGCGGTGGCCGGCGTCGAATTCCAGCCTGCGGGTCACGGAAATCATTGCGTGCTCCGCCGCGCGTTCGGGTAAATCATGGAATGCCTATGTATTTGTGAGTCTGCAAACTGAGCCGCCATTGCGGGTGCTGCATACAGTATTGAACGGCTTGCTCGGTGTTCTTCACGCGCGTGGGGCCGTCCATGGGTTGCAGGAAAAAGTGCTCGAAATCCAGATGCGTAAAGGCTTCGGGCAGGGCATTGAGCTGCGGGTAGACCAGCTTCAGCTCGTTGCCGCGTTCAATGACAAGCGGCGCGGTGCCTTTGGGACTGACGCAGATCCAGTCGATGCCCTCGGGCGGCTTGACGGTGCCATTGGTTTCAATGGCCACGGTGAAGCCGCGCGCATGGACGGCGGCCAGCAGCGCGTCGTCCAGTTGCAGCAGCGGTTCGCCGCCCGTGAAGACCACGTAGCGGTCTTCCGTACCTGGGCCCCAGGATGCGGCGATGGCGTCGGCCAGCAGCTCGGCGGTGGTGAATTTGCCACCACCTTCGCCGTCGGTGCCGATGAAGTCGGTGTCACAGAACGTGCAGGCGGCGCTGGCGCGGTCGCTTTCGCGGCCGGTCCAGAGGTTACAGCCCGCAAACCGGCAAAACACCGCCGCGCGGCCCGCATGGGCGCCTTCGCCTTGCAGGGTCTTGAATATTTCTTTGGCGGAGTAGGTCATAGGGGGGAGTAATGGCGTGGTGCAGAGCCGGACGCCGTAAGTTCACGCAAAAGCGGATTAAAGCAAAAGCGGATTATTTTACTTGGTATAGACTCGCGCCCATGTTTCATGTTCAAGATTCCCTGTATATCGACGAGCGCGACCTGACGTTCTCCATGATCCGCGCCCAGGGCGCGGGCGGGCAAAACGTCAACAAGGTGTCCAGCGCCGTGCACCTGCGTTTTGACGTGCGCGCCTCCAGCCTGCCGCCCGAGGTCCAGGACGCGCTGTGCGCCGTCAGCGACCACCGCATCTCTAAAGAGGGCGTCATCGTCATCAAGTCGCAGTCGTTTCGCAGCCAGGAAAAAAACCGGGCCGAAGCCATTGAGCGCCTGATCGGCATGGTGCGGGCGGCGATTCAGGTCGACAAACCGCGCCGCGCCACCAAACCGACCCGTTCTTCCCAGCGCCGCCGGGTGCAGCGCAAGGTCCAGCACGGCGAGGTAAAACGGCTGCGTGGCCGGGTGCAGGGGGACTGATCTCTCCCGTGTTGCAAAGCAAAAACCCCAATTCGCACAGGGGCATGACTATATATCGAGCATTCACGATATATGATTCGATAAATTGCGATATACCAATATGACCGCATCCTCTTCACCGACCGATCAGACCGGCAACCTGCCGGGCATTGACGCCGACGCCATCCTCAAGGCGCTGGCCAATCCCGTGCGGCGCGACATTCTCGCGTGGCTGAAGACACCGCAGGCGTACTTCGAAGAGCGCCCCGGCCACACCTTTGAACATGGGGTGTGCGCGGGCCACATCGATGACCGCTGCGGCTTGTCACAGTCCACCGTGTCATCGCACCTGGCCGTCTTGCAGCGTGCAAGCCTGATCACGTCGACGAAGGTGGGGCAGTGGGTATTTTTCCGTCGCAATGAACCCGTGATTGCCGCGTTTTTGCGGCAATTGAATCAGGATATGTAGTCAGCCGCAGGCCCCTGGCCGCGGCCCCAGCGCCCCGTGATCCGGGACGGAAGGATTTTGCATGAGCTCCCTGTTTGACCCCCTGCGCGTCGGCGACCTTACGCTGCGCAACCGCATCATCATGGCCCCGCTGACCCGTCAGCGCGCAAGCGAAGGCCGCGTACCCAACGACTTGATGCTGGAGTACTACACCCAGCGCGCCGACGCCGGCCTGATTCTGACCGAAGCCACCTCCGTGACCCCGCAGGGCGTGGGCTATGCCGATTCCCCGGGCCTGTGGTCGACCGAGCAAGTGAAGGGCTGGCGCAAGATCACCGCCGCCGTGCACGACAAGGGCGGTTTGATTGCTGCGCAGCTCTGGCACGTGGGCCGCATTTCCGACCCGATCTTCCTGAATGGCGAACTGCCCGTTGCGCCCAGCGCGATTGCGGCCGGCGGCCACGTCAGCCATGTGCGCCCCAAGCGCGCCTACGTCACCCCGCGTGCGCTGGAAACGGCCGAAGTGGCGGGCGTGCTCGAAGCCTATCGCCATGGCGCGAAGATGGCGCAGGAAGCCGGTTTTGACGGCGTTGAAGTGCATGCCGCCAACGGCTATCTGCTGGACCAGTTCCTGCAAGACAGCACCAACCATCGCACCGACCAGTACGGCGGTTCCCTGGAAAACCGCGCCCGTCTGCTGCTGGAAGTGGTGGATGCGTGCGTGGAAATCTGGGGCGCGGGCCGTGTGGGCGTGCATCTGTCGCCGCGCGCCGATGCGCACACGATGGGTGATTCGGATCTGGCCGGCACGTTTACCTACGTGGCTACCGAACTGGGCAAGCGCGGGATCGCATTCATCTGCGCCCGCGAACACGAAGGCGAAGATAGCCTGGGCCCGAAGCTGAAGGCCGCGTTTGGCGGCGTGTACATCGCCAACGAAGGGTTCACGCGTGAATCCGCCGAAGCCGCCATCGACGCCGGCCGTGCCGATGCCGTGGCGTTTGGCGTGCAATACATCGCCAACCCGGACCTGGTGCGCCGCTTTGAATTGAACGCGCCGCTGAACACGCCGGATTCGTCCACGTTCTACGCGCAAGGCGCCGTGGGTTACACGGACTATCCGGCGCTGCCCTGAAGCGCCAACGAGCGCCAACGCCGGCCGCTTCGGGGGACGTCGGGCCTCCTCGGGCCGCTTAGCGGCACTTGGGCCGCGTTAGCCCGTGCCGGTTCGGCCCTAGAACACCGCGCGCATCGGGTACGTAAACAAGCCGAAGTGCGCGGCGTTCAAGCCCAGGTGCGCCAGCACGGCGGCGGCAAGTCCGCCGTATCGATACGCCACGCCGTAGGCCACGCCCGCGCAACTGGCCAGCAACATCCACTGCCAGCCGCCCGCGTAATGCGCCAGTCCGAATAGCACGGCGGCAATCGCCAGCGCCGCCCAGCCGCCCCAGGCATGGCGGCGCCAGCACATCGACAACTGCTGCTGCACATAGCCGCGAAACAGCGCCTCTTCGGCCAGCGTGACCAGCAATGCGTTGTTGACGAGCCAGATCCAGGCAGGTTCAGGCCACTTGGGCGCCCAGCCCACCACGTTCAACGCCAACCCCAATCCCAAACACACCAGCACCGCGCCCGCCAGCACGGCGGCGGCGAGGGTTGCGCGCCCTGATGCGCCTGCCATCGGCGGGGCCAGCGCCAGCATCACCCAGAACGCGACCAGCGGTTTGTCCAGGTTCAGGTACATGCCGAACGGCACCGCGTCCGGGCTTAGCGGCGCGGGGGCGATGACCTGCGGGTTGTGGAACCCCGGCAGCCCATGCAGGAACAGCGCCGCAGCCAGCAGCAGAAACAACACATGCCCGGCCGCGCGGGCCGCGTCAGGTGCCGCCGGCCGGACGCACACGGCCGCCAGCAGCAACAGCGCTGGCGCCATCAGCGCCACCGGGTCGATCACTCCATCCGCCAACGCCCACCCCCACGCCACCGCCAACGGCGCCAGCGCCCAGCGGCGCGTGGCAGGCGGCCAGAGCAGGGCGGCGGAAAGAAACAGCGCAGACCAGGGGCTAAGCAAGGGCATGGAAGGCAAGCATGCGAAGGCAAAGCGCAGAGTTTACGTGCAGGCTTTTCATTTCGCCGCTTTCAGGCGACCATGCCGCAGCGGCGGCGCAGGCCCGCCATGTATCCGGCGGACCCGATTGTTCGCCAGCACCGGGAGTCAAAATGAAAATGATCGCGTGGTTGATGTTGGCGGCGGCAATTCTGCCGTTCGTGTCGGCGCTGCTTGCCAAGGCGGGCGGCAACAAGTACGACAACAACGATCCGCGGGCGTGGCTGGCCCGTCAGCAAGGCTGGCGTGCGCGGGCCAACGCGGCGCAGGTCAACACCTTCGAGGCGCTGCCGTTCTTCTACGCCGCCGTGTTGTTCGCGCTGTACAACCAGGCGCCGCCTGCGCATGTTGCCACCTTGATGGCGTGCTGGCTGGGTGTACGGCTGGGCTACATCGCCATGTACCTGGCGGGCTGGGGCGCGCTGCGCTCGCTGGTCTGGGCGGTCAGCGTGGGTTTCGTGATCGCCATCCTGTTTTCGGGCGTCTGACGCACCAGCGCTTTTGCTACGCGGCGGGGGCGGTGCCCCTCGCCGACGTGCGTGCTCTTATTTCCACTCGCTTATTTCCACTCAAACGTCGCGCGGGCGGTGCCGGTGTTCTGTACCGTCACCGCCCGTTCCTGCGTCTTGCCTTCATAGGTGGCTGAAATCTTGTAAGCGCCTGCCGGCAGCTTGACCAGCATGTACGGGCCTTCGGACGTGGCCTTCAAGACTTCCTTGCCCTGCGCGTCATGAATGGCGACGCCGACGCTGGCCACATAGTCCGCCTTGCCGTCGCGTTGCGCGGCGAAGGTGAGCGCCAGCGGATAGTCCTTGGCGGCCGCCTTCATGGCTTCCGATTCGTCAATGCCGATGCCGCCGCTTACGTACTGCACCGTGCCCTGATGTTTGACGGGCGGCAACGCCGCTTGCGCGGTCGACAAGACGCCAGCCAGTGCGATGCTGCCCACCGCCATCATGGCGGCCAAGGTACAGCGTTCAATGCGTTTGTTCATAAGGGTCTCCTGATAAGGACCTGAGGATTTCGACTGGCATGCCGCCCGGGAGTTCGCGCTTGCCCAGCATATCGCCGCGTTATGCGGCCTGCCAATCAAAGGTCAGCCGGCTTTCCCCGCTGACCGTGCCGTCAGGCGCAAAGCCCCTTTCATCCAGCTGTCCGGCGCCGCCTTCATGGAGCGCCAAGACGCTGGAGCTGCGAGTGCCATAGTCGGGGCTGACGATAAACGGGCTGCTCAATAGTTTTTCGCGATCTCGCGGCAGACCCGTGGCGGGCATGTCTTCATCGTCTGCGGCTTGGCGGTCGGCCAATGCGTCGAACAGCGCAGGCAGATCGGGCTGGGGTGACTGCGCCAACACGGCCGTGAACGCCGCCTTGGTGCGGGCCAGCTTGGGCCACGGCGTGTCCAGCAAGTGGTTGGACAGCGCATAGATACCGGGTTCAAGCGCGCGCGGGCCACCATTGCGATTACTCAAATACCAGGCTTCGCGCGTGTCGCCCACGATCAGGTTGAAGCCGTTGTACGCCTGATCAACAGCGTGCGTGCTCGCCAGGTAATCGGCAGGCGAGGCCGTGCCGCGCAAAAAATCTTCAACCAGCGCGCCACGCGACGGCGCCGGGTTCAGGTGTTTGCCGGGCTCGCGGAAATTGGTCACCAGCGCAAAACGCCCCGACGTGGTCACGCCCATCCAGGTGCCGCCTGCCAAGCCGTCGCGGCCCGCGTAGATGGCCGGCGCGTCATCCCATTGCGCGGCGGGGCGCGTGGGACGCGCGTGAAATTCATCGCGGTTGGCGGCGATCAAGACGGGGATGCCCGGCAAGGCATGCAGGGCCAATACGGCAAGACACATGGTTCAGACCTGGTGGACGGGGTGTTTGGGGGCGCCAGCGCCGGGGGCGGCTGCAAAATCCGGCCCGGCCAGCACGGCGCGCAAGGCTTCGATTTCGGCGGCCACATCGGCCAGCGCGGGCGAGGGGGCGGTGATGGCGGTGACGGGCATGGCCACGCCTTGGTCGACGGCGACGCTCATGGCGTGCAAGGCGTCGGCCAATTGCGCAACTTCGGCGGCGCTGGGCGGCGTCTGGCCTTCCGGCCACGACCACGCGGTGTCCGAGATGGCGTTGGCCACGCGTTCCAGCGCCACCTCGACCGGCCACCACGCCAGCGCGCGGCGGCTGACCAGACGCGGTTCAGACAGCCCGCGCTGCAAGGCGATGCGCAGGTCAGACAGCCGCGCATAGGCGCGAGCGCGCAGGTCATGGCGGTTGGCCGGATCGGCCTGGAATACGGTGTTCAGATAGGCCGCCAAGGTGTCCATCGACGCGGACACGGCGTGGTCCAGGTTGCTGCGTTCGATGCGTATCCAGGGCAGGTATCCCACCACAAGCACAATGCCGGCCGCCACGCCTACATCCACCAGCCGGGCCAATGCGATGGTCCAGGTGCCGGGTTGCAGGGCGCCAATCAACAGCATCAGGATGGGCACCAGAATGGCCGAGAACAAACCGTAGTTGCGGCGAATGGACCAGGGCAGCAACGCGGCCAGCGCCGCCACCGTCAGCAGGCTGGCCACACCGCTCTGGTCCACGGCCAGCACGGTCGCGCTGATGGCCACGCCCACCACGCTGCCGCCGCAGCTTTGCAGCGCGCGCGCAAAGACCGACCCAAAGTTCGGTTTGAAGATGACCACGACAATCAGCGGCACCCAGTACGACCGGGGCAGCGATGCGGCCATCGCCACGGCTTCCGCCGCGATCAGGCACAGCGCCAGCCGGATCAGGTAGCGCACCGTCGTGGGCCCGGGCCGATACGTGCGCGCCAGCACCCGCCAGGGCGTGCGCGGCCGCACGGGCGCAAGCCCCGCCAGCGGGTCCGGGTTGACGGGCTTTGCGCCATCCAGCAACGGCAACGCCTGCGCCAGGGCGTCTGCCAGTTGCGGCATATTGGCCAGGCGCAAGGCGGCGATATCGTCGCCTGGGTCGGGTTCAGCGTCGTTCTCCACGCGATCCGCCAGGCGGTTCATGACGCGCGCACATTCAGGCGGCAGCACGCGGCCCGCACGCGCCAGCGCCAGCGCGGCATTGGTCAGCGGCGTGCAGGCCTGCAACTGCGCCGCCAGCCGCGCCAGCCGGGGCGATGGCCCCATCGCCCGGCCACGCGCTGCCAGCACGGTGTCGTAAGCGGTGGTCATGGCCGCTTCCATATCGCGGCGCGCCACCATCGTGCGCGACGTGCCAATGGCGGCGAACATGGCGGCCAGCTTGCGGTACGCCAGCGCCACGGCGGCGCGTTCGGGCGCGATGGGGTTCACCACCCACCCCGACAAGGTCAGCGCCAAGCCGAACAAGCCGCCTGCGCCCACCAGCACCGACGGCAGCCAGGGCGGCAGGGTCGAGGTCAGGCTCGCGCCCACAATGACGTACACCGCGAATTGCAGCGTGGCCACCGCGGCGATGTTGTTGAAGGTGCCGATCAGGCTGGCGATGAGCACCAGCAGCGTCATCGCGGCGCTGGTCCACAAGCCATGTCCAGCCACCAGGTTGCCCAGCAGGTAGCCCAAGGCGCCGCCAAATACGGTGGAGCCGATGGACAGCGCCCGGTTGCGGTAGGGGCCGCCGTTGTCGCCGGTGATGGCGGGCAGGGCGCCTAGCGCAACCAGGGCGGCGGCCGCGCTTTGGTCCAGCGCCAGGCCCACCGCCGATGGCAAGCCGATCGCCAGCGCCGCACGCAGCGCCACCCATCGGCTGACGGGCGAAGGCTCCATATGGGCCAGGCTCATCAGCCAGCGCATGTTCGAGCTGCGCGCGCCGCGGGTCAGGAATGAGCGGGACACGGCGGCTTCAGAGTGGGTGACATCGTGGCGGCGACATCATGGTGGGGGGGCGTCAGGCCTTGATCAGCGGCGCCACATCGGGCGCGGCCAGCCGGAAGTAGTCTTCCGTGTTCAACAGAATGGACGCGTCCAGGCGGCCGGCATTGAACACGATTTCATCGTGGCGTAAGCGCAGGGTGGGGTCCACCAGCAAGTGCAGCTCGGGGTTGAAGGAAAAGGGCGGGATGGCGCCGATCTCGCACCCGGTCAGTTCGCGCGCCAGGTCTTGCGAGGCCAGCGACGCCTTTTTGCCGCCCGCGGCGCGTGCAATGGCGTCCAGGTCGGCCTGCTGGTCGGCCGGAAACACGGCCAGCACGTTCTTGCGCACGTTGGACGAGATCTTCACCCGGCAGACCAGCGCCTTGGCGCCCTGGCTGACTTCGGTGCCGCGTATGGCGGCAACTTCCACGGATCGGCCCGCCGCCGCGTGTTCGATCAGGCGGTGGCGAACCTGGTGCTGGGCGAGCAGGGCTTGAAGGCGTTCAAAGACTTCCATGGCGGCAATAGAAAGGTGGACGGACGGGGGCCGCAATTCGCGGCCCCGCACGTCGCATGATACGCCCGCCAGCGGCGCTCAGATGTCTCCGGTGAAGGCATAGCCCCAGCCCCAAACGGTGCGGATGGGCAGCTCTACGTTCACGTCCAGCGCCTTGCGCCGCAAGCGGCTGACGACGACGTCGGTGCGGCGGACGGATTCGCGTCCGGCTTGCGGGTCCACGCCCGGCGGGTCGCTGCGCGGCAAGCGTTTGTCGGCGGACGCCGTGAGCTTGAGCATGAACTCGCGCTCGGCCAAGGTCAAAGACAGCCGCGTGCCTTGCGGGCTGACCAGCGTCCAGGCGGCGTCGTGGAATTGCCATTTTCCCGGCGCATCGGCGATGACCGGCGCGGCGGGCACGACGCGCGGCTCGATCTCCGGCACGAGCGGGCGGCGCCCCGTGGCCGGAACGCGGCGCACCAGCGCCTGCAATGCCGCGGCGATTTCGGCGGTGGCCACGTCGGGCTGAAAGCAGGCGTCGGCGCCGCAATGCAGCCCCAGGATGCGGTTTTCAGGCGTGTCGAAGGTTGAGACCGCAACAATGCCGGCGGTGGTGTCCATGGCGCGCAGACCTGCGACTGCCATACAAAGGTCGGTTAATTCGGCTTCCATCACCAACAAAGGCGTGCGGCGCGCCTGGAACAGGCGGAACAGGCCATTGGAGTCCTCACAGCGTCGAGGCGAAAATCCCATGCCAGCCAGTGCGTCGCTGCGGCGCACTCGTTGGTCGGGATCGGGAGAGAAGACGATCAGGTCTAGTAGGTCATTCATGAATCGTAGTGATCTGTGCAGCTTGAGCGCATGCATGATGCTACGGATACCACCATTTCCCAAACGTCGCACAACGCCACTTTCGTACCCGAATTCTCAGACATGATTGCGGGCCATCTGCTACGCGCGGGCGGGGTGCGCACGCCTGATCGGGTCGAACATTGTTTGAATCAGAGAAAGGTGCCACCCCTCTGACTCGGGGTTGAACGCGCGGGCGCTATCGGGTTGCAGTGGCGGGCGCAGCATCCGCGGGTTCGTTCCACCAGCCGCCGCCCAGCGCTTGCAGCAGCGCTGCGGTATCCGCATAGCGCGCGGCATCCGCCTCGGTGCGTGCAATGCGCGTTTGCAGCAGCTGGCGCTGGCTGTCCAGCAGGCTTTGATGGCTGATGCCGCCGGCTTGATACCGGCCTTGCGCGATGCGTTCGGCGTCCTCGGCGCGGCGCCAGGCCTGGTCATAGGCAGCGAAGGCTTCGCCATCGGTTTGCACGGCGCGCAGCGCATCGGCGACTTGGCGAAAACCATCCAGCACGGTCTGCCGGTACGACGCGGCAGCCGCTTCATACGCGGCTTCGGCCGAGCGTTTGCGCGCCCGAAGTTCACCGCCGCGAAATAAGGGTTGCACCAATCCCAGCCCCAGGTTCCACACGTTCACGCCGTTGCCAATATCGCCCACGCTGGTGCGTTGCGACCCAAAACTGGCCGTTAATGTGAACTGCGGATACTGATTTGCCGTGGCCACGCCCACATCCGCGGACGCTTTATGCCACAACGCTTCGGCGGCCAGAATGTCGGGCCGCTGCCGTGTCAGGGCGGACGGCACGCCGGTGGGAACGTCGGCGGGCAGCGTCAGGTCGGCCAGGCGCAACGGCGGCGTCGTCAGCGCAGCGGGCGGCAAGCCCAGATAGACGGCCAATTGGTGCGTGGCCTGCGACAACTGCTTATCCAGTGGCGGCAAGGTGGCGCGCGTTTGCGCCACCAGCAATTCCTGATTGCTCAAGTCCGCCTGCGCGACGCCGCCCGCAGCCACGCGTTGCCGCATGATGTCTTGCTGACGCAGCTGCGCCGCCAGCAATTCGCGGGTGGCGGCCAGCCGTTCGGACAAGTCCGCCTGGCGGATCGCGGCGGTGACCACGTTGGCGGCCAGTGACATCCGCGCGGCCTGCCATTCGTGCGACTGATAATCCACTTGCGCGGCCATGCCTTCCAGCGCGCGGCGGTTGCCGCCAAACACATCCAGCGTGTAGGACACATCAATGGACGCGTTGTAGAGCGTGAACGGTGGCGGCGGTTCCGCAACGGGCACGCCATAAGCGGACGGGTCCACCTTCTTGCGGGCACCCGACAGGTTGGCGTCAACCGATGGGGCCAGGCGGCCGCCCGTCTCGGCGTCCAGATCTTCACTAGCCTGGCGCAGCCGCGCGCGCGCTTCATCCAAGGTGGGGCTGGCCTCTAGCGCCTGGCGCACCAATTGATCCAGCGCGTCGGAATGGAAAAGCGTCCACCATTGCGCGGGGATATCGGCGCCGGGTTTCAGTTGCTGTGCGCCGCTTGTTGTGGCGCTGTCTTGCGCGGAGTACGCCGCCACATCCGGTGCGGCGGGCGTCTGAAAATCAGGCCCCACCGCGCATCCGGAAACCAGCAGCGCAAGCAGGCTCAGCGCCGCCAGGGGTGGGCGCTGGTGCGGTAAAGAAAAAGGTGGGGGCAGGGACATGGCGCGTCAATCCAGGGTTCGGCGATAGAACTTCACGGCAAGGGTCATGACGACGGCCGTGAACAGGATCAGCGGCCAGATGCTGGGCCACAGGTCCCACCAGCCGTTGCCTTTGAGCAGAATGCCGCGGATCAGCCGGTTGAAATGCGTCAGCGGCAGCAGGTTGCCCAGGTACTGTGCCCACATCGGCATGCCCTGAAACGGGAACATGAAGCCGGACAACAGCATGTTGGGCAGGAAATAAAACATGGTCAGCTGCATGGCTTGCAGCTGGTTCTGCGCCAGCGACGACAGCGTGATCCCCACCGTCAGGTTCGCCGCCACGAACAGCAGCGCCGCCATATACACCGACAACAGGCTGCCCAGAATTGGCACATGGAACACAAAGTGCGCGGCCAGCAAAATGATGGTGGCCTGGATCAGGCCGATAGCGATGTAGGGCACGATCTTGCCCGTCATCACCTCAAGCGGGCGCACCGGCATGGCCAGCAGGTTTTCCATCGTGCCGCGCTCGCGTTCGCGCGTCATGGCAAGGCCCGTCATCATCACAAGCGTCATCGTCAGGATCACGCCCATCAGGCCCGGCACGGTGTTGTATTGCGAGATCTGCTCTTCGTTATAGAGCTGGTGCACGCGCACGTCGAACGCGGGTTGCCCGCCCGCCAGTCCGGCCAGCGGCCCCGTCAGGTCCTTCTGCGCCACGGCTTGTGTCAACTGCGTGGCCGCGCCAATCGCCATGCCGGTGGCCATGGGGTCGGTGGCGTCGGCTTCAATCAGCAACGCGGGGCGCTCGCCGCGCAATAAGCGGCGCGAGAAGTCCGGCGGGATCGTCACGACGAACAGCACGCGGCCTTGCGCCAGCGCCGCGCGGCCGGCTTCCTCGTTGTCCAGTTCTTCGGTGATGTGGAAATAGTCTGACGACTTCATCGCCGCGATGAAGCTGCGCGTGAAGGGGCTGTGGTCGGCGGTGATGACCGCCGTGGGCATCAGCTTGGGGTCGGTATTGATGGCGTAACCGAACAACGCCAGCTGCATGATGGGCAGGCCCACAATCATGCCGAACGTGATGCGGTCGCGGCGCAGTTGCAGGAACTCTTTGAGCACCATGCTCCACCAGCGCGACCACGAAAAGCCCTGCAAATGGCGCATCATGGCGGGCTCGCGAAGTTGTCGGTGGACCGGTTCATCAAATAGATGAAGACGTCTTCAAGACTGGTGTCGATGCGTTCCAGCCGCAGGTCCTGGCCGTCGATGGCCTGGCGCAGCGTGCGTTCAAGCAGTTCGGCGTCGCGGCCGCTGATGTGCAGCGCCGAGCCGAAGGCGACGGTCTGGTCTACGCCCGGCGCGCCGCGCAAGCGCTTGCCCAGCGGCACCAGGTTATGGCCGTGGATGGCCCAGGTGGTCAGGTGCTGTTCGGTAATCACTTCGTCTGCCGTGCCTTGCGTCAGCAGACGGCCATACGAGATATAGGCCAGCTTGTGGCAGCGCTCGGCTTCGTCCATGTAATGCGTGCTGACCAGCACCGAGATGCCGCGCGCGGCCAGTTCATGCAGCTGTTCCCAGAAGTCGCGCCGCGCTGTCGGGTCCACGCCTGCGGTGGGTTCGTCCAGCAGCAGCAGGCGCGGTTCGTGCAGCAGGCAGGCGGCCAGCGCCAGCCGTTGCTTCCATCCGCCCGACAGCGACCCCGTCAACTGTTTGGCGCGGCTTTGCAGGCCCAGCTCTTCCAGCGCGCGGTCCACGGTGTCGTTGCGCTGCGGCATGCCATACATGCGCGCCACGAAGTCCAGGTTTTCGCGAATCGTCAGGTCATCCCAGTACGAGAATTTTTGCGTCATGTAGCCCACATGCCGCTTGATCTCGGCGCTTTCGCGCAGGATGTCGAAGCCCAGGCAGGTGCCGCTGCCCGAGTCGGGCGTCAACAGGCCGCACATCAGGCGGATGCAGGTGGTCTTGCCGCTGCCGTTGGGGCCAAGAAAGCCGAAGATCTCGCCTTCCTGCACGCGCAGCGACACATCGTTGACGACGTGCTTGTCGCCAAAATGCTTGTTCAGCCCATGCACGTCGATGACGGCGCGCCCGGGGTCGGGCACGGCGCTGGGGGCGGGGCGGGCGTTGTCCGGCGCGTTCATTGCAGCGTTGCCTCAACGGGCTGGCCCGGATGCAGGCGCGTGGCGGCGTCGGGAGTGGGGCGCGCTTCAACCATGTACACCAGCTTGCTGCGGTTTTCGCGGCTGTAGATGACGGGCGGCGTGTACTCGGCCTGATTCGACACGTAGTCGATATGCACGGGTATCGGGTCGCCGCAGCCGTCGCAGCGCAAGGTGGCCTGCTGGCCGACTTTCAATGCGCCCACCACCGTTTCCGGTACGAAGAAGCGCACCTTGATGTTGCCGGGCGGAAGCAGGCTGACGACGGGGCTGCCGGCGGGCACCCATTCGCCCACGCGGTACATCGTGTCAAACACCTGGCCTGCCGCCGGGGCGCCCAGCTGCTTTTGCGCCAGCGTCCATTCGGCTTGGGCGAGTGTGGCGCGCGCGGCATCGACCTGGGCGGCCTGCGCGCGGCGCTGATCCTGCCGGCCGGGCAGGTTGGCCACTTCCAATTGCGCGCGCAGTTCACGCACGCGGGCGGCGTCCGACTGCGCCTGTTCGCGGCTGTCGTCCAGCTGCGCGCGCGCAATCCCGCCGATGCGGAATTGTGCGGCGTCGCGTTGCAGTTGCGCGGCCGAGCGGCGGCTGGCGGCTTCGGCCTGCGCCAACTGCGCGCGGCTCACATCCACTTCTTCCGGGCGTTTGCCGGTGGCGATGTCTTCCAGCTGCGCGGTGGCCGCCGCCAATTGCGCGCTGGCCTGATCGCGGGCCGCGCGTTCGCGCGTGGCCTCCAGCGTGAACAGCGGCGCGTCGGCTGCAACCTGCTGCCCGCGTTTGACGGCCAGCGCATCCAGCCGGCCAGCTTCGGACGAGGCCACATACACGTAATCGCCTTCGACATAGCCTTGATAGAAGGGGTGGCTGTCGTTGCCGCAACCGGCCAGCAGCAGCAGCGCCAGCGTGGGCAAAGAACAATGCAACAGCGGGCGCGGCATGCTCATGGTTGGCATTCCTGGGGGGCGGGGGTGGGCGGGGCCGGCGGCGAAAACAAACCGCCAGTCAGCATGGCGATGGCGTGGGCGGCGATGGCGCGGGTGTCGATCGCTTGCGCTTGCGCATCGCCTTGCCAGATGCGGCGCCACAGGTTGGACGTGGCAAGCGGCAGCAAGGTCAGGCCAAGAATGGACAGGAACACCAGCCGGGGTTCCACGCCCGGCGTGATCCCGCCCTGGCCCTGGGCTTGTGCAATAAGCCCCGCAAACACCTGCAAGCGTTCTGACGGCAGATGGGGCAACACGCGTTCGCGCAACTGGCCCCCTTCGTTGACGACTTCATGCATCCACAAGGCGGGCAGCCACGGCCGTTCGGTGGCGCTCTGCACGATGCGGTTGACGATTTCAACCAGGTAGCGGCGTGCGGCGGCGGCGGGGTCCGCGTTCGTGTCGCCTGCGGATTCCGCCATCAACGGCACCGGCGCCCACACGAAGCCGATCACCGGCAAGACCCGCTCCTGCACCACGGCATCAATCAACTGGTCGCGGCTCTTGAAGTAGTAATGCAGCATCGCCGGCGTGACGGCCGCAAGCTGGGCGATATGCGAAATGGTGGTGGCCGCCACGCCTTGGGCGGCGAACAGGCCCGTGGCGATGTCGAGCAAGTTGGCGCGCATGGCGGCGTTGTCGGGGCGCACGGGGCGGCCGGGACGGCGCGGGGTGGAAGAGGGCGAAGACATGGGCCGCAGTTTAATTAAGTCTTTAATTAATTAAAAGGGGAGCAAGCGCCAGGGTTACAAAACAGTGGGCGGGGCTTCGATGGTGTAATGGGCCGTTCCCCATCTTGCCACCCGGGCCTTGCCCGCAAGACCCGGGCGGCTTCCCCCGTAGGAGGCTGGATTCATGTCGCAATCACCGTCGATCAACCGCCGTATCGTGCTTGCCGCTCGCCCGCATGGCGAACCGGCAGACAGCGATTTCCGTCTGGAAACAGGCGAAGTCCCGAAGCCCGGCCCCGGCCAGGTGCTGCTGCGCACTGTGTACTTGTCGCTGGACCCTTACATGCGCGGCCGCATGAGCGATGCGCCGTCCTACGCCGAGCCCGTGCAAGTGGGGCAGCCCATGGTGGGCGGCACCGTCACGCGCGTGGTGGCGTCGAATCATCCTGATTTCCCCGTGGGCGAATGGGTGCTGGCCCAGTCCGGCTGGCAGGACTACGCCTTGTCCGATGGCGCGGGCCTGTTGCGCTTGGGCGCCAAGCCGCAGCATCCGTCGTATTCGCTGGGCGTGCTGGGCATGCCCGGCTTTACCGGCTACATGGGGCTGCTGGACATCGGCAAACCCAAGGCGGGTGAGACCGTTGTCGTGGCCGCCGCCAGCGGCGCGGTGGGCGCGGTCGTGGGGCAGATCGCCAAAATCCACGGCTGCAAGGTCGTGGGCATTGCGGGCGGCGCGGACAAGTGCCGCTATGTGGTTGATGAGCTGGGCTTTGACGACTGCCTGGACCACAAGCTGCCCGATCTGGCCGGCCGCCTGGCGCGCGCCGTGCCGCAAGGCATTGACGTGTATTTCGAAAACGTGGGCGGCGCGGTGTTTGATGCGGTGCTGCCGCTCTTGAACCCGCGTGCGCGCGTGCCGGTCTGCGGCCTGATCTCGGCCTACAACGCCACCAGCCAGCCGGAAGGCCCCGACCGTCTGGCGCTGCTGATGCGCACCATCCTGACCAAGCGCCTGACGTTCCAGGGCTTCATCATCTTCAACGAATACGCGCATCGCTATGGTGAATTCCGTGACGCGATGGAAGGGCTGATCCAGCAAGGGCGCATCAAGTATCGCGAGGACGTGGTTGAAGGCCTGGAGAACGCGCCGCGCGGCTTGATGGGCCTGTTGAAGGGCGAAAACGCGGGCAAGCGCATTGTGCGCGTCGGCCCGGACGAGCAACCCGCAGCTTAAGGACGCACAACATGAAAATCCTGATCGTGCTGACTTCCCACGACACGCTGGGCAACACGGGCCGCAAGACCGGCTTCTGGCTGGAGGAGTTTGCCGCGCCGTACTACGCGTTTGTCGACGCGGGCGCGACGGTGACGCTGGCCTCGCCGCAAGGCGGCCAGCCGCCGCTGGACCCCAAGAGCGATGACCCCGACGCGCAGACGGACGACACGCGCCGTTTTCGCCAGGATGCCGAGGCCCAGCGCCTATTGGCGTCCACCCGCCGCCTGGCCGAGGTGCAGGCGGCGGACTACGACGCGGTGTTCTATCCGGGCGGCCATGGCCCTTTGTGGGACTTGGCGGAAGACGCCAAATCGGTGGCCTTGATTGAAACGATGCTGGCGGCGGGCAAGCCGGTATCGGCGGTGTGCCACGCGCCCGGCGTGCTGCGCCACGCGAAGACCGCTGATGGCAAACCGCTGGTGCAAGGCCGCCAGGTCACGGGCTTTTCCAACGCGGAAGAGGCGGCGGTGCAACTGACCGACGTGGTGCCTTTTCTGGTGGAAGATGAACTGGTCCGCTTGGGCGGCGTGTACAGCAAGGGGCCGGATTGGCAGCCCTATGTGGTCAGCGATGGTTTGCTGGTTACGGGGCAGAACCCGGCATCGTCAGTGGGAGTGGCGCAGGCCTTGCTGGCGCGGCTGAAGAACTGATAATGGCCTGAAATCGTTGCCAGCTGGAGCGGGGCGGCGGCAAAGGCAGCATCTGCGCCGCTTGCCGGGTCATTGGTCTGTTTGGGTTGAAGTTCGGCACACTGTGTCAGAATTGCTACTTTCTGACACAAGCGTGCCTCTCCGTTGCAGCGGCGCGCCTTCCCTGATGCCTCCCGACGTACCCGAAAACCCCGAAGGTTCCAGCGGCTGTCATGCCGCCGCAGGTTCCTGCGAGGCCGCGCTGTTTGCGGCCATGAAAGCGCGTGATCTCGCCACCGGCCGCCACTGCGACCGCGTGGTCGCCTTAAGTGTGGCGCTGGCCCAAGCCTGCGGCCTGAGCGAATCCGAACAAGCGGCCGTTGCCGTCGCCGCCCGCCTGCATGACGTGGGCAAGATCGGCACCCCTGACCGCGTGCTGTTTTCGCCGAACCGGCTGGAAGCGGAAGACTGGGAAATCATGAAGGGGCATGCCGCAACCGGCGCCGACATCATCATGCACAGCGCCATGCCGCAGCGCGATCTGATCGCGCTGGCGGTACGGCATCATCATGAACATTTCGATGGGTCGGGCTACCCGGCCGGGCTGTCGGGACACGACATCCCGATGCTCTCGCGCATTATTTCGCTGGCCGATTCCTACGATGCGCTGGGCGATACGCGGCCGTACCATCCTGCTCGGTCGCACGCCGAGATCATGCGCATCCTGAATCGCGAAGCGGGGTCAAAATGCGACCCCGACATGCTGCGCGTGTTTGAAGCGATGATTCTGATCAGCCCGTTGCGGGTGCCGTGAATGACAGGCGGTAGTTATAGGCGCTAACTACAGGCGCTAACTACAGCCGGTAATTACAGCCGGTAATTACAGCCGGTAATTACAGCCTGTACTTCGCCGCCACCACGGCCAGATCTTGCAGCGTGCGTTGCTGCCACGCTGCGTCGTGGCCCAGTTCTTCGGCCAGGATGCGCGCCACTTCCGGGGCGGCCAGCATTGCGGCTTCGCTGTCCAGGAACAGCGCGCGGTTGCGGCGCGCCAGCACGTCTTCGGCGCTGCGCGCAAGTTCAAAGCGCGCCGCGAAACGCACGTGCGCTTCGGTCAGGCCGCTGGCCTTGATCAGCATGCGCTCGGCGCCCGGCAAGGCCTTCAGCGTGGCCAGATCGCTGCCGTAATAGCTGTCCGGCGTGCCCGCGTGTTCTTGCGCAGGCGACAGGCCCGACGCGCCATGCAAGGGCAGGGACTCGGTGCGGCAGGTGGCTTGCGTCAGCAGCTGATGCTGAATCGCCGTGTCCACCACGTCTTGCGCCATGCGGCGGTAGGTCGTCCACTTGCCGCCCGTTACCGTCACCAGCCCGGCGTTGGACACCAGAATGGTGTGCTCGCGCGACAGCTGCTTGGTCGACGCATCGCCCGTAGCCTTGACCAGCGGACGCAGGCCCGCCCAGACGCTGGTGACGTCATCGCGCGTGGGCTTGCGGCTAAGGTAGCGCGCGGCCGTGCTCAGAATGAAGTCCACATCCTGCGCGCCCGCTTCCGGGTCCAGCGGCAGGTCGTTGCGCGGCGTGTCGGTCGTGCCGACGATGGTGTGACCATTCCATGGCACCACGAACAGCACGCGGCCGTCGTCGGTTTTCGGGATCAGGATGGCGCGCTTGCCCGGCAGGAAATCCTGCGGCAAGGTCAGGTGCACGCCCTGGCTGGGCGCCACCATGGTCTGCGCGTTCTTGTCTTCCATGCGGCGCACGGCGTCCACCCAGACGCCCGTGGCGTTGATCACGCAACGCGCGCGCAGCGAAAAGCTGGCGCCGCCGATCACGTCTTGGGCAGTCACGCCGTCCACCTTGCCGTTGCTGGTGGTCAGGCCCGTGGCGCGCACGTAGTTCACCGCCGTGCCACCCAGATCGAACAGCGTGCGCATCAGGCTCATGGCCAGGCGCGCGTCATCGAACTGGCCGTCGTAATACAGCACGCCGCCCTTCAAACCGCGGCCGTTGACCTTTTCAGCCAGCGTCGGCGCGTTGGCTAGCGTGTCGCGGCGCGACAGCCAACGGCTGGGCGCCAGGTTCAGCTTGCCGGCCAGCATGTCGTACATCTTCAGGCCGATGCCGTAGAAGGGCTGATCCAGCAGGTTGTAGGCCGGCACCACAAAGCCCAGCGGCCACACCAGATGCGGCGCGTTGCGGTTGAGCAGGCCACGTTCGTGCAGCGCTTCGCGCACCAGGCTGACGTTGCCTTGCGCCAGATAGCGCACGCCGCCGTGCACCAGCTTGGTGGCTTTGCTTGACGTGCCTTTGGCGAAGTCGGCGCCTTCGATCAGCAGCGTGCGAAACCCGCGCGAGGCGGCATCCACGGCGGTGCCCAGGCCCGTTGCGCCGCCGCCGATGACGATGACGTCCCAGGACGGCGTGTTGTCCAGCGTGGACAACAGGCGGTTGCGATCGGGCGGGGTGACGTTGGCTAGCGGTTGGTTCATAAGTTGTTGCGGCAAAGCCGCCAATTAAATACGGGTGGATTCGTGCGGGGCGTCAGTGGCGGGCGGGTGGCCCGGGTCTGGCGCTCCCGGGTCTGGCGTTCACATTCAAGCGGGGGTTGCCGAGGAGGTCGTCGTGACGGTTGCGCCAGCCGGATTCGGGGCCGCCGCAACGTCGCAGCGCACGCCGGAATCCAGCAACACTTGCGCCAGCGGTTCCTGCGGATGCGCGTCGGTAAAGAAACGGTCGATCTGCGAGATATGCGCCAGTTCCACCATGGCCTGGCGCTTGAACTTGCTGCTGTCTGCCGCCAGCCAGACCTCGCGCGATTGCTCGATGATGGTTCGCGCCACGCGCACTTCGCGGAAGTCGTAGTCGCGCAGCGTGCCATCGGCTTCGATGCCCGAAATGCCGATCAGCCCGATGTCCACCTTGAACTGGCGGATGAAATCCATGGTGGCTTCGCCGACGATGCCGCGGTCGCGCGACCGCACCACGCCGCCCGCCACGATGACTTCACAGTCCGGGTTGTCAGACAGAATGTCCGCCACATGCAGGTTGTTCGTGATGACGCGCAAGCCGCGATGGCGCAGCAGGGCGCGCGCGATGGCTTCGGTGGTGGTGCCAATGTTCAGGATCAGCGAACAGCCGTCCGGCACGGCGCGCGCCACGGCTTCGGCAATGCGCTGCTTGCCGGCCGCGTGCAGGCCCTGGCGCTTGCGGTAGGCAATGTTCTCGATGGTGGACGCTTCAATGCGCACGCCGCCATGGAAGCGCGACAGCAGGCCGGCTTCCGAAAGGATGTTCACGTCCCGCCGCACGGTTTGCAGCGTGACGTCAAAGCGTTTGGCGAGTTCTTCGATCGTGGCCGAGCCTTGGGCTCGCACCATTTCGACCAAGGCGCTCTGTCGTGGATTTAATGTCATATGCGAATGATAAAACAACAAAAGCGAAAAATAATGCCGCACTGCAAGATTGTTTTTTGTTCGCTTCTTCGGTAAAACGCACAAAAAACGAAAGCCATCTGAAAGAGTATGCTCATCGTGTTGCGCCCCTGCGCGCAACGGCTGGGAAGTTGTGCCGCGCTGTACCGAATGCCGAAGTCCGTTTGTAAAAACAGGGACATATAAGTAGGTTGAGGAGACTAGATGCAGCTGACCCTGGACAGGATAGGTTTGCGCGCCGGTTCGCAAACGCACCTGACTCCCATGAGCCTGGCCCCGGTTCCGGGCGCCATGACGGTGCTGCTGGGGGTGACCCTGGCCGGCAAAACCTCGTTGATGCGCATCATGGCCGGGCTGGACCGGCCCACCGAAGGCCGCGTGCTGGTCGATGGCGCCGACGTCACAGGCGTTCCCGTGCGCCAGCGCAACGTCGCGATGGTGTATCAGCAGTTCATCAATTACCCGTCCATGTCGGTTTACGACAACATTGCGTCGCCGCTGAAGCTGCGCGGCGAACGGGACATCCGCGAAAAAGTTCGCGCCATGGCGGCGCGCCTGCACATAGACCACTTGCTTGAGCGCTATCCGTCTGAATTGTCGGGCGGGCAGCAGCAGCGGGTGGCGCTGGCGCGCGCGCTGGTCAAGGACGCGCCGCTCATCCTGCTGGACGAGCCGCTCGTCAATCTGGACTACAAGCTGCGCGAAGAATTGCGCGACGAGCTTTCGGAATTGTTCGCAGAAGGGCGCTCGACCGTGGTGTATGCCACGACGGAGCCGGGCGAAGCGCTGTTGTTGGGCGGCCACACCGCCGTGCTGGATGCCGGCGAACTGCTGCAATACGGCCCCACCGCCGAGGTCTTTCACCGGCCCAATTCCATCCGGGTGGCGCGCGCGTTCAGCGACCCGCCCATGAACCTGTTTCCCGCGCGGCGCACCGGCACGGGTTTCGTCCTGCAAGGCGAGCTGGCGGTGGACCGCCACTTGCCCGCCAACGCCGGGGGCGACATCACCGCCGGCTTGCGGGCGGGCGCGCTGGATGTGGAACCGCGCGCGGGCCACCTGAGCCTGCCGGGCACGGTGAAGCTGGCCGAGATTTCAGGTTCCGACACCTTTGTGCATGCCGAAACCGCAGCGGGCGATGTGGTGGCGCAGTTGCCGGGGGTGCACCGGTACAAGCTGGACGAGCGCGTGCAGCTGTATTTCGACCCCGCGCAGACCTATGCCTTTGGCGCCGACGGCGCGCTGCTGGCCGCGCCGCGCCAGCCCGCGGGCGCCGGGGAGCTGACCTGATGGCGCAGATTGAGCTGGACCTTTCCCATTCCTACGTCGCCCATCCCCAAACCGACGAGGACTACGCGCTGCTGCCGCTGAAGTTCACGTTCCGCGATGGCGGCGCGTACGCTTTGCTGGGGCCATCGGGCTGCGGCAAGACAACATTGCTTAACTGCGTGTCGGGGCTGCTGCAGCCGTCGCATGGCCGGATTCTGTTCGATGGGCAGGACGTCACGGCCAAGACGCCGCAGGCGCGCAACATCGCTCAGGTGTTCCAGTTCCCGGTCGTATACGACACGATGACGGTGGCCGAAAACCTGGCGTTCCCGCTGCGCAACCGGGGCATCCCGCCAGACCGCATCCGCGAACGTGTGGGCCGCATCGCCGAGATGCTGGAAATGTCGTCCGTGCTGGACCGGCGCGCAAGCGGCCTGACGGCGGACGCCAAGCAGAAGATCTCGCTGGGCCGGGGCCTGGTGCGCAGCGACGTGTCGGCGATTTTGTTTGATGAACCGCTTACCGTCATCGACCCCCAGTTGAAATGGGAGTTGCGCAGAAAGCTCAAGGAAATCCATCACGAATTCAAGCTGACGCTGATCTACGTCACCCACGACCAGACCGAAGCGCTGACCTTTGCCGACCAGGTCATGGTGATGGCGCGTGGCCGCGCCGTGCAGGTGGGCAGCGCGGACGACTTGTTCGAACGGCCCGCGCATACCTTCGTGGGCCATTTCATCGGTTCGCCGGGCATGAACTTCCTGCCAGCGCAGTGGCGCGAGGGCGGGCTGACGGTAGGGCAGGCGCGGGTGGAAGGAGCAAGCGGCGAGCTCGCCGCCAAGCTGGAAGGCGCCGGCCCCGTCAAGCTGGGCGTGCGGCCTGAATACCTGCGCGTCACCGAACCCGGCGCGGCCGGCGGCGTGCCCATGCGGGTGGAGCGCGTGCAAGACGTGGGCACCTACACCTTGCTGGTGGCCGACTTCGAAGGCACCGCCGTGCGCGCCAGGCTGGGCAGCAACATCGTGCCCGTGGCGGCGGGCGGCACGGTCTGGCTGTCGGTGCTGAATCCGCACACCTGCTTTTATCGCGACGAGGTGCTGATCCCATGAAACCCATCGATCATCGAGCCTGGTTCCTGGTGTTGCCCGTGGTGCTGTGCGTGGCGTTTTCGGCGATCTTGCCGCTGATGACCATCGTCAACTACTCGGTGCAAGACATCATTTCCCCCGAACGCCGCGTGTTCGTCGGCACGGAATGGTTTGCCGCTGTCTTGCAGGACGAAGAATTGCACGGCGCCTTGTTCCGGCAGATCGGCTTTTCGCTGGCGGTGCTGGCCATTGAGATTCCGCTGGGCATTTTGCTGGCGCTGTCCATGCCCGCCAGCGGCTGGCGCGCCTCTGCCGTGCTGGTCATCATCGCGCTGTCGTTGCTGATTCCGTGGAACGTGGTGGGCACCATCTGGCAGGTGTTCGGCCGCACCGACATCGGCCTGCTGGGCGCCACCTTGACCTGGCTGGGGGTGGACTACAACTACACCGGCAACGACCTCGACGCCTGGGTGACCGTGCTGGTCATGGACGTGTGGCACTGGACGCCGCTGGTCGCGCTGCTGTGTTACGCGGGCCTGCGCGCCATTCCCGACGCCTACTACCAGGCCGCGCGCATCGACGGGGCGTCGCGGCTGGCCGTGTTCCGCTACATCCAGCTGCCCAAGATGCGCGGCGTGCTGATGATTGCCGTGCTGCTGCGCTTTATGGACAGCTTCATGATCTACACCGAGCCGTTCGTGCTGACCGGCGGCGGGCCGGGCAACTCCACCACGTTCCTGTCGCAATACCTGACGCAAAAAGCCGTGGGCCAGTTCGACCTGGGCCCGGCCGCGGCGTTCTCGATCATCTACTTCCTGATCATCCTGCTGCTGTGCTTCATCCTCTACAACTGGATGCAGCGCGCAGGCACCTCCGGCGGCCTGGACGAGGAGCATCCCCATGCGTGACCAATCCACCTGGTGGCGTTCCGCCTTCCTGATCCTGTACCTGGTGTTCGCCATCCTGCCGCTGTACTGGATGCTGAACATGTCGTTCAAGACCAATACGGAAATCGTCAGCACGCTGACGCTGTGGCCGCGCGACTTCACGTTCGAGCATTACCGCACCATCTTCACTGACCGGGCCTGGTATTCGGGCTACATCAACTCGCTGATCTACGTGGTCATCAACACCGTGATCTCGCTGGCCGTGGCGCTGCCCGCGGCCTATGCGTTTTCGCGCTACCGCTTCATCGGCGACAAGCACGTGTTCTTCTGGCTGCTCACCAACCGCATGACGCCGCCCGCCGTGTTCCTCTTGCCGTTCTTTCAGCTGTACAGCTCGTTCGGCCTGATGGACACGCACCTGGCCGTGGCGCTGGCGCATCTGGTGTTCAACGTGCCGCTGGCCGTGTGGATTCTGGAAGGCTTCATGTCGGGCGTGCCGCGCGAAATTGACGAAACCGCCTATGTCGACGGCTACTCGTTTCCACGTTTTTTCCTGACGATCTTCCTGCCGCTGATCAAGTCGGGGGTAGGCGTGGCGGCCTTCTTCTGCTTCATGTTCAGCTGGGTGGAACTGCTGCTGGCGCGCACGCTCACGTCGGTGAACGCCAAGCCCATCGTCGCCACCATGACCCGAACCGTGTCGGCCTCCGGCATGGACTGGGGCGTGCTGGC